>JAZSQU010000016.1:0-9905 GCA_045538095.1 Acutalibacteraceae bacterium | reverse complement strand
TGTGTGTAGAGCATATTGGTTCCTCCGTTCATGGTTTCTCGACAATTCCATTTTAACGGATTTTTACCAATTATGCTCTACTTTTTTTATTTTATTTTTTCGTAGGCTCTTTTGGTTACCCCAACATTTATTATAGAGCCTTTTTTACCCCTCTGACATACTGCGTATGCCATCTCCCCTTTCAGGGGCGACAAGTCCTAAGCTCTTTATATGTGTGCAGCTTTCTTGTCTCCCCTGAAAGGGGAGATGGCACGAAAGTGACAGAGGGGTCTTAAAACCTCTTGATTTTTTGAGAAAATGGTGGTAGACTAAAAGCACCACACGAAAACCAAATAATTGAACTCCAATTATCAGAAGTCTATTTTTACTTTGGTAAAAATACAGGCTTCTAATTTGGCATTCTGATTTTTTGGAGTTGTTCAAGTTTTTGTGTGGTAGCAAATCAAGTCTGTACTTTTTCGTGTGTGCATTCTTCGGTTTGCACACATTTTTATTTTTTAGGAGATGGATAAAATGAAAAACACGATGAAGAAAATTGGAATGATATTTTCCATTGTAGCAATGATTGTATTGTTCGCAGTGTCAGCAAATGCTTTAGATGCAACAGGGCAATGTGGTGATGATATTTATTGGAACTTTAATAGCTATACAAGAGAGCTAATTATTAGCGGTGAAGGCGATACTTATGATTATGGATGGTACAAAGATACTCGCTCACCGTTTGCGGGAAGTAATATAAAAAATGTTATAATCACCAATGGAATAACTTCGTTAGGTGAATATTTGTTTTATGAATGTGATGCAATGACCTCTGTAACAATTTCTGAAAGTATAACAAGTATCAAAAGCAGAGCATTTGGGTCTACAGAAAATTTGAAAGAAGTATATACAAACAATATCAAATCATGGGTAAAAATTGATTTTCAATCTAATCCTTTGGAATATGGAGCAATACTATTGGTATCCGATCAAACTAATGATGAAATTGTTATTCCAAACGGAGTAGAATCTATAGGAAATCGTGCTTTCTATGGCTGCGGAAATAAAACAATTGTGATTTCCAAGGATGTCACTAATATTGGGCATTCAGCTTTTGATTCTCAATATATTCAATCTATAACAGTAGATATTGAAAACAAATATTTTTCTAGCAGAGATGGAGTTTTGTTTAATTACGATGGTACAGAAATAGTAGATTATCCACAAGGGAAAAACAATACAACATATGAAATACCTTATGGAGTAATTACTGTTGGTCAATCAGCTTTTAGTTATTGCGAGAATTTGGAATGTATAGTTTTAAGTCAAACAGTTAAACACATTGAACAATCTGCGTTTTGCTATTGTTCAAATATCGAAAAAATACTTATTTCTGAAAGCTTAGAAAGCATAGGTTCTACAGCATTTTATAATTGTGGAAAAATTATCGAATTAGATTTTTCAAATACTAATCTAAAACATATCACTGATGGTGCATTTAGTTGTTGTTACGGTTTAAAATATATGCATTTACCGAACACTCTTGAATATATAGGCAGCGGAGCGTTTTTTACAACATATTTAGACTACATTTATTTTGTTGGCTCATCAGATGAATGGGAATCTCTAGTTGAAAACTATGTTGACTCTGACTCTCCACCATATTTACAAATACCAGAAAAAGTTTTTGTTGATGAGACACATTTGAAAAATGTTGAAATTGATGTGGTTGATCCTACATGTACCACAGAAGGAGTTAAGACTACAAATTGTCTCTGCGGATGTGGCTTCACAATTTCAGAAGAAATACCCGTATTGGAAGAACACCCCTATACAAAAACTGTAATTAAACCTACTTGTACTTCTTCTGGATATGAAAAATATGTTTGTTCTTCTTGCGGACACACTTATACAAGCAACTATACACCTATGTTAGAACATAATTATAAAGATGTATTCACTGTAGAACCAACCTGTGTTTCGAGTGGAACAAAAAACATTATTTGCTCCACTTGCGGTTATTATAAAAGTTCGAATGTTTATGTGCCGTCGTTAGGACATATAGATGAAAATAAAGATTTATATTGTGATAGAGAAAACTGTAAAGAAGCAATAGAAAGTGAACCTTTTACCGAAGGGGTATATACATATACAATAAAAGACGGCAAAGCTACTATAAAAAGAGTTGACAATACAATCAGCGGTGACGTCGTTATTCCATCAACTCTTGGTGGTTACCCTGTCACAGGAATTGGCTACAACGCATTCGAAGAATGTGCTTATCTCACTAGTGTTACAATACCTGAGGGTGTAACCTTTATTGGTGAAGGAGCTTTTATGGCTTGCGCAAATCTCACAGAAATTTTTCTACCTGAGTCTTTAAAAGTAATTGATGAATTTGCGTTTGGGTATTGCGTTTCGTTAACGGATATTTCTGTTCCTGACACAGTTACATCTATAGGTAACGGAGCTTTTGCTGTTTGCCTTTCACTTAAAGAATTTACTATGCCTGAAAATGTTGATAAAATTTCAGCAGGAACTTTTATGTATTGTTTTTCATTAGAAACACTTATTATTAACAATGTGCAAACAAATTTTGAAGCATATATATGTTGTACAGATTTGGTGTTAAAAGATATAACAGTTGCTGAATTTGCACAAAAATATAAAGAGGCAGTTATGCTTATAGTTTCGGGAAATGATGAAGTTGCAGAAGAAATTCTGAATGAACTAGAAAAACATTTTGTTTTACTTGATGATGTTCAGCTTCTTGAAACTGTTACAATCTACTCCCACGACCCCTCCACAGCCAAAACCTACGCAGAGGAAAACGGCATACCCTTTAAAAATATCAGCGAGCTTGAAGAACCCCACACCTGCACTTTTGGTGAATGGTTCACTGAAACAGAACCTACCGTATTCAACGAAGGTGTTTCAAAAAGAGTGTGCGACTGCGGAAAGTTTGAAACAAAGCCTATTGCAAAACTTGAATCAGCAGTAACAAAAGACGAAACGACAAATATCGAAATCACTTACACAGAAGAAAACTTTGAAACCGAAGTTGATCTTATCGTTTCCGAAGAAGAAATCAACGCAAATTTCGCTTTCGGTGACGAATTTGAAAACTACAAGGCTTATGATATCTCACTTGTTACTGACGGTGAAAAGGTTCAGCCCAACGGCTATGTAACAGTTAAACTTCCTATTCCCGAAGACTTCAACGCAGATTCAACCGTAGTGTATTATGTTGCTCCTGACGGAACAAAAACAAAACTTGACAGCAGAGCTGAAAACGGTTATGTGATTTTTGAAACCAACCATTTCAGTGAATATGTTCTCGTTGACGAAAGCAGCAAAATCGAGCCGCCTCATGAACATTCATACACTTCTGCAGTTACCAAGAACCCCACTTGCACCGAAGCAGGCGTAAAAACTTTCACTTGTTCTTGTAATGACAGCTACACAGAATCAATTCCTGCCCTCGGTCACAAGGACACCAACGGCGACTACAAGTGCGACAATGGCTGCGGTTATGAGTATGAAAAGCCTGCACCGGAAGAACCCGCAGATAAAAACTGCTCACACCTTTGCCACAAATCAGGCTTCATGGGCTTCATCTGGAAGATAATCAACTTCTTCAACAAGCTCTTTAAGAGTAAGCAAATCTGCGACTGCGGTGCAAAGCATTGGTAAGGAACAACTGAATAAAAATCAACCGCCGGGGAAAATCCTCGGCGGCTTTCTTCTGTTGTTAAGTTTTATGCTCTTACCGGGTCTCCGTACTCTCTTTTCATAGCGTCTGCAGATACAACCCATTGCTTTCCGAACTTACATACATCAACACCGTTTATTAGCTTGCCGTAAGCAATAGCCTTGCGGAGTGTGCTTTCGTTCAGGTTCCAAAGGAAAGTGGCATCGCTGAAAGCCATAAGCCCGTCAAAAGGCGTGTCAACTGTTTCGCCGTTTGCCCAAAGCTCATCACAGGAAATGTCTATATCGTCATTCCAAACAACACCGTAGCCACCGTGGTCAACAATTACAGAGCTGAAAAGCTCGGGTGAATCTTTGAGAGGCAAAAAGAAAGTGTACTTTTCGAAAAGAGGTGCTACATCATAAATTTTGGTTACACCCTCCGAGAACTGTATACTGAGTTTGTACTCAGGCAGAGCATTTACAGCTTTAACCTTGTGAAACATATAATCATCTCCCTTACTCGAGAGGAGAAAGAGTGATAAACTCCTGCGTTTCCCAAATTTTTAAAAGCGCATCTTTGTGTATAGTGTTCCATTCAAGAACCATTTCAAGGGCTTTCTTGGGAAGCTCTCCTTCTAAAATAGTACCGTCGTTAATACAAATTGCAGCCATGTGTTCACCGTAAATTGCATGGAAATGCGGAGGATTGTGTTCTGACTGTTGGAAATACATACGGATAACAATTCCGTAAAATCTTGATAATACAGGCATCTGCTAATCGCTCCTTCTGTACATATTATATCACGGTACCGTGATATTGTCAATGCTATTATATGTTGGTTTTTAATGTTTATACCTTAAAAATAGTGGTTGTCTTAAATTTCTCCCCTGCCTTAAAAGTGCACTGCGGAAAATTCGGCTGGTTAGGTGTGTCGGGATAGAACTGGGTTTCAAGGCAGAAGCCGTAGTGCTGATTCAGAACGATACCGCCCTTGCCGGTTTCTGTGCCGTCAATGAAGTTGCCTGTGTAGAGTTGAACACCGGGAAGGTCGCTCATAACCTCAAGCTTTCTTCCACTTTTTGCGTCTGTTACCTTTGCAACTGTGCGGAGCTTTCCGATTTCGCCGTTTACGCAGAAGTTGTGGTCATAGCCTCGGCACATAATAAGCTGTTCATCATCAGCCTTAATGTCTTTGCCGATTTTCTTGGGTGTTCTGAAATCGAAGGCTGTACCCTCAACGCTTCTGATTTCGCCTGTGGGAATGCTGTCTGCGTCGGTGGGTGTGAAGTAATCGCAGTTAAGCATAAGCTCGTGGTCGAGAACATCGCCGTTTTCGATTGTGCCGAGATTGAAGTATGCGTGGTTTGTGAAGTTGAGAATGGTGTCCTTATCGGAAACAGCCTCATAGTTTATTTCAAGCTCGTTATGGTCATTGAGAGAATACACAACAGTAACCTTTACGTTGCCCGGAAAACCTTCCTGACCGTCGGGACTGTCGTAGCTGAATTCAACTGCACAGTCGTCAATGATAATAGCCTTCCAGAGTGCGCTGTTGTATTCTCCGCCGCCGTGAAGGCAGGTCTTGCCCTTTTCGTTCTGTGTAACCTGGTATTCTGTGCCGTTTACGGTGAACTTGCCGTCGCAAAGCCTGTTTGCGTACTGACCGATAATATTTCCGGTGTATGTACCTGAAGCGATGTGGTCAGCAACCTTGTCAAAGCCCATAATGATGTCGCCCATTTTGCCGTCCTTGTCGGGACAACTGAAGGACTGCAGGGTTGCACCTCTTGTGATGATGCCGGCGGATACGCCGTTGTTGTTTTCAATTGTGTAAAGATAAACCTCTCTGCCGTCGGGCATAGTGTCAAAAAGTGTTTTTGTTACGCTCATGATTTTCACCTCAAAAAATTTACTGATGATATTTTAGCACAGAAAATGCTGAAAGTAAAGTTATAAATCAAGTTCCCTTATCTTATCCCTCAGTGCCTGAAAGTCTGAAAGTGCCGCAGCCTTATTAGCAGGATTTCTGAGCAGTGCCGACGGATGAAACGTACCCATAAAAAGTATTCCGCCTTTTTCGATAAACTGCCCGTGCTGACTTGTCACTCTGAAATCGGGAGAAATAAGCTTCTGTGCCGCAATTCTGCCAAGGCACACAATTATTTTCGGCTGAATGAGTTTAACCTGTTTTCGCAGATGCTCTATACAAGCATCCTGCTCCTCGGACTTCGGGTCACGGTTCTGAGGAGGACGGCATTTCACAATGTTTGCAATATAGATGTTGTCTTTACGGCTAAGGTCAATAACTTCAAGATATTTGTCGAGAAGCTGACCGCTTCTTCCCACAAATGGCTCACCCTGAATATCCTCCTGCTCACCCGGACCTTCGCCTACGAACATCACCTTTGAAAGGGGATTGCCCACACCGAAAACCATATTGCGTCTGCCTGCGTGTAAGGGACACATTGTGCAGCCGAGACATTCATTTTTAAGTAAGTCAAGCTCTGCAGACATAAAATTCACACTCCTGTCTCATATTACGCATCAATCATACATATAATACAATAGTGAGTTTTTAACAGAGTATTAACATTTCTGTAAAAATAATTTTAGTTATTGCTTTATTGAAAATAAAATGTTATTATCGTATTTGAATTTTGAAGGGGGTTTATTCTTATGAAAAAGATTATGTATTCAGTATTTTTAATCATCATTATGTCGATGACATTAATGGTGTCCTCAGCTGCAGACGATTACGAGATTACAATTACATCAGACAGTCTCGGAGTCGCTGTCGATGATCGCGCTCAGTTAAGTGCAGAGGTTGAAGGTGTCAGACTTCAGCCCGGAATAACCTGGAGTTCATCAGATGAAAAAATCGCAACTGTAAATGCTGACGGTGTAGTAACCGGTATCAAAGAAGGCGAAGCTGAAATAATTGCCACAGCAACTGTTGGCGGCGAAACAGTTTCAACTACATATCCTGTCAGAGTGGAGAGCGAAGGTAAAATTGTCAACACTCTTCTTTCGAAGATTCCTGTTGTTTCATATATGTTCTCTTCGGAGTACGGTGGTTATTATTACACTGAAGATAAGACTGCCTGGCAGACACTTTTCGGTTTTTCAAAGTTTTATGACTATATGGCACCTATCAGTGATATGGAATATGACCACTTAAGAATGTTCTATACCTATGACGGTCAGGACTTCCTTATGGAATTCTGGAAGGGTCATTACGGCGGATTTGTCGGTTGTGAGCTCGGTTTATACCACAGAGATGCTCAGGGTCTCGGCAAAGATATATTTGATTTCTATGCTACAGCAGATGAAAAATACTGGCCTGTAATGGATTTGGCATTCTACCGTCAGCAGAATGAGGGCGATGCTCCTGAAGATTACAAGCTTGAGTTCAAACGCCCCGTTGACAGATATTGGTGGTGCACAGGCTTTATCCCTGGCGAACTCAGAGAGTTACGACCTGCCGATGAGCTCAGAGCTGAAGCAACAATGACCTTTATTGATAAAGAGATGGCAGACTGCGCTGCAAAGGCTATGGAAGAAGCAGGCTTTATTCCTTGCGACACAGCAGAAAACCTGCCCCTTGATGCTTTCTGTCAGAACGGCGAATCAATTACTTTCAAATGGCAGAATCTCACCGAATCTCAGATTATTCCGGGCTTCTTAGGCGAGATACTCAGTGCGTTTGTGGCAGCAATCGGCGCATTCTTAAGCAGAGTAGCCGGTCCTCTTATGGATAAACTTCTCAGCATATGATTTTAACAGACATTCCAGACATCAAGTATGGGATGTCTTTTTTTGCTTCTCAGCAGGCGTAAAAAGAAAATATATTGTGAAAAATATAAATCCATGTTGCAATTAGTGCGATTTTGTTGTAAAATGATCTCTGTAAATTTTTATTATAATGTTTTTGGAGGACAGTAAAATGAACAGACCCGTTTTAATCGAAACATCCGCAAGACACATCCACGTAAGCCGCAGAGTGCTCGACATTCTCTTCGGTGAAGGCTATGAACTCACAAAGAAAAAGGATCTTTCACAGCCCGGTCAGTATGCTTGTGAAGAAAGAGTTCAGGTAATCGGCCCCAAGGGTTCATTCCCCGGTGTATCAATCCTCGGACCCGTACGTCCCGAAACTCAGGTTGAGCTTTCAGCAGGCGATGCTCGTTCAATCGGCGTTAAGGCTCCCATCCGTGAATCAGGCGACCTCGTTGGCAGCGGTCCTTGTAAGCTCGTTGGCCCTAAGGGTGAAGTTGAACTCAACGACGGTGTAATCATCGCAAAAAGACACATCCACATGACTCCCGAAGATGCTGAAAAGTACAACCTCAAGGATAAGGATATTGTTTCAGTTAAGGTTGATACAGACGGCAGAGCTCTTGTTTTCGGCGATGTTGTTGTAAGAGTAAGCCCCTCTTATGCTCTCGCTATGCATATTGATACAGACGAATCAAATGCTGCTTCATGCGCTATGGGCATGGAAGGCGATATTATCTAAGCTATGTCAAATCATTTTTTTGCAATGCACTCACGAATGAAATATATCAATCGTTGGGCGCTTATGCGAAACACTCAAACAGAAAATATCAGTGAGCACAGTAACGATGTTGCTGTAATTTCACACGCTCTTTGTGTAATCGGAAACAGCCGTCTGGGTAAAAATTTGAACGGTGAAAGAGCAGCCTTTCTCGGTCTTTATCACGATATGACGGAGATAATAACGGGAGATATGCCCACACCCGTTAAATACCACAGTGAAGAAATGCGTAAGGCGTATTCCGTTGTGGAGGACAATGCGGGTAAGACTCTTCTCTCAATGCTTCCCGAGGACATGAGAGAAACCTATGAAGCTGCATTTTTCAAAAAAGAAGAGGACGGATATCTTTGGAAAATCGTCAAGGCTGCAGATAAGATTTCGGCGCTTATAAAGTGCATAGAAGAAACAAAAGCAGGTAACACTGAGTTTGAAAAGGCACTGCAGAGTACCGAGGAGTCTCTCAGAAAAATGAATATTCCCGAAGCGGAAATCTTCCTTCAGGAGTTTATAAAGAGCTTTTATCTTTCACTTGACGAGCAGAACAGTTGACATTACACAAAAATGGGGCAGATATTTTAGTCACTATTGCACCCTTTTTGCCTTAGTTTCTGTAGTTTTTGGTTAGAATAACAAATATTTTAAAATGGATAAAAAATCTTCCTAAAAATCTTGAAAAAATATCCAAAATCGGTTAATATATATAAGGCAAATTTGGTAATACAAAAAAGTATTTTTTTGGAGGTAAATCATTATGTCAGTAAAAGTTGCTATTAACGGTTTTGGCCGTATCGGTCGTCTTGCATTCAGACAGATGTTTGGTGCAGAAGGTTACGAAGTTGTTGCTATCAACGACCTCACAAGCCCCAAGATGCTTGCTCACCTTCTTAAGTATGACACTGCTCAGGGCAGATACGACGGTCACGAAGTAGTTGCAGGCGAAAACTCAATCACAGTTGACGGCAAGGAAATCATCATCTACGCTAACCCCAACCCCGCAGAACTTCCCTGGGGCGAAATCGGTGTTGACGTTGTTCTTGAATGCACAGGTTTCTTCTGCTCAAAGGCTAAGGCTCAGGCTCACATCGATGGAGGTGCTAAGAAGGTAGTTATTTCAGCTCCCGCAGGCAACGATCTTCCCACAATCGTTTACTCAGTTAACGAAGGTACTCTTACTGCTGAAGATACAATCATTTCAGCTGCATCATGCACAACAAACTGCCTTGCTCCCATGGCTAAGGCTCTCAACGATTATGCTGCTATCCAGAGCGGTATCATGACAACTGTTCACGCTTACACAGGTGACCAGATGGTTCTCGACGGTCCTCACAGAAAGGGTGACCTCAGAAGAGCTCGTGCAGGCGCACAGAACATCGTTCCTAACTCCACAGGTGCTGCAAAGGCTATCGGTCTTGTTATTCCCGAGCTCAACGGCAAGCTGATCGGTTCCGCTCAGCGCGTTCCTACCTGCACCGGCTCTACCACCATTCTGGTAGCTGTTGTTAAGGGCGCTAACGTAACCAAGGAAGGTATCAACGCTGCTATGAAGGCTGCTTCTTCCGCTTCCTTCGGCTACACCGAAGAAGAACTGGTTTCCTCCGATATCATCGGTATCACCTACGGTTCTCTGTTCGATGCTACTCAGACCATGGTAGCTAAGATCGACGACGATACCTATCA
>JAZSQU010000051.1:0-3899 GCA_045538095.1 Acutalibacteraceae bacterium | reverse complement strand
CCGGTAATTTGATATGATTATTTGCAAATAATTCTTCTGTTGTTGTATCCAAAGCTACAACAAGATTATTAAGCGTCTCTGCGGATACAAAACTTGTTCCGACTTCAATCTTACTTAAATTTTTTGGCGCAATACCAATCATTTCAGCAAGTTGCTCTTGTGTAAGATTTTTTTCTTTGCGGAGAGTTTTTATAAATGCGCCCATTTTCTTCTGATTCATTTTAACACCACCTTTAACCTGATTATATTAAAAAGATACGGATTTGTACAGGACATAAAGCGAGAATGCAGTTTTTTTATAAAAAAGGCACAGGGTTTTTACTCCTGTGCCTTTAACATACTGCTTTAAATTTCTTCTGAAACAGAAACCTTATCTGCTTCAGTAATTTCATCGTTTCCCTCACCGAAGAGGCGACGGGTTTCATCAAGATTCTGCTGTCTCTTTTCTTCAAGAGACTTGACAATTTTCTTGTGCTCCTTACCTGAGAGCTTATAGAAGAACATAGGGATAATTGATGTAAATGAGAAAAGTCCGGGTAAGAGTGCGAAGAGATAAATCAGACTTTTTTTAGCCTCTAAAGGCATAAGCTCGGGAGTGTCGGCAAACTGCTTGTAGCCTACAAATATAAGCAGAAGGTTTGTGAAATAGGTTGTGCAGTTGGTGAGAATTCTCGATAAAGTACCCTTGACGGAGCTGACGGTTGCTTCGTTTCTTTCACCGAATTTATATTCGCCGTAGTCATAAGCCGCCATTTGGATAAGGCCGGGAACAATGTTGTAAAAGCCTGTGGTAAGACCGTGAAGTGCATACCAAAAAACAACATTTACAAATATTTCCTGAGGAGTATGTTCTTCGTAGGGATAAATTGATAAGAACATTAAAACATAGCATATACCCGTGCCAAGCTTCATGCTGATATAAAGAATTTTATCGTCTACCCATTTGCGCACAATGGGAGCGAGGAAAAGTGAAATACCTGTTGTTACAAATGAAGCAAGGGAAGCAAATGACATAAGAGCTGCATAGTTACCGTCGTTGTATGAATAGGTGAATTCAAGGAAAGTATCTCTGAAGAAAGTGATTTCAAACTGCTCTGCACTGAAGCAGGCGATGAACGCGTAGGTCATACATCCGTAACCGATACCGAAGCCGTGTCCAAGAATTTCCGAAATCATATAGATCATAAGAGGCTTGTTTTTGATAATGGTCTTATATACCTCTCTGAGCTTAGGAATTTCAGTAACGGGAGGGTCGGTGATACGCTCTTTAGTTTCAATAATGTTCCATATTGAAAGAGGAATTGCCAAAAGAGTTACCACACCGTAGCCGTAGAAATATCTTTCTGCATCGGACATATTCGGCAGAATAAAAGGAAGAAAAGCTGCTATATATGTACCTGTTGAGCCGATTGCTGAGCCGAGAATACTGTCAATTGAAGCAATGTAGCCACGCTCAATATTATCTGTTGTTCTTCGTGCATTAAGTGCGGTCAATGCAGCGTTATAGAATGTGCTTAGTGCATCGTTGAGGAAGTAAAGCATAACAAGATATGCAACCTTAAATGTGTCGCTGATACCGGGAAAGAAATCCTTGAGAGGCATTGCCTGAAGAATGACAACCAGATTAAAAGGTACGATTGTCAGCATAAGCCAAGGTTTAAATCTGCCCCATCTGCCGAAGGAACGACGGCTTTTGTCAAGGAAGCTTGAAACGATAACGTCGTTTGCAATATCCCAGAAACCGAGAATGAATACAATGGTGCTGTAGGTTGCGAATGCGCTTTCGCTTAAGCCTAAAAAGGTTGATGCAACAAGACCGCCGAAGAAGCCGTTCATAGCGCTGCCGATTCTTGACATAGCGGAGCTGGCGCTGTAAGCAGTGTATTCTCTCAGGGTGAGTTTTTCGTTTACGTCTGTTGCAAGGTTGTTTTTGATTCTTTTCATATTTTCACCTCGTGTTTTTTTACTGTCTCTATGCTAACATATTTATAATAGTATGTCAATTGAAATAAGATAGTTTAATTTTTGCTTGCTTTGTTGCTTTTAATTTTTATTTGTGTTATAATGCCACAGTTAACCAAAGAAACTATAACAGAAAAGGAAAAATTACAATGAAAAAATCAAATGCACTTGCGCTTATACCCATTGGCGTGTTTGTAGTTTTCTATCTCACCTTGGGTATCGTATTCGAATATGTAATGAAAATTTCAATGGGCTTTTACAGTGTGCCCGTTGTAGTAGCTTTCCTTGTAGCTCTTTTTGTGGCTGTGCTGCAGACAAAGGGTGAAGCTCTTGACCGTAAATTTGAAATTATGGGAGAGGGTGTAGGTGATAAAAATATTATCACTATGCTTATCATCTTTATGCTTGCAGGCATCTTTGTCGGTGTTGTAGGCAGAAGCTCTGCAGAAAGTGTAGCTTACTTTATGCTTTCCATAACCCCACCCAGATTTGCAGTAGTGGTACTTTTCATCATCAGCTGTTTCGTTTCAACGGCTATGGGTACTTCTGTAGGTACAATCACCCTTATTACTCCCATTGCAGTTGCTCTCGCTGAAGGCTCAGGCTTTTCTTTACCTCTTTGTGTAGGTACCGTTGTAGGCGGTGCTATGTTCGGCGACAATCTTTCATTTATTTCCGATACAACAATCGCTGCGTGTAACGGTCAGGGCTGTAACATGAAGGATAAATTCCGTACCAACCTGGCAATTGTTCTTCCTGCTGCAATTGTAACTCTTGTATTCATCACTGTGCTTTCAATGGGTGCAGATATAAATGAGGGCATCAACAAGAGTTACGATATGATTCAGATCATTCCCTATGTGCTTGTACTTATCAGCGGCATTGTGGGTGTGAACGTTTTCCTTACTCTTATTATCGGTATTATTTCCGGCAGCGCTATAATGCTCCTTACCGGTGCGGTTAACTTCCCTGACTTACTCGGAAGCATGGGTACAGGTGCAGCAGGTATGTTTGAAACGTCCATGGTAGCAATTCTTGTTGCTGCACTTTGCGCACTTATCAGATACAACGGAGGCTTTGAAGCACTTCTTTCGGGTATCAGAAAAATCTTCAAGGGCAAAAAAGGCGGTCAGCTCGGCATTGGCGTTCTTGTCGGTGCTTTGGATATAGCAACTGCAAACAATACTGTTGCCATTGTTATGGCAAATTCTATTGCCAAGGAGATTTCTGCAGAATACGGTATTTCTTCTAAGAAAACAGCATCTATACTTGATACATTCTCATGCTTCTTCCAGGCAATTATTCCTTACGGTGCACAGATGCTTGTCGCAATTACTGCGGTAACAGAGCTTGGCGGAACAATTTCTGCTTTTGAAATAATACCGCTACTGTTCTACCCGTATTTACTTATTCTCAGCTCACTTGTATTTATTTTCCTTGTTCCGGCAAAGAAAAGTAAATAACAGAATTTAAGCAACAGAAAGCCTCCGTAAAACGGGGGCTTTGTTATTTCAAAAAGTACTCTTATTTGCTTTAATTTCCACCCGGACCGTCTCTGCGTTCACGGTCATCGGGAACATCAATTTTTCCTTTAATATCGCCGGGTTTGGTAAGAGTTTTTTGTTCCTTGGATTCTTTATCTTTTTTTATATCCTTGTTTTCAGTCATATTGTTCACTCCTTTCTACTATTGAGTTTTCTCACTTTTAAATCAATTCATGCAAGTTGTTGATTGGCTTCATTTTTTACCCGAATATTTTGTTTGCCCAAGAATACAAATTCCCGGAATTGCCTTTGTGCCGAATAAATAACGGTTTGTTTCGTTTGTTAATATCTAAACTTTCATTTTATTTTTGACATAACCCGGCGGTTTATACAAGATTTTTATATGTATGTATGGTTATAAAAACACAAATAATATTTACATTACAAGCAAGG
>JAZSQU010000017.1:0-74555 GCA_045538095.1 Acutalibacteraceae bacterium | reverse complement strand
ATAAAGAAAACGCCATCTTGCACATTTCTCGACAGTCTGAAGCGGTTACAGATTACTGTGGCCGCTTTTTTGACTGTCTTAATATACTGTTATCTTTGTTGTGTATTTTTTAATATTTTTTAATAATTCTCTGAAATCGATTGACTTGCCTTTGTTTTAAGGGTAGTATTAGGGTGTTGATTTTTTATAAATCAAGGAGGAAAAGACATGACAATTATAAAAAGAATGCTTTGTGTGCTGATGTGCCTTCTTATGCTTTTCAGTTCACTTTCTTCGGTAAGCTTTGCAGCAAAGGAGCTTACATACAGCTTTAAGTATTACACAGCCAAGGATGATACATATAACGCTGAGCGTACCCTTGATATGGTTGACAAACTTCTTTTAGATAATAAGGACAGCCTTTATTTTGAAGTAAAGCAGCCCTCACTTTTCGGCGGAGAAAAGGTACTTTTGAAAATTGATCTTACTTCGGTTAACAATATCTGTAAAACTGTTGACGATTACAAAGGTGTGCTGAAGCTTGCAGGACCTTTTATGGGAGATCTGAAAAATCTTGATTTTTCAACCTGGAAGACAGGAATGACAAGAGAAAAAACAGGGGATATCACGGTTTTAAAAGAGATTGTTGAGCTTATCAATGCAAATCGCAGCCTTGTGCAGAAAATCTGTAACAGTGAGGCTGATTTAGGACTTGTTGAAGCCTTTTTTGATGTTAATACACTTCTTGGCCCTGACGGTGTTTCGGGCTTTTTGAAGGGTCTTCTTGTTGAACTTGTTTACAAGAAAGATACAGCACAGTACAAAACGGCTTATGAAAAGGCAAAATACGATGTTGACGCCTTTCTTTATACCGATTTTCTCTATAAGTTTGTAACAAGCAGTGACGGGCTTCTTCCCGGCTTTACAATGAATCAGAATTCAACGGTAGAGGATATAATTATTATTGCCTTCGGCCTTGTGATTGACAAGTATATTGCACCTGCTCTCAAGAATTTTGACGTTGACCTTGCTTCTTACGGTGAGGAATTGAAAAACCTTGCCTCAATGCTCAACCTTAAGGGTGATGCTTACGATTTTTCAAAGGTGCGTTTTATTTCAGGTACACCACTGCTTTCTCAGATTAACAATGTTATCGGTGAAATTGTAAAGCAGCTTGTGCCTTCATATACAGGTTGGCAGAAGGGCGATTACACCCTTATTGAAAGCAATGTTGAAAATGTGTTCAGGTACCTTGCAAATGGCTCGGGCCTAATTGAAAATTCCGATGACCTTACCTACGATGAGCTTATGTTTCAGGTGGTTTCCCTTGTAATGGGCAAAATCGGTTTTGACGGCGGAATACAGAATTGCAAAAGCCTTGAAGACCTTGTATCGGTGCTTTTTGTGAATGTTGCAAAAGAGCTTGAAACCGGTGCTTCATATAACGGTAACGAACACTACACAGTAGTACTCGGCGATATTCTCGCGTGGATTCTCGGCGATTTTATAAACCTTACTGACCTTCAAGGAAAAACATATAAAGCAGGCGGTGGAAAGGATATATGGGAAGTTATGAATTATCTTCTCAACTATATCTTCTTTGAAAAAGACCTTGCGGGATTTACCGGTATAGCTGTAAGCAAAACAGACACGCTATTCGTAAAGATAGATAAGTTTATTGACTGCTTCGGCGAAAATAAAGCCGTAAACTTTGACTCCGAAAAATTCCTTATGGGTGACGGTATACAAAAGGGTATAATTGACTCTTTCTTCACCCTTGATTTACAGAACCTTATTGACATAACTGCAGTTAAGGCACTCAACTGTGCAGGTGACGTTTCTGTTGTTGAATTTCTTTACAAAACAGTTAAAAATGTTCTTGACAACTGGGCAGGTACAACTGTTTTCCCTGAGTATACCGAGGTAAGACCTCTCAATAACGCACTTAAAAACGATAACCTTTCACGTATGATTGAAAAAGCCCTTGAGGTAATCAATCAGAGAAAAGACACAGCAGTACCTCTCGTAAGCTTTATTGTTGCCCTTATCTTCCGCGAAGAAAGCGAAGCAAAGGGCGAAATTACCATAACTGCAAAGGAAAACTCTTCTCCTGTTATCAGCGTAAAATTCGGTGATATAAGCCTTGTTAAGGGTACAGATTATCTTCTTACAGAAACCACCGAAAACTCGGTGAAGCTTCTTAAATTCCGTTTTATAGAAAGCTATAGCGGTGAAGCTGTTCTTCCTGTATTCACAAAGGCTGAAACTCCTGAAGCAAAGGCAGACGGAAACAAAATCGTTCTCAGCTGGACTGCAATACCCTATGCTACGGAGTATGAGGTTTATTTAAGCGAAAATGCAGGTACATTCAACAAGCTGACCTCCGTTACGGGAACAGAATACACCTTCTCCGATGCCGAAAACGGAAAAAGTTACAGCTTTAAAATAAAGCCCGTTGCAAAGGACGACTATGCAGTAAGCTACGGACTTTTAAGTGAAGCAGTTACAGTTAAAATACCTCTTGAAAAGGTCAGCGGTCTCAAAGTTACAAAGAAAACCGATAAAGCAGTTGCTCTCTCATGGTCAAAGGTAAACGGTGCAACAAAATATGAAGTTTACCTTTATAAAGACGGTAAATGGACAAAGAATAAGACAGTAACGGGCACAAGCTGTACCGTAAGTGGTTTGAAGTCACACACTGCGTATAAGTTTAAGGTAAGAGCTGTAAATTCTGCAGTAAACGGCGGATTTTCCGGTACTGTAAGCGAAAGAACAAAGCTCAGCAAGGTCAGCAAAATAAAGAGCAAAAATATAAAATCTACCTCAGTAAGAGTATACTGGTCAAAGGTAAGCGGCGCAGACACTTATCTGCTTTACCGTTATTCAGGCGGAGAATGGAAACGTATTGCAAAAACAAAGGACACTGCCTATAATATTTCATCTCTTTCTCCTAACAAGACCTATTACTTCAAGGTAAAAGCTTATAACAGTAAAACAGGAGAAACAGGTGACTATTCACCCAATGTAAAGGTTGTTACAACTCCCTCAAAGGTGAAAACTCTTAAGGCTTCTTCAGTTAAAACAACTACACTTACCCTCAGCTGGTCAAAAGTAAGCGGAGCCACGGCTTATGAGATTTATCGCAGCACAGACGGCAAAAGCTGGAATAAAATAAAGTCTGTAAACAGCAAAACCACCTCATACAAGGAAAAAAGCCTTAAGAAAGGCAAGAAGTATTACTACAAGGTAAGAGCCTACAGAAAGGCTGACTCAAAAATCTATTACGGCGATTTCTCCTCAGCGATTAAGGTAACAACAAAGAAAAAATAAATTCTATTCTTATCGAAAAGCAATCAGGCTGTCGAGAAGAATGTAAGACGGGCTTTTCTTCGCCCCGAAGGCGTACATAAGTACTCCGAGAGGGCGAAAAAAGTTCGAAACAATGAAGAAAAAGGGTCGGCACTCGATGTGCAGACCCTTTTTAAAATTTTATGATAAATAGGTTTTGTTATAGTGAACGCAAAAGCTGCTTCATTGTTGTTCTTGCATTCTTATCGACAGTCTGATTAATATTGAAAGTTAAGGCGGCAGATAACCTTGTATGCCCTTACGTCATCGTCATAATCAGTTTCACCGATACTGTAGCTCACGAAATCCGAGCCGAAAAGCTCATCCATATATCCCGCAATATTTTCAGCCGTTTCGTTGGCAGTATAAGCAGGAAGAGTAAGGGGTGTAAAGCAGGTCATTCTTACTGTAATTTTGTTGATGTCAGGTGTGCCCTTTACAAGGGAATTTTCCTCACACAAAAGGGAGAAGTAAGTTTTTTTCAGTGGCACGGGAAGATTGGTACGCTCATAAGCTCGGACAGCTTCACAGGTTTCGCTGATATCAACGTCCTCGTTAATGGCGTCTTTGATTTTATTTATAATTTCCGAAGATTTTTTCATATTGAATCCTCTCTGTGAACAATGGCCCAGTAGTAAAGGGGTTCACTTTTGAGATATACCTTTTCGTAGTGGTCAACACGGTATTTGCAATTTTCAAATTTAAGATAATTTGTAACACCGTCAAGACTTTCAAAAGGCACCTCAAGGGGTGTCATTATAAGATATTTTCGCATACTGTTATAGCCGAGCTCCGTAGGTATACCGCTGAGGTATATCTTATTTTTATATCTCAGCGGCTCAAAAACACAGTCAAAGTCAGTAGCAGTGCCGTCTATAACAAAGCTGAAAGTTACACCGAAGCCACTGAAAAGCTTACTGCGTATATGCTCAGTGGGCAATTACACAAAACTCCGTATCTGTAAGAATTGACGCTGCATTAGCAAAAGCTGTAAGAAGAACTTCTTTTTCAAAGTCGAGTTCCTTTTTGATGTTTCGCCTTATGGTCATATCGCCTGCCTTATAACTTTCATATCTGTCTGAGGAGCTGATTGCTCCCACAAAAAAGTAGTAGTGTGCAACAGCGGTTGCTGTTTGGAGTACAAGAGGACTGTTTTCGTCTGCTCCGTCTTTCAGTCTGTTTTTAACATAGTTGAGGCCAAGCTCAGCATAAGAATGGAGTTTTTCTTCTGAAAAGCCCTCTGTATCCGAATAGAGAGTCAGTGCACTTAAAACGTCTGAAACCGTAACCATCAGTTCACAACCTTAAATAACGAGAAGCTTTGAAGCGTCCTGAGAAATCTTCGCAAAACCTGAAATAGTTGTGATTGCGGCTCTTTCAAGCTGACGGTCAATGAGCTTGTCATATTCCGTAATAATGTTTCCGCACTGTACTTTTTCAAGTGAGAAGTTTCTGTCAAGACCGATAAGCTTACCTTCTTCAACGTTTGAACTCTTATAAAGCTCTGCGCCGAAGGGTGTGATGAGCTTACCTGTTGAATGGAAATCAAGACCCGTATAAGCATCTCTGAATTCACTCATCTTAAGAAGCTCCTGAAGTACGTCGGGTGAAGTGATGATTGTTGTCATCTGATAGGGGTCAAACTTATTCCAGAAGGAAACAAGGTCTGAATAGGTGAGTGTGCCTTCGGTTTCAGTGTTGAACTCTTCAATAAAGTTGCTGTTGCCGTCACCGTTAATGAGAGTGTCAATTGCATCAAAGAGCTCAGCCTTTGCAATTGCAGCACCAATCTGCTTAAGCACAACAGTGAAAAGGTCAAGACGCTGAAAACGGATTGCTTCATAAGAAGCACTGAGAATACGGCCTCTTTTCTTAAGCTTTACAAGGTTTTCCTTTGTTGTGATTTTTGTTTCGGGAATAAAAGTGCCTTCGTTAATAACTGCAGGTACTTTATTGATGTCGTCTGCAGGGCAGAAGATTGTTCTGTAATCCATGCCCTCAATGTTTGTAACTGTGGAAACGATTCTTGAAAGAATGTCGTTTTCCTGAGCACCCTGGTAAACTGCTCTTGAAATATATTCGGGGAAAAGAGCAGCTGAATCGGTTGTACGGAAAAACTTGTCAATACAGTCGCTGTCCTTGCCGCTTACCTTGATGTCGAAACGCTTGAGCTGACGCTGATAGGCGTCGAGACCTTCAAGCTCAGTGCCAATGTAATTTTCGCTGGGGTCAATGCTTTCAAGAGCTTCTGTGAAGCTTTTGCCTGAAGTATAAAGTCCTTTTTCCAGTCTGATGTTGTCAAAACTTGCCATAATTATAGTTCCTCCTTAAAGTAAAATTTCAATTGTGCGATTAGCTGTGTCTACGTCGAAAACAAGAATTTCTCTGCCGCTGTCGCTTAACTTTACATAGCCGTTGCCGTCTGCAGCAAGCTTGTTGTAACCGATTACAGGTGATGTACCTGAATATTTTACAATTGCGTGACCCTTGAGAATAACGCTTGCATAGATGTCGTTTACTGCTGAGCATACACCGCAGAACTTTTCGTCTGCAGCAGGTACAACTGCTCTTTTAAGCGTACCTACATTTAAAGCCTTACCTACGGCTACATTCTTGTCTTTGAAGAAAGTCAATTCCTTTGTTTCGAATCCGTGAAAAACGGGTGTGTTCATATTAAATCCTCCTTAAATTTTAAAAGCGTTGTTGTCTTTGTTCTGAACTGAATTTGCTGAATGTCTGAACTGAAGAACGGGTGGCATAACTTCGCCTGCCTGTTTTCTGAGTCCGTCTCTCAGAGAACGAAGCTCTGAAAGGTTCATAAAGTTGCAGCTCTGAGTGAACTGCTTTGTGTTAACCTTGGGCATCAGAAGAAGGACATATCTTGCAATATCCTCTGTAAGATGCTGTTTGTAGGTCAGAGCTTCCGATGAAAGCTCCTCAAGCTCTTTTATGTAATCACATATATCCTGAGCCTGCTGAGGTGTGATAACCGTATTTTCTGTTACGGACTTGATAACCTCTGTTCCTTTTATCAAGGTGTGCTCCTCCTTTAAAAATGATTTTGTAACGCCTGCTTTTCTTTGAGCAGGTACTGCAACAAAGGACCACTCATAAGCATCGGTAGGGTTTTCCAGAATACCGTAGCAAAGTCTGCCGGAGTATTTTCTGCCCTTTACGTGTTTACATTCCCGTCTTTTAAGGTCCTTGCCGCAGATTGAACAGATACAGCTTTCTGCGCTGCAGCTTACACTGACTTCCTTTTTGATGCCGCCGTCAATTTCCTTTATAAGGTCGGCGTTGCCTTCGGTTCGGAGCATATAGGCCCTTGCCTTAAGTGCTGTATAAGGCTCACCGGAGTCTGTGGTTTTTGTGCTGTCTGTTTCAATATAGGTGTGAAAAATTCGTGCTGACTGGTCTTTAGAACGCATACTGTGGTCAGTAATTCCCGTTTTGCCTTTGAAAAGTTCTTTTAACTTCTCTAAAGAAGAAAGGTTGAACTTTTCAAAATCTCTGTCAACTTCGTTGTCGCAAAGAGTGAGAGTGAAAATATAAACGTCTTCTTCTTTAAGCTCTGTACGGGAATAACCGTTAATAAGTGAAAGCTCCTCTTTAATTGTCATCCTGTTCACCTCCGATTTCGCTGAGAATTTTCTTTGTCTGTGCGTCATGAAGTCTGCTTTGTGAAAGCTCGGTAATGTCCTGAAGGGTTATGCTGTTCCATTCAATCTGAAAATCGCAGTCGTAACCGTTCATACGAAGCCACATAGAACAGATTTTTGAAATTGTGGGATTCAGCTCTCTGCGGTAAGCGTCAATTTCGCTTGTAAGCACGTCGGCCTGCTGAAAGCTCATTCTTTCCGTAGTTGACCAGTTAAGACCGAGAAGAAAGGGCGGAATGCCAAGCTTTGCCACAATTTGCTCAAGCATCTGTCTTACGGGCACGGAGCTGTCGAGAATCTGATTGTCTGCACCGATAGCCTTGATGCTGACGTCACCAACGGCAACGAAATCCTTTACGGAACCACTGCTTTCCATAGCTCTGCTCCATTCGGAAGCTACCTGAAGGGCACGCTCCTTTGCATAAGCCTTGTCAACGGCGTCGTTCTGCGGCTTATAGGTTACTGCAAAACGTACATTTCCCACACGTTCCCAGTTGATGCCGATTGTGTTATAAATCTTCAGCAGAATGTCGCTGACAAAGGGCAGTCCCTTTAAAACCGAGGTGCCGTAAAGCTTGCCGGGTTCAGGATTGTGAACGGAAAGCAGCACAAGTGAAGGGTACTTTACGGGCTTGAATATGCCGCTGCTTTCTGCCGAAACAATTACATCAAGAGCTGTTTCACCGTAGGAAAGACTGACAGTACGAAGGTCGGCATTAAAAAGGTGGGTGATGTTTCTGCCGTCTGTGCAGATTTCGCCAACAGCTGTGCCGTAGGTTAGAAGCTGTTCAAAATAGCTGCCTATAAAAGCGTCAATGCCCTGACGGGTACCGCCTACGTTGACACTTTGCAGAAAGTCCCTAAGGTCTCTTTCGGCGTTTTTGTCGGTGCAGATAATCTCAAAATTGCCCAGCAGACGGATAAGCTTATAAAGTGCAGCATCAATAACGGGAATAGCTTCCCTGAGGCTCCTGTAAAGCTCCATATCCGGTGAGGTGGGATTATAAGAAGAAAGGGACATAAAGGGGTGCGAGTTTCCGCCTGTCTGGGGAACTGCAACAGCATCGCAGGTGCTTTCGTTTTTCTTTTTTCTTAAAGCCAAAGTCTTTTTTTACTCCTTTCTGCAATATTTTCTGAGGATGAGGGAGGTGTCAGCTTCTGTCCATGGCAAGGGCAAAAAAGCCGTCATCCTCGTTTTTGCCAAGAACGGTAGAAACGAAGTATCGTATCTCGTCCATAGCGTGGTCATTTTCTTTTCTTGGTGTATCCTTTGCTGCACCCTCGTCCCAACGGTAAAGGGAAAATTCTCTGAGGGCTGCTTTGCAATCGGGTGAAACAGCAATTAAGCCGTCTCTGAAAGCGCCCTGAACCTTTCTTATACCCTGGGTGACGTCGTTTTTTGCAGGTATGACCCTGAACCTGCCGTGACGTCGGATGCATTCAATGAAAGAAGCTGCTGAAGGGTCAACGATGACTGCTTCAACCTTAAGTCCCTCTGTGAACTCCTCAAGGTGGCGGTAGTATTCCTCGTCGGTCTTCTGTCGGCCCTCTTTGCGTGAAGAGTAGTAGAACTCATCATAACGGTACCACACCGTGTTATGTAAGCCCCAAAGACCGAATGAGGTTGGATTGACCGTTCCGTAATCGCAGGATACATAATGCTTTTCAAATACGTTCACAGGGGGCTTGTGTACATATTTGCCTGAGGCAACTTCGGGATAAACAAGCCCGTCTGCTGCAACCCATTTTCCAAGAACAAACCTTTCATAAAAGGCACCGCTGTAAAGATTTTCATACCGTCGTATTACGTTTTCACTGAGTGCAGGGTTGTCCTTCATAAGAAAGTGGAGATAAAGGCAGTTCTTTTCTTCAGCTTTTCTTATCCATTCCTCATAAAACCAGTGCATCGGATTTTCAGGGTTACAGTTGAACCAGAAACGTGAATTTTTAAGCGAGCACCTTGCAAGAGCCTGTTCAGTAAAGGAACGTGGCATAAGTGCAACCTCGTCAAGAAGAACACCACCGAGAGTCATCCCCTGAATTAAAGCAGCCGAACTTTCGTCTTTTCCGCCAAAAAGGTAAAAACGGTTGACTTTTTTACCAAGACTGATTTCAATAAGGTTACTGCTCAATTTCTCTTTATAGGAGAACCCCATACTTTTAAGCTGAGGGAGAAGAGAAGTAACAATATTTCTTTTCAGCGAGGCTATTGTCTTTCCGCAAAGGGCAAAAGACGTATCGTTGAAATAATAGAAAGCCCAGGCAACGAAGGAAATTGACATACAGGTAGTCTTTCCGCTTCTTACGGCGCCGTCGCAGATAATTCCGTCATATCGGCTGTCAGGCGAGGACGGATGCCACCAGGTGAGAGCTTTCAGCTGCTTTTTTGAAAAGGGGACAAATTCTTCGTTAGCCAAAGCTGTCACCCTTAAGCGCGGCAGCACCCTTTTCAATTGCCGAATAAAAAGCATTGTCGGCAACACCTGAGGTTTCGCTCATTTCATAAAGGGCTTCAAGAGCCTTCAGACGGTCGAAAAATTTAATCTCAATATCTCCGCCTTTCTTTCTTTTGATTTCCGAAATATTGAACAGATCCATTTCCTCAATCTTTTCTGTGTCAACCTCATCGGAAAAAAGCAGCTTCACAGCGTCGCTTACGCAACCGAAAGCCAGTCGGAAGTATCCGGCGGAAATATCTTTTTCGTTTCTGCTTCTGTTTTGGTCAAGTCTCTCTATTTCCCCAATTATCTTTTCGCGCTTCAGCAGTCTGAGGGCGCTTTTTTCGGGAAAGACGTAACCCGATTTTGCAGCAGCCTCTCTGCCGTTGCGTGAAAGCGAGTAGTAGGTGCAGAAGAGCTTTTCTTTGCTGGATAAATCTTTGATTTTTAGTCGCTCCTTTCTTTGAATATTCTGCAGAACAAGACTGTTTTGCAGGTAAGCTTAAAAAATACCTCCCATATATAGGCCGGAAAACGCATTTTTGTGCAGGTTTTCTGCAACAAAACCGAAAAAACGGGCATTTGTTAACAAATAGTTTACAAAACAAGTCGTTTTAATATCAAATAGGAATATTAATTGTTCGATGCCTGCCCCATTCTGTCAGACCAATTCTGAATGGATTGAAGAAGCTGAAACAATGCGCAAAAAGCTTTTCTGCGAAAAACTGAAGTGCCAACGCATATATAATTTTTTCTTTTTTCTTTTCATTTTTCTCATTATTATATTGTTGTGGTTAGGGTGTTATCAGACTGTCAGATTTTTCTTCAGAAGTATTGTATGAATTTATTTGGAAGGCCGTTTCACGCACATTACACACAACTTATAAAATTAAATGAATATTTTTTGAATTAACTATTGACAAATCATTTATACTGATATATAATGTAATCAACTTAGGGGGATGTCCCTAAAATATAAAAAGGAGGATATCGTAATGGAAAACATCAGCCTTAACTTTGACAATCTTTGGGCAGAAATTCTTAAGTTCTTCGACACACTTGCTGAATATCTTAAGAACATGATCGAAGCTAATCTCAACTTCTAATTTGATTTTTTAAAATTTAATTCTAACAAGGAGGAAAACGCAATGATTACAAATATCATCAACAACATTAAAGAAGGCAACTTCCAGGCTTTTGTTGACGCTTTCGTAGAAGGCCTCAAGGAACTCTTCGCATTCATTTACAAGCAGCTCGGTATCGAAGCATAAGTTAATTGAATTTTGCCACAAGCTTTTGCTTGTGGCACTTTTTTTATTAAATAAATTTAAAACTATTGATTTTATTTTAATTTTGTGTATAATAGCATTATAGAGTTTTGTATAAAATACAGAAAGGAGAAAACACAATGGAAGATTTCAAGGCTCAGTTCGAAGCTATTTTTATGAGAATTATCGCTTTCATTGATGAAATTCTTGAAAAATTCATCAATGAACTCAAGAACGAAGTTAACTAATAACGGAGGTAATTTATTATGCAGAAACTTATCGACATCATCAACAGACTACTCGACTTTATGTTTGCTTACCTCAGACCCCTCATTGGTCTTGACGAAGAGGAAGAGGCATAATTTAATTCAACCTGATAACGCACAGTTCGCTGTGTGTTATTTTTTTGTTTATTTCAGATTTATTAAGTTTTATTAAAAAAGTGCTATTTATCGGGCTGTTCTGAATAAACTATTGACAGAAATGTATTTCTGATATATAATCGGAAGTCGCAAGAGGGTTTTTCCTCAGATAAATTTTAAAGGGAGGATTATACAATGGATATTAAGGCATTTTTCGAAAAGCTCTTTGCTGACATCATCGCTTTCATCAGAGCAATCTGGGATAGAGAAGTTGGCTCAGAAGTAGAAGACGAACTCAAGGATGCATACGATAACATTCTTGACAGCACAAAATAAGGTTATCTTATTGAGTTTTTAGGCCAGCATACCCGGTTTCTTCTTTGTCTACTTTGTACCCGTTATCGGCTAAGAAGAGACACAATTGAAACAAAGTGATAACGCACAGAAAACTGTGCGTTATTTTTCTTTAATATGAATTTATTAAAATTTATAAAGAAATCGTGTTAATTGATGAACTTTTTTTGAATTAACTATTGACAAACAATTTTGCTTATTATATAATGTATCTATGTTAGAGGAGTGTGTACCTCACGCAAATTTATAAAGGAGGACTTGTACAATGGATATTAAGGCATTTTTCGAAAAGCTCTTTGCTGACATCATCGCTTTCATCAGAGCAATCTGGGACAAAGAAGTTGGCACAGAAGTAGAAGACGAACTTAAGGACGCTTATGATGATGTTGTAGGCATCATTAAATAAGATTGTCTAGTGACACTTTTATTTTTTAGTATGTTATTGGGTTTATCCCATAAACAAATATTGAGGAAGGAGGACTTACACAATGGATAATCTTACAGCTGCTGTAAAGAGCGCTATCTACAACCTTATCGACGAAATCATCGCTTTTGTTAAGGCTATTTTCGAAAAGGAAGTAGGCACAGAAATCGAAGATGAGTTCGCAAACCTCATCAAATAAGTTTGTTTGAATTGTCAAATTTACATTACTAAAATCTAATAAGGAGGATACTATAATGTTTGATCGTATTAAGGGCAAGATTGAAGCACTTATTAATGCAGAAGACAAGGCAGCTGCTTTCATTGATCTTCTCACAGTTATTCTTGCTGAAATCTTCAACATCGTTGCTAAAGACGAAGGTCTCGATTATGTTGGCTAATTTCAGTTAAGTTATTTGCAAATAACTTATACCGCAAACCGTAAGGTTTGCGGTTTTGTTTTATTAGTTTTAAAAAACAGTTAACCCACTTGATTTATTGTTAATTGTAGTGTAAAATAAAATTGTATCGGTGATGAATCCGATAACAAAAAAATAAAGGAGATGACAAATATGTGGGGATTTTTAACTTTTATTACCGGAAGAATTTTTGATATTATCGAAGCTATTATGAAAAAAGAAGGCTTAATGTAAGTCTTAAAAAGTTCAGTATCAAGAGGAGAAATAACAATGGATATGAATGATGTTATCGCTTTCGTTGTAGGTCTTATCAACGAAGTTTTAAAAATGCTTGGAATCGATTACGAGCTCAAGTTTGTAGAGCAGGACGTTGTTTAATTAAGTTTTACTTTACAGGAAAAACGTATAATGGATTTTTGTGATTGTAGTCGGTATCATCAATGAAATTCTAAAATTTCTCAGAATCGGTTACATAATTGAAGTTGATAAAAAGAAATTCAATAATTTTCATAAAACGGTACTGTCCTGACGGGTGGTACCGTTTTTGCTTACAGCTGAAAGCAACTACACAGCATCAGACAATAGAATGCCGTTTCCTGAGTTAATACAGTTACAATTTTTTTCATATAATAATTAAAAATTTTTTCTTTCCCTTGAAATTTTAAAATCCTTGGTGTATAATTATGCCAACGTTCATACTTGAACAACAAAATTTAGAGAAAAGGAGAAACTGAAATGGTACTTACAGATCTTATCGCTGAACTTATCGCAATTGTTACCCTTATGTATAACAGTCTTATGGATTGGATCAACACTTATTTCAAATAAGAAATTATTTAAGAGCTGCTTACCGGCAGTTCTTAATTTTTTAAAAAATTTTAAGAAAACTCTTGATTTTATTAAAGCCTTAGTATATAATTAAGCTGAACCTTTAAAAGGTAAATCACAAAAATAGGAGGCGTAAAGTAATGGAAAACTTCTTTGCAGATGTAATGACATTCATCGAAAACATCGAAAAGGTTGTTGACGCTATCTTTGCTCTTGTAGAAAAGATCATGGGCAAGGTTGACGAATTTGGCGCTGACGCTGAATAATCAAAATTCAACTAAATGAAAAGGAGCCTTTGGGCTCTTTTTTGTTTAATAGGCATTCGATATTATTAAAAAAGTGAAAAGTATATGAGATTTTTGTATATACTATTGATTTATTTTCAAAATTGAGATATAATTTCAAAACAGAGAACGAACTCAGGAGGTGAGAACTATGATTATGGATTACGTATACGAGCTTTTCGGCACAGATAAGCAGGGCTTCTTTGACGGTCTTATGAAAGCGTTCAAGGCTCTCTACGCTATTCTTGCTCCCTTCCTTGCTGCTGCAAAGTGGGATGAACTCTTTGGTACAAAAGAATAAAAAATGTTGCATTTCGTCATAAACTATTGATTTTTATCATTTTATGATGTATACTGTAAACGAAAGGTGAACACCTTATCAAAAATCTAAACGGAGGTAGCGGATAATGGAACAGTTCTTCACATTCATCACAGAATTTTTCACAAAAATCTATGATCTTGTAATCGATATTCTTACAAAAGCAGGCGTTCTCGCTGCTGAATAATGAATGTCAACTGCTCCTTCAGGGAGCAGTTATTTTTTTAGATAAAAATTTTAAAAAATATACACAAGTATTGATTTTTCTTAAAGGATAGTATATAATGTATTTGTAAAAATTTAAAGAGGGAGGTAAAACACAATGGCAGCAGATGTAAAGGCAATCCTTGACGAAGTAAAGGCTCTTCTTACAGAAATCTTCGGTTGGCTCGAGGAACTTTTCTCAGTTTTCAAGAAGGAAGAAGCATAAGTTAATTAAAGCTTAAGCCGAGAAATCCCGTGGGGGGTTTCTCTTTTTTTTCTTGACTTTTGGTTATTTTTGGATATATAATTTACTTTCAGAGTAAAAATAAAAGAGAGGTGATATGGGTGTCAGGTTTTTCAGCTGTTCTTTCAAAGTCAATTGAATATTCTTCGGTGAAAAACGCCGTAAAAACCGGTGCACTTCCTATGGGTGTAATCGGTCTTTCTCAGGTGCATAAAGCTCATTATATCTCCTCTATCGTTGAAGATATGGACGAAAAGGCACTCATAATCTGCCCTGATGAAGCTTCGGCAGTAAAGCTTACGGAAGACCTGAATGTTTTTTCTGAAGGGGCGTATCACTATCCCGCCCGTGATTTCAATTTCCGTCAGACGGACAGTAAATCTCTTGACTTTGAGCAGAAGCGACTTGGTGTACTCTGCCGTATTCTCGACGGTGACTACAATTATATAGTATGCTCAATCGAGGCGGCAATCCAGCTTACAATTCCGCCTGAAGAGCTTAAAAAGCACATTCTGAAGCTTACAACAGAAACCGAGATTTCCACCCATGCCATTATAAAACTGCTTATCAGTGCAGGCTATGTCCGAACTGAGCAGGTGGACGGTGTGGGTCAGTTCTCTCTTCGCGGTGGCATTCTCGACATTTTTGCACCGGGTCATTCTGCACCTTGCCGTGTGGAATTCTGGGGCGACAGTGTGGATTCTATTTCCCTTTTCGACCTTGAAACTCAGCGCAGAACAGAAATACTCAGCGAAATCGACATAACTCCTGCAACGGAAATTCTTTTTGACTCTCCCGAAGAAATGAAGAAAAAGCTTGAAGAATTTCTGCCTACTGTCAAAGGAAAGGGCAGTGTAAAGGTCAAAGCGTCAATAAATGAGGACATTGAGCGTCTCAGCCATTTTATGCATATTGCGTCACCTGACCGTTATCTTTCCCTTGCGTATGAGGGCGTCGCATCCGTTTTTGAATATATGGAAGGCAAACTCTTTTTTGTTTCAGAAAGCAGCAATGTAAAACAGAAATTCACAACTACATCTCAGCTTCTTCTTGAGGATATCCGTGCTGCCTTTGAGGATGGGCTTTTAACAAAAGGACTTGACACCTTTGCCCTTACCTGGAACGAGGTGCTTTCGGAATACAGTGGCGGAAGAACGGTTTTTATTGATAATCTTGCCCGTGGCTCATTTGATGTGCCCGTTAAAAATCTTGTCAGTGTAACTGCACAGCAGACTTCCCGCTGGGACGGCACGTTGTCCTATCTTCTTGAAGATTTGGAGCCTGCACAGAGATTAGGTTACACCGTTGTAGTTATGGCAGGTACGGAAAAAAGTGCGAAGGAACTTGCCTTTGACCTTGAAA
This sequence comes from Acutalibacteraceae bacterium, assembly GCA_045538095.1. Lineage (GTDB taxonomy): Bacteria > Bacillota > Clostridia > Oscillospirales > Acutalibacteraceae > UBA6857. Next base: position 59,066 of record JAZSQU010000017.1, on the reverse strand, counting down.
CCGAGGGAATAAAATCAAGGTTTTTCCCCATTGTGCCTGCAGAATTCCCTGAAAAAACCGTGTCCGTAAATCCGGGCAGTGTTTCAGGCGGTATTGAATATGCCTCTGAGAAGTTTATGCTCTTTACTTACGGCAGAGCGACTCCCAAACCGCAGAAAAAGACTCAGCGAAAATTCAAAACGGGCAGGGGACTTACCTCTCTTGAAGAGATTACCAAGGGCGATTATGTTGTTCATGCAGTTCACGGTATCGGTGTTTTTGATGGCATAAAGACTATGAATGTTGCAGGCAAAATCAAAGATTATATCAAAATTAACTTCCGTGGAGCTGATGTGCTTTACCTTCCCGTAACTCAGCTTGACCTTCTTGCAAAGTATGTTTCACCAGGTGATACGGATAAGACAATCAAACTCAGTAGACTCGGCTCAGACGAATGGAAGAATACACAGAAAAAAGTCCGCACCGCCGTAAAGGATATGGCGGCTCAGCTTACTAAAATATATTCGGCAAGAATTAACTCAAAGGGTTATGCGTTTTCGCCTGATATGGATATGCAAAGTGACTTTGAGCGCCGCTTTGAGTTTGAAGAAACCGACGACCAGCTTATAGCGATTAACGAAATCAAGTCCGATATGGAAAGAAGCAGTCCCATGGACCGACTTCTCTGCGGTGATGTAGGCTTCGGCAAAACAGAGGTTGCCCTGCGTGCTGCTTTCAAGTGTATTGCAGACGGAAAGCAGTGTGCAATTCTTGTGCCTACAACAATCCTCGCTTTTCAGCATTATCAGACAATCAAAATGCGCTTTGACGGTTTCCCTGTGGAAATTGAAATGCTCTCACGTTTCCGCACACAGAAGGAACGTACAGAAATTAAAAAAGCCCTCAAGCGAGGCAGTATCGATATTATCGTTGGTACTCACTCCATTATCGCAAAAACAGTGGAGTTCAAGGATTTAGGTCTGCTTATTGTAGACGAGGAACAGCGCTTCGGCGTTGCACAGAAAGAAAAGCTGAAGGAAAAATTCCCTCTTGTTGACGTGCTTACCCTTTCAGCAACCCCCATTCCACGTACTCTCAATATGGCTATGACGGGTATCCGTGATATGTCCTCTCTTGAAATTCCTCCTGTAGGCAGACACCCCGTACAGACCTACGTGGTAGCTCAGGATATGAGCGTGCTTGCTGAGGCAATGGAAAGAGAGCTTCGACGCGGCGGTCAGGTTTACTATCTCCATAACAGAGTGGATACCATTGAAAAAACTGCGGCTAAAATCAAGGAATTTCTCCCTGATGCACGAATCGGTTTAGGTCACGGCAAAATGAGCGAAGAGGAACTTAGCGAGGTGTGGCGACAACTTCTTGAGGGCGAAATTGATATTCTCGTCTGCACAACCATTATCGAAACGGGTGTTGATGTGCCAAATGCAAATACCCTTATAATCGAGGACGCAGACCGTCTCGGTCTTGCTCAGCTTCATCAGATACGAGGCAGAGTCGGCCGTTCATCAAGACGTGCTTTTGCCTATTTCACCTATAACAACCGTAAAGAGGTCAGCGAAATTGCACAGCGCAGACTTTCGGCTATCAGAGAATTTACAGAGTTCGGTTCAGGCTTCCGTATTGCTATGCGTGACCTTGAGATAAGAGGTGCAGGCAATGTGCTCGGTGCTCAGCAGCACGGACATATGGAGGCTGTGGGCTACGATATGTACCTGAAAATCCTCTCTGAAACAATTGAGGAAGAGAAGACAGGTGAGGAATTCAAGCCGAAAAAAGAGTGCCTTATTGATGTGGCTATAGATGCCCACATTCCTGAAACCTACATTGATTCGGTGAAAAACAGAATTAATATGTATAAGCGAATTGCCGAAATTGAAAACGGTGAGGATGCTATGGATGTTATGGACGAATTCATTGACCGTTTCGGTGAGCCGCCTGCAGCAGTTCAGGGTCTTGTTGATGTTGCACTTCTGAGAAGCAACGCAGCAAAGCTTGGCATTTACGAAATCAAGCAGCAGAATACGGTGCTTCTCATATTTATAAACGAGCTGAAGCCTGAGGTTGTTGCCGCAATCGGTCAGCACTTCAGAGGCAGAGCAATGATAAGCGCCGCAAAAACAAGTCCGTACATTACTCTTAAGCTCGGCGGAAAACCACCCGTTGAAGTGCTTAAGGAGTTTGTAGGTAAAATTTCATCGGACAAATCAGAAGAATAAAGTGAAAGCAGACTGTCGCCTTTGACAGTCTGCAGTTTTTATTGCCTTTTTCGTTTTATAAGAAGTATTATGAGTGCTATAATCAGAATCGGAATTGCCAACGCAGGCAAACCGAAAACAAGTGCAAGAACACCTGCAACACTGAAAGCAGAGCTTGATTGAGGCTCGCTTGAAGAGCTTTGTTCAAAATGTATAATGACTTCTCCGCTGCTTTCGTCGGGATAGCTGACGCTGACAGTATCGTCTGCGTCGTAGGGATAGGTTTCATCAGGTTCAACGCTTACGGGAATGCTCGGCATAACTTCAATTTCATAGCCGGGTGCAGTTTCGGCGTATATTGTCTCTGCGTCGGGACTCATCTGAAATATACTGAAACCTAAAATAGCAACTATAAGGGGCGTGAGAATGCACAGCATAATGCAGATTAAAAGTGCAATTACAAGTCCTTTTACAGATTTATTTTTCTTTTTCGGCGAAGTTGTTTCGTTTACGGAAGTCGCTTCAAAAGCGGATGAGGGCATTTCAAAAATCGGAGTTTCAATCTCCTTTTCTTCTTCAGTCTCATCATTCAGAAGATAATCTGTTGTAACACCGAAAAGTTTGCTGATAGCCACAAGCTTAGTGACCTCAGGTGTAGCTTCGCCTGTTTCCCACTTGCTGACAGACTGCCTTGAAACTCCTAACTTTTCAGCAAGAGCTTCCTGAGAAAGACCTTCCTTTTTTCTGAGTTCATATATCTTATCGTGTAGCTTCATAATTATCAGCCTTTCTTTGATTTGCTGGTTTTATTGTACTTTACAATGAGAGAAAAAGCAATAAACTTTACTTGGAATTTACGCAACCTGTGGTTGCAGTTGACTTTTTTATGCCGCTATGACAAAATTACCGCAGGTAATCTGCATAAAACAGTAGGCGGTAACTCCCTTTTCATTTTGAAGAAGGGGGTGATAGTATGACAATATCAGAAAAATGTGCAATCATTAATCTGATACTTGCTATTATCTCATTCTGTTACAAAGTACTTAAGGATATCCGAAAAGGAAAACGTAACAAATGACTTCATATTTAGTATGAGATTTAATACATAAATAAGAAGAACACCGCCCATCTTCCAAATCGCGGTGTTCATCTTTAACATCAATATCTGGGAGTTACCTGCTTATTGCAGAGAACCTCTCCGTGTATTTCCATTATACACGGAGTTTTTTATTTTGTCAAGTTCAAACTTATGCCTCTTTAGCCTCGGCTTCAGCAGCCTCTCTCTTCTCTCTTACAAAAGCATAAATGGGTTCAAGTCTTTCCTTGGTGAGAGGATAACCGAATCTCATAAGAAGCCATACGCCGGTGTAAACAACGGCAGGTATGATTGTGCAGATAAGCATAATTTTCTTACTTGTACCGTTTTCTGTAATGAAACCGTTGCCGGCTGTTGTGCTGTCATATTTAGCCCACTGAAGAAGGAAAAGACCTGCTGTGTCAGCGATTGTCTGACCGAGCTTTCTTGAGAAGGTGTAAACGGCATAAACTGCGCTTTCACTTCTGATGCCGGTGGTGTATTCCTGATAGTCAATAACGTCCATTACAACTGCCCAGCAGGTAAGGCTTACAAAGGTATAACCGAAACCGATAAGAAGAAGCGAAGTCATGAACATCCACGCAGGGAAAATGCCCTTGTCGGGATTTATCATATCGATAAAGCTTTGATTGTTTGCGAGAATTGCAAGTACAACTGAAGTAATAGCTGCAATGATTGAGAACTTGCCGCAAAGCTCTTTTTTGCCGAATTTTGCTGAAAGCTTCGGAGTGAAGAGAACAAGGCAGACCATGGGAAGATAGTTACAGATTGTGCCGAGAATACCGAGGTCTGTATTTGTAAAGTAGTTCTTATAAAGGTATGTATTGAATGAGTTGAACTGAAGCTGACCTGAAATAAGTACACCTGCAAGTGCAACAGTAACAAAGGGTCTTGACTTGAGAAGTCCCAGGTAGGTTTTCTTAAGGTCAACCTTGGGGTCTGCTTCTGAGGGAACTCTTTCCTTTGTAGTCTTGAAGCCTACAAGGTAGAAGATAATTGAAAGAATACCCATAACAAGACCGAAAATGAACATTTTGTTGCCGTCGGTCTGCTTAATTACTTCGTTTGTGATTGGGTCAATAACTTCTGCTCCGTTTTCCATCTTAACTGAGTAAATAAACAAGGGAGCGAGAAGTGAAACCACGGCGCCGCCGATACCTGAACCGATTGAACGGAAGGTTGAAAGAAGGTTTCTGCCGTTGGGGTCATCGGTAATAACTGAAGCAAGTGAGCCGAAGGGTATGTTCATACCTGTGTACATCATGCCGTAAAGGCAGTAGGTGATGTAGCATATACCGAGAAGGAGTCCCTGACTCTGAGTAAACTGATGATAGGGAAGGAAACAGAGAATTGTTGAAATTCCGAGAGGAAAGGCAACCCACTTGAGGTAAGGACGGAACTTTCCGTTCTTTGAGGGTGCTCTTTTTGCAACCAGCGCACCCCACAAGGGGTCGTTGATGCAGTCCCAGATACGGGTAATCATAAACATAACGCCGGCTTTTGCAGGAGCAATGCCGAGAACGTCGGTCATGAACATTTTAAGGTAGCTTGAAATGTACGTAAGGTTAAACATATTCGCAGCTTCGGCAATAGTATAACCTGCAGCATCCTTGACGCCTATTTTATTAGGGTGCTCGTTTACGGGAGCTTCCTTTTGCTTTTTTTCTTTAGCCATTTAAAATCTCTCCTTTAATTGATTGAAAAATGAATTATCCGAAAAGTCCTTCTTTTACAGTTATAATACCCGGGGTAAAACCTGCTTCTTCAACTGCTTTGATGAGAAGCTCGTCGCTGATTTCACTCTTCATTGAAACAGTTGCAGAGTTTTTTTCGTGGTCAGCCTTCACCTTGCCCACACCGTCAATTTTTTTAAGCTCGTCTTCAACGGCTTTTGCGCAGTGCTGACAGTGCATACCGGTAACTTCAATAATCTTTTTCATCACACTTCTCCTTTCAGGATAAAACTTGCTTTTCTTATAGTATATAGAATACCACTTTAATGACAGCAAATGCAACACCTTTTTAACAAAAAATGGCAATGGAAAATTCCTGATGATAAACTTTGTCAGTTTTATACGATTTTAAAGCCTTTTTTTTGGTGAAAAAAACGAAGAAAAATGAACAGAAAAATAAATGAAAAATCTTTTTGCAAATTTACGTAAAACTGCTTGACTTTTTTCGATTTTTAGTGTACCTTTATTAAGTAAATGTTTGCGTGCCTTCAAGCACGAAGCATACTACGGAAAAAAGCGCCGGAGAAAAGGCGTAAATTTTTGAAAGGGGTTTAACAGACCATGAAGAAAGAAATCAAGGTTGTTGCCATTGTTCTTGCAGCCCTCATCATTTTCTTAAGCGGCTTCGGCATCGGCGCAACAAAAGGAATCACAGTTAACGTTAAGTACGAAGGTGACTCAGCTCCTGTAGGTGGCAATACTCCCGCTCCCACACAGTCAACACAGCCCAGCACTCAGCCTTCAACACAGCCCAGCACTCAGCCCTCATCACAGGCTCCCGCAGGCAATGATGACACAACAAAGGCTCCTGAAGCTAACAAGCCCGCAGGCGACAGCAAAGTTCCCGGTACACCCGCAGAAGTAGTTGCAGCTTACAACAAGGCTATCAATGATGCTAAGAACTTCAAGGGCACATGCCACTTCAAGAAGGACAGCGTAATTTCACTTCAGATCACAGACTGCCCGGGCGGCGACGTAGTTGCAGGTATCATTCAGCCTATCGTAGATAACCTTGCAGGTTCATCAGCTTGGGAAGCTGACTACAACAACGGTGTTAACGATGCAGACGGTAAGCTTTACAATGCTATTACACCCGGCGACAGAGACGCAGCTCTTACAACAGATGCAGTTGCATCAGCAACAGCAGCAGCAGACGGCGCAGGCTACAAGATGACAATCGTTATCAAGCCCGAATCATCAAAGTTCGACGGTACAAATACAACATATCCCGTACTCCATCAGACAATTACTGATCCTCTTAACCTTGCAACTCTTGACCTTGGCACTGATATGGTTTCAATCACAAGTGCTGATATGGCTTATGCAGGTGCAACACTTGAAGCAACAGTTGACGGCGAAGGCAGACTTACAGTTCTCGCTCTCAAGATGCCCATCGAAGGTTCAGGTTCAGGTAAGATCAAGTTCCCGCCCATCTCCGCTACAATCGGTATCGCAGGTTCACTTGACGACACATACACAATTACATACTAAGATTTGACTTGGTACTTTAGCCACTGCAGAAATGCGGTGGCTTTTTTGTGTTGTCCGTACAAAAAATAAAGTCGCTTCAGTGCGACTTCTCAAACTGGTTTATTGGGGGATAAAAGAAAGCTGTTACACTTTCGCGTAACAGCCATATGTTTTTATGAATTGTAGAGAGCCTGAATAAATTTAAACCAAGCAGTTGCAGCTCTTGAAAGAATCATATAGAGCCTGTAAATCAGATTCATGGTTTCAGCATCGTTTGAACCAAACATATTTTATACTCCTTTATTAATTATAATCCTTCGCCGGGCTTGGGGCCGTCTGCAAGAACAAACATAAGCCATTCAATAACTGTATCCATAAACTTAAGGAATTCGTCCCATACCTGCATGAAAGCATTCCAGTCAATATGATTGAACATACTTTATTCTCCTTTTCATTACGTAATTTCTAAAAGGTATATAACCTCTGTAGTCAAGCTTATTTTACTACGAATTTAATCTGTTGTCAATCGCTTTCGAAAAATTCGTTAATATTTAGTTAATATGCACAGATTGAAGGGCAGACATTACACAGCAAAACACACAAAGACTTTTGTTAAATTTTCATATTGCATGAGAAACCTCTTTTCTAGTATAATGAAAATGAACATACTATATGTAAAAGAGGTGTTTATTGTGAAAAAGATAATTACAATCAGCAGACAGTTCGGTTCAGGCGGCAGAAGTATAGGCAAAGAGGTGGCAGAAAAGCTGGGCTATGCCTATTACGACAGTGAGCTGGTTCTTCAGGTGGCTGAAAAAACGGGACTTCACCCATCTTATATTGAAGATGCAGGTGAGTATGCACCGGGCAAAAGTATTCTGTCCTATGCTTTTTCATCAGGAACAAGTCCGGGATCAATGAATGCTTCCGACTATCTCTGGAGTGCGCAGTGCAGCGTTATTATGGAGCTTGCAGAAAAAGGCAACTGCGTAATTGTAGGTCGATGTGCCGACTATATTCTCCGTGAGCGCGAGGATTGCCTTAACGTTTTCATTTATGCCGATAAGAGCTACAGAGCTAAGCATATAGTTGAACGTTACGGTGTAAGGGATAAAAGCCCTGAAAAGCGTCTTGAAGAGAAAGATTCAAAGCGCAAGGCTAACTACAAATACTTTACGGGCAGAAATTGGGGTAACGTGGAGAATTATCATATTTCCCTTGACAGTGGTACCCTGACACCCGAAAAGTGTGTTGACATCATTGTAGATTTAGCAAAATAAAATTAAGATAAAATCTTTAAAAAACTTGAATAAAACCTCCTTAAACTCTTGACAACAGTGGCAAATACTGTTATAATCTTTAACTGTTGCAGTGTGTCTGCAACAAAAATTCCTTGCTCTGCACGAGGATGCAGGGCCAGAGACCATAAGGAGGTAAAAGACATGAACAATTATGAGACAATGTTCGTATTTTCAACTGCAAAGGGTGAAGAAGGCGTAACAGCACTCACAGAGAAGTTCAGCGCTCTTATTGCTAAGAACGGTACACTTGATAAGTGTGAACCCTTCGGTGCAAACGGCGGCGTTCGTACACTTGCTTACGAAATCAACGACGAAACAACAGGCGCATACATTCTCATGAACTATGCCGGTGAAGCATCACTTCCCGCAGAAATCGACCGTGTTGCTAAGATCACAGACGGCGTACTTCGCGTTCTCACAATCAGAAAGTAAGGAGGAGCCTAAATTATGCTTAACTGCGTAACACTTATGGGCAGACTCGTTGCTGACCCGGAGCTTCGCACAACAACTTCAGGCAAGGCTGTGTGTACATTCCGTATTGCTGTTGACCGTTCTTTTGTAAGAGCAGGAGAACAGAGACAGGCTGATTTCATTACAATTGTTGCTTGGGAAAGTACTGCTAACTTTGTTACAAGATACTTTACTAAGGGTTCAATGATTGCTATTCAGGGTTCAATTCAGACCCGTCAGTATGAAGATCAAAGCGGTAATAAGAGAACAGCATTTGAAGTTCTTGCAAGAGAAGTAAGCTTCTGCGGTTCAAAGGCTGAAACAGGCACAGGCAACTATAATCCTGCTCCTGCAGCTGCAGCACCTGCTCCCTCATACCAGACAGCAGCTCCCGGTGATTTTGAAGAAATCACAGACGACGAAGATTTACCCTTTTAATTGCGTAAATACGCAAAGTTAATTTTACGAACAGGAGGAAAATTCTCATGGCATTTGAAAAAGGCGCTCGTCAGAACAGAAAGTCACGCAAGAAGGTTTGCGCATTCTGTGTTGACAAGGTAGAAGAAATCGACTACAAGGACGTACAGAAGCTCAGAAAGTTCACATCAGACAGAGCTAAGATCCTTCCCCGCCGTGTAACAGGCACTTGTGCAAGACATCAGAGAGAGCTCACAACAGCAATCAAGCGTGCTCGTCAGGTAGCACTTATGGCTTACACAGCTGACTAATTAAAAATAATGAGCAGGTCTTCAAAGCGAAGACCTGCTTTATTTTTACCTCTTCTCTCTTTACAAAAATAAGATAAAGTGTTATTATACAAACATAATTAAAGAAAGAAGTGATAAATATGAAAAAAATTACAAAAAGAATTTGCGGCATAGTATTATCATCGATTCTTTTGTTTACGGCAATAATTCCCGTAAGCGCTTTTACTGAAAGTAAAGAAATGGCTAAAAAACGCAACTGGAGTATTATTTTCGGCAGCTACAATCCTAAGTCTGATATCTCTGTCAAAGTTAAGAAGGAAGCAATTTTTCCTTCATTCAGATACTTTTTGAGTGCTCACGCTTCAACTGTAATCAAGCTTGATAACGGAAATCTTGTTTCGGCTTGGTTCGGCGGTTCACAAGAGGGCGGTAAAGATGTAAGAATATGGTACAGTATAAAAAGCGGTAACGATTGGTCAAAGCCGAAGTCAGTTCCCACCGATGATAACGCAGCTCACTATAACCCCGTGCTTCATAATTTTGGCGATTACATAAGACTTTTCTATCATGTAGGCTCAAGTCCTTCTGATTGGGTTACAAAATATGTGGATTCCTACGATGGCGGCAATACATGGACCTGGCCTCAGGAGCTTGTGCCGGGTGATACCTCCGGCGGCAGAGGCCCTGTTAAAAATCAGTGTCTTGTGAGAGATGACGGTGTTATAATTGCACCTGCGTCAACTGAACAAGGACAATGGAAGGCTTTCTTTGATATTTCCTATGACGGTGGTAAGACCTGGACAAAAACCGATTATGTTGAAGCTGTCGATGAAGAAGGCAACCTTGTTGAGATGATTCAACCTACATTATGGCAGGATAAAGACGGTAATATCCACGCTATGTTCAGAACTCTTGCCGGTTGGATTTACAGAAGCGATTCCTATGATGGCGGCATTACTTGGTGTAAGGCATACTCAACAGGTCTTATGCACGGAAGCAGCGGAATAGATTGTACTATGACCGACGACGGAAAGCTCTGGCTTGTTTATAATCCTTGCGGTGTAAGACAAAGGAGACATCAGCTTCTTGTTTCTGTGTCTGAGGACAACGGAAAAACCTGGGAGGACGTAACATATCTTCAGAGAAGCATTTTATTCTTTACGGAGTATTCCTATCCTACGGTAATTTCCGACGGTAACACTCTTCATATTACATACACCTGGAACAGATTCCATATAAAACACGCAACGATTGAGTTTTAAGCTGACGATGCTCCGGGAAAATGAAAAAATTCCGGAAAAGCAAAAAAGATTTGCAGTAAAAAAGAATATCAATTAAGAAAAAGAGCAGATGCTTCAGCGGTAATCCACATAAAGCATCTGCTTTGTCTTTTAATTTTTGGTATGCACGGAATTGGCAATATTATGCCATAGCCTTAACAAGCTCTTCCTTAATAGCCATAATGAACTCTTCCGTTGTGAGAGCCGTAGCCTCTGAGCCTTCCCAGAGACCCACAAGGTCCTTGGTCATTCTTCCGCTTTCAATTACATCAAGTGAAGCCTTTTCAAGCTTGTCAGCAAAAGCCATAAGCTCATTATTTCCGTCAAGCTCACCTCTCTTGCGAAGTGCGCCTGTCCATGCAAAAATTGTTGCAATGGGGTTTGTTGAGGTCTGTTCGCCTTCAAGATAACGGTAGTAGTGACGTGTAACTGTGCCGTGAGCAGCCTCGTATTCATAGTTGCCGTCGGGTGAAACGAGAACGCTTGTCATCATAGCGAGTGAACCGAAAGCAGTTGAAACCATATCGCTCATTACGTCGCCGTCATAGTTTTTACAAGCCCAGATATAACCGCCCTTTGAACGGATAACTCTTGCAACAGCATCGTCAATAAGGGTATAGAAGTATTCAATGCCTGCCTTTTCAAAGTCCTCTTTGTAGTTTTCGTTGTAGATTTCTTCAAAGATAAGCTTGAAGGTCTGGTCATATTTCTTTGAAATGGTATCCTTTGTTGAGAACCAGAGATCCTGCTTTGTTGAAAGGGCATATTTAAAGCATGAGTGAGCGAAGGAACGGATTGATGTGTCCTTGTTATACATACCCTGAAGCACGCCGCCACACTCAAAATCGTAAATTGTTGCTCTTTCCTCTTCACCGTCTTCGCTTGTGAAAACAAGCTCAGCCTTGCCGGGCTTTGTGGGACGGAATTCGGTTGACTTGTAAACGTCACCGTATGCGTGACGGGCAATTGTAATGGGCGCTTCCCATGTTCTTACGGTAGGCTTAACACCGCTTACAAGAATAGGTGTTCTGAAAACTGTACCGTCAAGAATGGCTCTGATTGTGCCGTTGGGGCTCTTCCACATTTCCTTGAGCTTGTATTCTTCGACTCTCTGAGCATTGGGAGTAATTGTTGCACACTTAACGCCTACGTGGTACTTTTTAATTGCCTCACCTGCATCAATGCTTACCTGGTCGTTTGTTTCGTCACGGTAGGGAAGACCAAGGTCATAGTATTCGGTGTTAAGCTCAACGAAGGGTGAGAGAAGCTCGTCTTTAATCATTTTCCAGATGATTCTGGTCATTTCGTCGCCGTCCATCTCGACGATTTTACCCATTTTGATTTTATCCATTTTCATTTGCACTCCTTTTTTGTAAAATACAAAGCCAATTTTAGCAGATAATTCCCCGTAGGTCAAGGTTTAAAGCTAAAAAAATCCCTGCAAAGAGAACATTATCTCCGTGCAGGGAATGCTTTTTATCTGCCGAGAATTTCCCTCAGTAATTCAGGCTTTTTGGTGGTGATGTTGTCGGGAGAGTAGGATAGTATTCTGTAAAGGTCCTTTTCGCTGTTTACAGTCCAGATTGAAACCAGCAGTCCCTCCTCCTGAAAAACATCAACGAGAAGCTTTGAAGCATAGATATATTTAAAATTGATACCTACAGCACCGGATGCTTTTACCTTTTCAGTAAGTGTTAAGATATACTCTCTTGTGTGTTTTTTAGGCGGAAGAATATCTCTTACGTTGAGATAATACGAAATCTTCGGGCTGTACTTTTTTGCGGCAGCAACAAATTCGTCCTCAATGCCCGTATAGAAAATCTGGTCGAGAACACCGTACTCTTCAGCGAGTGTCTGAACCTGATTTAAGTCTGTGGGGATTTTTACGTCAACGTTGGCTTTAATTTCAGGGTGCTTACTGAGTAAAGCGAAAGCCTCTTTAAGAGTGACCTCTCCGTCCTTAGGCTCGTCGTGAGAAAGAACAGCAGTGCCGTTTTTATCGAATCTCAGGTCGAATTCAACAATGTCAGCGCCGTTTTTTATACCGGTTTCCATAGCTTCAAGGGAATTAGCCTTTGTGCCGCTGCAGCCTGTGTGGGCAGTATAGCAAAAGGGTGTTTCAATAAGCTTTTTTAGAGCTTTCGGATTTTTTGTGGTGATATTGTCAGCACCAAGCTTAATAGCCTTAAGCATAGCTTTTATATCGTTGCAGGTGTAAAGAGAAACAATAAGTCCCTCTTTGTGAAAAGCGTCTATAAGCGCCTTTGTGCAAGGCTTGTAGCTCATATTAAGACCGATTGCACCATGCTTTTTGGTTTCTTCAACAAGATAATCTATGTAGCCCTTTCTGAGCATCTTAAAACGGGTTACGGTAACATTGAGATAAAAGGGAATCTCAGGAGTATCTCTTTTGGCGGCGGTGAGCTTTTCCTTTTCAATGCCTGTGTAAAGGATTCTGTCTTGCACACCATGCTTTATTGCACAGTCGTAAACCGCCTTAAGGTTAGGGCCGATTTTAACGTCAATATTCATTCTTGTGCCGGGTAGCTCAGCGAGAACAGAGAAAGCCTCGTCGAGGGACAGAGAATCTTTTTTAGCAAAGGTGTGAGCTAGAACGGGGTCACCGTTTTTTGTAAAGTTTAAATCCACTTCAACAATTTCGCCGTACTCTGCACCCACACGGATAGATTCGGCTGAGTTGTATTCGGTGCCCTCACAGCCCGTATGAGCCGTTATTGTAAAGCCTTTCGGCAAAGGGAATTTGCTGCTCATGTTCGTCATCTCCCATTTTGTTCTGAGGCTATTTTAACAGATAGAAAATCATCCGTCAATACTCAATAAATGCAAAATGCAAAATAACTGACGATACAATTGACCGTCAGAAACAAATCCTTGCCGTCCCTGAAAGGGAAGGTGGCAGCCGTAGGCTGACGGAAGGGTTATTAAGGCTGTCATTCTGAACGCAGTGAAGAATCTTAAACCTCAACAATTGAAAGATTCCTCGTTAAATCTCGGAATGACAAACGTAGGGACCGGCGTCCCCGACGGTCCGTAAAATTTTCACCTTTTTTGCTGTGGTAAAAAAGCGGACGCCCAATGGGCGCCCCTACGTATAAATCTCGTCAGATGTTTTATATTTACTTGTTCTGCGCCTTATAGTAATTCATAAGGCAACCTTCAAGGATAATTGTCTTTTCCTCTTCGGTAAGTCCCTTTACGTAAAGGGTGATATCCTCAACGGAGTCTTTTGTGATTACCTTTGCGGGAATTTCCTCTGTGCCGTTCTTGATAGCCTCACGGATACCGGGAACGAAAACATAGTCGCCGTCTGAGTAGTTGAACTCGGTATCCTTGCTGATGGTGAAGGGAAGAATGCCCCAGTTGATGCAGTTGCTTCTGTAGCGCTTTGTTGCAAATTCATAGCAGATGTTTGCAAAACCGCCAAGAACCTTCTGACATGAAGCAGCCTGCTCTCTTGCTGAACCGTCACCGGGACGGCAGGCAAATACGCATGAACCGAACTGAGTGTGCTTTGCAGTTTCTTCTGCATTGTCTGTAACCTTTTTGAGAGTATCGATAACCTCAGCTGAGGAGTTGCTTTCTCTTCTCTTTGCTTCCTCAGCGGCAACAGCCTTTGCTCTGGGAACATACTGAGGCTCTCTTCTTGAAAGTGCAAACTCTGAAAGTCTTAAGGGGTTTGAACGGTAGGATGATGTTTCACCGGAGGGGATAAGCTCGTCGGTTGTTGTAACGTCGTCGTGAATTACGCAAGCGAGCTTTACGAGAAGATTATCTTCAAGTGCGTACATCTTGGGCCAGTCTGTGATGTTGGGGCCGAATTTCAGCTTGGCATCACTGTCAGGCTTGCCGAAGCCCTGATATACTCTCTTTTCATACACGCCTGTTTCAAAGGTGTATGTGCTGTCATATTCGGGAATTTCAATGTCTGTTGCAGCAGTGAGAACGCCCTTGTTGAGAGCAGTTGCAGCAATTGAACGTGAATCCACAAGAGCAACAGAAGCAAGCTGACCGTCACCGGGCTTACTTCCTTCTCTGTTGGGGAAGTTACGGGTTGTGTGTCTGATTGAAAGCCCGTTGTTTGCAGGTACGTCACCTGCACCGAAGCAAGGTCCGCAGAAGCAGGGCTTGAATACTGCACCGGCTTCAAGAAGCTTACTTTGAACGCCGTTTCTGAGAAGTGCAAGGTTAACGGGCACACTTGAGGGATAAACAGAAAGCGAGAAGTAGCCGTCACCTGTGCTCTTGCCGTCAAGAATTGCAGCAGCCTCGCAGATGTTCTCGAACATACCGCCTGCACAGCCGGCAATAATACCCTGATCAACGTAGATTTTGCCGTCAACCACCTTGTCTCTCAGCTTGAAGTCAACCTTGTCGCCGAACTGAGCCTCTGCGGCCTTTTCAACCTCATAGAGAATGTCAGGATTCTGCTGCAGCTCGTGAATTGTATAAGCGTTTGAGGGATGGAAGGGAAGAGCAATCATACTTTCAATTTTTGAAAGGTCAATTCTGATTGCCATATCGTAGTAAGCAACCTTTTCAGGTGAAAGTGCCTTGTAATCGTCTGGTCTTGCGTGAACGGTGTAGAAATCCTTAACCTTTTCGTCAGTCTCCCATATTGAGGAAAGGCAGGCTGTTTCCGTTGTCATAACATCAATGCCGATACGGAAATCCATACTGAGATTTTTCACACCCGGGCCTACGAATTCAAGGACCTTGTTTGTAACAAGACCTTCCTTGAACACTGCACCGCAAAGAGCAATTGCAACATCATGAGGGCCGACACCTCTTTTGGGAGCATTTTCAAGATAAACGAGAACAACCTCAGGCTTATTGATATCCCATGTGTTGTTGAGAAGCTGCTTTACAAGCTCAGGGCCACCTTCGCCCACACCCATTGTGCCGAGAGCACCGTAACGTGTGTGGCTGTCTGAACCAAGGAGCATATTGCCGCACTTTGCCATCATTTCACGTGCGTACTGGTGAATAACTGCCTGGTTTGCAGGAACGTAGATACCGCCGTACTTTTTAGCAGCTGAAAGACCGAAAACGTGGTCGTCCTCGTTGATTGTACCGCCAACTGCACAAAGACTGTTGTGGCAGTTTGTCATAGCATAGGGCAGAGGGAACTGCTTGAGTCCGCTTGCTCTTGCTGTCTGAATAATACCAACATAGGTAATATCGTGAGAAATCATTGAGTCAAACTTGATTCTCATTTTGTCTGAGTCGGGTTTTGTGTTGTGAGAATTAAGGATAGAATAAGCAATTGTGCCGTTCCTGTCATTTCTTTCTGAAAGACCCATAGCGTCCAGCTGAGTCTTTTGCTCTTCAGGTGTGCCGTCAATAAGCTGTCTTCCGTCAACAAGATGCACACCGTGCTTTATAATTTCTAACATTTATATCAATCCTTTCGTTTATGTTAAAGTTGAAAGTTAAAAGTTGAAAGTTGAAATGCGGGGAGCTTCGCTCCGATTGTATTCGCCTTTACAGAGTTAAAATCTGCCTGCCGAATAACAAAGTTTAAGATATGCACATTTTTGGGAGAGATAATTTTGCATTTTCTTACCAACGTCTGTAAACTGCGTTAATCTCTTTAAAGTATTTTTCGTCAATCTGACCCAGGGCATCCTCGCTGATTCTGAAACACCAGTTCTTTTCTGTTGTGCCCGGTGTATTCATTCTTGCATCTGCACCGTAGCCAACCATATCCTGAAGTGCAACAATTACAGTTGTGGCTGAGCTTTTCCATACCGCTTCAATAACGGCACGGCATGAACCACTGTAAGGTCCGCCTTCACCCCAGTTGCTTCCTCCGAAACAACAGTAACGAAGCGCAAAGGCACGTTCTCTGTCATTGGCATCGAAGAACCAACCGAGAATTGTGTTGTTATCGTGAGTGCCTACATAGGCAGTGCAGTTTTTCGGGTAGTTGTGAGGAAGGTGAGTGCTGTCGCCGTCGGGGTCAAAGCCGAACTGAATAACTCTCATTCCCGGGAAGTCTGTGTCTTCAAGAAGCTTCACAACATCTTCACCGAAGGTACCGAGGTCTTCTGCGATAATATCTGCATCGGGAAGGGCTTTCTTAACCTTGTTGAAAAGCTTCATGCCGGGGCCGTTTCTCCATTCACCGTTCTTTGCAGTTTTGCTTTCAGCAGGAACTGCCCAATATGATGCAAAGGCTCTGAAATGGTCGATTCTGACCTTGTCGTAAAGCCTGAGACAGGTTGCAATTCGTGTAATCCACCACTTGAAGCCGTCTTTCTCCATCTTGCTCCAGTTGTAAAGGGGATTGCCCCAGAGCTGACCGTCAGCTGAAAAATAGTCGGGAGGTACACCTGCAACGTGGGTGGGTGCAAGACTTTTTTCGTTAATTTCGAAAAGTCCTCTGTTGCTCCATACGTCAACACTGTCACGGCTTACGTAAATGGGCATATCACCGAGAATTTTGATGTCCTTGCTGTTTGCATATTCCTTAAGCTTTCTCCACTGAGTATAGAAAGTGTACTGGGTGAAAGCATAGAAGTCGATTTCGTCTTTGAGAAAGTCAACATTTTTAATTGCTTTTTCGTATCTTACAAACTTTTCGTTCCATTCCCACCAGGGTTTATCCTCGTGAAAAGCCTTCAGAGCCATAAATACGGCGTAGTCCTTTACCCAGGCGTTCTGCTCCAGGAAAAGGGAAATAAGCTGTCTGTCGTCATCTGTAATTCGTGAAAAGGCCTTGCGGAGAGTACCCATTCTTTTACTGTAAGCGAAGGCATAATCTGTAACATAGATTGAGCCGTGGTACTCGTTTTCGAAAAGCTCTTCTTTTGTAATAAGACCGCTTTCAAAAAGGGCGAGAGGGTCAATTAAACTTATATTTCCTGCAAAGGCGCTGACTGAGCAGTAGGGTGAGCCACTCATATCAACGGGATTAAGTGGAAGCACCTGCCACAGATGAAAGTCCATTGCAAAAAGTCTGTCGATAAACTGTTTAGCCTCTTTGCCCATAACGCCCGTACCGTATTTTCCGGGAAGCGATGTAAGGTGCATAAGCACACCTGCTGTTCGTCTTTGATTCATTTTTAATAACTCCAATTCCATTCCGGCAGCGATTCTGCCAACTTAAGTTCTTATTATACTATAAAAACGGGTACAGTTGCAAGGAATTTTCAGTATTTTTTTGAAGTTGGATATGGGACTTTTTCTTTTGCTTAAAATCTTGAAAAAAATCGTAATATATAGTATAATAAATTGATTATGCCAAACTGTGTATAAAAGGAGGCTGACACAATGTTTATCGACAAAGCGGTCATTAAAATCAAAGCAGGTGACGGCGGCAACGGTGCAGTTGCTTTTCACCGCGAAAAATACATCGCTTCAGGCGGTCCTGACGGTGGTGATGGCGGAAAAGGCGGCGACATTGTTTTTGTGGTTGACGATAACCTTTCCACACTTAACGATTTTAAGTATAAAAGAAAATATAAAGCACCAAACGGCTCTGACGGACAAGGCGGCAGACGTAACGGCAAAAAAGGCGAGGACCTTGTTATCCGTGTGCCCAGAGGTACAATTATAAAAGAAAACGAAAGCGGCGTTATTATGGCAGATATGTCCACAGACGACAGCTTTATTGCTGCAAAAGGCGGCAGAGGCGGTTGGGGCAACAGCCATTTTGCAACCCCCACAAGACAAACTCCACGTTTTGCAAAGCCCGGTACTCCCGGTGAGGAATGGGAGGTTACTCTTGAGCTTAAGCTTCTTGCAGACGTTGGTCTTTTAGGCTTTCCGAATGTGGGAAAATCAAGCTTTATCTCCGTTGTAAGTCAGGCAAAGCCCATTATTGCCGACTACCACTTCACAACAATCACTCCCGTTCTCGGTGTGGTTTCAAGAGGTGAGGGCTGCTCTTTTGTAATTGCAGATATTCCCGGTCTTATTGAGGGTGCAAGTGAGGGAATAGGCCTAGGACATGCTTTTCTTCGTCACGTTGACCGTTGCCGTATGCTCGTACACATAGTTGACGTTGCAGGTTCTGAGGGCAGAGACCCCAAGGAAGATTTTGAGAAAATCAACCTTGAGCTTGAGCGTTTTAACCCCGAGCTCGCTGAAAGACCTCAGATTGTTGTAGGCAACAAAATCGACCTTGCAACAGACGAGCAGAGAGAAGAATTCAGAGCTTATATTGAAGAAAAAGGCTACAGATATCTTGAAATGTGCGCTCCTATTACTGAGGGTACAAAAGAGGTAGTTGATGCAATTCTTGAAATGCTATCAACCCTTCCTCCCGTGAGACAGTACGAGAGTGAGGAGATTCCCCTTGAAACTCTTCTTTCAAAGCAGAACACAGGCTTTGAAATCACGGTTGAGGACGATGTATATATCGTTGAGGCACCCTGGCTTATCAGAATTATCTGCCACACCGACCTTGACGACTACGAATCTCTGCAGTATTTCCAGAGAGTGCTTATTTCAAGCGGTATTATTGACGCCCTTCGTGAAAAAGGAATCAATGAGGGCGATATTGTAAGCATTTACGATTTTGAGTTTGAATTTATGAACTAAGGATAACAAAATGGAACGATTTTACAATGAAAATTGCGATGTGAATAACCTCAGTCCTCTTACCCTTGCTTTTATGGGTGATACGGTTTTCGATATGTTTGTCCGCGAAAGGCTTATATGTCAGGCTAACAGACCTGTAAATAAGCTCCATAATCTTGCTTCAAAAACCGTAAATGCCGCTTCTCAGGCAACGGCAGTTAAAAAGATTATGGACTTGCTGAGTGAGGAAGAGCTTGCAGTTTTTCGCCGTGGCAGAAACTGTCACACCAACCACAAGGCGAAAAACGCAACTGAAGGCGATTACCACTACGCAACAGGCTTTGAAGCTCTTTTCGGTTATCTTTATCTTAAGGGTAATATGGAAAGACTTCGTGAACTTTTCGATATCATAACGAAGGAGGAGAGCAATAATGACAAATGACGGCTTCTGGCTTATTAAAACAGTAGACAGAAAAACAAACGTAAAGGGAGCACCCTATCTTGATATGATGCTCTGCGATAAAGACGGTGAGATTTCAGCAAAGCTCTGGGATTACAGTGAAATTACCCACGGTGCATATGAGGCAGGCGACCTTGTTAAGGTAAGAGCAACCGTAACTCAGTTCAACGGTGCTGACCAGCTGAGAGTTGAAAAAATCAGAAAAGTTACTCTTACCGACGGCGTTAATATTTCCGATTTTGTTCCCACAGCCGAATACTCAGGTGAAATGATGCTGGGTGCAATTATGAATGCAGTTGCGTCAGTTAAAGACGAGGAGCTTAAAACCCTTACCTATGCTCTTTTAAAGGACAGAGAAAAAGAAATTCTCACCTGGCCTGCAGCATTTAAGCTTCACCACGCTATAAGAGGGGGACTTCTGTACCATACTCTTTCTATACTGAAGCTCAGCGAGGGTGTGTGTATGCTTTATCCTTCTGTTGATAGGGATTTGCTTACCTGTGGAATTATTGTCCACGATCTTTGTAAAATTGACGAGTTTGAACTTAACCCTGCAGGACTTGTATCTTCATACAGCGTAAAGGGTGAGCTTCTAGGTCACCTTGTAATGGGTGCCATGAAAATTGAGCAGAAGGCTCTTGAGCTTGGTATATCTTCAGAAAAGGCTATGCTTTTAGAGCACATGGTTATCTCTCACCACGGAGAGCCGGATTTCGGTGCAGCAGTAAGACCTATGTTCCTTGAGGCTGAAATTCTCAGCCAGCTTGATACTCTTGATGCAACGGTTTACGAAATAACAAGTGCAGTAGGAGAGGTAAAAGAGGGCGAATTCACAGGCAGAATGTGGGCTCTTGATAACAGAAAGCTCTTCAATCACGGCAGAAAAGAGAGTAAATCAAAAGCTAATTTGGAATAATAAACTCCTTTTCTTGAGAAAACTTGGCAAAAATCTGTCGATTTTTGGAGGAAAATTAAGTAAATCTGCAGAAATTCAGCAAATAGTGTTGCTTTTTTTCCTTGAAATATGATAATATATAGTACATTTAATATGGGGTGTTATGTCTGATGAGAGTTATTACAGGAACAGCAAGAGGCAGACGTCTTTTAACCCTTGAGGGTGACGATGTAAGACCGACTACCGATATTGTAAAGGAAGCTCTCTTTTCAATTATTCAGTTTGAAATTGAGGGAAGAAAGGTTCTTGACCTTTTCGGTGGATGCGGACAGCTTGCAATTGAAGCTCTTTCAAGAGGAGCTCACAGTGCAGTAATTGTTGATGCATCAAAAAAGAGCGTTGAGGTTATAAAAAAGAACCTTGAAACAACCGGCTTTCAGAAGCAGGCTGTTGTCCTTAATACAGACGCTGTTTCATTTCTCACAAGAAGAAGTGAAAAGTACGACATCGCCTTTATCGACCCACCTTATTCTGTAGGTCTTCTTGAAAAGGCACTCTCAAAAATTTCCGACGTTATGAATGAGGGCGGCGTTGTAATCTGCGAAGCACCTTTCAAAGACGAGGTTCCCGAAACTGCAGGCACCTTCCGTCTTCAGAAAAAGTATCGCTACGGAAAAACCGGTCTGTTTGTTTACCGGTTCGACGAAGGGAGCGATACTGAATGAAAGAAAAAATCGCAATTTATCCCGGTTCCTTTGACCCGATAACAATCGGTCATCTGGATATAATCAGAAGAAGTGCGGGAATGTTTGACAAGCTTATTGTGGCTGTTATGTCAAATCACCGCAAAATGGGCACCTACGCTTTCTCCGTTGAGCAGAGAGTGGAATTTGTAAAGAAATGCACAAAGGATTTGCCTAATGTTGTTGTTGACTCATCAATGGGACTTCTTGCAGACTATGCACGAGAGCAGAATGCAATTGCAATAATCAAAGGTCTGCGAGCTGTTTCTGATTTTGAAGATGAATTTCAGCAGGCGCTTATCAACAAAAAGCTCAACGAAAACACAGAGACCTTATTTATGGCTGCCAACACTGAGCACATGTTCCTCAGCTCCAGCATGATAAAGCAGGTGTGCATACTTGGCGGCGATGTTTCTCCGTTTTTACCGGAGGAAATTTCAAAAGAGATAATTGAAAAACTTAAAGGCTGATGCAAAGCTAAAGAAAGGGTGAAAATCAATGTCACGTTTTTATGATTTAGAAACAGATCTTGACACAGAAGCTGAAGAAGAATTTGAAACTCTTCAGTCAAACACAATTGAAACAGAGGAAGAATACGAGGAAATTACCGAATTCGGTACCTACGACGAAGCTGCTGCTGAGGACAAGTGGGGTAGCATGGAATTCGATAAGCTCATAATCGAAATGGAATCTCTTGTTTCAAGAGGTAAGAAGTACTTCTTCTCAAAGAAAAAGAGAGTTGTTGAAGCTGAGGAAATTGCAACTCTTTCACAGTACATCCAGAACAAGTTCCCTCAGGAAATGATTGACGCAAAGGCTATTCTTGACAACGAGGCTGCAATTGTAAGCCAGGCAACAAGAGAAGCAAACGAGATTATTGCAAACGCACGTAAGCAGGAAGCAGAAATCGTTGCAAACGCAAGAAGCTTCTACGCTTCAACAACCGATAAGGGTAAGAAGGACGCTGAAGAAATTCTCAAGCGTGCAAAGGCTCAGGCTGAAGCTATGGTTCAGGAGCACAGCATTACCCGTATGGCAAGAGAACAGGCTGAACAGATCAAGACCAACACAGAAGTTCAGGCTAAGAATATGATTGCCGAAGCAACAGCTCAGTGCAACGAGCTTAAGGCACAGACAAGAGATTGGGCAGTTGGCATTGTTCACGGTGCACACGACTTTGTTGTCAACAGTCTTGCAGGTTATCAGAACGTTGCAAAGACAAGCCTTGACCAGATTAACGAGGTTAACAAGAACTTCCAGGCTGAATATAGCAAGCAGAAGAACGTTCTCGGTATGAACGAATAACAAAAACCGCCTTTGGCGGTTTTTGTTTTTAATGAATAATTGTTAAAGAGAGTGTTTAGCAACGGTGAGAGTGAAAAGCTAAATAGTTGCTGATGCAACAGCTAAATTGTTCGCTTAGGCTCACAGTTAAATTTTGCTAATGCAAAGCTAAATAAAATTCGCTTTAACAGCTGACTGCAGGTCAATTTAGCTACGAAGTAATTTAGCTGACCGAAGGTCAATTTAGCTCGCTGAAAGCGAATTTAGCTAAAAAAGCTCCCGAAGGAGCTTTTTATTTTATTCGCCGCCGCCAACGGAGCCGTCCCATGTGTCAACTTCTGTAGCTTTCATTTCTTCTTCATCAAACCAGCGTGTTGTTACAGCCTTTGTTTCTGTGAAGAATCTGAATGCGTCCTTACCGAGACAGTGGAGGTTACCGAAGAAAGAGAGCTTGTGACCGGTGAAGGGGAATACGCCAACGGGTACGGGAAT
The DNA here is from genome assembly GCA_045538095.1 of Acutalibacteraceae bacterium. Classification (GTDB taxonomy): domain Bacteria; phylum Bacillota; class Clostridia; order Oscillospirales; family Acutalibacteraceae; genus UBA6857. The sequence goes on along the minus strand of JAZSQU010000017.1, from coordinate 36,416 downwards.
ACCAACGTTAACGCCAACCATACCGCCGTCTGTTCTCTTTGCAAATTCTCTTGCGTAGTAGCCATTCTGTGTGAAGATTACTGAGCCGTTAGCAAAGGGGTTGTCGTTCATAATCTTGAGGCCTTCCTCGAATGTCTTGACTCTTTTGATGCAGAGCACGGGTCCGAAGATTTCCTGAGTACCGACTGTCATTTCTTCAGTTACATTGTCAAGAATTGTGGGGCCTACATAGAAGCCGTTTTCGTAGCCTTCAACCTTTGCATCTCTACCGTCGAGAACGAGAGTTGCGCCTTCTTCAATACCCTTGTTGATCCAATTGATAACGCTTTCCTTATGCTTAGCTGTTACAACGGGGCCGAGCTTTGATTCGGGAAGATAAGCAGGGCCGAGTGTAAGCTCTTCAGCAAACTTCTTGAGAAGTGCTACAAGCTTGTCTGCAATACCCTCCTGAGCAACAACAACGGGAAGAGCCATACATCTTTCGCCTGCACAGCCGAATGAGGAGTTGATAATACCTCTTGCTGTTCTTTCAAGAGCTGCATCGTTGAGAACGAGTGCGTGGTTCTTAGCTTCGCAAAGGCACTGAACTCTCTTGCCTGTTGCTGAAGCTTCTTTGTATACGTGAAGACCGACTGAGGTTGAGCCTACGAAGGTTATACCCTTAACGTCGGGGTGCTTGAGAAGAAGGTCAGCTTCGTTTCTGCTGCAGGTTACAAGGTTTACAACACCCTTGGGGAGTCCTGCTTCAACTAAGAGCTCGTTGAGTCTCATAGCTGTCATCGGTGTCATTGAAGCCAGCTTAAGAACAATGGTGTTACCTGAAACGATACAGCAGGGAACCATCCAGCCCATAGGAATCATACCGGGGAAGTTGAAGGGAACGATACCGCCGAAAACACCAACGGGTTCATAGTAGAGAGTTGTGTCGTAGCCGTTTGAAGTATCTCTCATAGCGTCGCCCATAAGAAGTGAGGGAGCTGAAAGTGCGTGCTCAACGGGTTCCTTAACCTTGAGAATGTCACCCTTTGCTTCTGAAAGAACCTTACCGTGTTCAAGAGCGCAAAGCTCACTGAGCTCATCCATATGTTCAATAAGAAGCTCACGGAATTTATAGAGAACCTGAGTTCTCTTCATAACGGGTGTGTTTGACCATGCGGGGAAAGCAGCCTTTGCTGACTGGATTGCTGCTTCAACCTCGTCTGCAGTGCAGCAGGGAGCTTCAGCAATAACTTCACCTGTGCTGGGATTATAAACAGGCATATACTTTTCTGTTTTTGATTCCAGCCACTGACCGTCAACAAAATACTTCAGTCTTTTAATCTGTTCCATTTTATGTACTCCTTTTAAGAAATTCTGTTTTCAAAGTTTACCACTATATATTAAGCCACAAAAACAAAAATAAATCAATACAAATAAGTAAATTTTTCCTTGTCAGAGAACAATTTTTTCGGCAGTTTCTCTTAGCATTTCTTCTGCTTTGTTTTTTATTTCTTTGAAAGGCAGATGAAGGGGGTTGGTTTCATAAACCTCGCTTATGCCGTTGTTTTGAATATCGCTTATCTTTGCTTCATTAAGTCCCACAACGGCAATTACCTTTGTGCCGCCACTTTTCTTTGCAACGGCAAAAGGCACCTTACCCATAACACTCTGAAAATCCATTTTACCTTCGCCGGTTATGACAAGGTCTGCTTCCTTTGCTTTTCTTTCAAAGTCGGTCATACTGAGGATACACTCACTTCCGCTTACCAGTGAAGCTGAAAGAAAGCTTATCATACCGAATCCGAGACCGCCTGCAGCACCTGCACCCTTTATCTTTGAGAAATCTTTGCCGAGAGCTTTTTCGGCCTTTTCAGCAAGGTTGCGAAGACCGTTGTCGAGATATTCGACGGTTTTTGTATCAGCACCCTTCTGAGGTGAGTAAACATAAGCAGCACCGTTTATGCCGTAAAGAGGATTGTCCACATCGCAAAGCACAGTGATTTCAGTATCTTTTACAATTTGTGGGATACCACTCAGGTTTACTGTTTCAACCATAGAGAGACCTTTGCCGGTGAGAGGCACTTCTCTGCCGTCTTTGTCGAGAAATTTTGCTCCCAAAGCTGCTGCTGCGCCCATACCACCGTCTGTTGTGGCACTGCCGCCGATGCCTAAAATCACCTTTTTTGCGCCGCTTTTTATAGCTTCAAGAATAAGCTGACCTGTGCCGTAGGTAGTAGTGTTTACTGCGTCGCGTTCATTTTCAATAGTGATGCCGCTTGCAGCAGCAAGCTCAATTACTGCCGTGCCGTCAGGAAGGACTCCGTAAAAGCTTTCAATATCTCTCATAAGAGGACTTTTTACGGTAGTATACTTCATTTCGCCGCCCAGTGCACAGAGAAAAGCTTCAACGGTACCTTCACCGCCGTCAGCCATAGGTACACCGATTACTTCCATATCATCGTACTTTGATGTAAGCACTTCTTTTATGATTTCAAAAACCCTTACTGAGGACATAGTGCCTTTGAAGGAGTCGCAGGCAACAATAAGCTTTTTCATTTCAATTCTCCTCTAAATAGTTTTTAACGTCTTTGATACTTTTGAGAACGGTACAGCCCGTGAGATTAAGCCGTTCTTCTGAGTTGTGGCCCGAAGGAATAAGCACACAGCTGCAGCCGATACTTCTTGCTACCTCAAAGTCGTGGGTGGTGTCGCCGATAAAAAGCACCTCTGAAGGATTGACACCGTTTTCTTTCATCCAACGCTCTGCAAGCTGAACCTTGCTTCGTGCATAAATGTCACCCATTCCGAGAACCTCCGTAAAAAGGTGGTCAATGCCGAATTCTTCAACCTGCTTTAAAAGCGACTCCTGCTCCGTTGCAGAAACAATAAGCTGTTCTCTGCCGCTTGTAAGAATATATCTGAGAATTTCTTCGCTTTCAGGAAAAAGCTCACATTCGAAAAAGCGGTTGTAGTATTCTCTTACATAGTCCTTTGCAATATCCTCGAACCTTTCGCTTTCAAGGTCGAAGCCTGTTTTTTCATAAAAGCCGATTACGGGAAAGCAAAAAAGACTACGGTACTCCTCAACAGACTTCATTTCGGGAAGGCTTCTGTCAGTGAGAAGCTTATTGATAGTTTCAAAATTAGCTCTCAAATCGTCAAGCAACGTGCCGTTCCAATCCCACATTATATATCTGAATTTACTCATATTCCTTCGCTCCTTTACCTAATCTTATCTTATATTTATAAAATCGGTTTGTCAATAGACAGAAGAAAAGATTGCCATTACTTTGAATATTTCCCTTTCTTTTTGCCAAAAGTAGGATATAAGAAAAATGAGAGGTATACATAAAATGAAACTGAAACTTATTGAACTTGCAATTGTTCTTTCCCTTTTCATCTGTATAATCAGCTGTTTTTCCTTTGAAAAGGATTGCGACAGCATAAGAGAAAAAGTGCTGAGGCTTCACGTAATTGCAAACTCCGACAGTGTAGCTGACCAGGAATTAAAGCTGAAGGTAAGAGACAGAATAATTGAAGAAAGCGGTGAGCTTTTTACCCTTTCTGAAAGCACTGAAGAAGCAGAGCAAAATCTGAAGAATGCTCTCGGTGAACTTTCAATTCTCACGGAAAAAGTGATAAAGGAAGAGGGTAGCAACTACTCTGTGGAAGTCAGGGCAGAGCCTTCCTATTTCCCGACGAAAAGCTATGGAAATCTTACTTTGCCTGCAGGAACATATAAAAGCCTTAAGGTGATTATCGGCGAAGGAAAGGGCAAAAACTGGTGGTGCGTTCTTTTTCCGCCGTTGTGTCTGCCTGCTGCGGAAAAAAGAGAAGACATTCTTTCAGATGTGCTGACAGCCAAGGAAATAAAGCTTGTTTCTTCAAAGCCCAAATATGAAGTTCGTTTCTGGATTGCAGAAAAATTACAGGAAATTAAATTAAGTAACAAAAGTGGGCGCTGACTTTTATAGAAATCGCTGATTGAAAGTTATGAAAAATAGTGGTATTATTTAAATATACAATAATACATAAAAAGGAGAAGTGAAAAATGAAAGCAGAAACTTATGATATTCTTGTTGCCGGTGCTTCCACAACGGGTGCATGGTTTGCAAGAGAAATGGCAAAAAGAGGCCACAAGGTGCTTGTAATTGAAAAGCAGAAGCCGAAGGACGTTTCAAGAGAGTACGACATTTTCCATATGGAAAAATACGAAATGCAGAAATTCGGCCTTGAGCTTCCAAATGAAGGTGACGTTGAATACGGCTTTGAATTCGGTTCAACCGGTGGCAAATCGCCCTATGGCAACCATGAAAAGGTTGGTGTAGGTAATCCCATTATCGGTATGCATAAGCACGAGCAGATTATGAAGATGAACAAAAAGGCTGAAGAAGCCGGTGCAAAGATAATCTACGGTGCAGCTTTCACCGACTTTATCCGTGACGAAAAGGGAAAAATCATCGGTGCAAAATACAAAACTGCAAAAGCTGAAAAAGAAGTTTACTGTAAGCTTGTAGCCGACTGTACGGGTATACCCTCTGCAGCGAGAAGAATGCTTCCCGACACTTCTGTTGTTGAAAACAAAGTTCTTGACCCCAAGAACATTTTCTATGTTGTGCTTTATTATGTAAAATATAAAGATGCAAACGTTGACCCCATGAAGCTTCATACCTTCTTCCTCAACTACAAGGCATGGTCTGCACCCTCAGGTGACCCCAATGGTGCAATTTTAGGTATAGGCGGTAACTACTGCTACGAATATGCTGAGGAAATTTTCAAGGACTTCAGAAAGAATGTGCCCTGGCCGGAATATACTGTTGAAAAAATTGAAAAGGGTATGACTCCTTACTACAGAAGCCTTTACTCATTTGTTGATGACAACTTTATTGCTATGGGTGACACTGCTCAGCTTACAAAGCCCACCTGCGGCGAAGGCTGCAGCTCCTCACTTTATCAGGCAAGAATTGCAGTTGATGTAATCTCCCGTCTTCTCAATCAGAATAAGGAGCTTACAAAGGAAAATATGTGGCCTATCAACAAAAAATATATGAAAGTTCAGGGTAAGGATTTTGATGCGCTGAGACCTCTTCTTATCGGTATTGTAGGCTGTACCTATGACGAGGCAGAGTATATGTTCAAAACAGACACACTCTTCTCACAGAAAATTCTCGGCGGCGGAGGAAACGACCTTGATATAACTGTGCCTGATGTTCTCAATATTCTCAAAAATCTCTCCTTCGGTGTTGTAACGGGCAAGTTGAGAGGCGATTACATAAAGGACATCGTAAAGAGTCTTACACAGTTCATCAGAGTTTCTGCCCTCTATGATGCATATCCCGAAACTCCTGCAGGCTTTGCTGAATGGAAGAAAAAGGCAGATAAGCTCTGGGATGAAATCGGCTCAATGGGTGACACCTGCGACAAGAATATTCTCAGTAAGCTTGGAAAGATATAAAACACAAAATGAAAAAACGGCAACCTGAGGTTGCCGTTTTGCTTTGCTTAAAACTTTGCCTTAAGGAGATTTTCATACTCCTCATCCGTAATCGCACAGATTGAGCCGTGTCTCGGATGAAAGTCCATAGAGTAGTCCTCTCTTCTTACGGGCAGAAAGTTTTCAAAATCCTCCGTCTGCTGCATAAAGAAAATATCGGTGCTGTATTCGTCCATAACCATAACGAAGGTGTCAGTGCCGTTTATGGGGTAAATTTCGCTGCCTTCAACGCCTTCCTTTGAAAGGGAAACAATAACGGGTTTGTCCTCATAAGGGCCTGTGAGATTATTTGAGGTTACATAAGCAATAGCCTGCTTTTCCTCATGCTTGAAGTAAAGATAGTACTTGCCGTTTTTACTATTGTACGCAATATCACCGTCAATGGTCTGCACATCTCTGCAGTAAAGAGACTTCGGCTCAGTTATGGTTTTCATATCCTTGGAATGAGCATAGTACATTCCTGCAGTGTTCTGTTCCTTTGTGGAGTGTGCCCAATAAATCATATAGGCCTTTTCTTTTTCGTCCCAGATCGCCTGAGGTGCCCACGCCCTTGTTGTGTTTTTGTACTTTTCACCGAGAGCTTTTATGTCAATTATGGTTTCATCTGTCCACTTTATAAGGTCTTCTGACTTCCAGGTAACGAGAGCGTGATTGGACTCCCAACCTTCCTCACAGCGCATATCTGTACCGATAATATAGTAGCAGTTGTCCTGACCCTTGAAGATGTACGGGTCGCGGACACATTTTTTGCCCTTCGTCTGAGTGATGACGGGCTTGTTGTCGTTAAGCGGAGTGAAGTTGTAACCGTCTTCACTTACTGCAAGGTGAATTCTTTCCTGATTTTCACCGTTGCCCACAAAGTAGCAGAAAATGTATTTACCGAATTTGCTTTCCGCTTTCTTAGCGTATTCCATTACTTTTCTCCTTTGATTTTATCCCAGTAATCTTTTGCAGCCTGCTCGTTTTTGTTGTCACCGTAAACATAATATTTCTTGTGCTTTATAATGTCGGGCAGATACTGCTGAGTGGTGTAGTGGTGAGGATAATCGTGCGGGTATTTATAGAACTGACCTTTATCATTGTTGTCCTCACCGTCAAAATGCTTGTTCTGAAGCTGTCTTGGTATAGGGCCTGTATTACCGCGTCTGATATCATTCATCGCCTCATTTATACCCATATAGGCGCTGTTGGACTTAGGTGAGTTGCACACCAACACAACGGCATTTGCAAGAGGAATTCTTGCTTCGGGCATACCCACCATAAGAGCCGTATCAACTGCTGCTTTTACAATAGGAATAATCATGGGATAGGCAAGACCTACATCCTCATTTGCACACACAAGAAGGCGTCTTGTAGCTGAGGGCAGGTCACCTGCTTCAAGAAGTCTGCCGAGATAATGAAGAGCCGCATCAGGGTCAGAGCCACGCATACTTTTCTGAAAAGCAGAGAGAATGTCATAGTGCTCATCGCCCTCTCTGTCATACTTCATAGCGCTTTTTTGTGTAAGTTCTTCAGCCTTTTCTCTTGTAATAACTACCTTGCCCTCGTTGTCGGGAAGAGTACTGAGTACACAGAGCTCTGCAGAATTCATAGCTTTTCTGACGTCGCCGCCACAGGCATAAGCAATATAGCTTGTAACATCGTCAGGCACTTCAATGGTGACGTTTCTGTCTTCTGCAAGAAAACGGAAGGCTCTTTCAACGGCAGGGATGATGTCCGTAGGAGTGATGCTCTTGAATTCAAAAACCGTTGAACGGCTGAGAATAGCACCGTGAATATAGAAGTATGGGTTTTCCGTTGTGGAAGCAATAAGTGTAATTTCGCCTCGTTCGATATAGTCAAGCAGAGTCTGCTGCTGCTTTTTATTGAAGTATTGAATCTCGTCGAGATAAAGGAGAATTCCGTTAGGTGCTGAAAGTGTATCAAGCTCCTGAACAATTGCCTTTATGTCAGCTGTTGAGGCTGAGGTGCCGTTAAGCTTATGAAATTTTCGGTTGGTCGAGAGTGCGATAATTGAAGCCAGGGTAGTTTTGCCGATGCCTGACGGGCCGTAAAAAATAAGGTTGGGCAGCTCGCCGGATTCAATTATATTGCGCAGTGCTTTGCCTTCGCCTAAAAGGTGGCGCTGTCCCACCATATCGTCAATAGTCTGAGGGCGGATTCTGTCCGCTAAGGGTGCTTTCATCTGTTTCACCTCTTTTTAAGTGTTAACTTATACATTATATCATAACAGTGAAGTTTTGTAAATGAAAAAAGGCACCACGACAGGTGCCTTTTATGATTATTTTATTTTACCTCATAGTTAACAAGGTTGTTTACGTCGAAGGTTACTGTTGAATCGATTGCAGTTATAAGTGTCATTGAAAGCTTAAGGTCAATGATTTCAACGTGAACATTCATATCGTAATTGATATTCGTAATTTTGCCTGTAACCTTGTTGTAGGAAACTGTGAAGGTGCTGTTGTTGTAGGTCTGTCTGAATGCTGAGTACTTCAATGACATTCCTGAACCTGATGATTCAAGACCGGACTGAATTTTCTGAAGATAGCTGTTTTCGAGAATATCGAATACCTTTCCGTGAGCAGTGTCGCTGGGTCTGGTGGGAGGTGCAGCCATATATTCATCGTTGAGAGTGAGCTTGATATCATAGGTGTATGAACCATTATCCACTACTTCAATTGACTTGATGTCGCTGTCCTGAAGACCGGGAATAACAAGATAGTGAGCACCTGAAACGGGAACCGAAGCCATGTAACTGCTGTATGCATTGTCATACTCTGTCTGGTTGGGATAATTCTTGAAGGTTACTGCAGGAATGAATTTTGACTGTGAAGAAGCGAAGGATTCGAAAATTCCCACAAGGTCATCAGTCTTGAAGCTGCCTTCCTTATGAATCTTAACGTTTGTGAAGGTGGGAAGAGTTGAAAGGTAAAGTGCAGGCATCTGAGTTTTAATCTTGTTTGCACTGTCTTCCAAAACCGAAAGAAGCTTTGATTTTGAACCTTCGGGAAGTGTGCAGGAGCCGGTTGTGAGCACTGCCTTTACTGTATCGGTAAGGTCTGAGGAAACATAGATTTCAACGTGACCGTTTTTCTTAAAGGTTACCTTACCGGTGGTGCTTACTGTTGCAGTTTCGGGATCCGATGAAAGGTAAAGCACCTTAGCACCTGAGGATGAGGGCTTGATGTCAACTGAAAGCTGGTAGCTTTCGCCGATTCTGCAGTTTTCGTAGTAATCCTTGTTGAGAGTAAGAACTTCTCTTACATAGAAGGTGATGCTGTGGCTCTTTGTGCCTACGGGTGCAGTTGCAGTGATTGTTACTTCACCCGTGCCTATGCAGTTGACCATACCGTCGGATGAAACTGTTGCTACCTTTGTGTTGCTTGATGACCAGATAAGTGAGTCAGCTCTGAAGCCTGCCTCAGAATCAACGTCTGCTGAAAGCTTAGCACTGTTGCCGTAATACCAGGGATTATCCTCGCCTGCGTAATAAACGGAAATAAGTCTTGTTGTTGAAGAAATTTTAAAGGTTGCTGTCTTTCCGCCTGAAGCCGTAAGAGTCACGGTAAAGGAGAAAGCGTTTCCGGTCTTGGGTTCAACGGTTGCCTGCTTTGCAAGAAGTCTGCCGTTTTTGGTGTCGATGAAGAAGTAGTCATCAAACTTGCAGGTGTCCGTCTTTGTTTGTGTGCCGAAAAGACCTGCCTTATATGTGTAGCTGTAATCCTTACCTGAAAGAGTGAAGGATTTGTCTGAAACGTTTGAGGGCTTGAAAGTGGGCACAATTGCAACGCTTTCGTTTACGTTGACTGTATATGAGCTGTTTACTGAAACAGACTGAAGCTTGATATCTTCAACTGAAAGAGTGAAGGAGTCTGAAATTGAGCCATCAGCATTTGAAACTGTGATTTTTGTGGAACCTTCTGCAACTGCTGTGATGATACCGCTGTTATTGATAATTGCAACAGCAGTGTTTGATGAAGAATATGAAAGTGTAAAGTTTTCTGCGGTTTCGGGTTCAATTCTTACTTCTGTCTGGAAGGTTTCACCCTTGCTCAGTTTTGTTGTCTTGTTTGTAAAGGAAAGACCTGTAAGCTTTGTGCCGGTTGTTGAAGCGCTTACCTCAGTGTAATCACCGTAAACCTTTTCGCCTTTTTCATTCTTGATGAAAGCTCTTACAAAGAAGGTGTAATCTTTGCCTTCTTCAAGGGAGTAAGCAGTGTAAATATTCTTGTCGGAGGACAGCTCCTCTAAAAGAGCCTTGTTTCCGTCGTAAACCTCGTAGCCGTCGGCACCGGACTGGAGAGTCCATGAAAGTGAAATAACATCCTTGGATGAAATTGCCTTAAGGTCCTTCAACTTACCGGGAAGGGTTGTGAAAATCTCTGAATAAACGGGGTCACTGTAGGTGTATTCGCCGTCGTATTTGTTGTATGAGCAAACTTCAAAACGGTATTTTGTTGCACCTTCAAGGTCTTTTACAGTGGTTGAAAGCTTTGTGTCAGCAACCTTGGTGCGTTTTAATGTTTCACCGTTTTTGTCAAGCTGATGAAGGTAAACAACAAAGCCTGAACGGTTGGTGCTGAGAGAAAAGTCAAGCTTCGCACTGTTTTCGGTAATATTGGAAACCACAATTTTGTCGGGAGCATTGGGTTTTGCAGGGAAGCTGATTTTTGCAGCCTTACCGTAAGATTTTGAAGCTTCACTGTAAGCTCTTACAGTAACTGTAACCCAGGTTGTATCTGTAAGACCTGTAAGGTTATAGCTTGTCTTAGTGGTGGTGTATGAGGTTACATCGCCAACCTCGTTTTCTTTTTCAATTTGGTATGAATCAGCACCTGTAACCTTGTCCCAGGAAATTTTAGCAGAGTTAACCTTGATGTCCGAAACTTCAAGACCGGTAACTGCACCGAGAGCAGTTGAAGCCTTGATTGTTGAAGCATATGAGCCGTATACCTTTGAGCTGCTGTTTATGTAAGCTCTTACTTTGAAAGCGTAAACAACGCCGCTTTTGAGTGAGGAGAATGTATAGCTGTTTTTGCTTGTATTTTTTGCATCAGTCCAGTCCTTTCCGTCGTGTAGCCATACCTGATAGCCGTCAGCACCTGAAACCTTGCTCCAGGAAAGTTTAATTGATTTATCTCCTGAAGTAGCTTTGAAATTCTTGGGAGCAGGAAGCTTTGTTGTTGCTTTTGTATTTGAGGAGAATGAACCGGTGTAGTATTCGCCGCTTACCTTCTTATATGCCCTGATTTTGAAGGTGTAGGTCTTGCCGCCGCTGAGGTCACCGATTTTAACGGAAAGTGACTTTGTGGTTGCCTTTCTTACCCATTCGCCGCCTTCATACATATATACCTGATAGTGGGTTGCACCCTTTACGGTTTTCCAGGAAAGCTTTACGGTGTTGCTGTTTGTTGCTGTGGTAATACCTGAAACTTTATTGGGAACAATTTTGAAAGTTTTCTTAACAGAACCGCTGTAGCCGTTTTTACCCTTTACGGTAACAGTACCCTTACCGATATTCTTGTTGTTGCTATAGCTTACGGTGTAGTACTTTGAATTAAGGGTTTTGCCTGAAAGCTTAACCTTAACGGTAGGCTTGAGGGCTTTGCCTGTGTAAATTGCAGTTGCAACGGTCAGGGTTGCATTTTTAATTGACTTTGCCGCAGCACTTGCAGGAATGCAGAAAGTGCCCATCACTAAAATAACTGAAAGCAACAGGGCAAGAAGTCTTGGGGTTTTGTTTGTTTTCATAATTCTTAGCTCCTTTTCTTTAAGTGTTATCAGAAACCTAAATTATCGTTTACGAGAAGAACAATAATACGCTCTTTGACACGGCTTCTTCTTGTAATTACAATCTGGTTACATATGCAGTCCTCACCGTAGCAGTTACCGCACTTGCCGAGTTTTGAACAGGGTGTGTTTTTGCTGAGTCTAATGGTGTTGGGCGGTGAAGCAATGTTTCTTACTCTGTTATAAGCTTCGTCAACGTCTTTTACAACCTTGTTCATACCAACGACAACAATAACGTGCTCAGGCCCGAAAATCAGGTTTGCAACTCTGTTTCCGTTGCCGTCAATGTTGAGCATTACACCGTCAAGAGTAATTGCGTTGGTGCTCATAAAGTAGTAATCGGAATTAAAAGCGAGATTGTTGAACTCCTTTGTTTTTTCGGGCGTGGTATATTCAGCTCTGTCAAAAACGGTGTAGTTTTCGCTTTCTTTAAGTGCAGAAGGAATACCCACTTCCTTTATGCTTTCGCTGCCACCCCAGGCAATTGTGCTTTCTTTCGGAATAAGCTCAAAAACCTTTTTAAGACAGTCCTCTTTGCTTTCGCAGTAGTAAGCTGTCATATTTCTTTTTTCAATTGCAGCAATCAGGCTTTTTGCCTGAAGCTCACGTGCTTTCTGAAGATGAGTCATAGAAAAACCCCTTTACATATAATTATACATTTTACATTATATCAAAAAATTATTTTATAATCAATAAAATTTTCTTATAAAAAAGCGCAAAAGGAAAAACTTACGGCATAAGCCATTATTTTAAACTGATTAAGATAAGATTTATGCAAAAACTATTGTCTGAGGGTTAATTCTACTCTGTCTTTATAAAATTTATGTGATAAAAAACAGAATTTAGGTTATTTTTAACAAAAAGCCGAAAAAGACTTTATTTTTCATTTTTTTTATGATATAATATGGCAGTTGAATGGTGCGCTTTGGCTATTTTTGGCAAAAAAAGCATACCACATATTGTAGAATTTACTTACTTGAAATATACAGATAGTATTTCCGAAAGAAAAAACGGAAAGAGGAGATTTGATTTGGAAAAGCTTGTTATCCATGGCGGTAACAGACTCTTCGGTGAAGTTGAAATCAGCGGTGCAAAAAATGCCGCTGTAGCAATTATTCCTGCAACTTTGCTTGCACAGGATGTCTGTCGCATTGAAAATATACCGAATATCAGTGACGTAACCTGTATGGTTAAAATTCTTAGCCAGATGGGTGCACAGATTAAATATATAAATAAACATACAATTGAAATTAACACAAAAACCGTTAACTCATATATTGTGCCTCACGAGATGACGAAGCAGTTAAGAGCTTCTTATTATCTCATCGGTGCTCTTCTCGGCAGATATAACAGAGCTAAGGTAGCCCTTCCCGGTGGTTGTAACTTCGGCGTAAGACCTATTGACCTTCACATCAGAGGCTTTGAGCTTCTTGGTGCCACTGCAGCAGTTGAAAACGCAATGATTAACGCTTCAGCTGATTACCTTACAGGCAGTCCTATCTATATGGACAAGGTGTCAGTAGGCGCAACAATCAACATTATGCTTGCTGCGGTTAAGGCGAGAGGACTTACAATAATTGAAAACGCTGCCAAGGAGCCCCATATTGTTGACCTTGCAAACTTCCTTAATGCTATGGGCGCCGACGTAAGAGGTGCAGGTACAGACGTTATCAAAATCCACGGTGTACAGAATCTTCACGGCTGCACATATTCAATTATTCCCGACCAGATTGAAGCAGGTACTTATATGGTTGCTGCCGCTGCTTCAGGCGGTGACGTAATTGTTAAGAATGTTATTCCCAAGCACCTTGAATCAATCACTGCAAAAATGGTTGAATGCGGTGTTGAAATTACAGAATATGACGATGCTGTAAGAGTAAAATCCAACGGCGAATTCAAAAAGTGCAACCTTAAAACAATGCCCCATCCCGGCTTCCCCACAGACATGCAGCCTCAGATGGCAGTGCTTCTCAGTATTGCAAAGGGCACAAGCGTTGTTTCTGAGGGCGTTTGGGATAACCGTTTCAAGTATCTCGATCAGCTTATGAGAATGGGCGCAAATGTTCAGGTTGACGGTACAATCGCCGTTATCCAGGGCGTCAATGAACTCACCGGTGCACCCGTAAGAGCAGACGACCTTCGTGCAGGTGCCGCTATGATTATTGCAGGTCTTGCTGCAAGCGGCATTACTGAAATTGAAGACATTATTTACATTGACCGCGGTTATGAGGACTACGTTGAAAAGCTGAGAAATCTTGGTGCTGATATCTACAGAAAAGAAATCAGAGAAAACGACAGTTCAAACATCAATGCAGGTTAAATACAAAACTTAAATCGGCAATACTTCGGTATTACCGATTTTTTTTAGGAGATATTACAATGGCAAGATTCTGTTCACTTTTTTCTTCTTCGTCGGGAAATTCCACCTTTCTTTCCTCTGCTACAACTTCAATTCTCGTTGATGCAGGGGTTTCGGCTAAAAGAATGGTAAAGGCTCTTTCTGACAGAGGAATTGACCCGAAAACCCTTGGGGGAATATTCATAACCCACGAGCATATTGACCACGTCAATGCCGTAAGAATCCTTGCAACCAACCACAACATTCCTGTTTATGCAACTGAGGGTACTCTTGAGGCTCTAAAAGAAAACGGAGTACTTAACGGAAAATTTTCCGTTGAGGTTATGCCTGAAAGCGGTCTTAACATAGGTGACCTTTTCGTAAAAAGCTTTAAAACGCCTCACGACAGCCGTGAAAGCTGCGGCTATACCGTAACTCTTCCTGACGGTCAGAAAACGGCAATTGCTACGGATATAGGTCATATGACTGAGGAGATTATGGATAATCTGAGAGGGTCAAGTCTTGTAATGCTTGAATCAAACCACGACGAAGGAATGCTCAGAAACGGGCCTTATCCTTACTATCTTAAAAGACGAATACTCTCCGATGTGGGACACCTTTCCAACAACAGTTGCGCTGAGGCAGTTACAGAGCTTTTAAAAAGCGGCACGGTGCGCTTTTTCCTCGGACATCTCAGCCGTGACAATAATTTTCCCGAGCTTGCTTATGAAACCTCGGCTTCTGCTCTTAAAACAATAGGTGCAGCTGAGGGCAGAGATTTCTTCCTTGAGGTAAACAAAATAGAAAACGACCGTGATGTTGTAAGATTCTGAGGTGAAAAAATGCTTAATGTTACAATTATCTGTCTTGGTAAGCTTAAGGAGAAGTATCTCCGTGACGCAAGTGACGAATATTCAAAAAGGCTCTCAGCCTTCTGCAAGCTTAATATAGTTGAGCTGACACCTGAAAAGCTCAGCGACAACCCTTCGGAAAAGGAGATTGAAAACGCGCTTGCTTCTGAGGCTAAGAAAATAACCGAGAAAATTCCGAAAGGCTCATACATATACTCTCTTTGCATTGAGGGTAAGCAGATAAGCAGCGAAGAGCTCAGTGCTGAAATTGAAAATGTCGGTGTTGCAGGTACAAGCAGTATTGTTTTTATAATCGGAAGCTCCTTCGGACTTTCTGACACTATCAAGAAAATGAGCAGTAAAAAGCTTTCAATGAGCAAAATGACTTTTCCCCATCAGCTTGCGAGAATTATGCTCCTTGAACAGATTTACAGAGCTGTACAGATTTCTGCAGGAACGAAATATCACAAATAAATATTGATAAACTTAAAAATCTGTGATATAATATTTAAGTTCGTTTAAAATCTTTAATAAAAAACAAAACGGAGGAAAAACAAATGGAATTTTTCGGCTTTACTCTTTTTGGCTCCCTTTCAGGCGGAGCACTTATGGCAGTTGCTGCAGTTATCTTTGTTGTAGGTCTTGTTCTCACAATCAAGGGCGGCGACTGGTTCGTTGATTCAGCTTCATGGTTCGCTGAGGCAACAGGTATTCCCAAGTTCGTTGTAGGTGCAACAATCGTTTCTTTTGCAACAACCCTTCCCGAGCTTCTCGTTTCAGTAAGAGCAGCAATGAACGGCTCAGCACAGCTTGCAATCGGTAACGCTATCGGTTCAGTTACGGCAAACACAACTCTTATTATGGGCGTTTCCCTTGTTGCAATGGCAGGTCTTGTAAACAGAAAGAGCTTCTCTCTTAAGGGCGGACTTTTCCTTGCTGCAATTGTGGGTCTTACACTCCTTTCACTGAGTGGTTCACTTCCCACCTGGTCAGCCTTTGTTCTTTGGGCAATCTTCCTTATCTTTATGATAAGCAATGTTATTGAAGGCAAAAAAGGCGCAGCTACAGACGATATTGACTCATACGAAAAGAAAGAGCTTCCCGGTAAGATTTTCTTCTTCATTATAGGTACAGCTTCAATAGTGTTCGGTGCAGAGTTCCTTGTTTCCTCGGGTAAAACAATCGCTACAGGAATGGGTATCAGCGAAACAATCATCGGCTTTACCGTAATTGCTCTCGGCACATCACTTCCCGAGCTTGTTACCACTCTCACAGCTATCCGTAAGAAGGAATCCTCACTTTCAGTTGGTAACATCATCGGTGCAAACATTATCGACACAACACTTATTCTTCCTCTTTGTGCAGTAATCAACGGCACAGCACTTCCTGTTGAAAAAATCAATATTGTGTTTGACTTCCCTGTATGTATCGCTGCTTGTGCAGTTGCAGTTGTTCCCACAATCATTCAGGGCAAATTCAAAAAGTGGCAGGGCTTTGCACTTCTCACAATTTATGCCGCTTATATGCTTCTTCTCGTGCTTAACGAGACAGGTGTTGTAGCACTTGGCTAAGATTTAAATCAAAAATGAAAGGCTGATGCGTTTTGCATCAGCCTGTTTTGTTGTAAAATAACAAGGGTTTGGGCACCTGACCGCAATCTTTGATTGCTTGGTGGGTCGGGTGCTTATTATTCTGATTTGATTAGGTACTCACCAAAACTAATAAGGACCACGTGCTGTCTGACTTTAAACGACCGATTATCTGTTGGCCATTCTTTCAGAATATCTACGCTTGATTTAACGGGGTATTGCAGGGGACTTGCATTGTGTGCGTAATTGAGACAAGAATTCTCGCAAAGTATGGAGTCATTGACTCTTACTGAATAAGTAGCATAGCCTCGTTTGTTTTCTCCTTTAAGCGGATAAGAAAACTCAGCAAAATATGTATCAAATACACTGCCGTAATTAAAAATTGAGTTTGATGAATATACCTGATTTCCCTCTTTAAAAAAAGGTGAAATATATGTAATACCGTCGCTGTCGTAAAGCACCCTGCCACTGACATCTTCTGTTACAAAAGAGTACCTGTCGTTGGGCCAGTCGACGGAAATACCTTCTGTTGCATAGTAGCCGTTATCAATAACCCACTTGAAATGATGCAAGATTTTCCATTCGTTTTCTTCTTCATTTATGAGAGCATAAACAATAGTGAACTGCATTTCCTTTTCGTCATATTCCGTGTGGATGTATGTAGTGTTACCTGAAGTCCTTCTGACTTTTCTGCCGTTGTTGAATGCTTGATATGTGGTATCTGAATCGACATAAACTGCATCCTCATAATCAAGAATATCCTCATCCTTAAGGTCGGAAAGAACATCTTCAGGAAAACCTAAAGAAAGAAGATTTGTTTTGATTTCCTCAATCTGTGCACTTTCGTTTTTTACCTGAGGTTTCCATTCCATAGGGTAACGTGCGAAGAAAACATAACCCGTAAGTGAAATGAGAAACGCAAGACCCAGGCATATTGTTGTAACTGTTTTATCTGAGTTTACTGCACCTGCAATTTTAATGGAGTATCCGATTTCATCAAGTGATTTTGAAAGCCTTATAAGACAGACGAAAACAAGAACATAAGCTATAAGCACAAAGAAAGCAAGTGCGCCGGTGAAGTTTATGAGGGCAAGAAAGATGATGAGTGACATTATTCCGACGAGTGCAAAAGGAGATAAGGCTGATGAAGCATAGCCGAGCCTCTTTTTTACGGTTATGATGCCTGCTGAAATTGAAACTGATGTAAGAAATACAAGCAGTAGTGAACCGAGAGACATGGCTGAAAACGGTGCAGAGCTTTCTGATGTATAGCGCACAACCGATGAATTCAGAAAAATTGAAATGCCTTCAAAACCGAGGATTATTGAGCTGAGAACAAAACCGAAGAAAAACCATTTGTTTTCTTTCCTCAGACTTCTGAACCCAAGAAACAAAGAGATTGAACCGGCAACGGGACAGATTAAATTAAGAGGAAAAATCTGCGGTACAACTGCAGTCAGTGCGAAACCTATGAGCATCTGTCTTGTTGCTTTTCGCCAGGGTGAGACTGTCTTTGTTACACTGTCAGGCGGCGGAAAAGGAGAAAGCATTTCGGAAATCTGACTGTCGCTTAAAAAATCAAAATTGTTTTCATTCATCCTTGTCACCTCCCAGTTGTTTTCTTAAATTTTGTTTGATACGGTAAAGTCTGCCTTCAACTGCTCTTTCGCTTAAGCCAAGCTCAGCAGCAATCTGTGAAGTGGACTGCATGTAATAATACTTTCTGTAAAAGAGACTTTGATTTTCTTTTGAAAGAGTTGAAATTGCCTTTTGCAAAAGTTTTTGCTGTTCTTTTCTGATGGCAGTTTCCTCAGGTGAAATGCAGGGTGAAGGTGTGTTTTCATAAATCGGTTCTTCGTTCTGATTGATTTTTTTCAGATTTCGAGCTTTGTTGAATGCGGCGTTGCGGCTGATTGCCGTAAGCCAGGTGGTAAAGGTTGCTTTTTCAGGATTGTAGAATTGAATGTTGTTCCACACCATTACAGTTATGTCGGAAAAGCATTCTTCAATATCTCTTTCGTCTTTAAGTATGGGTATAAGTATGTAGTGTATGAGGGGTTTGTAGCAAAGTCGGAATTCCGTAAGACTTTCCTGCTTTTTCTCTTTCAGACCCTCAATGATTTTCTCTGCCTGCATTTTGTCACCTCCGTGTGTTCCGTTTCCGTCTTCATTATATAATACACAGAATTAAAAGAAAACCCACGCAGCAATAAAAAAATCATTCTTAAAAACTGCTCAGGTGAGCATAATAATAGTATATTTGTCATTTTATACAAAAATTTTTTTGTAAATGGGCATAATATTAAACGCAGAAATATTGATTTCTTGCGTTCATAGTGATAAAATATGAAAGTATTAGTTATCGAGCTATTCGAAATTGATAACATGATTTTAAGGGGTAATTTATATGCAAAGAAGAACAGGCACTATTTCAAGAGGTATCCGTTGCCCGATTATCCGTGAAGGTGACGACCTTGCAAAGATTGTTTGCGACAGTGTTGTTGAAGCAGCCGAAATTGACGGCTTCCAGCTTCGTGATAAAGACGTTGTTGCAGTTACAGAATCAATACTTGCAAGAAGTCAGGGTAACTATGCTTCAGTAGAGGCTATTGCTAAGGATGTAAAAGCAAAGCTCGGCGGTGAAACCGTCGGCGTAATTTTCCCGATTCTTTCAAGAAACCGTTTTGCAATCTGTCTTAAGGGTATTGCAATGGGTGCAAAGAAAATTGTGCTTATGCTCAGCTATCCCAGTGATGAGGTTGGTAACCATCTTCTCACTTATGATCAGCTTGACGAGGCAGGCGTAAATCCTTACAGTGATGTTCTTTCTCTCAGCAAGTACCGTGAACTTTTCGGCGAAAACAAGCACGAGTTCACAGGTGTTGACTATGTAGATTACTATTCACAGATTATAACTGAAGCAGGTGCAGAATGTGAGGTTGTTTTTGCAAACCAGGCAAAGGCAATTCTTGACTACACCGACTGTGTTCTTACCTGCGACATTCACACAAGAGCGAGAACAAAAAGACTTCTCAAAGCAGCAGGTGCAAAGATTGTATGCGGTATGGACGACATTCTCACTTCATCAGTTGACGGCAGTGGCTTCAATGCTGATTTCGGTCTTCTCGGTTCAAACAAGTCAACTGAAGATATGATTAAGCTCTTTCCGAAGAACTGCAATGAGTTCGTAAACAAGGCTCAGCAGTATCTTATTGAAAAGACAGGCAAGAAGATTGAGGTTATGGTATACGGTGACGGTGCATTTAAGGATCCTCAGGGTAAAATCTGGGAGCTTGCTGACCCCTGCGTTTCACCAGGATATACAAAGGGCCTTGAGGGCACACCCAACGAGCTTAAGCTCAAGTATCTTGCAGACAACGATTTCAAGGATCTTTCAGGCGACGAGCTTAAAAAGGCTATCAGCGAAAGAATCAAGGAAAAAGGTGAAGAAAGCCTTGTTGGTAATATGGCTTCTCAGGGTACAACACCCAGAAAATTCACCGACCTTATCGGTTCACTCTGCGACCTTACAAGCGGCTCAGGCGACAAGGGTACACCCGTTGTACTTGTTCAGGGCTACTTCGACAATTATACTAACTGATGTAAGTTTTAATTACTGCCATGCTTTACGGTGTGGCAGTTTTTTCCATAGCAGAAACCGTTGACAGTACAGTCTGAAGAGGGTAAAATGTTAAGTAGTAATATAAGGGGTGTGTTTGAATGAAAAAACTTATAACTTTTGCAACTATAATCAGCGCACTGCTGCTTTTCTTTTGCTTCGGTGCCTCTGCTACAGGCAAAACAGAAAAAATTATTGTCAAAGACAGTTGCGGTGAGATTGTCAGAACTTATGACGTTGTTACTAACAATATCAATGTTGATGCAAGAAAGCAGATTCAGTATGCTATTGACTACATAAGGGATAATGGGACTGAGGATGATATCCACACCCTTATACTTCCTGAGGGTGAATACGGACTTCATTCAAGCCTCAATTTTTACAGCAATATGATTTTTGACATGTCAGAGTCTGTCTTTTACAGAATGGGCAATTGCGCTGCTATGATACGTTTCGGAAGGTCAAATGAAACCTATTACAGTGATAGTGGCTTTTCTGAAATAACCTTAAAAAATGGTTGCCTTGACGGTAACGATAACGGCACAACCTCACTGATGCGTTTTGCTCACGCAAATAATGTGATTATTGAAAATGTTACCTTCAGAAACACTTATGATGTGCATCATCAGCTCACCTTTGCAGCCTGCAGTAATGTAAAAATTGCGGACTGCACCTTCAGGGATATGGATTTTTCAAAAAAATCTGAGGGCTACAACTGTGAAGCAATTCAAATTGATATCCTTAAAGAAGAGCACTTTTCCTATCCGGCTATGGATGGTACGGGAACAAAAAATGTTGAAATTTCCGATTGCAGTTTTCTTAATCTCTCTCGTGGTGTAGGAACTCATTCCGGTGTTGCCGGCCACTATTTCAGTAATATGAAAATAACGGATAACACCTTTAAAAATATAACGGGTTACGCTGTAAGTGCATTCAATTATAAAAACAGCAAGATTTCGGGTAACAAAATCTCTGATTGTGGTAGCGGTATTTTCTGCAGTACAGTGCCGTCAGGCGGTCTTGAGCATCTGTATGCGCCTTTTAATGAGGGTGACAAAATAAACGGAAAATTAAATACCGTGATTTCAGATAATAGTATTTCTCTTAAAGACAAAGGTTACGGAAGAGTTTCATTCGGTATAAAACTGCTTGGTTCTGATGTGAAAAAGTATAAGGATAAAAACGGAAAAACTGTTTCGGGAAACCTTAAAATCTCAGGCGTTACGGTTAAAAATAACACCATAACAAGCTCAATTGGCAAAGATAATTTCTATGCAATCAATGTAAGCTATGCCTACGGCTCGGAATACTCAGAGAAATCAAATTTCAGCATAACAGGTAACAAGATTATATTCAGCAATTCCAAAAAATGCAGTAATCTTAACCACGGCATCAGAATTGAAAACGGCAGTAAAATTTATGTTGCAAAAAATACTGTTTACGATAAAAGTAGCATCCAATCAAACCTTAATTCAGGAATATATATAAAGGATTGCAGCAGCCTTCAGCTTGTTTCCAATACAGTAAAAAATACAAAGGAAACAGGCATCAAAGCGGCAACTCTTTCAACGGGTATTATTAAATCCAACAAAGTTATAAACGCGAAAAACGACGGCATTTATATATATACTAAAAGTGAAAAAATCACCCTCTCCTCAAACAGAACAGAGAAAACGAAGGGCGACGGAATAGCCGTGAAGGACTCAGATATAAGCAAAATCAGCTCAAATAAAATATATTCTGCTGAAGGCTACGGAATTTACTTTGCAGGCTCGGCAACTGCTTCTGCGGTAGATTCCAATTATGTCTGCAACAGCAAAAGCGGTGGTATTTTACTGAATAACACAGTTTCTGTAGCTTCGGTCAGCAAAAACAAAATTGACCTTGCATCTTCGGCAGCAGACGGTATTACGGTAAAAAGCAGTGCAAGTGCAAAAAAGATAAACAGCAATCAGATTAACCTTAAGAAAAACAGTTACAGTAAAGATCTTAAGGTAAAGTGTCGCAACGGTATTCTGATTAACAGTAAGAGCTGCAAAATATCCGAGATAAAAAATAACAGCATTTCAAATTGTGCTGAAAACGGCATATATATTTATGCGGCGAAAAATACGCCGACAGTTTCCGGAAACGCGGTTAAAACCTGCAAGTACGGAATAAAATACTGCAAAGGAACACTCAACGATAACTCGGTTAAGAATTACTCCAAAAGTAAATATCAGAAGCTTTAAATTAAGTTCGGATTGAAGTAAAGCATATACAATTTTTACAATTTGCTCTTTAATTAAAAGCTTCCCTTAGGCCAAAGTGTAAATTTTTCAAAGTTAAGAATTTTATAGATGTTTCCTCTTGAAAATGAGAAAAAAAGGGGTTATAATAATTAGAAAAGATTTAAGGAAGGTGTCAGAATGGAAAATAATATTCGTCCCGAAACAATGAAACGCATCACCACTCCTGAGCTTGCAAACGAGTTCATCGATGAGCAGGTTGCTCTTATCCGTGAGCAAGTTGGCAACGAAAAAGTTCTTCTTGCCCTTTCAGGCGGTGTTGACTCATCAGTAGTTGCAGCTCTTCTTATCAAGGCTATCGGCAAGCAGCTTGTATGTGTTCATGTTAACCACGGCCTTATGCGTAAGGGTGAAAGTGAAAATGTTATTGAGGTTTTCAAAAACGGACTTGATGCAAACCTTGTTTATGTTGATGCAACAGACCGTTTTCTTGACCTTCTTGCAGGTGTAAGCGACCCTGAAAGCAAGCGTAAGATTATCGGTGCTGAATTTATTAAAGTGTTTGACGAAGAGGCCGCAAAGCTTGACGGAATCACCTTCCTTGCACAGGGCACAATTTATCCTGACATTCTCGAAAGCATTAAGCAGGCTGAAGGTAAAAAGGCAGTTAAATCACACCACAACGTAGGCGGACTTCCCGAAGAAATGGAAATGGAGCTTGTTGAGCCTATTAAGCTTCTCTTTAAGGATGAAGTAAGAGTTGTTGGTGAAGCACTTGGTCTTCCTCACGCAATGGTATACCGTCAGCCCTTCCCGGGTCCCGGTCTCGGTGTAAGATGTCTCGGTGCAATTACAAGAGACAGACTTCACGCACTCCGAGAAGCAGATGCAATTCTCCGTGAAGAATTCGACCTTAACGGTCTTGCAGAAAAGGTTTGGCAGTACTTTATTGCAGTACCTGATATGAAGAGTGTAGGCGTTAAGGATGAAAGCCGTTATGAAGGCTGGCCTGCAATTATCAGAGCAGTAAACACAACCGACGCTATGACAGCAACTATTGAAGAGATTCCCTACGCAGTGCTTCACAAGGTTACACAGAGAATTACAAGTGAAGTTGAAGGAATCAACCGTGTGCTCTACGACCTCACTCCGAAGCCGACAGGCACAATTGAGTGGGAATAAGAAACAAAAAGTTCACAAAGCCTTATATATCAAGGGCTTTGAGACTTTCAGAAAGCCTCGTGATACCAAAATGATACTGTATACGGCTTTCCTACATTAATTTCATACAAGAGAAAACCTCTCTCGCTTGAACACTGAGTTCATTCGAGAGAGGTATTTTTTATACCTGTTTTTCGACAGTGTATGCTATGAATTTCGCTGATGAATTATACAGTTACATCTTCAGCTTGAGCCGCAGCTCTTTTTTCCTTAAGCAGTTTTTCAACTTTTGCTATATGTTCTTTATCATCTTTAAGGAAAAGGATAACTATAAGATAAAGAGCTGAACCGATTGCAGGGCCGAGAATGAACAGATGCCAACGGTATTTGAGGAAAAGAGGAGCGACCTGTGCATTGATAACGGTTTGATTTGCCGCGTGCTTGATATTCTGGTCGAAGCCAAGGTACTTAAGCACATAGCCCTGAATGAATTTGGGAACAGCACTTATGAGCTTTGAAACAAAGTTTTGCATTGAGAAAACAATACCTTCTGTACGCTTGCCGGTTTCAAGCTCGGTTTCATCGATGGAGTTTGACAGAAGCGCACGGTGTGCAATGTCCTTCATATTTGCGAATATCTGAGTTATGCTGAGAAGGGCTATTACTGCCAAAATAGCACCTACATTAAGGAAACGGTCGTTTGCACCCACATAGAAAGCGATTATACGTGCGACAAGAGTGATTGCTTCAGAGAAAACAAGGAGATTTTTATTGCCGCCGATACGGCTGATAATCTTGGTTGTAAAGAACACTGCAATCGCACCGGGAATTCCCAGAACAGTGCCATATATAACCTGAGCAGTACCGCCTGAAATTTCAGTGCCGAACACTTTATAGGCAACACCTTGTGATTCAAAGAAGTATTCCCAGGGAAGAGAAAGGGAAATGCTTTGCACGATTCTCGCAAGACAAACAATTATGAGTGTTCTGTTATGTCTCAGGTCTGCGATGTCCTTTAATATACTTGTCTTGTTTTCGGGCTCAGCAGGCTCAACCTTTTCTTTCATGCGGTAAGCAAGCATTGCTATGAGCATACCGCCAACGCCAAAGATAAAAGCGCCCCAGGCGTAAGAGGTTTTTCACTCATTATTTCATTTTTTACAACCATATCCTTGAAGGTCGGGAAAAGACCGCTGATTGTAGCACCAAAGCCTGCAAGAATTGAAATCCACTGAATAACTCGTCCGCGTTCGACCGAATCGGGACTTGATAAAGCGGCCATACCCCATATTGAGATATCCTGAAGAGAAAAGAATGTATCGTAAAGAAGGAATAAAATAAGGGTTAAGAGTATGGTCTGACCTTGAGTTAAACCGAAGTCAAGGAACATCATAAATACAATAACAGCGATAATGGGAGGTGTCCACAGAAGGAAAGGACGCAGCTTATAGCCGGGCTTGTGGCGTCTGCGGTCAATAAGTCCGCCGACAATGGGGTCATTTATGGCATCCCACATGGTGCTTACACCCGTGATGATACCTGTTTTTTCGGCAGGTATTTTGAGAATAGTATTAAGATAAACAAATAATCTGCTTGCAACAAAGCTACAGGTCATATTCTGACCGGTGAGACCTAATCCGTAGGAAAGCAAACGGTCATTTGCAACCTTTGTTTCCGATTCTTTTCGTGATAAGAAAAAAGTGGGTTCATATTTTCATTCCTTTCAAATTGTTTGTTCCAAATAAATTATACAATTGCAAATATCATAAGTCAATAAGATATGAGGATAAAAATATGAATTTATCAGAATACATTACAGATGAATGTACAGGTTTAAGTATGAATTGATAGGTGACTATTATTTCATAGCAGGCGATGATGACGAACCTGAAGATAACCGAAACAGTCACGGTTAAGGTTTTTGCCGAACAGCACAGAGTTTTCTGTTTGAAAATATCGAACCGGAAGTTTTTACAAAAATTAAAGAGGGACAATTTATATGAATCGCTTTACATATAAAAAGTAAATAAAATTTACTGATTTTGTGGATTTTGCTCGGTAAATATTGACTATTTGCGAGTGATGTATTATAATATAATATGTATAATTGCCGATATTGTATATATCGGTCAGCTTTGCCCGGGGCGAAAGAATTCTGATATAAAGCACAGGGAGGTCAGTTGTGCAGACAGATGTTTTCACCTTGAGGCAGGATACGGAAAAACAAAAAAATCACAGTTCTGACGGACAAAACCCGGTCAGAGCAAATCCTAATAAGGAGATGGTATTTAAAATGAAAAAAACAAATTTCAAAAAAGCCTTATCAGTGTTTTTATCAGTGCTGATGATTATGTCCTGTTGGGTGTGGGTGGCTCCTACAGAGGCTAACGCTGCTGTGGACCAACCAAGTGTTACATCATATGCATCCTATCATGTTGAAGTTAAGGTGACAGACACAGGTTCGGGACATGTTATAATCCAGTATCATCCGATCAATGCTGACGGTTCAATTAATACCTCAGTTACGGACGAATATGTTCTTGTAAACTCATTCGGTGCATATTCAGATGGTACATATACTTTTAAAACGGCAGATGATAGCACAAGAAGGTTAAGTTCCGATACAAGCGCAGAAACAGGTCCTGTTAATGGTTGGCCTTGTGCTATCAAATGGAAGGGAAAGCTTCATTCAATAAAAATAGGTAATCTTACTGCTCTGTCTGAAGGAACATGGACTGCAAATAGTGAAAGACGACTCACTTATAATGATAGCGCGTGGGGAGCATCATATAATGCAAATTGGACAGTACCTACCGGTACTACACTTTCTACACCTGCAGCTATGAGCTTTACAGCTCCGGAAGTGGGTTCAACAAGTACTGTAACAAAAACAACTTCATCTACACTTTATGACCAGTATGGCGTTAAGCTTCCGGTAAACAGAGATATCGGATATACCTACAGAATTTATAACAATACTGCAACAGGATATTCAGGTGTTATCGGATTTAATCCATCAGTCTCAAGCGGTGTGGGAACACTTCAGATGATTATCAATCATGAGGTTCAATACAATCTTCCGGCAAATTCGTCAGATGGCAAAATTATTTACCAGATTCAGACTTATTACGGTGGTGTTTCCAGCGCATGGGCTAATGTAACCATACAGTGTCCTAAATATAATGTAAATTATATAAAGGCAAACAATGGCGGAACAACAACCGTTGCAGCCGGTTACTATAACGGTTCATATACCACAAGTGCATCACCTACAGCAAACACCGTAACTAAGAGTAACGGTGCCGGTGTGAATGATACCCATACAGTTTATACATGGCCTGCAGCTGAAAAATATACAATTACAGGACATAAAACTGTAAATGAAATTGCAACGAATTATGCGCACACATGGGATAATGGTGTTATTAATCCTGATTCAACATGTACAAGCGAAGGTACAAAAACATATACCTGTACAGGTTGCGGTCAGACAAGAACTGAAGAAGTTGCACAGCTTGCTCACACAGAAGAAGTAATTCCTGCAGTAGCAGCTACATGTACAAAGACAGGTCTTACAGAAGGTAAGAAGTGCTCTGTTTGCGGAACAATTACAGTTGCTCAGACGGTAACAGCAAAGCTTGCTCATACAGAAGTAATTGACGAAGCAGTAGCCGCTACATGCACAAAGACAGGCCTTACAGAAGGTAAGCACTGCTCAGTTTGTAATACTGTTACAGTAGCTCAGGAAGTTGTTCCTATGGCAGAACACACTCCCGGTGCAGAGGCAACTTGCACAGCTCCCCAGTCTTGTACTGTTTGTGGCGTGGAGCTTGTAGCACAGATTGCTCATACTCCCGGCGCAGAGGCAACATGTACAACTCCTCAGACCTGTACAATCTGCGGCACAGAGCTTGAATCTGCTAAAGGTCATACTCCCGGTGCAGCAGCAACATGTGAAGCTCCTCAGACTTGTACAGTCTGCGGTGAAGTGCTTGCAGCACAGCTTGCTCACACAGAAGAATTAGTTCCCGGCAAAGCTGCAACTTGTACAGAAACAGGTCTTACAGACGGTAAGAAGTGCTCAGTTTGTGGAACAATTCTCGTTGCTCAGGAAACAACACCAACGATCGACCACAACCTCGGCGATTGGATTACCGACAAAGAACCTACTTGTGTAACTCCCGGATCAAAGCATAAGGACTGTGCTAACTGCGCATATACAACAACAGAGACAATTCCCGCAACAGGCAAACATGTTTACGGTGATTGGGCACAGTTCAACGCTGGTACAACTCACAGACGTACTTGTACAGCTGATGCGCTTTGTAGTGCTTATGAAGAAGAAGCACATAACTTTAACGGCGCTGTACGTCAGATTGACGGTGGTAATTACCATGATTACAAGTGTGAAAAGTGTGAAGCTTACGGTGTAGGCACAACAATGAACATCAAGGAAGCTTGTTTCGGTGAAGGCACAGCCTTTGCACAGATTGACGGTAACGCAACTCAGCATAAGGAAACATGTAAGTGCGGCAGAGAACAGAATGACGGTCATACTTACGGTGCTTGGGCAGCAGACCCCAAAAACACAACTGACAATCAGGGCAAAATGTCACGTGTCTGCTCAGAATGTAGCTACAAGCAGACAACAAGCTGTACATATACAGTAACAGATACTGAGCCCGCAACTTGTACTGAAGATGGATACAAGACTTGGGAATGTAAGGATTGCGGCAACGGTTATTCTGAAATTCTGAAGGCAACAGATCACACAGAAGGTGAAGCAGTCGAAGAAAACAGAAAAGAATCAACTTGTACAGTAGCAGGTAGCTATGAATCAGTAGTATACTGTTCAGTATGTAACGAAAAGCTTTCAAGCGAAACAGTTGATCTTCCTCTTGCAGATCATACACCTGCAGAAGCAGTCGAAGAAAACATAAAAGAATCAACTTGTACAGTAGCAGGTAGCTACGATTCGGTAGTATACTGTTCAGTATGTAACGAAAAGCTTTCAAGCGAAACAGTTGAACTTCCTCTTGCAGATCATACACCTGCAGAAGCAGTCGAAGAAAACAGAAAAGAATCAAGCTGTACAGTAGCAGGTAGTTACGATTCAGTAGTTTACTGTTCAGTATGTAACGAAAAGCTTTCAAGCGAAACAGTTGAACTTCCTCTTGCAGAACACACAGAAGGTGAAGCAGTAGAAGAAAACAGAACAGAATCAAGCTGTACAGTAGCAGGCAGCTACGATTCAGTAGTATACTGTTCAAAGTGTAATGCAGAACTTGACAGAGATACAGTTGCTCTTCCTCTTGCTGCACATACAGAAGGTGAAGCAGTAGAAGAGAACAGAAAAGAATCAAGCTGTACAGTAGCAGGTAGCTATGAATCAGTAGTATACTGTTCAGTATGTAACGAAAAGCTTTCAAGCGAAACAATTGATCTTCCTCTTGCAGATCATACACCTGCAGAAGCAGTCGAAGAAAACAGAAAAAAATCAAGCTGTACAGTAGCAGGTAGTTACGATTCAGTAGTTTACTGTTCAGTATGTAACGAAAAGCTTTCAAGCGAAACAGTTGAACTTCCTCTTGCAGAACACACAGAAGGTGAAGCAGTAGAAGAAAACATAAAAGAATCAACTTGTACAGTAGCAGGTAGCTACGATTTAGTAGTATACTGTTCAAAGTGTAATGCAGAACTTAACAGAGATACAATTGATCTTCCTCTCGCAGAGCATAACTGGGGCAATGCAACCTGTGACGCTCCCGCAACATGTACAGTATGCGGCACGACAACAGGTGGCATACTCGGACACGATTACACAGTATATGTTGAAACAATTGACTATACTTGTACAACCGATGGTTATGATATTTACAAGTGTTCACGTTGTGATGAAATAACACATAAGAATCTTACAGTTGCAGCTCATACACTTACACAAGTAGAAGCAAAAGAGCCTACTTGTGGCGCACCTGGTTGGGAAGCATATGAATACTGTTCAAAGTGTGATTACACAACAAAGATTGAAAAACCTGCAACAGGTAACCACATTTACGATTACGCTCAGAATGCTGACGGTGAAACTCATACCGGTACTTGCACTTGCGGTGCAACAACAAGTGAAGCTTGCTCAGGCGGTACAGCAACATGTGTTGCTAAGGCAATTTGTGAAAAGTGTGAAACTGCATGGGGCGAAAAGGATGCTGACAACCATACGGGCACTGCAAATGTTGTTAAGGGCAAAGTAGATGCAACATGTACAGCAGGTGGTTACACAGGCGACACATATTGGTCATGCTGCGATGCACTTGAAACCAAGGGTACAACAACTGCAATTAATGCAGATGCTCATACATCAACCGAAACTTATGTAGACGGTTATGTGGCACCCACATGTACAACAGAAGGTGCAACAGGCGATACAAAGTATAAGTGCTGTAACGCAGTTAAGGTTGCAAGCACAGTAATTTCTGTTGATGCTGATGCACATACAGGTACTGCAACTGTTATTAAGAAACAGAAAGATGCAACATGTACAGCTGGCGGTTACACAGGTGATATCCACTGGTCATGTTGTGATGCACTTAAAACCAAGGGTACAACAACTGCAATCGATGCAGATGCTCATACATCAACCGAAACTTATGTAGACGGTTATGCAGCACCCACATGTACAACAGAAGGTGCAACAGGCGATACAAAGTATAAGTGCTGTAATGCAGTTAAGGTTGCAAGCACAGTAATTTCTGTTGATGCAGACGCGCATACAGGCACTGCAAACGTTATTAAGAACAAGGCAGATGCAACATGTACTGCAACAGGTTACACAGGTGACACCTATTGGTCATGCTGTGATAAGCTTGAAGCTAATGGTACAACTATCTCCATGATTCCTCATAAAGACGACAATAATGATAACCTTTGCGACTACGGTTGCGGTAAGGTATTCGAAACAGTTTGTGATCATGAGGGTACACCGAAGCAGTACATCACAAATATTGCAGAAGACAACAAGAACAATACTCACTCAATTAAGTGTCTCGAATGTGGACAGATTGAGAAAACTGAAGGTTGTAGCTTCAAAACAGAAACAGTTTCAGCTACCTGTTGTACAGAAGGTTATACATTCTACAAATGCCAGATTTGTAATTACAGTTTCACGGATGACATTGAAGCTCCCAATGCAGATCTTCATAATTTTGGCAGATGGTATGATAACGATGCTAACTGTAAAGAACTCAAGACCCAGACAAGATACTGTGATAATCCCGGATGTTTTGCTAAGGAAACAGTGACAGTTCTTGAAAACGGCAAACCCGTATACGGTCCTCACACTCTTGTAGTTGTGCCCGGCAAAGAAGCAACCTGTACAAAGGCCGGCTACACATCTTATACTCGCTGTGTGACTTGTGATGAGGTTACAAAGTCAGAAACTATCCCGGCTAAGGGACACATTGACAATGACGGCAACGGCAACTGCGATGTGTGCAACTCTCTTGTGAGCTCCAACGGCACCTGCAAATGCTTCTGCCATAACGACGCATTCTTTGTAAAACTTTTCTACAAAATTGTGAACTTCTTCTGGAAGCTCTTTAAGATTAACGCAAACTGCGAATGTGGAGCTATCCACTGGTAAATTAAAAAAATCGCTGAGGATTATCCTCGGCGATTTTTTTATAAGCCATAAAAAACAATAGGAAAAAATAAACAGTATTTCATGTACAAAGAATACAAAATAACCAAAAATGAGAAAGGCATATTGATTTTAGTTTTATCATGGGATAGAATGTAATCACTTTAAATGATTTAAGGAGGAACTATAATGAAAAAAATCTTATCAGTAGTTTTAGCGCTCAGCCTTATTTTCGGTGTGTTTGCTATAACTTCAGTGGCGGCGGATGACGGCATATCGGTAACCGTTGCAAATGACCTTCATTACAATCTGCTTCGCACAAGCACACCTGTAAGCAAGCGTAATAACGTTAATCCCGATTTTGCCCATGTATCTCCGGGTGACAATATGCCTGACGAAAGTCTTGCAATTATCTCTTCATTTTTGAAAAGTGCAGGCACAAATGAAAGCGATTATATTCTTCTTCCCGGTGACCTTGTTGATGTAGGCACTGTTGCAGAGGCAACCGCTTTTGCAGCAATTCTCAGAAACTTTGAAAGTACATACGGAAAAGAAATATATGTTATTCCCGGTAACCATGACCTTTTCAAAACAACCGTAAGCGAATTTGAAACAATTTATGCGGAATTCGGATATGATGAAGCCTTGGAAAACGATACAGAATCAGCTTCATATACGGTTGACCTTAAAAACGGCTACAGACTCCTTGCCATTGATTCCTGTAATCCCGGTCTCAGCCCTCACGGCCTGAACACTGAAAGAATCAACTGGATTTCAGAGCAGTGTGAAAAAGCAAAGGCAGACGGCAAAAAGCTCATTGCGATGATGCACCACAATCTTCTTGAACACTTTATTCTCGGAAAAACGATTCATCCGGGAGCCGTTATTGACGAGGAACTCGGCCTTGCAGATGTACTTGCAAAAGGCGGAGTGAAATATATTTTTACCGGTCACACCCATGACAGTGATATTATCTCATATACCGCAGACGACGGTTCGGTTATCTATGACGTTGTAACCGTAACTCTCATTACCAATTCCTGTGCTTACAGAGTGGCTGATTTCGGCAAGAATGTAAAAATTGAAACAAGAAATGTTACTGAGGTTGATACATCGCTTTTCCCGGAGGGTATAAGTGAAAACGCCCTTAAAATTGCTGAGGAAAACTTCAGTGAGTACTCACGTATCTGCACATGGACAGGTCTTGAAAGCCTTTTCAAAAGCTATGTAAGTGCAGAGGGTCTTAAGTCTCTTCTTAAACTTGAAGACGAAAAAATGAATGCAATTATTGACAAAGTTGGAACTAAACTTGCTGAGGCTCTTGCAATGCCCTTTGAAAAGGCAGACGAAACCGAAGAAGGCAAAAGCATTGAAAGTGTAGCTGAAAAGTACGACATCGATATTCCGGACACAGACTATAAGAATCTCATAGACCTTGCAATTACTCTTTATGAGGCGCACAATCTCGGTGACGAAAACTATCCTACTTATTCAGATGAAGTTGCTCTTATAATAAGAGGTGTTGCTACAGCTCTCGGCTACGCTCTCAAAGATGTAACAGCAGAGGAATATGCAACGGTTATGTCATTCCTTATCGGACTTGCTGATATCAAGGTACCTGTTGATTTCTTTGTTTATGCAGGTTCAGGTATCAAAAGAATGGAAGGCATTGAAATCTATATTACAACAATTCTTGTTCCCTTTGTAGGAAAATTCACAGCTGATGATGCTCCTGCTGATAATAATGTAACTCTTCCCGGATACGCAGATGCTAATGCTGATGACGATGAAGAAGCTGCTGACCCAATGGGCGAAAACAAGAGCATCTGGGATAAGATTTTAGATTTCTTTGAAAGAATTTTTGGTATAGTAAGAACTATTTTTGTGTTCTTACCTTGGGTAAACTGATATGAAAAAAGGTAAAAAAGCTTTAATTGCAGCAGGGTGTATAGCCCTGTCCGTTATCGTCGGTGCAGGTGTATGGCGACTTTCTGTACATCAGCAATCGAAAAAATATAACTTGATAACACTTGACACTGCGAATGTCCCCGAACCTGTAACGGAAATTTTTGAAGAGGGTGATGTGCAACTCAGCGAGGTTAAAATGCACTTTACCGTTTATGGCGAAGACGGCTATCCTCTTATACTTGTTCACGGTAACGGTGGCAGCCAGGATTCTCTCAGAGAAGCTGCACAGTACCTTGCAAATGACTACAAGGTATATCTGATTGAAAGCAGATGCCACGGACAAAGCAGTGACCCCGGTGAAATATCCTACGACCTTATGGCAAAAGATATAAAGGAATTCATCGAAGAAATGAAGCTGGAAAAGCCCTATCTTATGGGACACAGCGACGGCGGTATGAATGCCCTTACAGTGGCTTATACCTATCCTGACCTGCTTGGCGGTTTTGTTTCCTGCGGCTCAAATACAAACCCGAAAAAGTTCAAGCCCTATTTTACAATCGGTGTAAAGGTTATGGATATGTTTAAACCTGATAAGCTCAATGATATGATGCTGGAACAGCCGTGGATGACAAAGGAGCTGCTTTCAAAAATCACCTGTCCGGCTTACATAGTAGCAGGCGAATTTGATATTATGTGGCTTTCAGATACGGTATTCATTCACGAATGTATCGAAAACAGCAAAATTGCAATTATCAAGAGTGCAAACCATTCCTCATATATTTCTCAGGACGGTAAGCAGGCCTATGTTCTTGCACACGAGTTTTTCGGAGCACTCTGATTAAACAGAAATAATGTAAAAGCGGTGCGACCTCGTTGGGGACTGCACCGTTTTGTTGATTTTATAGTTGGTAAGTGATATAATGAGCTTGGTAAATGAGAATTTGTAGGTGAGATAATGATTATTTTGATTACCG
Source organism: Acutalibacteraceae bacterium (assembly GCA_045538095.1). Classification (GTDB taxonomy): domain Bacteria; phylum Bacillota; class Clostridia; order Oscillospirales; family Acutalibacteraceae; genus UBA6857. The sequence goes on along the minus strand of JAZSQU010000017.1, from coordinate 2,849 downwards.
GAGCATCACATACAGGCAAAACGGCTCTTGCTCAAAAGTTGCTTGAAAAATATAAATATCCGTATCTGTCAATAGACCATCTGAAAATGGGTTTAATTCGTAGCGGTAACACAGAACTTACCCCTATGGATGATAATGAATTAACCGAATACTTGTGGCCTATTGTTCGTGAGATGATTAAAACAGCCATTGAGAATAAACAAAATTTGATTGTAGAAGGAGGTTATATTCCTTTTGGTTGGTCAAAAGATTTTGAGCAGGAATATCTTGCACATATCAAATACTATTGTTTGGTAATGAGTGAGGAATATATCAGAAATCACTTTGCTGACATAAAGAAATATGCAAATGTCATTGAAAATCGTTTGGATGATGAATGGTGTACCATTGAGAGCGTTTTGACAGATAATGCGGAAGTCCTCGCCCTTGCGAAAAAGCATAATGCAAACTTTATTCTCATTTATGACCAATACGAGATTAACATTGATTTAGATTGACAAATTCCAATTTATCGAACTAAATAACATCTCTGCCTTCACACCTGTGAGGGCAGTTTTCATATGCAATAAAAAGAGAGAAGCCGAAACTTCTCTCTTTTAGTTTAACTTACTTACAAAGCTCTTCGGCAAGTGCATCAAGCTGAGCTTTGTTTTCCTCACTGAGTGCTGAAAGAATCTTCACTTCGTTTTCGCAAAGGGTGATGTTCTTGCTCTTTTCAAGCATAGTTTTCATCACCTTTGTTGCCATTGGTGCCCATGTGCCGTTTTCAACAAAGGCAAGGGTTTTGTTCTGGAAGTTTCTTTCTGTAAGGTGATTTATGAACTCCTTCATAAAGGGGAAAATGTCTGCGTTGTAAGTGGTTGTTGCAAGAACAAGCTTGCCGTATCTGAAAGCGTCTTCAACTGCCTCAGCCATATCGCAACGTGCAAGGTCATTGACTACAACTTTGGGGCAGCCTTTTTCTCTGAGCTTTTCAGCAAGATATTCTACAGCCTTCTTGGTGTTTCCGTAAACTGAAGTGTATGAAATAAGCACACCCTCAGTTTCAACGCCGTAGCTTGACCAGATGTTGTAAAGGTTAAGGTAGTAGCCAAGATTTTCTGTAAGCACAGGGCCGTGAAGGGGACAGATGATTTCGATGTCAAGCCCTGCAGCCTTCTTGAGAAGTGCCTGTACCTGAGCACCGTATTTACCGACGATGCCGATGTAGTAGCGTCTTGCTTCACAAGCCCAGTCTTCTTCAGCATCAAGTGCGCCGAATTTGCCGAAGCCGTCAGCTGAGAAAAGCACCTTATCTGTGCTATCGTAAGTAACGATAACCTCAGGCCAATGCACCATAGGAGCAGTTACAAATGTAAGGTTGTGCTTGCCGAGAGAAAGTGTATCGCCTTCGCCCACAACAATTCTTCTTTCAGCAAAATCGGTGCCGAAGAAATTTTTCATCATAGCGAACGCCTTTGCCGATGAAACGATGATTGCTTCGGGATACTTTTCAGCAAAGCTCATAATGTTGGCTGAATGGTCAGGCTCCATATGCTGAACTACAAGGTAGTCGGGCTTTCTGCCCTCAAGAACGGCTTCAAGGTTACCGAGCCATTCGTCCTTGAAGTTACGGTCAACGCTGTCCATTACGGCAATTTTTTCATCGATGATTGCGTATGAGTTGTAAGCCATACCGTTAGGTACGATGTACTGACCCTCAAAAAGGTCAATCTTGTGGTCATTTACTCCGATGTATTTAATATCGTTTGTGATGGTCATTTTTGTTGCTCCTTATTTTTTCTAAGTAATTATATCACAAAAACAATGATATGAAAAGAGGAAGTTTATTCCGAAAACTCAGCACTCCAGGTGAAGTTCCATGTTTCACCTTTACCAATTGCGTTTATTCCGTCTTTTTCAGAAAAGTCATTTTTCTTAATCTGCGAATCGTTGACACCGCACCAGGGCTCAATGCATACATAAGGCGCACCGGGTTTTGCCCAAATTCCGAGCCATGGAGCACCGCCAAGGGTAAACTTAACCGTTCTGTTGTGGTCGTCACTTCTGAGGGTTACAAAGTCAGATTTCACACCGCTGAAAATGAGTGCATCTTCGTTGAAAACATCTTCAGTGATAACTACATCTGTTTCGTCGTTCAGCACGGGTACTGTATCAGGCAGGCGCAGAGAATTAACAAGGTCGATTTTAACTGTGCTGAGTGTTTCCTTCTCGCTGAAGGTAAGCTTATCACCGATTTTGCAATTGAATGCAGGGTGCGCACCGAGAGAGAAGAGCATAGTACCATCGTTTTTGTTGATGATATCGTGTGAAACCTTAAGTGTCTTACCTTCGAGAGTATAAGTCACAACAAGGTCAAAGTGATAGGGATAAAGCTTGAAGGTTTCCTCGTTGTCGGATAGAATGAACTTCATTGAAGCACCGTCACCACCGAGAAAATCCCACTTGAGCTTTCTTGCAAAGCCGTGTTTCGGCATTTCGTATTCCACGCCGTCAAGATAATATTTGTCGTCAATAAGTCTGCCGACAATGGGGAAAAGAATAGGTGACTGACCGCTCCAGATTTTTTCGTCGCCCTGCCAGAGATATTCAAAGCCTGTAGCCTTTGAAACAATGCTTGTCAGCTCGCAGCCGAACTCTTTTACGCCTACCTTAAGGTGTTCGTTTTCAATATAATGTACCATAGTTTTACTCCTTTTCAGTTTAGTCGTATTGTTAAGTTAAATGAAAATTGAGACCTTGAACTCCTTGTGGTATAATGGTTTTACCCCTAAAACCTATACCTCCCTGAAAACAGAGAAAGGAGACCAAGATCTCATGGATAAAATTATACCAAAATGTTGCCCAAG
>JAZSQU010000066.1:0-20133 GCA_045538095.1 Acutalibacteraceae bacterium | reverse complement strand
CTTGGGCAACATTTTGGTATAATTTTATCCATGAGATCTTGGTCTCCTTTCTCTGTTTTCAGGGAGGTATAGGTTTTAGGGGTAAAACCATTATACCACAAGGAGTTCAAGGTCTCAATTTTCATTTAACTTAACAATACGGACTATTTAATCAGGAGGAAGTAAATATGGCATGGTATGACGAAACCGTATTTTATCATATTTATCCCTTAGGAATGACAGGAGCACCTAAACTTAATTCTTACAGTGAGCCGGTACACAGACTCAATTCCCTGCTTCAGTGGATTCCTCATATAAAAGAAATCGGCTGTAATGCCGTTTATATCGGGCCTCTTTTTGAATCCGTGGGACACGGCTACGAAACAACAGATTACAAGAGGCTTGACAGCAGACTCGGCACAAACGAAGACCTTACAAGCTTTGTGTCAGAATGCCATAAAAACGGAATCCGGGTTATTTTAGACGGTGTTTTCAACCATACAGGCCGTGACTTCTTTGCTTTTCGGGATATTAAGCAAAACAGAGAAAACTCACGTTACAAAAACTGGTATTGCAATGTAAACTTTTGGGGAAACAACTCTTACAATGATGGTTTCTCTTACGAAAACTGGGGTGGCTATGACCTTCTTGTAAAATTGAATCAGAAAAACCCTGAAGTCAGAGACTACATCTGCGATGTAATCCGTTTCTGGGTAAAGGAGTTTGACATTGACGGAATCCGTCTTGATGCGGCCGATGTTATGGATTTTGACTATATGAAGGCACTGCGTCAGGTTGCAAACGAGGTTAAAGCTGACTTCTGGCTTATGGGTGAAGTTATTCACGGCAATTACTCCCGTTGGGCAAACGACGGCACTCTCCATTCCGTAACAAACTATATGCTTCACAAAGCGCTTTATTCTGCCCATAATGACCACAATTACTTCGAGGTTGCACATACAATCAAGTATGTCACTGATATGACCGGAGACCGCCTTAAGCTTTATACTTTTGTTGACAATCACGATGTAGAGCGTATTTATACAAAGCTCAGTAACAAGGCTCATTTTGTACCCGTGCACATAATGCTTTACACCTTACCGGGAGTCCCTTCAATCTATTACGGCTCCGAATTCGGCATTGAAGGCAGAAAAGAAAAAGGTTCTGATGACTCATTGAGACCTGCACTGAATTTCGACGATTACAAAAATGCAGTGCAGGAAAATCCCTGCACAAAGCTTATTGCAGCCCTTGGAAAAATCAGACAGAACACACCTGCTCTTTGCTACGGTGATTACAAAGAGCTTCTGCTGCAGACCACTCACTTTGCATACGAGAGAAGTCTTGACGGTAAATCTGTTATTGTGACCGTAAACAACAGCAACAACGAAATTACTATGACTCTCCCCTGCGGTAATTTCAAAGAATACACGGGCGCACTTACAGGTGAACGTGCAAATGTAAAGATTGGTCAGATTCAGGTGAAAATTCCTGCAAACTACGGTGAAATATGGATTCCTTCTGAAATTCAGTGCGAAAGCCTTGCACCCATAAAAACCGTAAAAATTGAGAAAGCCCCCGAACCCGTAAAGGTTGCAGAAGCACCGATAAAAACAGAAGTTGAAATTAAGGAAACAACCCAAACAGTTGAAGAAAAGAAACCCGGGAAAACGGTTACGGACCTCAACAAACCTTACGAAGAAATGTCCGTTGAAGAGCTTCAGGAGGCAATACTTCAGAAAATGAGAAAAAACGGTCCCGTTACTGACTATATGTTAGGTACGGTTCGTGAAAACACTCATCACGGCTCACTTTTGAATTGGGTCAGAAGCTTCAATTGAAAATGAAGCAGCAAAGCATATATTTTATTAACACAACCTGCTCCACTATCCGTAGGTTGTGTTAATTGCTTTCTGCAAGTATAATTAAAGCATCAAAACAAAGGAGATTTTTCAATGAATACTTATATAACAGGTGCTACAATAAAAAGACTGCGTGAAGCCAAGGATATGACTCAACTGCAATTAGCTGAGAAAATCGGTGTAAGCAGTAAAGCAGTTTCAAAATGGGAAACAGCAAAAGGGCTGCCTGACATAACACTGATTGAGCCTTTGAGCAAGGTACTTGGAGTTTCAGTAATGGAGCTTATGTCAGGCGAAACCGTAATCAACAAAAATTCTTCATCCAATATGCTTTTTTCTGAGTTTTATGTTTGTCCCATATGCGGAAATATCATTCACTCAACGGGTGCAGCAGTTATAAGCTGCTGCGGAATTGTCCTTCCTGCACTTGAAGCTGAGGAATGTGACGGTGAGCACATCGTGAGCATTGAACCTGTTGAAGACGAAAAATTTGTAACCGTACATCACGAAATGAGCAAAACCCATTTCATTTCCTTTATAGCTTATGTCACTACGGAGAAAGTACATCTTGTTAAGTTATATCCCGAAGGAAACGCTGAGACAAGAATGCAGTTCCGCGGCAGAGGTTATCTTTATATTTACTGCAATAAACACGGACTTATGAGAAAAAAGGTATAAGCACTTTCCCCTTGTTTTAGCCATTCGCAACAGAAACTGTAAAATTTATTATTCATACGATTTTCCGTGATTTTGTTTCAAAAAAGACACTTATAGCAAATCTGTCTCATAAAATAACACACCAAGTTAGAAATACATCGCTATGTTGTAAAAGTTACAAAAAATTCACAGTTACACAATTGTTTAACAAATAATTATGTATATTTTAGTATAGGTTTATTCTCAAAGTGAGACTTACATTTATCATTAAAGGTGGATGAGACAATGATTGAAAAGAAACTTCCCGACGGTACAGTCGTAAAAGCCTATCCTATTACTAATTCACAGCAGATGATGTATCTTATGTCGCTTAAATACGGCTCAGGTTATCCCGTAAACAATATCGGTTGCGGTGTTTATTGGAAGGGTGAAATCAACAAAGGTGAAATGAAAGCTTCAATCTACGAAGCAATCAGACGTTGCGATACTATGCGTCTTCGTTTTGTTATGGGCAAAAAGCTTCAGCTTCACCAGTATGTTACTGAAAGAAGCCAGCTTATCGTTGAAGACTGGAATCTCAGCCATATGACAATTGACGAAGCTCAGGATACACTTCTTGCTTTTTCAAGACGCACTATCCCTATGTTCAATTGCGAAGTACATAAGATTTTCCTTGTTAAGTTCAAAGACGGTTATCAGGGTATCTTTATGAGATTGCACCACCTTGCTATGGATGCTTATTCTCTTAAGATTTTCGTTAACGATATTTTTGAAATCTATAAGCACAGAACTCAGGGCACAGCTTATCCGAAGCCTATGAGACCTTACATTCCTGCTCTTGAAAAGGAACTTCAGTATCAGACATCTGAACAGCACGAAATTGACAGGCAGTACTGGTACGATTCTCTTGCAAAAGCGAGCGAACCTATCTTCACAGACTTTATGCTTGATAACAGACTAAAAAAGCAGCAGAAAGAATTCCCTGACCGTCGCTTTGCTGACATTCACTCAGGTCTTCCCGATGCTGATGCAGTAAGATTCAGCATGAGCAAGGAGCTCAGCGACAAGATTTTTGCTCTTTGTGCTGAAAAGAATCTTTCTGTTTTCTCTGTAATTTCAATGGGTGTACGTACTGCCCTCTCCTGCTTCAACGATAATCAGGAAGACGTTTCATTCAAGATGATTATCAACCGACGCGGTACCATTGAGGAGAAAAAGTCAGGCGGTCTCAGAATTAACTTCCTTCCCATGAGAAGCATCATTAAGCCTGAAGCCACCTTCTGTGAAGCAGTTGAAACCATTTCTGCAGTTCAGAACGAAATGTATTCACACGCAAAGCTTTCTTTCCTTGAAACACTTAAGGAAAGACACAAGTCAATGTCCAAGGATGCAAAGTTTGACTCAACTTATGACAGCTTCGGTCTTTCATATCAGCCACATGTACCTTTCACAAGCATTGACGACGATATGAAGGAATCTCTCAGAGCTGTGTGGTACAACAACGGTGCTACAATGATTCCTCTTTATCTTACAGTCAGTCACCGTGCTTCAGACGGCGGTCTTGACTTCAACTTTGAATTCAGAAGTGAACAGCAGGCTGCTTATGACCTTACCGTGTTCTACAATAAGATGGAGAGAATTTTCGAATTTGCTACAGAAAATCCTGACATTGAAGTGGGCAAAATTCTGAAGCCCATTGAAATCACCTGGAAAGAACTCAAAGGAAAACCTGAAGTTGTGGTTGAAGAAGACAAGTTTGCTTCACTTAAAATTAAGTGGATACTTACAAAATCAAGACTTCAGACAATTGCAACCTTAATCAAGGCAATGAAATAAATATGCAGAATTAAGCTCCGTATAGAAATATGCGGAGTTTATTTTGTTGAAAAAAATACTTTTGGTGTGGTATAATGAACCGGATATTGCAGACAGAGGTGTTAAAATGAAAACCAGACGTACAATAAAAGATAAGCTTCACACCTTTCTTTTCGGCAAGGATTTAAGAGTAACCGAAGGCGAACCTTACACTGAGGTGCGTGAAGGCGATTATTCATCATACTACCCTTTGGAAAATTATATAGATTTCAATCAGCCTTTGCCCGAAAAGTGTTATGATGTAAGAAAATTCGGCGCCGACACGAATAAAACCCATAAGGAAAACACAAAGGCTATTCAGTCAGTTATTGACGAATGCAGTAAAAACGGTGGCGGCACTGTACTTATAAGCGGCGGAAAATACGAGGTAACTACACTTTTTCTCCGTTCAGACATAACTCTGTTTATTGATAAAGACAGCTCTCTTTCCGCCAACGCAACAGGTAAAGGCTACAGCCATAATGCGCTGATTTATGCTTATGACTGTGATAACATTGTAGTAACCGGTGGTGGGAAATTAGAGGGTAAGGGAACTCTTTTCGGTCTTAAACCCGTAAGTGAAAACATGTTTACTCCCTCACCCGTAATAGATGTAATTAAAATGCGTCAGGATTACCGTTCTCAGCTTCGCTTTGCCCACAAGTCAAAATACGGCTCAATACTCCTCACCGAAAAGTGCAGAACCGTTACTGTACACAATATAATTTTTGAGGATTCGCCATGGTGGACTTTTAAAATACTTATGTGTGACGGTGTTAAAATTTCTGATACAGTTATATGGAACAACCGTAATGTAGCCAACTCAGACGGCTTTGATATTACCGGCAGCAGTAACGTTGCAATCGAGCACTGTTTTGTTTCCACTGCAGATGACGGAATCGTTCTCAAAAATGCTGTCTGGTGCGGTTGCGAAAAAGAAATGAGTGGCATCACCGTAAGAAACTGCGAGGTTATTTCAAGGACAAATTGCTTTAAAATCGGCACTGAAACCACCTATGACATTTATGATGTCACTGTTGAAAACTGTTCATTTCTGATGACAGACCTTTATCCCGGCGCAGTTTCAGGAATTTCAATTGAGGCTTGTGACGGAGCAAAGGTATATGATGTTACCGTACGCAATATTGAAATGAACAGATGCACCTGTCCCCTGTTTATCCGTCTCGGCAACCGCAACAGAGCCGCAGAAGTTACGGCAACAACGGCAAATAAAACCGAGATTATCCGTGACGCAGAGGAGTCAAAGCCGGTAGACAAAAATCAGTTTGACGGTAAAAGTGAACTGTACAACCTCACTGTTGAAAATATTACAGCAAAAGATGTGGAGCTTCCCGTAATCGTTGCAGGGTACAGACAGAAATTCAGAACAAAGCGCTGCAGAAATATCACACTCAGAAACTTCCATATTACATACCGTAATGCAGTTGAGATTTATGACAAACGTCTTTTCATTCCCGAATACACAAAGGTTTACCCCGAATGCTGGCGCTTCAGAAATCTTCCTGCATACGGCATCTGGGCAAGACACTCAGAAAACCTTAAAATTGAAAATTTCAACTGCAAAGGCGTAAGTAACAGCCATCGCAAAGAGAAGATATTTATTGACTGCATATAAATTTACATGATGCTAAAGAGTGAAGCTTATCCTGATAATGCAGAAAAGCTCCGCACAATCCCCTGTAAATATACCGGCTCTGCCTTTGCAGGCTTCATCGGTGACGGAGTGTATATTTTTTATTAAAGAAAATATATTTTCTTGATTTTTAGCGAATAATGTAGTATATTTAAAGTGAGTGAGAATACTATAAATTTTTGAGGTGATTAATATGGGTGCTGTAAAAAAAGCCCTTTCACAAATTTTAGTTTTATGTTTATTACTTAGCTGCTTTGTCACAGGTGCAGCAGCAATTGAAAATCCGAAGGAGGCATTGCCGCTTTCAGAAGGTTTCGACAGACTCAGAGCTGAATTTTACTTTGATGTTGCTGAAGAAAGCAACGGCTATGCTCTTGATTACTGTTACTACTCACCGGTTGGAGAAAACGATACAGGAAAATATCCCATTGTTATTTATCTCCACGGTATCGGACACGGTTCATACACCGGCTCACAGCTTGACGACAGTATGATGGTTACATGGGCGTCAGCAGAGCTTCAGTCAAAATGGACAAGCGGTGGTGCTTACATTCTTTTACCGAGATGTCCCGAAGATAAACTTCAATACTGGAACAAATCATTTGTAGAACCTCTGCATGCACTGATTGACGATTTTATCGAAAAGCACGGCGAAAACGTTGACACCACAAGAATTTTTGTCGGCGGTTCATCAGCAGGCGGTGAAATGACCTGGGATCTGGCTATTGCATATCCCGAATACTTCGCAGGTATTTATCCCCTTGCCGCAACAGGAACAAGAAGCACTGAAGATATCAGAAAAACAAAAGATGTTGCAATATGGGTTTTTGCAAGTAAACTTGACCCTCTTGTAAACTACAACCTGAATGTTATGCCTCAGTGGAGAAAAATCTGCGAGTATAATACAAAACCTGCTAAATGCCGTTTATCCAGCTTTACTGAGGTGCTTAACCCTGACGGAACCAAAGGTGATTCAAACCACCGTTTGTACACTACAATTATGTATGACTTTTTCACGGTTGACGGCGGGCTTTATCCCAATGTAACAACGGTCAACGCTAACGGTTATAATGTTTCTTTCAAGGATTCAAAGGGTATGATTTACTGGATGAGCAGTACCACCTCTGATTTTAAAAATCCTTCTGCCGGAAACGAATCATCAATTAACGCTTTTGAAGCCTGGTTTATTTCCATAAGAAATATCTTTATGAAAATGGCAAACATAATCCAGCGACTTCTCGGTTTTGTATAATACCTCTTTACCGAGGCTTACAGAAACAATAAAAAGCTCTTGCTAATATAGAAAAAGCCTGACTCTTCGTAATGAAAAATCAGGCTTTTTGTTATGTAATTTTAAAAAGACCGGTAATAAATATTTCAAGTCCGATAAAAATGAGAATTACACCGCCGAAAATTCCCGCTTTACCTGCAAGCTTTGTACCTGCTTTTTTGCCTATGAGAATACCTGCAAAGCAGATAAAAAATGTAACAAGACCGATTATAAAACAAGAAAGAAGCGCCTCAGAAAAGCTGTACTCGGCAATTGTAAAACCAACGGAAAGGGCGTCAATTGAAGTTGCAACACCCTGCACAATAAGGGCAGAAAAGCTCACTACACCCTTTTGTTCTTCTGTATCTTTGATAACGATGCCCTCGTAAAGCATTTTTCCGCCGATATAACCCAGAAGAGCCAATGCAATCCACGGGATAAATTTTTGAAAAGCAATGAAGCGTTGTGCAATTGTGGAAACACACACCCAACCGATAAGAGGCATAAGGAACTGAAAAAAAGAGAAAACTCCCGCAACGCCACAAATTCTCGGCGTTTTTATTTCAGCTTCACTAAGACCGTTTGCAAGAGAAACGGAAAAGGCATCCATAGCAAGTCCTGCACCTAAAAGCACACCTGTGAAGAAAAATGAAAAACTCAGATTCATATATAAAGCCTCCGAAAAATACAGTTTGTTTTTGTCGGGCACAAATTATATTACTCCCAAAAGAGATTACTAAAGCTTAAATTGTATCCGTTTTTAAGATCTCTGAAAAACGGAGAAAAAAATATTGAAAAAACAGACATTTTTTGATAATATAAGAATATGGAAAATTTTAAAAAAAAGAACGGAGAAATGACAATGAAAACATTAAAAAAAGTAATTGCTCTGATTTTGACAGTGGTTCTTCTCGGTCTTACCGTAACTGTGCCCGTTTCAGCAGCATCAAAGGTTGACCCTTCCGAAGGTCCTGTGCAGAAGCTTGAGGCTTTTTTCTATATGGCCCTTGATACACTTGTTAAGGCTCTCGGAAAATTTATCAACCGTTTTGTTCCCGGACTTGACTGGGGTGAAGCCTGGCAGAATTATGATGACTACCGTTCTCCCGACACCTTCTACAGCGGTGAAGAAAAGTTTGAAACTGAGGTTTCACCTGACTCCAAATGGAGTATGGGTTACAGCTATAACTCACTGCTTGAGGGTCTTGACATTTTAAACGGCGAATACTTTATGGCAGGCGCCCTGCAGCCCATCAAAGGTCAGGTACCCACAGAAATTCTTGACGATCAAGGAGTAAACGTATATGCAATCTCTGACGGCACAAGCCGTATTGTTGTCCAGGCGGTTATTGACGGTTACGGCTTTGCAAGAGGCGATGTACTCGAAATCAGAAAAAGACTTGCTGATTTTTCAAAGGAAAAAGGCATAATCAGCATCAATATTTCCACGCTTCATCAGCATTCACTGATTGATACTCTCGGTATGGGCGTTGCTCTTGTGCCTGCAATTTTCCTTAACCCCGGCATGAGTCTGCTCGGATATAAAAACAATCTCCAAACAGGTAAAACACAAAAGTTTATGGACAACCTCTTCAATGTTGTTACAGAAACCATTACAGAAGCTGTCAACGATATGGAAGAAGGCACTCTTTATTACGGCAGCGCTGATGCAAAAGACCTTATGTATGACAAGCGTAAGCCTATTACCTTTGACGGAGAAATTCACCGTTTCCGTTTTGATCCTGCTAACGAAGCTTCAAACGAAATCTGGGTATGTGAAGCAGGCATTCACTGCACAAGCTACAGTGCAAGCGATACAGCAATCTCTTCAGACTTCCCCTACTATTTCAAGGAATATGTGAAAGAAACAACAGATGCTGATGTGGTTTATGTTCAGGGCGCTGAACTTGCAATCACTACAGAAAAAGATTATATCAGACCTGTGGGTTCGGGTGAAAACGCAGTAGTCAGAGGCTACGGTATTGAGCTTGCAAAAAGAGTTATGGGCATTACAAACGAAATTGCTCTTGATCCCGTGCTTAACATCAGACTTCAGGAGGTTGCAATCAAGGCTGATAACCCAATCCATATTCTTGCAGCAAGAGAGGGAATTATTAATCCCGTTGTTACAAAGGATTTTTATGTAATTTCTGAAGTAGGTTATATGGAGCTTGGCAATAAGGTTGGTGTTGCACTTATTCCCGGTGAAATTTCTCCCGAAATTCTCTGGGGCGGAGCTGTTTCAAAGGAGCTCAGCTGGAACAATACAAGCTGGTATTACGCACCTATGAAGGATATGGCAAAGGTTGAAAAATTACTTTGCTTCGGACTTTGCAACGACCAGGTAGGTTACATTCTCACTGATAATGATATCCGTTCAATGTTCACGGAAAACGAAGAAATCAACGCTTGCTCAATCAAGTCAGGCTCAATTATCACAAGCGCATTCCAGAACATTGTTTCAAGCGTTAAATAAAGGAGTGTACAAATAATGAAGTTTTTACTTGCTATACGTTATATAATGGTGCTTCCTCTTCTCCTTTTAACTCTCATCACAACCCCTGCAGCTTCTTCAACAGATACGGCTGAACTTATCGGCACTGACACCTTTGTTTTTGATCAGGCTCTTATGATGGGTCAGGGTATTACAACAGACGGAGAATATTTCTACACAAGCGGCACAATCACTGCTCTTAACGTTACTGCTCTTGCAAAGCTTACTGCTGACGATATGACTCTGCAGAAGGTTAAGCTCAATCCCCTGCCAAAGGTTTGCAAAAGCAGAAAAAACAACCACATCGGCGGTATAAGCTACTATAACGGCAAGATTTATGCTTCCGTTGAAGGCGGCGACAGCCATTGGGCTTGTATTGTAGTTTTCGATGCAGATACACTTGAACCTACAGGTGAAGTTTACGACCTTCCTCTGAGTGCTTTTATTGATGGTGTGCCCTGGTGCGCAGTTGATTCAACTACAGGCTATCTTTACGCATCAGTCTGGGATGATGCAAAGACAATTTACGTTTATGATGTAAACAATGGTATGGCTCCCGTTAAGGAGCTCAAGCTCACAGGTCTTGGCATAATCGACCGTATTCAGGGCGGTGAATTCCTTGACGGCGCACTTTATCTTTCACACGACATCGAGCACAACGGCAACTTCAAGAGAATTGAAAGTGTTAACCTTGAAACAGGCGAAGTTAAGATTGTTGCTGAAAGAAATGTTGGCTCTGACAACATTGAAGCTGAGGGTATGACCTTCACAAAAACAGCAGACGGTGCAGTAATGCACGTACTTGACTACAACAAGTTTATTGGTGTATTTGTACATCATTATAAAGTAGATTTTTGAGTATAAAAAGATGGGACTATCCACAACGCCGACACCCCATAAGGAAGTATTTCTTTAAAATGTGAACTAACCGCACAATAATGCGTTAAAAACCACCGATATGCGTCAACATTATCGGTGGCTTTTGCCTTTTCTTACACAATTATTTCGCATTTTAAAGTGCTTCGCAGTTTCGTAAGAACTGAAAATTTCTTGTATCGAAGCCTAAAATGCAGCAAGGCTGTCGCCTTGTGAGGCTTTTGGCAAAGATACAGGGAATTTTGTTCGAGAAACAAATACTTCCTTATGGGGGGCCGGCGAAAGGATAGTCCCTATATTTTTTATCTTACCATCTGTTTTCTACATATTCGCAGAAAGCAAACAAATCTTTGATTTGGAGCACTGTGCCATCGTCAAGGATTACATTGCCGTTCCACTTGCCGTAAATCTGGTTACAGTTCATTCTTGCAATGGGACCTAAATTAAGGTCACTCTTATTATTGAATGAGGGGGTCATTGTAAGATTGAATCTGCCATCTTCAGAAATGATTTTCCACTCTTCCATAAATCTGTCCTTGGGGAATTTTTCCACATCAACTGCACCGATTTTATGCACCTTTCCGTCATAGAAAAGGCAGGTTTCAGTAGCGTGGCTTTCGTCGCCTATTGCCCAGGTGATTTCAAAACCGAAGATATGGTCTTTGCCGTTTTCGTCTTGAAGGTGAGTTGCACCGCTGCCCCAATACCACACAAGCTTTCTCGGTGTGTTTACCTTACCCCAGTCAAGGGAGCAGAAAGCGTTTTCTTTTGAAAATTCGTATGTATAATCACCGAAACTGAATGTTCCTCCCGTAGGCATACAGTTCTGCTTTGTGGTCATAAAATACTTTGTGTTGTCCCCTTCAAAAGGCAGAACAGTTGTTATATTTTCAAGGCCTTCGGGAATATCCATACTGAGATTACACTGAAGCTCTTTACCCTGATGCATCATTTTAAAGTACACTGTGCGCTCGGTTTCCATTGTGTTAAAATCAAACTCAGTTTTACCTGCTTTGCCTTTGAATCTTCCCGGCACATCTACTTTATTAAGGGGAAGGCATTTTTTTCCGCCGACAAAAATCTGAAAACCGTCAGCGTGCACTTCACCTGTATGAAGGTCAATAAGTCGAAGCCCCATGAATCCACCGATTCCCACATTTGCAAAAGAAACGAGAAGCTGTTTCTGACCGTCGGTTACGGTGTAATAGTCCCATTCTTTACAACTAATAAGGCGTTCTCTTTTAACGAGACTGCGGTCATATTCAAAAACGTTGTGTCTTGCCCAGCCCTTTGCGTTGAGCGTTCCGTCAGGATTGAGAAGAGGTGTAGGCTCGGTATATTCAGTCTGCTTTGATTTTTCTTTCCAGTTCTTGAAAGGCACATAGGTGCGTGGAAGTTCCTTTGACATAAGTATTTTCTCCTTTCGGGTTCTTGCGTTTACATTCTATCACAAACTTCTTTTCTTTGCAATCGTCAAATCGGTATGTTATAATAAAATAAAAATTTGCAAATTCGTGGACACTTTTACTTTTTTCTCCGTCTTAATAAGTGAAACCGGTTTTAATAAGACGAAAAGAGATTTATTATGTCAAAGCTTTACGCAGGTTTAACTGTGCTTAAAGACGGCAGCTTCAGTTTTGAAGATACTATGCTTTATTACACAGACATTCCCCCTGCTTACTTTATTATTAAAATTCTAATGGACAGAAAGAAGGAAACAAAAATGGTAAAAATTAAAAATCTTGCTGCTCTTGATTTGAGAAATTTTTCTCCGGCAGCTCTCAGAAAAATCCCCTCAATTAAAAATGTAGCTCTTGTTATGCTCCCTGAAAATCCATCGCCTGAATTTACAGAGGCTTACGCCGCAATTGAAAAAACAAACATTGCAAGTGAAACCAACATTCCCGATAATGCCTGCTTTTTCAACGGTCAGGCAAATTTAACCGGAAAAGATGTAGCCAAGGACAGCATGATTATATGTAACGGTCTTGCAATACTGCGTGACATACCAAAAGAAATGAATGTAAAAATCATTGTCAACGGCTCATTAATCAAATCGGACACAGCTTTTGTTGAAATAATAAAAATCAACGGGGCTAAATACGAAATTGACAACGACGCAAAATTGATTGTATCAAACCCTGAAATCCGAATCAGTAATTCATTTCTTGAAAACCTCAGTGAAAAAACTGCAATCATAGCTTGTGGAACAATTAAGATTGATGATGAAATTACAAGTGAAATGCTCAGGGAAAAGGGAATAGTTTTCTACAATATAGGAACGATAATTGCAAAGGAAGAACTCCACGGTTATATTCATGCAAACAGTCACAGCGTCGGCACAGTGTGTTCGGAGAGAAGCAAAGGAAAGGCTTTAAAAAAACTGTTTAAAAGAAAAAGTTGGTGAACGAAGTGAACACCCACCTTTACGAATATTTTAACGAGCTTTGGCACAGATATAACAAGCTGATATACTCTTATTTCCGATGGCAATTCGATGAAGCAACTGCCGAAGATTTGTGTCAACAGACCTATCTCAATGCGTGGCAATACATAAGTGTCTATCCACAAAAAGAAATCAGAAACGGCAAATCCTGGCTTTTTACAATTGCCAAAAATGTAAGAAACGATTATCTCAGATACATATCTCTGCACAGCATGAATTTCAATTACAGTGATATAAACGAAACTGTTATCCCCGTTGAAGTTAATATAGACGAAACCATCAATATGCAGAAAGCAATTAACAAGCTGAGTCAGCAGGATAAAGAGCTGCTCTCAATGGCAGAACACCTTTCAAGCAGAGAAATCGGCTCAGTGCTTGGCATTTCAGCCTCTGCAGTAAGAAGCCGAATCCAAAAGGCGAAAGATACCCTCAGAGAGATTCTGAGTGAATACGACCTTACATAAGTGGCCGTAAAAAAACTAATTACGATTGATTGTTCCGTAGGGACACGGCTTGCCGTGGCCGCAATTCAGCCGAACTTTTGCTGAAAAACTGTTATTTTAATCGTAGTATTAGTATCGTCATAAAAAATATAAAAAATTAATGTGTTCGTTCGGACACGGCGAGCCGTGTCCCTACGGAAAATTAGTGTTTAAAAGTGCAAAACCATTGTAAAAGCTGAAATTTTTACAATGGTTTTAATCATATTAATTTGCTTGTTTTAAAAGGGTTTCCGGGCTATTTGTTTTTATAGTCACTTTTATTACTTATATACTTCTTATAATCCTCATAAAGCTTTGCAGAATCGGGATGACCTGCAAAGGAAAGAGAGTTTTCGGGGTTCATTATACCGAGATACTGATAGCTGATGATTTTGTCGCAGTAGGGTGCAACATTTTCTATCTGTCTTGTAATACGCTCAATTTTGGCGGGAACAAGCGCGCTTTTATATACCATACCCTCGAAGTCGAAAAGCTCAATATCTGCCCAGAGCTCTGCTCTGCCTGCTTTGTCGTGAGCCTTACGGAGTCTTTCAAAAATTTTCTCCGTTCTCTGCACCTTGGTTTTCTTAACTCCGACCTCGTCCTGATAAGCGATAAAATCAACGTCAAGCTCTGAAAGAGTTTTTACATATCTGCTGTTCGGCAAGGCGAGATTTGTGCCGTACGGAGCAATCAGTGTCTTTTTTGCGGGAGTAATCTCTCTGCAGTGAGCCGTGCAGAGATTTACATATTTTGTAAAATCCTTTGAGAAATTAAGGATTATGCAGGTTTCGTCAGGAAAATACCAACCGTAAAAGCTCTCGTGGTGGCCGTAAAGAACAGTGAGCTCCTCCATTGCTCTGAATGAACGGTCAATAACCTCTTTACTTGTAATGTTCTGATGTGCTTTTGTCCAGTCGCCGTAGAAACCGTTTCCAAGGAAAACTTTGACTTTGCAATTATCTGCCTCGTCGAGAATTTCTTCAATAGGGTCACTGCAGGGCATTTCTGCAAACGGGAAAACCATTGAATTAAAGTAACATTTATCATAAAGTGCCGTTGCCATTACAACAATGTATTCCATATGAAGTTCAGCGATTTCACGCACCTTTCTGCGCCAGTCCTCAGAAGTAAATTTTTCCAGATCAGGGTTCCAATATTTCCCTTCTGCAGTGTTGTGGTGTCGGAATTCAAAAAATGTTCCGTCAATTTTTCTTTTCATATTTCACATCCCCTTCGGTTGTTATAGGGATATAATATCACATTTAAAAGCCATAGACAACTTCACGGAAAGAAAAATTATTAAAAAATATTGAAAAATACTTTTCTCTCAACTATAATTATGATAATATCAGTTTTTCTGTCACAAACAAAATTCTTATACTTAATGACTATAATCAGATGAATTAAAAATAGGATGTGAAAATTATGACCAACCGAAGAAAAGAAACTCTTGTTACCGTTTTATGCATTGTGCTTTCTGTGGCGATTGTTTTCTCTACAGTAAGCGCCTTTGCGCTGCACGTTACCTCAGGAGAAGTTGTTGATTGTTTCGCTGAAGCAGAGCGCTGCAACGCTGCTATTCCCGATACCGAAGAGCTTTATACAGGTATTACTACCAAGGATACTCTTAAAACTGACCTTGATGAGCTTGACCAGCTACTTTCGGATTTTATCGGCACAGTTAATTTTGAAGATTATCTTTACAGCGACGAGGTTGCGTCACTTGTTACAAAGTATTCGGCAATTCTCACCGAAACCAAGCTTACGGACATCAGCTATAAGGCACTCAGCAAAAAGTTTCCTGAGGCCTATGATTTTATAAATGCAAAGCAGAAAGCAAGCTGCACCTGGGATGATATTACAACAATTCCCTTCGGTATTGAAAGAGGCAACAAAGAGGAATTTCTTAAGGCTTGCGGTGCAGGCGCTGAACACCTCGGAAACGGTCTTTTAAAGGTTATTCTTTATGAGCCTACCTCATACTCAAAGGCTCTTGTGCCAGCCCTCGAGGCTACTCACACCGGCAAAATGCCGTCAATTATCGGCTTTGTGATGCAGACGGGACTCAGTGGCAGCAAGCGTGTGGAATTTCTTCTTGAGCGTGTTTTGAGAATAATTAAACCGATTAAAGAGTCACCGCTCACCTTCCTTTGCGATATTGTACCCGATTTTATTATAAATTACGGCAAGGCTGCAGAACTTATCAATTCCAACGAAAACATTAAAAATGATGTTAAGCTTCAATTGCCCACAATTGAGAGCATCGTTTCAGGCATCGTTGACGCTCTCGGGCTTACTGCACCTGAGCTCGACTACGGTTATCTCTCTTGTCTTGGCACAGCTTCCATAGGCGAAAGCGGTGCAAACGAGGGCGACAGAGTGGTTATAAACGGCGACAGAGAGGCAATTTTCCAATATCTTGCCGATTACATAACGGGGATTTTTGTTTATGAGGACAACTATCCCGTAATTGAAAATATCTTTATGTCACAGGTAAAGAATATAAAAAACGAAGAGCTGAAAGCTCTTATTCACAGTCAGAAACTGAACGAAATTTTTGCTCAGCTTCTTTCCATCCTTGCACACGATAAGGACAGCACCAAAGACGTTGAAGCTCTCACAAAAGAATACAACGACAATAAAAAAGATTTCAGCGACCTTTTCGGTGACAGACTTTCTTCAAGAGAAAACATCAGCTCGCTTATTGATACTCTCGACAGAGTGCTCTCTGCAGAATTTGAAAATCTCGATATTGAAAAGATAATTTTCACAGACACAATTGCAACAATTGTAGCAAAGCTTACTTCTGAGCTTTGCAGTATGGAGCTTTCTGAAATCAGCTTTAATACTCTTAAGAAGGATTTTCCTGAAGCCTATGCTTATGTTGAAAAAGCAAAAAAGGACGGCAAGGAATGGAAGGATATTGATATAATTCCATTTGGTATCACCGACGGCGACAAGTCAGCCTTTATTAAAGCTTGCGGTGCCGGCAGTGAACATTTCGGTGATATTCTTGCCCTTTGCGTGCTGGTTTCACCCACAAGCTATGACGACGGTCTTATGCCCATTCTTGAATCACTTCATACAGGTGCTATGCCTGAGCTTAAAGGCTTTGTAGGTTCATCAGGTCTTAACGGCGCAAAACGAATGGAGGATATTGCCACAAAGGTTATTACTATGCTGAAACCGCTTTTCGAAGCACCTGTCAGCTACCTTTGTGAAATTCTTCCTGACGTTGTAATGAGCTACAAAAATATGTGTGAGTTTATGGGTAACGACGAATATATCAGTCTTACCGGTCTTAATCTTAAGCCACTTAATCAGTTTGTTGGCGATTTTTTAGGACTGAAACTGCCCGATTATGACCTTCTCACCTTTGCTGAAATGGGTGAAGCTAAAACTGAAGCAAGCGGTGACAGCTGCGGATACAGAATGTCACTTTACGGCGACAGAGAGGTTGTTTTTATAACACTCTTCAACTACATTGTTGACGTAGTGGGCGTTGACGGAAATGTTGAAAAAATCGTTTCCTTCGCTTCAGATTTTCTTGGTATTGATCTTTCATTTATGTCAGGAATTTTTGATACGGTCAAGAATTTCATACAAACAAGGTTACCTGCAAATTCCCGGACTTTTAATATGGAAGGGTTTCTTAAAAGACTGAATTAACCTGAAAAAATCACCGATGATGCTGACGCATATCGGTGATTTTAATTTTTGTGTTACTGTTCTTTTTTTAGTTTATAAATCGATACTCCGAATACACTTGCGATAATAATTACAACACCGACAAGCTGCACAGCCGTAAAGCTGTCGCCTAAAATTATAATTCCTGCAAGCACGGAAATTACGGCGGTAAAGTTTGAGAAAATCAGTGTATGTCCTACATTGAGATAATTCAGTGCGTAGTTTATGAGTGTAAAAGCAACTACAGACGATACAACTGCAAGATAAAGCACCGACCATACAAAGCTCTGTGACTTAAAAGGCTCTGTCCATACACTTACTTCTGCTCCCGTTGTGAAAAGAGCAACAGTAATAAAGCTGATGCTGCCAAGTCCTGTCATTACATAAGAGCGCTCAAAGGCTGAAAATTCCTTTGAAATGCTTCGGCTGAGTATTGAGAAAACCGTTGTTGCAACAATTGAAATAAGAAGCAGAATAAAACCCTTCATTGATACCTTACCGATGCCACCTGTTGTGGTAAGAGCCACACCGATTACGGAAAGAACGGTGCAGACAATCTGGAATATACTGCAGGTTTCTTTTAGGAAAATCACACCTAAAACAAGTCCCATAACGGGCACTAGTCCGATGATTATTCCCGAGAAAGAAGCCGTTGTAAGGGCAATTCCGTGAGATTCACAGATAAAGTAAACTACGGGTTGAATAAAACCCATTAAAAGAAGTTTTTTCACCGGTTTTCCTTTAAGTGAGATTCTTCCCTTACCGAAAAGGATAAAGAGATTAAGAATAAGAAAAGCTAAGGTGAAACGTATTGCAAGAAATACGTTGGGGTCGGCATCGTCCAGTGCTATTTTAGTAAAAATGAAGCTGAAGCCGTAAATACTGTAACCGAGAAAGCAACATATTGTTGCTTTTAAATTTTTACTCATAAATCTGAAACCTCAGCCTCATATATCCCTATGCTCTCTCTTCCCGTAAGATTGTTGGAAACATTACGGGCGTTGAAATAAAGACGGAACTTACCGTTGTAGTAAGTAAGGCAACAAGCATAGACGTACTGAGCCATCCAGTTGCTTTTACCGCACTTCTGCGGCACAAGA
This sequence comes from Acutalibacteraceae bacterium, assembly GCA_045538095.1. Lineage (GTDB taxonomy): Bacteria > Bacillota > Clostridia > Oscillospirales > Acutalibacteraceae > UBA6857. The sequence goes on along the minus strand of JAZSQU010000066.1, from coordinate 1,769 downwards.
AAGTGACGGATAAATTCAAAGTTTTCGCCGTCATCAGACTTAAGGAGCATTATTGCAGAGTGGCTTTTGCCGTTTTCTTCAAAAATTCCGTTCTGCAGACCTATATAGCAATCCCGAAGTTCGTACACCTTTAAACAACCCGAGCACAGATTAAGGTGCTTTTTGCTCTTATCAGGGCTTATTATCGGTGCAGTTCTTGCAACGTAATTCCTTGTTATATCCTTACTTTCTGCAAAAGTTACATGGGTGGGCTCGCAGAAACCGCAGTCTTTAATAAAAGTCTGACCGCAGGAATAATAAAGACGGTACTTCTCCCCTTTTTTTACAAGGAAGGGATTGGAAAGAGCGTAGCCGTGTTCATCCTCTTCAAAGCTTCTCGTCTTACCTAAAACAAGGTAAGGCTCTGTCCAGACTTTAAGGTCTGCTGACTCGGTGCAGTAAATCTCGCTTTTCCATTTAACACCAATGAGCGACAGTGCATTGAGAATTACGGGTCTTGTTCTTTCGTAAAAAAGATAATATTTGCCGTCAATGTAATTAATATTAGGCCTCATAGCTCTGTTTACGATTTTCTGCACACGGTTAAAGCTTATTCCGTCGTCACTTTCGTACTGATACACGCCAAAAAAGGTATGACAGAAAAGGTGCCACTTTTTATCGTGACACATATCCGGTGTAAGCACTGAGGGGTCAGCAACTACAAAGCTTTCAGCAGGGTTTTTAATTATAGGATTATTTTCGTAAAGCTTGAAATTCAGTTTCTGAAACTGCTCAAAAGTTATATTTTTCATTGTCTCACCTTTATAAAATAGTGCCGCAGGGTTAAGCTGCAGCCCCTCGTTTGTTATTATTCGTACTGAGGAAGCCAGTCCTTATGTGCCTCAAGCAGCTCGTCAACCATAGCATAAATATCCTTGATGTTGAGCTCTGAACCTGTAAGGGGATCCATCATAGCTGCATTATAGATATACTGCTTTTTAAGAGTTGCGGCAGCCTCGATTGTAAGAAGCTGAGCATAGATATTGCTTGAGTTCATTGCTGCAAGCTGAAGCGGAAGCTTACCGACCTTGCAGGGTGTAATGCCGCTTCCGTCTACAAGACACGGCACTTCAACGCAGGCATCATCGGGAAGGTTTTCAATAAGTCCGTTATTGAGTACGTTACCGCCGATTTTGTAGGGGTTACCCGTAACAATTGCTTCCATAATATATGAAGCGTACTCCTGTGAGCGCTCATGAGTTATTTCTCCGTTCTGGAGAATTTCGTCCTTCTGCTTTTCCCAGCCTTCAATCTGATTTACGCAACGTCTCGGATATTCATCAAGAGGAATATTGAACTCCTCAATCATTTCGGGATATCTTGTTTTTATGTAGAAGGGATTGTATTCAGCATTGTGCTCACTGCTTTCTGTGCAGTAGTAGCCAAGCTTATCGATATAGTCGTAACGCACCATGTCGCCATGCTTTTCGTTTGCATTTTTTTCCTTCGCGCGTTTTCTGATTTCGGGATAGAGATCGTTTCCGTCTTTATCTCTGATATCAAGAAGCCATGCCATATGGTTTATGCCTGCGATAAGCTCGCGTCTGCCTTCAATTTTGAAGTCGGATCGTAGCCATGTCGTTCTGTGAGCCAAGGAGTTGTAGCTAAGTGTTGTCTTCCTAAGACCGCTTGGCCCTCCGACTTGATCGTTTCCGTCTTTATCTCTGATATCAAGAAGCCATGCCATATGGTTTATGCCTGCGATAAGCTCGCGTCTGCCTTCAATTTTG
>JAZSQU010000045.1:0-38275 GCA_045538095.1 Acutalibacteraceae bacterium | reverse complement strand
TGAGTACCGCATAAATGTCCGCTTTAATTTAAGCGACACAGAACACACGGCAATTATTGATTATCTGAACAGCCTTGATAAAGAAAAGTACAAGTCAAGAAATCAGTTTATCATTGATGAGGTACTGTGCAAGGGTACTGCAAACATTCTTCAGGCTGATATGAAGATTATCAAGGCAGAGGTACAGAAATATGTAGGCGAAATCTTTCACAGGCTCCGTGACCACGGATATGACGAAAACACTATGATGTTGTATATTACCGGCGGTGGCGGTTGCCTTGTAAAGAATTTCTACAAGTTCAATGCAGACCGTATTCAGTTTGTTGATGACATCTGTGCGGCGGCAAAGGGTTATGAATACCTTGCCGAAACTATGATGAAAAGTGGTAGGATATGAGTGAGTACCGCATAAATGTCCGCTTTAATTTAAGCGACACAGAACACACGGCAATTATTGATTATCTGAACAGCCTTGATAAAGAAAAGTACAAGTCAAGAAATCAGTTTATCATTGATGCAATTAAATCCGCTATTGCTTATGAAGAGAAGCAAACATCAGATGATGAACTGCTTAACAAGTTTAGAGAAATTCTGAAAGAGGAGCTGTGCGGTATTTCAGTTGCTTCAGCAATTTCTTCTTCGGCGGGTATTGATATGGAATTGACAGAGGAGGAAAAGCAGAAAAACGATGCAGGAGCAATAGCTTTTCTTGATATGTTTTAACGGTGCCAAAACATTCCAATTTTGGAGCCACAGAGGAAAACACAATAAAATACGGCACCGCTTACGGTGCCAACAGATTGGAGGTGATATTTATGACCGAGGATGAGAAAAAGCTGATACAAGCCAAGCACAGACTCCAGCAGGCTGAAAACCGCAACCGTAAAAAGGAACGCACAGAGCGAAACCACAGACTTATTGTAGAGGGTGCGATTTTAGAGAAGCTTTTACCTGAAATCAAGACAATGAACTTTACTGATATTGAGGGATATTTACGGGGAAAGCTGAACTAAAGGCTGATATATGTCCCTTAAGGGCGCACTTACTCACCACCGTAAAGGCGGTGCAGTGCGCTCTCCGAGGGGTGAAAACAAACCATTTTATATCAAGAAATAATATCTTTTAAATAATACGATGGTGTAACAAGTGCAATTTTTCCACCTGTATTATCACTCATAGTACCATGCATAATTCCATAACAGATAGTTTTTTCTTTTGTTGTAGTCATTGCACCCACAATCATATAACCTAAATCAAAAACGGGACAACCGCTATATCCACCGACGCTAGGGTTTTCTAAACAGAAAAAATCTGACGGGGTTTTTGTATCAGCACGATTTAGTGTTAATAAAGCAGATGAAGCATATGACCTGAAAGTTAGTGGACAGAATTTTCCTGAAATGCCTAATCCGTTTGGGAATCCAACACAAGTTAATTCACAATCTCTTGAAACGCTACTTTCTTCTAAATGAAAATGGTCAAAAGGTAAGCATCTGTTGTTTAAATATGCAATATTGTCTTTTGTAATTGTTATAGGTAGGACAGCTAAGTCGGCTTTCGGATGATATACCCAGTTTAATGTTGAGTTTAAATTGGTAAGAGGTATGATAATACAATTACTATCTTTATCACTTATTGCAATTTTGGTCTGAGTGTTTGTATCATTAGCCACATGTGCAGCTGTTACAAGCCAGGCTCTATTGTTCACAGATGTTGTAAAAATACCCGTTCCAACAATTTCACCATTTGTTGTAGGTGTCCTAAAATTACAAACGACTCTAAATGCTTGGTCTCGAGATATTATCATATATTCACCTTCTTTTATATTATAAATCTTTCTCAAAAGTATATCTTTGAGGTTGCATACCCAATGATTTATAAAAACTTATTGCATCCTTATTAAATTCCCAAACAGTTAAGTCTAATCTTTTAGCACCATTTTCTTTTGCAATTTTTTCTGTTTCATAAAACAGCATTTTACCAATGCCTTTACCTTGAAAATCGTCCTCAACATAAAGAGCATCCATAAAAGCCATTTTTATATCTGTCATACCTGAGGTGCAGAATTTTGTATCACTTACACCTATAATTTTACCATCATCCTCTGCACAAAGTAAGATTTTACTCTTGTTATTAACTAATTTTTTAAAATCTCTTTTCTTATGTATACAATCAATCGGTTTATATAAATCAGGTTCGGCATTTACGTGTATGGTATGTAACTTTTGAAACAGAGCCTCGACCTGCTCATAATCTTCGAATATCATTCTTCTGATAATCATATCTAAACACCTCTTTTTGACATTATGTTATAGGATTTTATATTGAAACTTAAATTTAAAATTATTTTATCATACAACTAATCGAAATTCAACAGAAAGGACGGTGATACCCGCAATTTATCACCTTGAAGCTAAAGTCATAACCCGTGGTGTTGGTCGCTCAGCCGTAGCCGCAAGTGCATATATGAGCTGCAGTGAAATCACTAACGAGTATGACGGCGTAAAACACGATTACACCCGAAAAGGCGGTCTTGTCTATGAGAGAATCTTTCTCCCGTCGCACGCTCCGCCCGAATGGTGCGACAGAAGCAAGTTGTGGAACGCAGTTGAAGAAGCAGAGAAAACAAGGGACAGCCGTTTGGCAAGAGAATTCATTGTTGCTCTGCCTGTTGAAGTCAGCCGTGAAAGGCAGATTGCAGAGGCAGAAGAATTCGCAAAGGCTCTTGCCCGTGACGGTATGTGTGTTGATGTCTGTATTCACGATACGGGCGAAGGCAATCCTCACGCTCATATTATGGCAACCGTCAGGCCGTTAAACCCTGACGGCACTTGGCAAAGAAAAACCGAAAAAGAATATCTATGCATCAGAGACGGTAAGGAACAAGGCTTTACCGCCTCTGAATTTTTATGTGCAAAAAATGAGGGTTGGGAAAAGCAGTATCAATATTATGTTGATGGCAAGAAAGTGTATCTGACACCGTCACAGGCTGACGGTTATGAGAGAGTAAACAAATACCCGAAAAGTACAAAGTACGGTAGACAGAATCCCATCAGTGAGCGTTGGAACAGTGATGAGCAGTTATGTGAATGGAGAAAGCTTTGGGCAGATATTGTAAACAGAGATTTAGAAGAAAAGAACATTGAGCCTATTGACCACCGCAGCTTTGTGGCAAGAGGAATACTCCTTCAACCTACAATCCACGAGGGTGTTTCAAGTAAGAAAATGAAGAAGAAAGGCAAAGTCACAGAGAGAATGAGAATCAACATTCTTATCCGTAAAGATAACAGTCTGATTATCAGCCTTCACAAAACAGTTCAGGCACTTACAGAGCTTGTTATTACTGCGGCAAAGCTTCTAATACCCGCACTCGCAGATGCTCTTGAAGGTATCCGTGTCGGTATGATTATCCTTGAATGTGAAAGAAAGAGCATTAACAAAATGAAGCATCAGGCTATGAATGAAGTCCGTGATGCTGATGAGTTCTATGTGTACTTTCATAAGCTGCAGGAAGATATTAAGACAACAGAAGAAAAACTCAAAGAAGCAAAGAAAAAGCTGAAGCTCACTCCCAAGGTTATGAAGCAGAAGTATAATGCGGCAAGATGTGATGTTGAGCATTATGAGTTTGAACTTAAAGAGCTGAAATTTAAAATGCAGAGTATTCTCTCACAAAATGAATGTGAAACCGAACAGGATATTGTTAATGCAAAGTCTTACTTTGAGAAAATGCGTAGGTTTGAAATTCCAAAGCTTGAAGCCGAGGAAAAGAGAATGGAAGCAGAAATTCAAAAGACACTTACTCAGTACCAAGAAACCGAAAAACAGGCTGATGAAGCAGATGCAGAGAAGCTGAAAGCCGAGAGAATGAAAATCCGCCCCGAAAAAGAGAAAGAAGCAAGGCAGACCGTTAAAACAGATTACAACATCAGTGAATACGATTTTAACCGAAGCGTTGATACTGTTTCAAAGCTTATAGGTGAGCCGCCACCTAATTATCTTACAAAGGCTGAAATAGCAAGGCAAGAAGAATATGCCCGATATGTTAAACAGCAGGAGGAAAGACAGCGGCAAATTGAAGAACGGCGAAAGAACCGTAACAACAAAAATATTAAGAATAAAAATGAAAGGAGCCGATAAATATACTAATTAACTTAGTACTGATTGGTATGAAGTCAAAATATCAAATGACGTTGCAGATGTATTAATACTAAAGATTTTAAAGACAAAAATAACACCAAGGGAAATCTTGGATTAAATTCAATATAATTGACAATAATTATTAACGAGAGGAAGTGATAACTTAATGCTCACAAAATCCCAGCTTGATCTCTGCAAGGCTGCAGAGATAGCTCTTTGCGATAAAAACACTCTGACCGATTTAAGAGATATTACTGTAGATAAAAGCAAAAGCGTCAGGGAGAGAATAGAGAACTTTACCGGTCAGGTAAAAAATCCTTATCTCTTTAAGGTCGGAGATGTTATCGTAAAAGTAGCATATAGCGACGGTAAAGATTTTTCGGGTGCATTGAGCAGTGCTCTTTGTTCTTGCTGAAAAATTTACCATAAGCTAATTTGATAAAATTATTGAAATACAGGCGGAAGTATGCTACAATTCATTTGTAAGATTTGTGGTGCTTCCGCTTTGTTTATATAGATAAACAAACGGAGGTTATACTAATGTATTCAAAATATAAGGATTATTTAGAGCAGCCTCAGAGGGAACTTAAAACCTGGAAGGCTGCTCTTTATATTCGTCTGTCCCGTGAGGACGGAGATAAATCAGAAAGCTATTCCATCACATCACAGCGTGAAATTTTAAAGGAATATCTCAAGCTTCATCCCGACATTGAGGCTCATGACTTTTATGTGGATGACGGTTGGAGCGGTACCACCTTTGACCGTCCGGGCTTTGTTCGTATGATGGAGGATATATACGCAGGTACGGTTAACTGTGTTATTGTTAAAGATTTGTCCCGTTTCGGACGAAACTACACCGACGCAGGCAATTATCTTGATAATGTTTTCGTAAGATTAAAGGTGCGTTTCATTGCACTCAACAACGGAATTGATACTGCTTCAAACAGTATGAATGCGGCAACACAGTGTATTTCCGTGGGCGTTACCAATGTTATAAACGAAAGCCTTGCGGCAACCACTTCTGTCAATGTGCGAGGTACTCTCAATGTAAACAGAGCACAGGGTAAATTTATCGGCTCTTTCCCTACCTACGGTTATTTAAAAGACCCGAATGACCATCATCAGCTTATTATCGATGAAGAAACTGCACCTGTTATACGAATAATTTTTGAAAGATTTATAGCAGGGCAAAGTATTATTGGTATTGCGAAAACATTAAATGATGAAGGAATACCAAACCCGTCAATGCATAAAAAGCTGAAAGGTCTCAATTACCGTCATCCTATGGGCAAGAGTAATGACGGCTTATGGCACGACAGCTCCGTGCGCAGAATTCTGCAGAACGAAATGTATATCGGTAATATGGTGCAGGGAAAGAACACGACTATCAGTTATAAAATCAAACAGTGCCGAGCCATACCGAAGGACGAGTGGATTATAGTTGAGAACACTCACGAGGCGATTATTGACAAGGACACTTTCAATAAGGCACAGTCACTTTTCAGAAAGAATATCCGTTCTTCACCCGTCAAAAAAGAGGTTGACTTGTTTTCGGGACTTGTACGCTGTGCTGACTGCCACCGTATTATGAACAAGAAAACTAATACTCATTCCTACGGCACTTACCGCTATTACAGATGTATGACATCAAGAAAAATGAGCAAGGATGCCTGCACCAACCACACAATCCGTATTGATAAGCTCGAAACAGCAGTGCTTGTTACCTTGCAGAAAATGATTGATACTGCTATTGAGTTTGATGAAATTCTTGAAATAATCAATCAGAGCAGTAAGCGTAAGAAAGAATCAACCCATCTGCAGAAGATGATTAAAACTCAATCTGCCGAGCGTGAGAAGTGCATAAAAATGTCTCTTGATTTATACCCTGACTGGAAGCAGGGTGTTATCACAAGGGAGGAATATATGCAGTTAAAAGCCAACCTCACGGAGAAAATCGAGTCGATTGACAGCACAATTCAAAGCCTTACAAAGACGGCAGAGGAGTACGCACAAGGCTTGAATAGTGAGAATGAGTTTATCTCACACTTCAAGCAGTACGGCAATATTGAGTCGCTCAACAGACCTATGGTGGTTGAGTTGATTGATGAGATTCTTGTTCACGAGGGCGGTAATATAACGATAAAATTCAAATTTAACGATGCTTATGAAAATGTGGTTAATTATATTGAAATGAATAAAGAAATCGTTGAAGAGGCAGATAAGAAGTCTGCGTAAGATTATCAATAGGGTATATTTAATATTTATGATAATAATATTTATCAAAATGCAATGATATACCCTATTGACAAAACGATGTTTATAATTTATACTATAAAACAAGGAGTTGTTATAATGGATTTTTCAAACTACGAAGTGAGTAATACATATTTTGGCGGAAGCGAAAAGAAAATAGGGCTGATTATCAGCGGAAGTGAATATATGATTAAATTTCAGAAGCAAACGGAGTTCGGCAAAAGGAATAATCATATATCAGAGTATATCGGATCTCATATTTTCGAGCTTTTCGGTTTTAAGGTGCAGGAAACTTATCTCGGCACATATAAGGGTGAACAGGTTGTTGCCTGTAAAAACTTTATAGAAGACGGTTATCAGTTCGTTCCTTTCAATGATGTAGGTGAAAGCACTTTAGACCAGGATAAGGAAAGATATCAGTATTCTTATACGGATATTATGAAAATGCTCCGTGATAATTCAAAACTTACAAATGTTGATGAAACCATTGAGGCATTCTGGCAATTGTTTATTGTTGATGCCCTTCTCGGTAACTTTGACCGTCACGGTGCTAACTGGGGATTCTTGAAGAAGGACAACAAATATACCCTTGCTCCTATTTTTGATAACGGCTCATCATTATTTCCTGCAATGACCGATGAAGATGAAATGAAAGAGATTATGGGTTCACAGGAAGAAACTGACAAAAGGATATTTACATTCCCCACATCACAAATCAAACTCAAAGGCAAGAAAAGCTCATATTATGATGTTATTCACAGCCTCGAATTTGAAGAGTGTAACAAAGCATTGGCAAATGTATATAAGCGTATTTCCATAGAAAAAATAAACGAATTTATTGATAATGAAGTTATGTTTATTACTGACTTACAAAAAGAATTTTACAAGCATATTATAAAAAACAGATTTGAGAAAATTATCGAAGCATCTTTTGAAAATCTGTTTAAGAGGTGAAAAAATGAACTGTTACGAGGTTGATGCTCTTATATGCCTTAAGGATTACCTGGGGATAGAGTATGTAGTGTCGGAAATTGAATATAAGATATGGAAGAATGAAGAGTTTGAATACAGATTCAGACCAAATTATTCTGTTATTGACCTTTTAGATACTTCTTTGTTTCAGGGTATTCCCGGCATTGATTTGGATTTGAGAAAAGAGGAATACATACGAAAGAATACCGTTCCTACCTTCATTTCGGAAAGAGCACCGACTTCTAACAGACAGGAGCTCTGGAAGCTGCTTGAGGATTGCAATATGCAATACCTTAATCAGCTTGAATGGTTAATCAGAACGGACACAAAGTATATCGGTGACCGATTATATGTAAGAAAGCCATATTTGCAAAGTTTTTCTGATACAGTCAATCTTGATAATGAAATATCAAAGTTAAAAAGGTCTTATGATATTCAGAAGAAGCTGCTTGACAGAATCTGTGCAGGATTCAATATTGAGTATGACGGATTCATAATCAATGACAGTAACCGCAAGACTTGCTATGATTTGCTTTACCGCTTATTCAGACGAGAATCCGAGCGTTTAAGAAAGCTTCAGAGCGACGGTATAAGCAAGGCAAAGAAAGAGGGCAAGTATCAGGGCAGAAAGTCAATCAGTGTTGATGACACAAAGCTTTACGAAGTATGGCGCAAGTATGAAAGCAAGAAGATTTCACTTGAAGAAGCAACAAATCTGCTGAATATCAGTGTATCCACATTTTACAGGAGAATAAAGAAGTTCCAATAAACAACAGCGTGCGGAGTAAAATCTGCACGCTTCCAAATATTATGTTGGTATGAAATATTGACAAACGGTGTAAAAATAAATATAATATCTATGAAAGGAGTGATTACTGTGACTGCATACAATATGATAAAAGAGAACTTCGGCTATGACGAGCCTATACTTGCAAGCGATATTGAAGCAATGTTTCCCGAGCGTTCAAGACCTTGGATTGATAAGGCCATCAAAACAATGGTTGATGAAAATCGGCTCAAACGTTTCTCAACAGGCGTTTATTATATTCCGAGAAAAACGCTTTTCGGGGACTCTCTTTTAAATCCGCAAAAGGTTATTGCTAAAAAATATATTAAAAATGGCATAGAAACCTACGGTTATGTTTCGGGTACGGCACTGCTTAACTTACTCGGACTTACAACTCAGGTTCCTAATATGATAACCGTTGTAACCAATAATGAGTCTTCAAGAGGACGCAAGGTTGCAGTAGGTAATCAGTCTGTTTATGTTATAAAGTCAAGTACAGAGATAACAAAGGAAAACTGTGCAGCATTACAGCTTCTTGAAGCCGTGAAGCTGGTTGACCTTAATGACCTTGATGAAATCGAAAGATATAATCTCGAAAAGTATATAGATGATAATAACATTACACTTACTATGGTCAGCAAATATTGCTCTTTCTTTCCTGATTATGTATCTAAAAGAATTTTAGATAGTAGTTTGATTGAAAAGATTATCTTAAACTCTACTTTCTAATTAAAGATAAAACATATGATTGACACTAAAAAGGTGATATAGTATAATATAAACAGAAAGAGGGAAAATAAATGAGTCCTATTAAAATTAATGGAAATTGGACAGAAGGTTACGCTGTAGAAGACATGTAATTCACAGTGAACATCTGGGCTATGATCAATTTGGGCATGATGTCTATGACACAACAAGAAGTAAATTAGGCGAATTGATATATAGAATGAAATATAATGGACATCATGATACCAGTGATGAAATTGTTGATATTATTACTCCATTTTTAGATGAATGGTTAGCAGATAAAGATATTGATTTCATTTTGCCTATGCCGCCAACTACACAGCGAACATATCAACCAGTTTTTTTGATTGCAAAGAAAATTGCTAATAAATATGGCATGAAATACGATGATGCGGTTCTTTGTAAGACATCATTTGTTGCATCAAAAGATATGAGTCGTGAACACAAATCTGTTGAAGGTACTATTTCTAAACTAAAGAAAGCGTCTTCACATAGAAATATACTTCTTATTGACGATTTATATTCTACAGGAAGTACTGCAAATGAATGTGTAAGAGTTTTACAAGAAGATCCATACATAGATAATGTTTATTTTCTAGCAATTACAAAAACAAGATAAAATTATTGAAAGGAGCAATCATAATGAAGATATTTATTGCCGGTGCTAAATCTATAAAAGACATTAATGATGATGTAAAGGTAAAATTGTTATCAATATCTGATAAGCATTACGATGTTTTAGTTGGTGATTGTTCCGGAGTTGATACAGCTATTCAGAGATTCTTTTTGATGCACCAATACTCAAAAATTACAGTTTTTGCAAGTAATGGCAAGGCAAGAAATAATTTAGGAAATTGGCCAATAAATAATGTTTTTGTTGAAGAAGGAATTAAAGGATTTGACTTTTATCGTCAAAAAGATATCGCAATGGCTAAAGAAGCAGATTTTGGTTTTATGATTTGGGATGGAAAAAGCAAGGGAACGCTAAATAACATTATCGAATTAGTTAAACAAGATAAACAGGTTTTAATTTATTTGGTTGGAATAAACAAAATGGTTTTAATTAAAGATTTTGAAAGTTTATATAATTTAATTGCCAAATGTGATTCAGCTACTCAGTCTTTATTTAGAAAGTACATTTCTGTTCCGAATACAACAAATCATCAACTAACATTCTTCGAATAAATTGTAGCGTGCGGAGTAAAATCTGCACGCTGATTTTTTGCGTTAAAATGCAGTTAAGGGGGTGTAATTTATAAAAATTGTAATTTTATCCCCGTTAACTCGATTTTATAAAATCCGACATTTTTGTTGAAAATGTCTACAAACCACCCATTATAGTCTTCCCTTCATTGCAACCACCTCATAGCTGCACCCATAATTGAAGTGCCGAAAACCCAGTAAAATCAAGGGTTTCAGGATTTCGAAAAATTTTATGGTTTTCTCTTGACATTTACCCCTGCCGCAAGAAAAACCATAAGTGATTTTCTGAAAGATACGGACACCTCACCTGAGGATTACGATTTGATTTTAACGGGTGATTTGGGCTTTGTCGGCAGTGAGCTTCTTAAGGGTCTTCTTCAAAGAGAAGACGGAATTATCCTTGGGGAAAATTACAACGATTGCGGAATGATGATTTTCGACCGTGAAAGACAGGACGTTCACGCAGGTGGGTCAGGATGCGGTTGCAGCGGAAGTGTGTTGTGTTCTCATATTCTCAATAAAATGCGTGACGGAAAATACAATAATATTCTTTTTATCGCTACGGGTGCACTGATGTCACCGGTTTCGTCAAGAGAAGGCGAATCTGTGCCGGGTATAGCACATCTTGTCAATATTAAAAGGGGGTTGTAACAATGGATGCCTTTTGTCAGCTTAAATGTATTGTGTGTCTTCTCAAATTCAGCAAATATCTTTACTATGTAAAGAAATTCGTATGTGTTCTGATTTACTCAATGTGTGCGTTTCTTTTACTCGATTCACTTATAAAAGGAAAGCTTTCACCTTCAAGAATAAAGGGGTGGCTCAGTTGATAGATATTATTCTGCCGCTTCTAAAGGCTTTTCTTGTGGGCGGACTTATCTGTACGGTGGGTCAGCTGCTTATTGATTTTACAAAAATGACTCCTGCAAAAATTCTCGTTTCCTTTGTGGTTATCGGAGTAATTCTTGGCGGTCTTGGTGTTTATGAGCCTCTTGTAAAATGGGCAGGGTCAGGCGCAACCTTGCCTCTTACGGGCTTCGGCTATGCCCTTGCAAAGGGCACAAAAGAGGCTGTTGCGGAAGACGGACTTCTGGGAGCCTTAAGCGGTCCTCTTGCTGCTTCTTCAGTGGGAATTATGGCAGCTGTTATTTCAGGACTTATTGCATCCGTCTTTGCAAGGTCAAAGGATAAATAGCCTAAAAAAGACAGTTAAAGCGCTATAGTGACACGAGTTTTCTACTCCCTTGATAAATTTTTTCAAAAAAATATTTTCCTTCGACAAATTATCTCTTATTTCGTCGACAGTCAAGTATTATAATAACTTACGTGATGAGCAGTGCAGATGGAGGATACAATGGTAAATCAATCAAGAATCATGCTTGCACAGGAAGGAAACGAATTCGCTCTGCATACTGCTAAATTTTTGTCCGATTACGGCTTTGATGTAAAACTTGTTTCAAAGGACGGCTCAAAGATAATGGACAACATCAATTCTCTTCATCCCGACGCAGTAATAATGGATGCGTTTATGCCTAAGGTGGATGCTTTGGGTGTGCTTAAAATTCTTTCTGACTCAGGTACAGAAAAACGGCCTGCTATGATAATTATGAGCTCCGTTGATAACCCTGAGTTTGAAAGCGAAATTATAAATGCAGGAGCCGATTATTACTTCCTTAAGCCAATTGAATTAAATATGCTTGCACAGAGATTAACACAGATTCTCAAATGGACAAAGGACGGAGATAAGGGAAATCTTTCAAAAGGAGTGATGAAAGAAAGCGTTGAAATTGTAATTACTGATATTATGCGGGAAATCGGAGTCCCTGCACATATAAAGGGATATCACTACTTAAGACAGGCAATTAAGCTTACCGTTGACGACCCCGAGCTTATGCAGGCTGTTACGAAAATTCTCTATCCCACAATTGCAAAAACCAACAAGACCACCTCGTCGAGAGTTGAAAGAGCAATCCGTCACGCTATTGAAGTGGCGTGGGACAGAGGAGATGTGGATGTGCTTTCGTCTTATTTCGGATATACAATCCAGAATTCAAGAGGTAAGCCAACAAATTCCGAATTTATCGCTATGATAAGTGACAAGCTTCGTCTCAGTATGAAAGCGAGTTAAATTAACTATAAGTAAATAACCCCCTTTGCAGCAGATACCGCAAGTGAAAGCTTCGGTGTCTGCTTTAGACTGTCGATAAAAGCACAAGAACGTGCAAAAGAAAAAAATTAAAAATAAGTGCTCAGATATTTTTGATTTTAATGAGCAACATTTAAGCGACATAACATCGAGTTATGTCGCTTAAACTTTTGCACTTGACGTTTTTTCACCCTCTCGGAGTACCTATGTACGCCTTCGGGACGAAGAAAACATCATCTTGTACTTTTCTCGGCAGCCTGACAGTATAAATGAAAGCTTCGGTGTCTGCTGCTTTTCCTTTTATAAAATTTTCAGATAACTGTTGAAATGCCTTTTGCCTTATGTTATAATCGAAACTGCAGAAAGGGTGTGAACAGTGATAAAGGATAGAAAATATGTTCTGTCGGCAGGCATTTTTGCTTTTGTCTGCAATCTGTTTCTTTTCGGGGTGAAGCTCTATGTAGGTCTTGCTTCAGGCAGTATCAGTATTTATTCAGACGGAATCAACAATTTTTTTGACTGTCTGTCGGGAGCTCTCGCTTTCGGTGCTATTATTGCACTTAGCAGAATCAAAGACGAAAAGAGCGAAATAACCGTAAAAAGAACACAGCACCTTCTCAGCTTTATTATGAGCGTTGTTGTTGCAATTTCGGGCTTTTATTTTGCATATAATTCTCTTGAGCGTTTTGTATATCCCACCCCCGTGAATTATATGACCAAGTATCTGTGGCTCATTATCGGAACAACTCTCATAAAATTCCTGATGATTTTTGTCTTCCGTTTTCTCGGCAAAAAAGCGGAGTCACCTGTAATCAGGGTAATGGCTGTTGACGGTATTCTGGATTTTTTTGTGTCCGGTGTTACTGTACTGACTCTTGTGCTGACAAAAAACGGCGGATATGCCTATGATGCAGTCTGCGGACTTGCAATCGGTATACTCATTACTGTCGGCGCAATCAAGCTGGTGGTTTCATCAGTAAAGGCGATAATTTTTGACTAAAGGAGGATACGGTGTAAGACCGTAAAAATGTGATGGAAACAAAGACTAAAGAAAAAAAGAAAACTAAAAAAGGCAAGAAAGCTCTTAAAGTTATTGCAATTATACTTGCTGTGATTATTGTTCTTGCAGGTGTTTCAATGGCAGTTACTGCAATTGCAAACAAAGCAAACGCAGAAAAAGCAACTTCTTTCCCTACAGTTGAATATGAAAATCAGCTTGTTCCGGAAAAGGATGAAAACGGCTACTGGACTTTCACAACTGACAGAGAGTTCAAGGTTGTTCAGCTTACAGACATACATATCGGCGGCGGTTGGATGAGTAAAAAAACTGACGCAATGGCACTTAATGCGGTTGCTTCTATGATAAGCGCTGAAAAGCCCGACCTTGTTGTAATTACAGGTGACACAGCTTATCCCGTACCTTTCCAGGCAGGTACTTTCAATAACCTTTCCTCAGCTAAGCTTTTTGCTGCACTTATGGAAAAGCTCGGTGTTTACTGGGTAATCTGCTTCGGTAACCACGATACAGAGGCTTACAGCTATTATTCAAGAGAAGACATTTCAGAGTTCTATGAGAGCGAAGAATTCAAGTACTGTCTTTTCGAGTCAGGTGATGATAAGGTTGACGGCTACGGTAATCAGGTAATCAACGTTAAGAATTCAGACGGCGTTATCACTCAGTCACTTTATGTGTTCGACAGCCACTCATACATAAACGGTGACATTCTCGGTATCAGATGGCAGTATGACAACATCCACGAGAATCAGATTGAATGGTATAAGAACACAGTAAACGCTCTTAATGAGCAGAATCAGAAGGTTCTTGATGAGCTTGGCAGAGACGAAAAAGCAGACATCAAGTCAGCTGCTTTCTTCCACATTCCTCTTGATGAACAGAGAGAAGCATGGTATGAATATGCTAACAACGGCTTTGAAGATACTGAAGACGTAAAGCTTATTTACGGTGTTGCAGGCGAAGGCAGCAAAATCGTATACAGCGGTGTAGGCGAGGATGAGCTTTTTGAAACTATGCTTGACCTTGGCTCAACAAAGGCAATTTTCGTAGGACACGACCACTATAACAACTTCTCAATCGACTACAAGGGCATCAGACTTACCTACGGTATGAGCGTTGACTATCTTGCTTATCCCGGTATTTACAAAATCGGCTCACAGCGTGGTTGCACAGTTATTAACTTTGCTCCCGACGGTTCATTTGAATGCAATCAGGAAAGCTACTATCAGGATAAATATGAAAGCTTCTACGAAAAGGAAGCTGTAGATATGCAGGAAGTTACTCAGGTTGCTCCTCCCTCAGAAAATGAATAAGTAAAACAAAATCTCCGCACATCTTTACGGTGTGCGGAGAAAAATATCAGTACATATAAAAATCCCCCGATTCGCAGTCGGGGGATATGTTTTTATGCCTGTGTTTCTGAAATAAAATCAGGTTCGAAGCATGAGCAGGAAACATAGTTTTCTCTGTCATCTGCGTTCTTAAGCTTTTTCTTTTCGATAATCTTTGAAACTGCAAGGTAAATACCTACAACTGCAGCAACAATAGCTGTGATGATTGCAACAACCTTTAAAATCTTTTTGAAAGTTTCCATAATATTACCTCCGTAAGAAATATTTACTCGTTAATTATAACACGTCTTAACCGTCAAGTCAACTACTATTTGTGGTTTTTATCAGTATGTTATGTCATATTTTGCGATATAGTTGCAAGTGAGGTCAATATCAAAAGGTACCATTGAAAAAGTTCCGTTACCTGTTGCATTGGGAGCAGAAACAAAATGCTCAAGATAGGTTATACGGTTGTTTTTGTCAAAAAGTGCCGTTATGGTAGTGCCACTGTAAGTGAGCTCATAATCATCAATTACCATACCCATTGAAAACAGCTCGTCAAGTCTGATTGGAAGGGTGATAGCCTCGTGGTTTTTCGCCGGTGAGTAAGTGCTTTGCTTTTCGTCCTTCAGTTTGATTGTAAGAGTGTATCCGCCGTCTGCAGTTGCTTTTGCAGTAGCTGAATAAACGGCTGCATCATTCATTTTAAGGTTCTTTTCAAAAGGAGGAATGATATCCTTCGGTGTAAGGTTGCCTGAGGGCTCAACACCGTTTTTGAAAGTGTAGACCTTGGGTGTGGTTGCCATAAACTGAGAAATAAGTCTCTCCGTTGTCTGCTTTGCAAGATAACCGCCGGTAATATCATTTACGGTAAAGTTGTACCTGCTTTCTTCAGTAACGGTCATTTTTTTTGTCTTTTTAAGGTTGTTTACGCCTTTTTCATAGGCAGCTATGGTGTTAGCTCTGCCGTTGGGCACAATGCCGATATATGCCTTCGTGGTGGTTTTCTGATTGTTCTTTTTTGAAGCATCAATTTTTGACTGAGCGATTGAAGCTGAAATTGAAGCTTCTTCTTCAATCTTCCACTGAGGCTTTTTTCCCGTTACTGTTGTAACAACATTATTGCCACCCATTGGTACAGTTTCTCTCGGAACGGTTGTAGCAGTTGTGCTTTCCAGTGTCTGCTGAATGCTTTCGCTGACAGAGGGTGCTTCGGTTGTAGGCTTATTTTTTGCAATTTTTGTAACTGCAACCGTGCCTACAAGTGCCACCATAACTCCTACGGTAATAATTGTAAAAATCTGTGAAAATTTGTTTTTATCCATAAATCTGTCCTCTTGTAAGGTTTTATTGTGCATCAAGAGAAGTCAAGGGATACAGAAGTATCCCTTGAAAGTTTTATTTTGTGAAAACGTAGGTTGACTTGTTCTTACCTCTGATTTTTGTGTTTACGTTGCCGATACCTAAGAACTTAAGCTCGGTATCTGAATCAAAGGGTGATTCAATTTCATAGCTCTTGAGAACACCGTCAGGACCTACTACAGCTTTGATTGTGGTAGCACCAACGGTTGCGCTGTTGATTTCTGCTTCGTCACCTGAAGCAATTGAGCCTACAGATTCAAAAAGACCGTTGTGATATTTTGATTCGCCCGATTTTGAAAGGCTTTCCTGCTTAAGAACAACGTTGTATTCATAGCTTCCGTCTGAGTTTTCCTTAACCTCTACCTTTGAGAAGCCGTTCTTCCAGTTAGCGGGCTTCTGTGCATCGTAAATTGAAGCGAGATAGTAGTTGTCAGAGCGAGTTGTGGGCTCAAGGATATACTTAAGGTAAACAACCTTGCCCTTTGAGTTCTTGCCGCTGCCGTAACGGAAGTCAATATCTTCGTTTACTACTTCACTGTATACAGCGGTGAGAGGATCGGATGAGCCGTCGTTGAACCTATCAAAAAACTTCTGTACTTCGGCAGAACCGTTGTATTCACTTCCGAAAATAAGAGCAATTGAGCTCTTGAGGTAGTAGATTTCGTAATCTGAAACAGAGTTATATTTTACGTTGATATCATCGTTTACATACTTGGTTCTGTTGATTGCTCTTTCAAGATAAAGAAGCTTTGCATTTACTCCCTTGTCGCTGTTATCGGCTGTGTCAAGCTCGGGCATCTGAATGCTGAGACCTGAGAAGATAACCTTTGAAGAACCGTCGTTGTAGTTTGCGATAAGTGTGAAGGAGTGAATATCTTCGGGAGAAAGATAGAGACTTACTGAATTGCCTGTGAATTCACTGTTGCCGTTGAAGGGAACTGAACCGAGATTTTTCACATAAGTAAGAAGTGAATAGTTCTTTACGTTAGCAATTGCATCCCATGTAAGTGTAGCCTGATACTTGTCCTGAGTAACGGCAAGGCCCTTTGTTGTACCGGTTGCAGTTTTTGTAACGCCTATCTGGTCGCCGAGAGTGTTACGGCCTACTACACGGTAAAGATAACCGCAGTGCTGACGTCCGCTCTTTGCAGGTGTGTCAGTGAAGGTTCTTTCTGTAAGGTTGTTTGCACCGGGAACAATCATCCATTCACCGTCAACTGATGAGTAGTACTGAAGCTCGTAGGTTGCAGCGCCGCTGAGAGCTTCCCATGAAAGCTTGATGTTGTTTGCGTCAACGCTTGTTGCAGTGAGAGCCTTTGCGGCTTCGGGAGCTTTTGCAGTTGTTGCAGCAACAAGTACGTCTGAAGAAACGCCGATTGTTGAGCCGTTTGCAGCAGTTATCTTGATTTCATATTCTGTACCTGCGGTAAGACCTGAAATCACGTATGTGGTGCCTGTTATTGAAATATGTGTCCAATTGCTCGCACCCTTCTTTGAGTAGCTGAGCATATAGTTTGTTGCGTTTGTAGCAGCATTCCACTTAACGGAAATGCTTGACTCTGTTGCATCGGTTTTTGCAAGACCGGCTACCTTTGAAGGAGCAACAGGCTGAGTTGTAGGCTCAGTAGTAGGCTGAGTTGAAGGCTGAGTTGAGGGTTCAGTGCTAGGCTCTGTTGAGGGAGCAGTACTAGGCTGAGTTGAAGGTTCAGTGCTGGGCTCTGTTGAGGGAGCGGTACTGGGCTCTGTTGAAGGAGCAGTGCTCGGCTGAGTTGAGGGTTCCGTGCTCGGCTCTGTTGAGGGAGCGGTACTCGGCTGAGTTGAAGGTTCAGTACTAGGCTCTGTTGAGGGAGCAGTACTGGGTTCTGTTGAAGGAGCAGTACTGGGTTCTGTTGAAGGAGCAGTGCTCGGCTGAGTTGAAGGTTCAGTACTAGGCTCTGTTGAGGGAGCAGTACTGGGTTCTGTTGAAGGAGCAGTGCTCGGCTGAGTTGAGGGTTCCGTACTAGGCTGAGTTGAAGGCTGAGAGGGTTTTGTGGGAGTGGTAGGTGTTGTGCTCTTTTCCTCTGTTGCAAATGTGTAGTCTCTTGAGAAGTGTGATTCTACTGTCTTGCCTTCTTCGTTGAAGTAACCCTTAATTTTGTATTTATATGTTGTGCCGGGGTTAAGACCGTCAATTGTAACGGTGGTTTCGCTTGTGCGCTTA
This sequence comes from Acutalibacteraceae bacterium, assembly GCA_045538095.1. Taxonomy (GTDB): domain Bacteria; phylum Bacillota; class Clostridia; order Oscillospirales; family Acutalibacteraceae; genus UBA6857. The sequence goes on along the minus strand of JAZSQU010000045.1, from coordinate 20,119 downwards.
ACTCCTACACCTGAGGGTGTGTAGATTTCGTAAGCATCTGCACCGATGTCGCTCCAGGAAAGAGTGAGAGATGTCTCGGTGCGTGCAAGAAGGTTAACCTCTGTAACCTGAGGACGTAATTCAGTTGAAATTTTGAAAGCGGAGCTTGCTGATGAGAAAACGTTCTTGCCGCTTACTTTTCTGATTGCCTTAACCTTGTATGAATACTGTGTCTGAGGTTCAAGCTTTGTATCTTTGAAGCTTGTTGATTTTGTGCTGCTGACAACTGCTACCCACTTGCCGTTGTCGGGATTATGTCTGTATACTCTGTAGCCCTGTGCACCTGAAACCTTGCCCCATTGGAAGCTTACGGTTGTAAGTGTTGAAGGCTGAGCCTTAAAGCCTGTGGGCTTTGCAAGGGTGGGAGTAGCTTTTGTTGTTTCGTATAAACCCCAGTAAACCTTCTTTGAAACTGTCTGATAGGGTCTTACTCTGTATGAATATGATTTGCCGGTTGTAAGGTCCTTGAAGGTGTATGAAGTCTTGGTTGTAGATTTGACTGCAGTTACCCACTTTTTCTTTGCTGAATCGTACTTATAAATTCTGTAACCGGTTGCATCCTGAACCTTGTTCCAGCTGAGCTTGATAGCATTGTAGGAAGTTGTAGTTTTTACTGTAGCTGCAGGAACGCTTACTTTTACGCTTGCAGTTGAGCTTGCTGTACCGTAGTAGGTTTTGCTTGACTTGTAGTAAGCTCTTACACGGAATTTATAGGTTGTACCGTTCGTGAGTGATTTGATGTGAGCATAGTTATATTTACTGCTCACGGTTTTAACCTTTGACCATTTCTTGGTCTTTGAATTGTACTGATAAATCTGATAGCCGGTAACGCCGCTGAGCTTTGTCCAGGTGAGCTTAACAGTGTTGTAGTTATACTGTGTGCCCTTAAGGCCTGTTACCTTCGGTACACCGGGTGTAACTGTAAGTTCGTTACTGTTTTTTGTTGAAGAGCCGATAAGTACATTTTCAACTGCTTTTACACGGTAGGTGTACTTTTCACCTGTCTTCAGGCTTTTGATAGTGTAGGACTTTGTTTCAGCAGAAAGCTCTTTGACATTCTTCCAGCTTGTACCTTGTTTGCGGTAAACAACGTATTTGTCTGCATTTTTTGACTCTGTCCACTTAAGTGTTACTGATGTGGGTGTTACTGATGCTTTAAGAGTGAAGCTGCCGGGTGCAGCAAGTGAAATGCTTACTGTCGACATAATGATCGCTAAGCAAAAAGCAAAAATAACCAGTGATTTAAAAGCTTTTTTCATATTGGTACCTCCTGAGGTTTTATATTAACTGCGCCGTGGCAATCAATTCCAGATAAAAAAGTATTTGTATTCTACAGTCTGTGAGAAGGAGTAATCTTTTCCGTTATAGGTGAAGCTTACATCCATAGGCATTTTAACTGTAAGGTTGTCAACCTGATTTTCACGCACCTTTGATTCAAAGGTGGTTTTGTCATATATGCAGTAGTTAAGTGAGAAGCCTTCATACTTTTCTTCAATTGCTTTCCAGTCAACGGGCTCGGTGATAAGGGCGTGAACTTCGCCGTCTTTACCCTCACGCTGAAGGTTGAAGGCTACTGTATAGCCGTTACCGTTGGGAGTGACTCTGAGAGAGCTTTCGTCAATCATGCTCTTATGAAGAGTGCAATCCTTACCAAGAGGAGCAATAATTGAAGTTGCAGGAAGCTGAGTCTGAGTGTCTGCACCGCCTACAATTGTGTAGGTCTGGCTGTATGAACGGGCAACATCGCTGAGAATTGCAGCATATTCAATGCTGTTGGGAGCAACTCTGTTTGTTACGTTGCACTGTTTTCTTATGGAGAAGGTTCTTGCGGTAGTGTTCTTTGTGATGTTAAGTGCGTTTACGAAGAACTCAAAACCGTTTGTTTCGGTGAGAAGGTCCTTCGAAGTTCTTACCGTAAGTTTTGCACTGAGTTCACCCGCGTTGCTTTCAACTCCACTGAAGGCTCTTATCTTGAAATAGTAAACCGTGTCGCTTTCAAGCCCCGTAACCTGATACATTGTAACGGCATCGCTTTTTATGGTGTGATAGGGAATGAAGTTTGTACTCTTTTCGTCATAGATGTAAATGATGTAACCGCTGCAATCCTTGATGCCTGTCCATGTAAGCGTAACGCTGTCTGTGGTGGTGTAATCTGCAAGGGCAGTAAAGCCTGTAATTACACCGGGAAGAGTTGTAGCCATACAGATTTCAGAATAGTACTTGCTGTATGCAGTGCCGTTTGCACTCTTGAAGTAAGCCTTTACCGCAAAGCTGTAGGTGGTGTTACTCTTGAGACCGGTTATCTCAGCCTTTGCAGTGGTGACGTCGGTCTTCTGATAATATTCCTTGGTTTCATTGTTGTAGATGTAAACAAGATAACCTGTTGCATCCGAGATTTTGGTCCAGCTGAGAGTGATACTGTTTGAGCCTGCCTTTGCAGAAAGTCCTGCTACCTTATCGGGTGTAGATGTCTTGCCGGTGTAGTGGGTGTAAGCAGGTGAGGCGTAGTTGGTATTTCCTACTTTTGTGTAAGCCTTGATTGCAAAGCGTACGCTTGTGCCGGGCTCAAGACCTGTTACCGAGCATGCGGTTTTGCTTGTCTTAAGGAAGGTTACCCACTTTTTATCCTTTGTATCGTACTTTTTGATAAGATAATTTGTAGCACCTTCCACTTTGTCCCATTTAAGCTTGAAGGAGTTCCTTGTTACGGAATAACTCGTTACATTCTTAACATTTGCAGGAACAACCTTAACGGTACATTTTGATACCTTTCCGCTGCCGTCGTTTGCAGTGCATGTAATTGTTGCAGTTCCGCAGCTTATACCCTTTATTGTACCGCTTGATGAAACCTTAAGGATTTTTGTGTCTGAAGATTTGAAAGTTACATTCTTGTTGTAAATCGCTGAGGGTGAATATTTGTAGGTAAGCTTTGTTGTGCTGCCGATTTCAAGAGAAAGAGAAGTCTTTGAGAGCTTAAGGGATGTCATATATCTGTATCCCATTTTAACGTTGTCAAGCTTTTTTACATGGCTTTCAGCATAGGAGCCTTTTACAACATATACTGTTGCTTTGTCGCAGCCCTTAAAAGCATTCTTTCCGATTGATGTTACCTTGTCATAAATGAAAACCTGCTTGAGATTTGTGCAGTACCAGAATGCGGAAGCAGAAATCTTTTTAAGGTTTTTCGGAAGGTTTACTTTTTTGAGAGATGAGCAGGCATTGAAGGCTGCTTCACCAATCTTTGTGACTGTTGACGGAATGGAAACGGTTTCCATTGTCTTGTTTTCGTCAAAAGCCCAGTCTGCAATTGAGGTTATGGGCACACCCTTTACCTTTGAAGGAATTTTTACCTCCTTATCCTTTCCTACATAGGAGAGAAGTACGGCATTTTTTGAGCCTACATTGTACTTGAAACCTCCTGAGAAGTATTCCTTTGCACTAGATGAAAAAGCAAAAAATACCGTAAGAGTTGCAACGGCAAAAGCCAGAAGCAGAATTCTTTTGATTTTCTTGTTCATTTTTCCAATGTCCTCCATTAAAAACGTGTGGAAACGTTGTTAATATATAATTACATATAATTGTATCATACTTAAAATAAAAATACAATTGATTTTTCCAAAAATACACATTCTTTTTTGGAAAAGAAAAAGAGACAGGCACGTGCCTATCTCACAGTTTCTTCTTTCGTCAAAGCTTATTTTGAAGCGTTGAGCTTTGTTACGAGAGCTGACTTCTTTCTTGCAGCGTTGTTTTTGTGAAGGAGACCCTTTGCTGTTGCCTGGTCAATCTTCTTAACTGCGAGCTTAACAGCTTCATCTTTATTATCTGCGTTTGCTTCAATAGCTGCGTTAGCCTTCTTAAGAGCTGTCTTAAGAGCTGAGTTAGCTGACTTGTTACGAGCCTGCTTTGTTGCGTTTACGTGAACACGCTTTTTTGCTGATTTAATGTTTGGCATAATTACACCTCCTCTTAGTTGCGTATGCGTTAGATATAATAGCACCTTTTTACAAAAAATGCAAGAGATTTTTGCAAATTCAGATATACTTTTTTTATTTGCGCCCATAATAATACTACATTCTTCGGAATAATTCAATAGTTTTGGAGAGAAAATATATGATTTTTAGAACAGACCTCGCTCTTGAAAGAAAAGAATATATCTCAAAAGATACGCTCGATGGCATTACAACCGAAAAAAAAGAGATTGACTCTGTGGTGGTTACCACAATTACCGTTGAAAACGAAAAAGGCGAAAAAATTCTCTCCAAGCCCAAAGGAAAATATATCACTCTTGAAATCGGCTCTTTTATGAAAAATGCCGACCTTTTTTCATCAAGGCTGACAGTGCTCAGCGATGAAATAAGAAAGCTTATTCCTGAAGAGGGCACTGTTCTTGTAGCAGGTCTCGGCAACGAAAAAATCACTCCCGATGCTCTTGGACCCAGATGTGCGTCACTTATTCTTGCAACACGTCATATTTCAAAAGAGCTTGCTAAATCTATAGGATTTGAAAATCTCCGTGCCGTTGCAGCCGTTACACCGGGTGTACTTGGAATTACGGGCATTGAAACAGCAGAAAGCCTTGAGGGCATTGTCAGAAAAATCAAGCCATCCTGCATAATAGTGGTGGATGCCCTTGCTTCAAGAAACACCTCAAGACTCGGCACAACTGTACAGATTTCGGATACGGGTGTGTCACCGGGGTCCGGAGTGGGTAACAAAAGAAACGCAATTGACCGCAGCACTATGGGCGTGCCCGTAATCGCAATCGGTGTGCCTACGGTGGTAGACGCACTGACAATGGCAGCTGATGTGCTGAAGCATGCAGGAATGAGTGAGGAGGAAACCGAAGCCGTTTTAAGAAATAAAGAAGGCAGCGAACTTATGATGGTAACTCCAAAGGAAATTGACAATTTGATTGACAGGGCGGCAGCTCTTGTGGCTATGGGGATAAATACGGCCCTTCAGCCTGATTTGCCTGCTGAGGACATCCTTGCAATTGTAAGTTGACGAGTATAATCCGAAAGCATTTTTCTTCCGTAAGACGAATAGAATAATATAAGGTAAATTATACGGAGGACAAGATGAAAGGTAAAGATAAGTTTGTAAAAGGGTTAATTTCGGTTTTCCTTGTGGGTTTATTTATATTGTCAGCAAGCGTTTTTACAAAGGAGTTTATGGCTTTGGCGGTAAAAACGGCACTTTTCAGTCTGCAGATGATGCTGCCGACTGTAGAAACAGAAAAAAGTTCAGGAGAAGCTTTGACAACCGAAAAAAGCACCGAAAAGCCATTAATAGCAGAAAAAGAAACCACCACCGAGAAGGCGACGGAAAAAGAAGCCGTTGAAACTCTTTCGCTTTTTAAAAGCTTCACCTCAACTCCCGACGATATAAAGGCACTTATAAAAAAGGAGAAGAAGCTGACAGATGAGGGAAAGAAAAAAGGAAGCATAAGAGAGAAAACTTATATTAATGAGGGTGTAACGGATAAATATTCTCTTGTCAGAATGAAAAATGTTAACCGTACAAAGGTCAGCCTTAAAGATATATTGAACGAGAAAATAGACCTGAGTGTTACAAAAAAAGAACCCTCCGTACTGATTTTTCATACCCATACAACTGAAACCTATCCCATACTTGAAAAAAACTATTATTCCGAAAACTTTATTACCCGAAGTAATGATAAAGGGCGCAATATGGTAAGAGTAGGTGAGGCTATTACCGAAGAGATTGAAAAGGCAGGTTTTTCCGTAATTCACGATAAAGAAATCCACGATGCAAAATATACGGGTGCTTACGGAAAAAGCCGTGAGTCCGTAGAGGCAATTCTTAAAAAGTACCCGTCAATTCAGGTGGTGCTTGATATTCACCGTGATGCAATTCAGGATGCAAACGGCACAAAGGTAAAGCCTACCGTTAAGGTAAAAGGCAAAAAAGCAGCACAGATTATGATTATCTCAGGGTGTCAGGAGGAGGGTAATCCCATAACAAATCTTCCTGATTGGAGGTATAATCTTACCTTTGCCGTACACCTTCAGCAGAAGCTGGAGGAGTTTTTTGAGGGTATTACAAGACCGCTTTATTTCTGTCCGAGAAGCTACAATATGAACGTCACCCACTGCTCACTGCTCGTTGAGGTGGGCTCAGATTCAAACACACTTGAAGAGGCAGTTTATACGGGTAAGTGTATAGGTATTGCCGTAAGTAAAATTCTTGAAGAATACGAGGAATAAGTATGAATGAAGAAATGAAAAAAATCTTTGGAAAATTCCTTTTTGTAACGGTGATTATTGCCTGCACAGGAGCGTTTTTTGCAGGCGAAATAACCGTAGGAGAAAGAGGCGAGTATAACCTTAATATGACAAAATACGCAGTTATGAGCTTTTCGGGAACTTCCAAGAAGCTTGAGGCAGAATTCAGCGAAAACCGTCTTACCGTAGGGTTTCCGAAAAACGGAATAAAAAGTGCTGTGGAAAGATTTGTCTGTCTTACACCGTTTTCGCCTTTTTATTATCTGATTAAAGGTGTAGAGGAGCTCAGTGAGTAAATTTTTTGAAATTTCTATTGACAGTTTTGTCTTTTAGTGATAGACTATCTGCAACCGAATAATTCAATTAAAGATAGAGGCTGCGATAAATCATCAGTACTCTGCAATCTTAAAGCTTACGCAAGGCTTGTTGCAGAAGAAAGGGATTGTCGCCGAAACGCAGTAAGGCGTAAGCTGTGTTGGGCGGATAAAATAAGATTTATCCGACTGTCGCAATTTTTTTGCGGAGTGCTATTATAATTGTGAAAGACACATCAGGTTTTTCTGTTGTCGTTTGTAATTATAACACTCGATGCAAAAGCATATCGGGTGTTTTTCTCTGTAATATTTGAAATTTCGGAAACTTAAATCAGAAGGAGTTTTAACTATGGAAAGAAAGCCAATTTTTATGGGTGCAGCATCAGCTATTATCACACCGATGAACGAAAACGGAGTAGACTACGAAAGCTTTAAAAAGCTTCTTAACTGGCAGATTGACGAGGGTATTGATGCTCTTGTAATTGCAGGTACATCAGGTGAAGGTTCAACTCTTACCGACGAAGAGCACAGAGAGGTGCTTAAGTTTGCAGTTGAAGTAGTTAACGGCAGAGTGCCCGTAATTGCAGGTACAGGCTCAAACGATACAGCTTATGCAATTGACCTTACAAAGTACGCTTGCGAAGTAGGCTGCGATGCAATGCTTGTTGTAACACCTTACTACAACAAGGCTACACAGAAGGGCCTTATCAAGATGTTCTGTGAAATTGCAGATGCAAGTACAAAGCCCATTATTCTTTATAATGTTCCTTCAAGAACAGGCGTAAACATTGAACCTGCTACATATGCAGAGCTTGCAAAGCATCCTATGATTCAGGCTATCAAGGAAGCAAACGGCCAGATTGACAAAATTACAGAGACAATGGCTCTTTGCGGCGATAAGCTTGACCTTTATTCAGGTAACGACGACCAGATTGTACCTCTTATGTCTGTTGGCGGTAAGGGTGTAATCTCCGTTCTTTCAAACGTACTTCCCAAGGAAACCTCAGAAATGTGCCATAAGTTCTTCGCAGGCGACATTAAGGGTGCAGCAGAAATGCAGTTCAAGTATTTCGCACTTACAAAGGCTCTCTTCAGCGAGGTTAATCCCATCCCCGTAAAGGCAGCTATGGCAGCTATGGGCTATTGCGAGGACTATGTAAGACTTCCTCTTACAGTTATGGAAGACGACCACAAAGCAGTTCTTCTCAGCGAAATGCGTAAGGTTGGTTTAGACGTATGAGACTTATAATAAACGGCGCAGGCGGAAGAATGGGTCAGACCTTGCTTTCACTTATTGAAAGCAGTGATAAGTATACTCTTGCAGCTTCCTGCAGTATGGAGTTTGACACAGACAGTGCGAATAATATCTATAAGAATATTGCTGAATTTGACGGCGAAGCTGACTGTATAATTGATTTTTCAAATCACCTTGCCACAAAGGATGTAACCGAGTATGCAGTGAAGAGAAACCTTCCTATTGTAATTGCAACAACGGGACAGACAGCTGAAGAACTTTCAATGATTAAAGAAGCTTCAAAAAGCATACCTCTTTTCTACAGTCAGAATATGTCCCTTGGTGTGGCAGTGCTTGCTTGTCTTGCAAAAATCACAGCAAAGGCTTTTCCCGATGCTGATATCGAGATTATCGAAAAGCACCATAATCAAAAGCTTGATGTGCCCAGCGGTACTGCAATTCTCCTTGCTGACTCTATAAAAAGTGTGAAGGATGACTGCGAATATAACATCGGCAGACACGAATACGGCAAGAGAAAGAAAAACGAAATCGGCATTCACGCAATCAGAATGGGTGGCGAAGTGGGTACACACGAAATTATTTTCGCAATGGGCTCACAGGTGCTCACTCTCAAGCATGAAGCTGAAAACAGAAGCCTTTTTGCTGAGGGCGCACTTTCAGCAGCAGCTTTTCTTGTAAAGCAGGAAAAAGGCTTTTACAATATGGATAATATACTCGACTGATAAATTGAGCCCGTGCAGGTTATTTCCTGCACGGGCATTATCTTATCTGAAAAATCTTATTTTTTCTACAGTTTCAATTCCAAGCTTTTTGAGAGTCTGTTTTCCCTCTTCAAAAAGCTCTGTATTACCGTAAGCGTAAGGTCTGTGAGCATCAACGCCGATAATCGCTTTTGCACCCATTTCAGCAGCAAGAAGCCAGAAATCGGGATATGGATAACCGTATACGCCCTCATCCTTTGAACGGCTGAGACCGAGAAGGTTATACTCAAGTGGTATACCTTCTTCATTTGCCGCAGTGATGATTTTTTTTGCCATTCTTTCTGCGTGCTCATCCCATATCTGATACCCTTTCATATAAAGGTCGGGATGGCATACATAGGAGTAAAGCCCCGTTTTTATGCCTTCAACTACCTCGTCGGTGTATTTTTCAATTCCCTCAACGGTTGTGAGAGCACCGTTATATTCTGCGCCGATTTCGTTGGTGCTGTAGTGATGACCGAGGATGATATAGTCAAGCTCAAGCTCGTCAATTTTTTCTCTCATCCAGGGAATGTACTCTTTGAAATATTCGCATTCAAGGCCTATCTTGATGCTGATTTTATCCTTGTATTTTTCTCTCAGGGCTTTGATGCTGTTTACATAGGGCTCAAAGTCCTTTTCGTGCATTCTCATTCCTGAAACGTAGCCTTTAAAAGGCCAGGGTGAATGGTCTGCAAAACCGATTTCGTCAAAGCCTGCATCAATTGCGGCAAGTACATATTCCTCGTCAGTGCCTTTGGCATGAAAGCAGCGCTCTGTATGTGTATGGTAATTGAATTTCATTTCTTCGTGTCCTTTCAAAGTTAACCCGATAACAGTATACCACAATAAAAAGATAAATTCAAATTGTTCTTATAAAAAAACAGATAAAACCTTTGAATTTTTAATTGAAAAAATCTTAAGATTATGATATAATGACCTTCAGAAGTATTTTGAAAGTAAAGGAGATAATAAAATGAGAGTAATTGTACTTGACAATGCTGCTGAAATTGCAGTTCAGGCAGCAGAAATTATCGTAAAACAGATTAATAATAACAGAGGCAGCGTAATTGGTTTTGCAACCGGTGCTTCACCTGTTGAAACTTATAAGAGAATTATTGAAAGCTACGAAAAAGGTGAGGTTACACTTAAGCACATTACAACCTTCAATCTTGACGAATATGTAGGTCTTTCAAGAGAAAACGTAAACAGCTACTACTACTTTATGAAAGACAATCTTTTCGGCAAAACAGACGTTGATTTCCAAAAAGTTAACTTCCTTTCAGGTCAGGCTGAAAACATTGAAGAGGAATGCAAACGCTACAGCGACAAAATTAAAGAAAGCGGCGGAATTGACATTCAGATTCTCGGTATCGGTACCAACGGCCACATCGGCTTCAATGAGCCCGGTGACAATTTTGCAGACGGTCCCTTTGCCGTAAAGCTTACACAGAGCACAATTGATGCTAACAGCAAGTACTTTGAAGCAGTAGGCGACAAGATGCCCGAATATGCTCTTACAATGGGTATCGGTGACATTATGCGTGCAAAGAAAATTGTTCTTATTGCAACGGGCAAGAGCAAGGCAGAGGCAATTAAAAAGCTTGTTAAAGGCGAAGTTACACCTTCTTGCCCTGCAAGTATTCTTAAACTTCATGCTGATGTTACTGTTTTTGTTGATAAAGACAGCGCATCACTGTTGGGAGACAGATAAATGAATGAATATAAAAAGCTCAGAGGCAGACCGAAAATAAAAAAGGTCAAAACCGTGAGCGAAAACCAGTTGAAGCTTTTCTGGACAGAGGTTGAGGGCGCCGATAAATATGCAGTTTTAAGGCGTGACGAGCCTGACGGAGAGTTTGTTCGTATCAAGTGGAAAAAGAAGCTTGCGTTTACAGATACCGTTGAGCCAAACAAGACCTACTGGTACAAAATTCAGGCTTTTAAAAGACTTGAAGGCAAGAAAACCAGCACCAGAGACAGCGGAACAAGAGCGGCAATTATTTCTGGAATTGAGCCTCCTGTTAACCTTAAGGCTGAGGCTGACGCAAAAGCAATAACTGTTTCCTGGGACAAAGATCCGAAAGCTTCAGCTTATATCGTAAGCAGACGAAACGACTTTTTCTCGCAGACTCTGCCGGTTAAAAGAGTTAAGAAACCAACCTTCACCGACAAAAAGGTGGTGTCGGGTCAGGTGTATCATTACTGCGTTCAGTGTGTGTACACTGAGGGCGAAACCGAAAAGCAGGGTAAATTCAGCCCGAAGGTACACGCAGTTTGTCTTGACAGCGGTAAAATCCTGGACTATAAGACAAACGGCAGAACAATAAGCTTTTCTCTTCGTCTTGTTGCAGGTGCTGACGGTTATATCCTTGAAAGAAGCGAGAGTAAGGACGGTGACTTCGTTGAAGTTGCAAGAACAGAGTCCAACCTTGAACTTAACCTTAAGGACAAAGCTCCGTCACACTTTAAAACTTATCTTTACAGAGTGCGTTCCTACCGCGATGTAAAGGGAGAAATGTTTATAAGCGACGGCAGTGAAGAAGTCGGTGTAAAAACAAAATAACCGAAAAATCTTGACTAAATTGATTTATTGGTTTAAAATATGAGTAATAATAAACAAGGAGGAAACAAAGCGTGAAAAAGACATTCAAAAAAGTTATTTCTCTCGTACTTGTACTTGTAATGCTTATGTCAGTGGGCGTTGTAGGTGCTTCAGCTGCAGATTCAACAACAGAGGAACCTGCTCCTGAAAATCACGGTTCATTCATCAGCATTTTCTTTGGATTCATTATGGAGTTCTACGGTTTACTCAAGTACATTTTCCACGATGTTTGGCTTGGCAAACCTCCCGTATAATTGACGGGCAATAAAAAAGTAATACAGGTATTTCAAAAAATACCTGTATTTTTTTGTTTGTTGATATTAAAGCACAATATTATCAAGCACTGCAATTGCATCGGTGAATTCATCAAGAGGACTTTTCTGTCCGAAGCGCTTTTTAATGGCGGTTCTTATTGAATCAAAGTCACGCTCTTTGTCCTTGGGTTCAGCTGTTTCTTCCTGTGAGCCAAGTCCTGAAAGAACCTTTTTGATAGATTCAATAAGAGGTTCACTTTCTTTTTCTGTGATTTCGGATGCTTCAACTGTTATCTCTTGTGCAATTTCAGCCTCAGACTTTGACGAAAACCGTTTTCTTATCAGGTTTATAAGTGAATCAAAGTCGGTTTCTTTTGCTTCGCCTGTTTGAGTTGAAGGTTCTTCTTCTGTAATTTCGGTCGTGGATTTAGACGGAAAATGCTTTTTAATTGCGTTTTTAAGTGAGTCAAAATCTGTTTCCTTTTCTTTTTCCTCACTTGCTGTTGCTTCTGCCTCGGAAAGTCGCTTCTGCTCTTCTTCGTAAGCAGTTTTTACTGCCGTTATAAATTCGTTTTCCGTGTAGATTTTATAAGGGTCAACGGAAAGGTAATATCCAAGCTTTTCAAGGCTGACCATAGTGTCGGCTCCGTATTTTTTTACCATACTTCTGAAGGTTTCGGGAAGGAAGTAATAGATATTGCCGAGAAGGTGGGAGAAAGCTTTTTTTGCATCGAAATAGCCAAGCTGAATTCTTTTTTCAACTGCCTCAGCGTCAAGGTCCATAAATCCGCCGAGCATTTCAGTGTCATAAGGCTTTATGTGAATGATTTCGCAGTTTGCAGTATTCATAGAGTGACCTACACCTTTAAGGTTAGAAATATCAAGAAGGATTATCTTGTTGAAGCCTCTTTTTTTGAGTGTCATAAGAGGAATATTGTCGTATACACCGCCGTCAAGAAATTTTTCACCCTCAGGGCCGATGCCCACTGCAAGAGGAATATTTGATGAAGCCATAAGATAGTCGGTAAGCTCACCTTCAGGAATTTCGTCAATGCCGATTTCTCTCGGAGTTACACCCTGGGTCATCTGTACAGCTACGGCAAAAAGAGGAATGCCGTTTTCTCTTATTTTTGCTTCGTCAACATAAAGAGAAACAAAATCTGCAGCAGGTGAAGCATCAAGTCCTCCGTTTTTTATAACCTCTTTAAAAAGTGCACCCCAGTTTTTCTTGCTGAAAAGATTTTCCGGGTCAGGCAATTCTTCGTTTATGCGAAGCCCTTTATCGATTGAAATATTGAGCCACATTTCGTGGGCTTTTTCATAATCGCCTGCAGCTATGAGAGCACCGTTTATAGAGCCGATTGAAGTGCCTGCAATTGCATTAAAGGTAACACCGATTTCGCTGAGTGCCTTCCATGCGCCTATCTGGTAAGCACCCTTGGCACCGCCGCCTGCAAGAACAAGACCGTATGTTCTCATAATATCACTCCTTAAGCTTAATAATATTCAAGTAGCTTTCCGATTATTGTATTTGAAAGCAAAAATCCCTCGGGTGTAAGGCTGATACTGTCATCTGTGATTTTAACTAAGCCTTTTTTTCTGAAAATTTCTGCTTTTATGAAGATTTCTTCGTCAGGATATCTGCCGAAACGTTCTTTGAACTTTTCCTTGGAAAAGCCTTCCGTAAGCCGAAGGGAGAGCATTATGAACTCTTCTTCGCTTCCGCCGTCTCCGTCATCTATTGTGGAGGTGCTTCTTAAAAAAGACTTAAAATTCCGTTCAAAATAAAAACGTTTTCCGTTTAAAAATGAATGTGCAGAGGGGCCTACACCGAGATATTCTTCCGTTCTCCAATAGTGAAGATTGTGTCTGCTTTCATATCCCTTTTTCGAAAAGTTGGAGATTTCATACTGCGAAAATCCTGTTTCAGATAGCATTTTTACAGTATGAAGATACATTTCAGAGACTGTGTCCTCGTCGGGGAGAATAAGGGAATTCTGCATTTTATAAAAGGGCGTACCTTCTTCTATTTTCAGCATATATGCACTGATGTGCTTTATGTCAGATGATATAAGAAAATCAATGCTTTCGTTAAGGCTTTCCATTGTCTGCTCAGGCACACCGAGTATAATATCAAGGCTGATATTGTCTATACCGTACTTTTTTGAAAGGCTGATTGCCTTTCTGACTTCCTCTTTTCCCGAAAGTCTGCCGAGAATTTTTCTCTCACTGTCAACGGCTGACTGCATTCCCATTGAAATTCTGTTGACACCTGCTTCAGTAAGCACCTTGAAAAACTCTTCTGAAACGCTTGAAGGATTACACTCGACAGTGATTTCAGGTGAAACAAGACTGTAGTTCTCTTTTATGCAGTCGGTGACAGCCTTTATGCGTTCACCGCCGAAAAACGAGGGTGTTCCGCCACCGAAATAGACGGTGTCAACGTCATCTTTAACCTGAGCTTTCATCTCCTTAAGACAGCAAAGGACAGCTTTTAAATAGCTGTCCATTTGCGTTTCGTCAGGTTTAAAGGAATAGAAATCACAGTAAGGACATTTGCTTTTACAAAAAGGGATGTGTATATATATTCCTGTCATATTTTTAGTTGTCGCCGTCAAGCTTGAGTACTGCCATAAATGCCTCCTGAGGAACTTCAACAGTACCGAACTGACGCATACGTTTTTTACCTTCCTTCTGTTTTTCAAGAAGCTTCTTTTTACGGGTGATGTCACCGCCGTAGCACTTTGCAAGCACGTCTTTACGCATAGCCTTGACGGTTTCTCTTGCAATTACCTTTGAGCCGATTGCAACCTGAATCGGAATTTCAAACATCTGTCTCGGAATATGCTCCTTCAGCTTTTCGGCAATTTTTCTTGCTCTGCCCATAGCCTTTTCTGAGTGAATAATAAAGCTGAGAGCGTCGATGATGTCACCGTTGAGAAGCACGTCAACCTTCTGAAGAGTTGAACGTCTGTACTCGAAAATCTCATAGTCAAAAGAAGCGTAGCCTCTTGTTCTTGACTTGAGAGCATCAAAGAAATCGTAAATGATTTCGTTAAGGGGAAGCTCATAGTGAATGTCAACACGGTCGGTGGTGATGTATTTCATATCCTTGAAAACACCGCGTCTTTCCTGGCAAAGCTCCATAATTGCACCTACATATTCTGAAGGGGAGTAGATGTGAGCGTTTGTAATAGGCTCTTCGCAGTAGTCGATAACTGCCTGTTCAGGATAGTGAGTGGGGTTATCGACCTGAACTACTGTGCCGTCGGTCTGATGAATATAATAAACAACGGAGGGTACGGTGGTTACAAGGTCGAGATTGTATTCTCTTTCAAGTCTTTCCTGGATAATTTCAAGGTGGAGAAGACCAAGGAAACCGCAACGGAAACCGAAGCCCAAAGCACCTGAGGTTTCAGGCTCATAGGAGAGGGAAGCATCGTTGAGCTGAAGCTTTTCGAGTGCATCTCTGAGTGCTTCGTAGTCTGCACCGTCAGCAGGATAAACACCGCAGAAAACCATAGGGTTAACCTTACGGTAACCGGGGAGAGGTTCTTCTGCCTGATTCTGAATTTTTGTAACGGTGTCGCCCACCTTTGCGTCACGGACTGTCTTGATTGAAGCTGTGATATAGCCAACCTCGCCTGCAGAAAGTACATCCGTAGGCTCAAGTCCCGTAGCTCTCATGTATCCTACCTCAACAACATTGAACTGAGCACCCGTAGCCATCATAAGCATTGTTTCGCCTGCCTTGAGAGTACCCTCAACAACTCTTACATAAACGATAACGCCTTTATAGTTGTCATAAACTGAGTCAAAGATAAGCGCTTTAAGGGGAGCGTTGTCATTTGCTTCTTTGGGTGCAGGAATGTCAGCAACAATTCTTTCAAGCACCTGCTCAATGTTTTCACCTGTTTTTGCCGATACTCTCGGTGCAAGTGAGCAGTCAAGGCCGATAATCTCCTCAACCTCTGCAGCAACTCTGTCAGGCTCTGCAGCGGGAAGGTCGATTTTGTTGATAACGGGAACAAGCTCAAGGTCGTGGTCAAGTGCAAGATAAGTGTTGGCAAGTGTCTGTGCCCCAATACCCTGAGAAGCGTCGATAATAAGCACTGCGCCCTCACAGGCTGCAAGTGAACGTGAAACCTCGTAGTTAAAGTCAACGTGACCCGGTGTGTCTATAAGGTTAAGCTCGTATGTTTCGCCGTCTTTTGCCTTGTAATCAAGCTTTACGGCGTGAGCCTTGATTGTTATACCTCTTTCTCTTTCAAGATCCATATCGTCAAGAATCTGCTGAGACATATCTCTTT
The DNA here is from genome assembly GCA_045538095.1 of Acutalibacteraceae bacterium. Taxonomy (GTDB): domain Bacteria; phylum Bacillota; class Clostridia; order Oscillospirales; family Acutalibacteraceae; genus UBA6857. The sequence continues at coordinate 4,354 of JAZSQU010000045.1, read as the reverse complement.
TTGCAACGGAGTTTGTCATTTCAAGAAGTCTGTCGGCAAGGGTGGACTTGCCGTGGTCGATATGAGCAATAATAGAGAAATTTCGGATATTTTCTTTCTTCTTGTTCAAATAATCACCTCATAATCTGGGGTTATAGTAAATCACCCTACATTTTATCACAAAATCTATATTTTGGCAAGAAAAAAGAAGGCTAATATTGCAAATTTTTTTGAACGCCGATTAACTCGATAAAAAATAAAAATTTTATGTTTTTCGTGATAAATTTATTGACAAACGATAAATAGTGTGATATATTGCAATTGTAAAAAGACTTTAGGAGGAATAAAAATGAACTACACACCCCTTAAATCTGCAAAGCTGACCCTTGCAATCGATTACATTTTCTGCGTACTTCTTGCAGTTATGATGGTTTTGGGATATCCTCTGGTCGATTGGTTTTTCCATTACAGAGGAGATTTGGATGTTCTTAAAATATCGGTGCTTGTAGCTTTTTACATCTGTTGTGTACCTGCGTGGGCAGCGCTTATTTCTATTGCTAAACTTATGAAAAACATAATGGCTGGAGAAGTTTTTACCGAAAAAACGGTGTTTCTTATCCGAGTTCTTTCGTGGTGTTGTGCGGCAGTGAGCTTTGTTTGTCTTGGAGCTGGTGTTATGTACAAGCCTCTTTGGTTGGTAACTCTTGCTGCGGCATTTATGATGCTCATTTTGCGTGTTCTCAAAAGTGTTATGGCAAAGGCAACGGAAATCAAAAACGAAAATGAACTTACGATATGAGGTGATGTGATGCCTATTATAGTAAATCTTGATGTAATGCTTGCAAAAAGAAAAATGTCCTCAGGTGAACTAGCCGAAAAGGTGGGTATTACTCAGGCAAATCTCTCCATTCTTAAAACCGGCAAGGCAAAGGCTGTGCGTTTTTCAACCCTTGAAAGCATCTGCGAAGCCCTTGACTGTCAGCCCGGTGATATTCTCGAATTTGTTTCCGAGGAGGAATGAATATGAATGAAGAAAACTATCTCTCTGAGAAAAAAAGAGTGCAGATGTCTTTTGTTGATGTGCTGACTTTTCCTGTGATTTTTATCTTAACGACATATCTCATAAGCTCGGTGGTGGATTTGTTCTTTTCAATGGAAAGAGGCTTAAATACGGCTTTTGCCTACTTCGGCTTTTTCATCGTTGCCACAGCTTATATTATCACCAAAAGAAAAACATTCAATAAAGAGGCGATTCTGCCCGGTGCTTTTGCACTTCTTACAGCAATATCCTATATCATCCATGGAGACGAAGCTCACTTTTTATTTACCTTTCTGATGCTTATTTACCTTTCGGGTTCATACTGCGTGAAAATGACGGGTGAGGCAAAAGATACCTACGGCAGTTACTTCTATCTTCTTGAAGTGTGGAGAAGTGAAGTGCTGATTCCCGTGAAGAACACCTTTCTTCCCTTGCGTTCGCTTAAAACTCTCAAAAAAACATCCGATGGTGAAAAGAAAAAGCTTTCGGGCAAGGCGCTGGGAATAATCGGCGGTGCGGTGCTTTCGATTCCCGTTATAGCTATTGTGGTACCTTTGCTTATTGACGGTGACGCAGCTTTCGGCAGTGTTGCTCAGACTGCTACGGACAAAATCGAAAATATTTTTGAAAAATTCTTTGACGGTATCAGCTCAGGCCTTCTTGTGAATGCATTCCTTGCTCTGTTTGTTGCACCTTATATTTATAACGTGATGTTCTGTTTCCGACACGGTGTAGCCGACGAAAAAAGGCAGGAGAAAAATAAAAGATATGAAAATCTCCGCCTTGTTCCCTCAAATGTTTTTGCAGGCTTTCTTGGTGTAATAAGCCTTGTTTATGTTGTTTATCTTCTTTCGCAGTTTGCTTATTTCTTCAGTGCCTTTACGGGTAAGCTTCCCGACGGAAGTGCAATAAGTGTGGCCGAGTATGCAAGACGTGGCTTTTTTGAAATGGCTGCCGTTGCGGTAATCAATCTCGGTATTATTGGTGTAACAGTGCTTTTCTCAAAGAGAACTGACGGTAAAATCAGCCGAATGATAAAAGGCTTTGACTTGTTCCTCTGCGGTTTTACTTTGGTGATTGTTGCAACTTCAATTTCAAAAATTATTCTCTATATTGCAGAAATGGGACTTACCCACAAGAGAATTTACGTCTTTGTTGCAGACCTTATATTGGTTGTTGTTTTTGCGATGATTACAGTACGGCTTTTCAAAAAGAATTTCCCGTATATGAAAGTGATTCTCGCTTTTGCCTGTGGGGTGATAACTCTTATGTCACTTGTGGGCACAGATAGTCTTATTGCGAATTATAATGTGGAAATGTACCTGAGGGGTAATCTTGTAACGGTTGATGTACATCAGCTTGAAGATATGGGTTTGCCTGCCTTGAAGCCTCTTCATAAAATTGCGCTTAATGAAAACGAAAGTGATAAAATTCTGAATTACAGTGCAAAAGAAGCAGTAGCAAATGTATTTTACTATAACGCGGTGCTTTATGGTACGCCTGAAGAATATAAAGAAAAAGGTATATACGAACGCAGCTTTTCCAATGTAGACGATTATTTTGCACTGAAATATGCTGAGAAAAACTTTGAAGAGCTTGCAGAAATACATCAGAAATACGGCTGGTGGTACGGTAAAGAAATAGTCGAATATGAACCGACAGAACCTGTTAGTGTAAACTGAAAAATTTACCGAAATCTGCCCTGTGAAAAGCAGGGTGGATTTTTTGTTTGTATCGGTCAATTTAGCAGTTGCATTTTTTGTATTAAAGTGTTACAATAGCAAAGATTGAAAGTATTACAGTTTACTGTAACGGAGATGTTTAATTTTATGTATAAAATCGCAAATAAAAAAATGCTTAACCCCACGGTTATGCTTATGGATATTGAAGCACCTTTTGTTGCTAAAAAAGCTCAGCCGGGTCAGTTTATTATTCTCAGGGTGGACGAAGAAAAAGGGGAGAGAATTCCTCTTACAATTTCGGGCTACGACAGAGAAAAGGGTACAGTAAGAATTATTTTTCAGATTGTGGGCGGAACAACAAAGGCTCTTTCAATGAAAAATGAGGGCGAATACATAGCTGATTTCTGCGGTCCCTTAGGTGAAGCTACAAAAACAGAAGGACTTAAAAAAGTGCTTATAGTGGGTGGCGGAGTAGGCTGTGCAATTGCACTGCCTGTAGCGCAGAAGCTCCGCGAAGAAGGCGCAGAGGTTGTAAGCGTAATCGGTTTCAGAAATAAAGATCTACTTATTCTTGAGAATGAATTCAGAAGTACTTCAGACAGACTTTTTGTAATGACCGATGACGGTTCTGCAGGTGAACAGGGTAATGTCTGCGCACCTCTAAAGAAAATGTTCGCTGAGGGTGAAACCTTTGATGAAGTAATCACAATCGGCCCTCTTGTTATGATGAAATTCGTTGTTGAGGAAACAAGACCCACAGGTATTCCCTGCACAGTTTCCATGAACCCCATTATGATTGACGGCACGGGAATGTGCGGCGGTTGCCGTCTTACACTCAATCAGGACGGCAAAAGGGTTACAAAATTCGCTTGTGTTGACGGTCCCGATTTCAACGGCTATGAGGTTGATTTTGACGAAGCTATGTCAAGAAGCCGTATGTATGCCGGCTTTGAAAGACACGAATATGAGGAAAGCTGTAACCTCTTGAGGGAGATAAAATAAAATGGCAAATATGAGTAAGAAAAAAACTCCCATGCCCACTCAGTCGGCACAGGAGAGAATACATAATTTCTGCGAGGTAGCTTTGGGATATACGGAAGAAATGGCGGTTGACGAAGCCTTCCGTTGCCTTAACTGCAAGACAAAGCCTTGCGTTTCAGGCTGTCCCGTAGGTATAAATATCCCCGCATTTATTGAAAAAATAAAGACTAAAGATTTTGACGGCGCTTATGAAATAATCCGTTTTGCCTCCTCACTTCCTGCAGTATGCGGACGTGTTTGTCCTCAGGAAAATCAGTGTGAGAAATACTGCGTTAGGGGTAAAAACGGTGAGAGTGTTGCAATCGGCAGACTTGAAAGATTTGTTGCCGACAGACATAACGAAAAAGAAATCACAGAAGTGAAAGAGATTCCTTCAAAGGGCAAAAAGGTTGCTGTTATCGGTTCAGGTCCCTCAGGTCTTGCCTGTGCCGGTGAACTCAGCCAAAGAGGGTACGAGGTTACGGTTTTTGAGGCGCTTCACGTAGCAGGCGGTGTGCTTGTTTACGGAATTCCCGAATTCAGACTTCCTAAGTCCATTGTGCAGAAAGAGGTTGAAAACCTTAAGAAAATGGGCGTAAGAATCGAAACAAATATGGTAATCGGCAAAACCCTT
>JAZSQU010000038.1:0-14255 GCA_045538095.1 Acutalibacteraceae bacterium | reverse complement strand
GTTATGTATGGCGGTGCTTCAGATTTAAGAGCGACTCTTGATTACGATATTTCGCAAGAGCGTGACTTCAGTTATAAGAATCTTTCCTTGGAACAAACAATAAAACACCTTGCTGTTTTTATTTCCCGTCTTTGGCAGATTCATGTTTTTTCCGAAGGCAACACCAGAACAACTGCAGTTTTCTTTATAAAGTATCTGCGAACACTCGGCTTTGATGTTACAAATGATATTTTCGCTGAAAACGCATGGTACTTCCGCAACGCCCTCGTCAGAGCAAATTACACCAACCTGCAGAAGGGTGTTCACGAAACTACAGAATATCTTGAAGCTTTTTTGAGAAATCTGTTGCTCGGAGAAGAGAACGAGTTAAAGAACAGATATTTGCATATCAGTGGCACTTTAGAGGATCCAAAGTGCCACGACAATTCAAAAAATGTCACTTTGGATGTCACTTTGGACGAATCTGTTATACTGGAGCTCATAAAAACCGATCCGCAAATAACACAGGAAAGAATTGCATTATCAATAAACAAATCTTCCAGAACTGTGAAACGTACAATTGATTCATTAAAAGCAAAGGGAATTATCTCACGAGAAGGCGGAAAACGCTTCGGATATTGGAAAGTAAATAACAAATGAGCTGCAAAAAACTTTCGTTTTTTGCAGCTCCCTTAATTTAAAACTTATCTGTAATCCTTGCGTTCGTTGAGGAACTTCTTTTTCTCGGGCTCAAGGTCAAGGCCGATTGTTCCGCCGGGATTCATAAGGTAATCGGGGTCAAAGTAGTCCTTGAGCACCTTGAATACACCGTATTCCTTTTCGCCGATGTAGCCCTCAAGCCACGGTGCAAACATTTTACCGATGCCGTGATGGTGGGAAATTGCCGCACCTGATTTCTGAATTGCATCGAGAATTGTTGTGTGATACGCCTTGAATGCTTTTTCGTCGTTCATCTTTGTGATGAAGATGAAATAGAGGTTGGCTCCCTGAGGATAGCAGTGTGACATATGTGTTGTTACAACCGTGTTGGGAAGTGCGTGGCAAACCTTTCTAACGTCGCGGTGCACCTGAGCCATATTTGACCATGTAACGGTACATTCAAGAGTATCGGTTACAACGCTGAAGTCCATCATTGAATCGCGCAGATAGGGGTCGTTGAAGCGGCCCTTTTCCCAGCTCTTGCATACAAAGCCCGTCATAGGCATACCGCCGTGCTTGAGAGCGATTTTGTTGATGTTCTTTGCAACATTCTTTGAAAATCCCTTTTCGCCGTCTGTAAAGCCGAGGAAGAGACAGCGTTCCATATCCTTATAGCCTAATTTGTCGAGAATCGGCTGCAGAGGCGTTTCGTCAACGTTGTAAAGCTTCAGCATAAGGTGGGTCTCTTCGGGGTCTGAAAGGCGGAATACGGAAGAATAACCGCTTTCGCACTGCATCATTTCTCTTGCGGCATCCATGGCGATTTCCCAGTTCTTGAACATATACGAGAAACGCTTGCGGTTTTCGGGCATCCAACGGCAGACCTTGAGAGTAACCTCTGTAAGAACACCGAAGGTACCCTCTGAACCCATCATAATCTGATTAAGGTCGGGTCCCGTTGCTTCTCTCGGGTAGTGAGGAGTTCTGATTGTGCCGATAGGAGTTGCATATTTCTGAGAAAGCACGATGTCTGCAATTGTGCCGTAATATGTACTGTTCTGGCCTGCGCCTCTTGTAACTGTCCAGCCGCCTACCGAGCTGTATTCAAATGACTGGGGGAAGTGGCCGCAGGTGTATGCACGCTTTGCACCGAGGGTCGTCGGGGCATTCTGAAGCATATTTTCAAGATCGGGGCCTGACATACCTGCCTGAACGGTGACGGTCTGGTCGGTTTCGTTGAAGGAGATAAGCTTGTTGAAGCGCTTTCTCATATCAAGAGTGATGCCGCCCTTGACTGCTTCCATACCTCTTGTAACGGAGCTACCGCCGCCGTAAACATAAAGAGGGATTTTATTTTCTACCGCATACTTTACAATTTTTTCAACGTGCTCTGTTGTATCGGGATAAACAACAACGTCGGGGATGTTTTCGAAAATTTTATGGCGGAGCCTGAGAAGGTCGTAGGCTGTTGCACCGTAGGCAACGGAAAGACGCTGATAGTCTCCGGTAGTAACAAAGTCGTCGCCTACAATTTTCTTGAGAGCCGCAATGTGCTTTTCGTCGATTTTTGAGGGAACGCTTGAAAGGTCAACCTGGTCAAAGCCGATATCGTCGGTATATTCCTTGAAATCCTCGTCGGTCATTTTGAAGGTTTCCTTCATAAGCTTGTAGAGCGATTCCTTGGGATACTTGAAGAAGTTAGGGTCACCCCAACGGAAAATTGAACGGTAGCTGCCCTCGGGGGCGGGTGTAAGAAGCCATTTGGGCTCGAATCCTTTGTAAGGCTTTGTACTCATATTTTTTGTCTCCTTTCGAATCTTTTGGTGAGTTTGATTGTCTTTTTATAAATATGCTCAAGACTGCCGAAAATTTTGCTGTAGGCACTCTTGTAAATTACCATATAGGCCTTGTGGTTTTCTTCATTAGGCACAAACACCTTTTTGTTGTGAACCATACTTGCGATGGCATCATCGTAGTCCTTGAAAACGCCCTTTGAGATAAAAGCAACCATTGAAGCTCCTATTGAGCAGGCCTCGTGTGTCTGAATTGTTTTCACGGGAAGACCGATAATGTCTGCAAAAATCTGACAGACAATGTCACTTCTTGCACCGCCGCCGGCTATATAAACCTCATCAATGTTGAGCTTTGCACGCTTTTCCATATTTTTAAGGGAGTGATAAAGCTCAAAGCCGAGACCTTCAATAATAGCTCTGTAGAGGTGGTACCTTGTATGATGGTCGGAAAAGCCTATTACGGCTCCCTTTGAGGTCGGGTTGATTACACCCGGAGTCCAATAGGGCTGAAGAAGAAGTCCGTCACAGCCCGGCGGAAGCTCTTTGATTTTTTCGTCAAGAAGCTTTTCCGTGTGAATGCCGAGCTCCTTAGCCTCCATCTCATCCTTGGCACCGAATTCGTTTATAAACCAGGATATAAGCCAGAAGCCTCTGTAAATCTCTATTTCGGGGTTGAACATATCATTGGGTACCGCGGGATAGGCGGGCATAAATCTCTGAGGCTCAACGTACTTTTTGAGCGCAAGCTGAACGGTGGCGGTTGTGCCCAGAGAAATTGCGGCCTGATTTTTATGTACAACGGAAAGGCCTACGGTTTCGCACCCCTTGTCAGAGCCGGTGGCGATTAAAGGAAGTCCCTCGGGGATGCCCGTTTTTTCCGAAAATTCCTTTGAAATCTTTCCGAGCTCCTCTCCGGACTTAACCAGGTCACAGCATTTATCTGAGGGTACATCGCAGATACAGCGGTTAAGATTGTTTTTACTTCTCCATACACGCTTCTGATAGTCAAAGGGAATGTGACCTATCATATTTGCTTCGCTGTCAACAAGATTACCCGTTATTCTGTAGTTAAGATAAGTCGGAAGCATAACATATTTTGCGGTTTTTTCCCAGATTTCAGGCTGATACTGCATAACCCAGTTGCATACAGAGGCCTGATAAATAATTTTTGTGGCTTCTCCCATGCCTACAAGCTTGAAAAGGGCCTTCTTGTATAAGGGGAAGGGATCGTTGAAATCTGCCTGACGCTTGTCAAGCCACAGAATAATATCTCTCAGCGGCTTGTTGTCCTTATCGAGACAGAGAACGGTATCTCTGATGACCGTAAGAGTTACGGCAATAACCCTGTCCAGCTTATCCTTGTTTCTTTCCGCTATAATCTTTCCTGCCTCGCAGATCTGCTCGTAGTAAAAGTCGGCCTTCTGCTCTGCCCAGCCGGGGTTGGGAGAGTAATAGGGCGTTTCGTATTTTACCTGATGAATGTCTTCAAAGCTGCCATCCGTTTTAACAAGCAGACAACGGGCACTCTGAGTGCCGACATCAAAGGTAAGAATAAGAGGATTATCCAAAGAGCTCACTCCTTCCCGTTAATTAAGCTTCAGCAGCATAGAGCTTGTTGCAATAACATCAACGTTCAGACCGAGAACATTTTCAATTACAGCATCGCCTCTTGCAATTTTCTTGTTAACCGTGATTTTGTTTATTTCTGCCATTACTTCAAATATTTTGTCCTTGGGTATATCGGCAGAAACCTTTACGGGAAGAACGGGGCATTGGGGGTAGGCGGTTTTTACGGTGGTGCAGATTGTGCGCTTGGGCTCGGTCATTTCGGAAACGGCAAAGTCCTTGCCTTTTTTACAGAAATTACCGCTGACGCTTATGCCTTCGCCTTCACCTTCAATTGTGAGACTGCAGCCTCTGGGACAGACTATGCATACAAGTTCACGCATTGTTCTTCACCTCGATATCAAGTTCTATTTTTGAATTTTCGTTGAGACTCATTGAGGAAAAATCTATAATCAGATTTTCCATTTCGGGAGGTCTCAGAAAAGCATATTTCTTTGAAAATACGGGTTCACCGTCTTTTTTGATTGTGAAGGTGCAACCGTTCAGCACATCGCGGCTGCGGAAGTAAAGAGTGGTTTTGCTGTTATCTTTATTCAGGTCGAGCTTCTGGGGTACGGCATAAAGAAGCTTATCCGAAATGCTGATGTCAATTTCCTTTCGCTGTGCTTTACAGTAAAGTGCCGCATTTTTACCTGCGATTTCACCGCTTTCGGAAACATAGTCAACAAGGTCATTTACATGAAGAGCATTACCGCAGGAGAAAATTCCGTCAATGCTTGTCATCAGCTGACCGTTTACGGCAGGACCCTTTGTTCGGGGGTCAAGCTTTACCGAAAGAGCTTCGGCAAGCTCGTTTTCGGGGATAAGACCTACCGAAAGGATGAGAGCGTCACATTCGATAATTGTTTCGGTGCCCTCAATGGGGGTCATTCTTTCGTCAACCCTTGAAATTTCTACAGCTGTGAGTCTGTCCTCGCCGAAAACCCTTGTAACCGTGTGGGAGAGGTGAAGGGGAATATTATAGTCGTTAAGGCACTGATGAATGTTTCTTGTAAGACCGGAGGGAGTGCTTTTTGCTTCGTATACACCGAGAACCTCGGCGCCTTCGAGGGTGAGGCGTCTTGCCATAATTAGACCGATGTCACCGCTGCCGAGAATTACACATTTTTTAGCGGGCATAACACCTAAAAGATTGGTGAAGTGCTGTGCGGTGCCCGCGGTGAAAACACCCGAGGGCCTCGTTCCGTGAATCATAACCTGCTTAGCCGTTCTTTCACGGCAACCGGTTGCAAGAACAAGCGCTTTTGTAAAAACAGCCTCAACACCGTTACGGTTTACGAGCACTACTCTGAAGCCGTCTTTTTCCTTTTCAATTCTTGTAACAAAGGTGAGGGTGAGAGAGTCGATTTTTTCTTCTTCAAAAAGCTCGGTGAATCTTTCGGCGTATTCGGGGCCGGAAAGCTTTTCTTTAAATCTTACAAGGCCGAAGCCGTCGTGAATACACTGCTTAAGAATACCGCCGAGCCTTGCTTCTCGTTCAACAAGAAGAACCGAAGCGCCGTTTTGCTTTGCGCTGATGGCTGCCGCGAGGCCTGCAGGGCCGCCGCCGATTACAACAACATCATAGCTTTTCATATCAATCCCTCCTTACTTTGTTTTTTCCGTATGTAATAACAGAAGTTTCCGATGACTTTTTAACCTCGCTCAGAGGAACACCGAGAAATTCCGCAATTATCTGAGTTACCAGAGGAGAACAAAAGCCTCCCTGACATCTGCCCATTCCGGGACGGATACGCTTTTTGATGCCGTCAACGGTGGGAACGCAGATAGGCGACCTGAGTGCATCAAGAATTTCGCCCTTGCTGATTTCCTCGCATCGGCATACGATTACTCCGTAGTCGGGATTCTGCTTTATAAGCTCATTTCTTTCTTCGTCACTCATTTCGTTGAGCACGGGAACGCCATTTCGTATCGGTGAATAATCAGGATTTTTTTCAACCGCTCTGATTTTCTTCAGCTCTCCAACTGCCATTTTTTCAATATCAAGAGCCACTGCGGGAGCAGTTGTAAGACCGGGTGACTGAATACCTGCGCAGTGAATAATATTTTTTGTTTTTCTTCCCTTTTCAATAATAAAGTCTTCTTCAAAGGTGGGGGCGCGGACACCCGTGAAATAGGTGATGATATCTCTCTCCGAAACAGAGGGCATGGTTTTTTTCTGCTTATCAAAAACAGTTTTAATGCTCTCTTTTCTTGTTTCAGTATTTTCCTTTTCGTAGGTTTCTACAGCATCGGGGCCTAAAAGCAGATTATGGTGCACCGTGTGGATTGTGCCGCCGCCCTTAGTATGGCTTTTGCCGAAGTTGAGGCTTACGGTAGAAGCAACCGAGTGCATAAAGGCGCCCGCTTTTTTATCGAGAATTGAGTTTGTGCCCCTTCGGGGATGAATTGAGAAAAATCTGTCCTGAGCCATAGCCGCAATATCCTCGGAGAAAACGCCTGCCGCATTGATAACAATTGCGGGGTAAACCGTACCTCTGTTGGTTTCAACGCTTTTAATTTCTCCGCCTTCTACCTGCATATCCGTAACAGCCGTGTTAAGAAAAATCTCCGCTCCGTTCATTGCCGCATTTTCCGCGTAGGCGATTGTCAGCCCGTAAGGACATACACAGCCCGTTGAGGGGTTGGAAATTGCGAATTTGAAATCCTCTCTCAGGTTGGGCTCTCTTCGTTTCAGCTCTTCGCCTGAAATAATTTCCGTGTCGCTGATGCCGTCGTGCTTTTTTCTCCAGAGAACATACAGATATATAATGCCCTTCATCCACGCCTTATCAAAGCATACATACTGACCTACACGCTTAAAGGGTACGTCAAGCTCCTTGCATATTTGTCCGTACATCTCGTTGCCTTTTCTTATGTAATAATGCTTTTTTGACCCCTTTGAAAGGTCAACGCCGGGATGAACCTCACCGTCGTTTCTGCCTGAAGCCTGAAGCGCCAGGTCTGCCTCCTTTTCAACAAGAAGAATACTGAGCTTCCATTTTGAAAGCTCTCTTGCAATTGAAACGCCGGAGATACCGCCGCCGATGATGAGCACATCAACTTTTCTTCCGTCAAGAGCATTATCCTTAAGCTTCGGTACGCGCATCGGTTTATTCTGCACTTCCTCGCAGATAATATCGTTTACTACGTGAATTTCACTGTACTTTGTTGCCGCTGTCTGACAGGCGGCAACAACATCAGACCATTTTGAAAGCTTACCTTTTACCGTGATTATATTATCACTGAGCTCAGCCTTTACCGCTGAACCGAACTGTTTCTGCAGCTTTTTATTGATTTTATCGATATTCAACAGAATCAGACCCCTTTATGCAATGAGATGTTATATGTAATTTGTATAATAGCCATATACACCATAATACGACAAATGTCGGGCTTTGTCAATAGAATACAAAAAACTAAACATTAACATTATTTTATGTTGCAAATATACAAATATATTTTAAAAATCCCATTCGCTGACACGAACGGGATTTTTTGGAATCACGTCTCATTTCAGAATCTGTTTTATCATACAAAATCTGAAAACTGTCATAAAATATACTCCTTTATAACCGGATTAAATGATAAAACTATACAGTTCTCCCTCAACCAATGTTACTTCACCGCTTTGTCCTATTTCAAGACCGTCATACATTTCCTGAGGAATATCAAGCTTAATTATCTTTTCATCGGTTTTAAATTCAACGGTATAAATTGTAACGGCTTTTTGCGTTTTAATTCCTACCATATCAACACGACAGCGCAAATCAACTATTTGAGCCTTAAATTTAACAGTTTCAAATTCAGTTTTTATCTCCGAAGGCGATGAATTTGATTCAGTTTTTTCTTTTTGTTTATATGGTTTTATAATTTTTCTGATGTATAAAGCAAAAATTATTATTGCACAAATACAGATACAAATATAAATACATTTGCCATTCTCATAATAAACTACCGACAACAACCAAACTAATTACTTATAAAACATGGATTTATTTTGCGATGTATGGTATAATTATTGAGTAATTAAATTATATCGGAGGAAAAAATGAACGATATATTTGAAGAGTATACTGTACTGATAATGAAAAGATTTTCGGTAATACTGATATTAATAATTACGTGTACTGCTATACTTTACGGCTGTACATCGGGTGGTGAAAACAAAATGGAAAATTCATACGAGCAGATAACTCCTGCCGAGGCAAAGGCAATAATGGACGAAAGAGACGGTTATGTTATTCTTGATGTCCGCACACAGGAAGAATTTGATGAGGCTCATATAGACGGTGCAATTCTCATCCCCGACTATGAAATTGCCGACAAGGCTGAAAATATACTCAAAGATAAAAATCAGCTTATTCTCGTTTACTGCAGAAGCGGCAGACGAAGCAAAAATGCCGCAAGTGAGCTTGTATCATTGGGATATACCAATGTTAAAGAGTTTGGCGGAATCATTGACTGGCCATACGAAACTGTCTGATGATGCTTGTATAAGAAATGAAATTAACCTCCCCGGTTGTACTATGATGTACAAATCAGGGAGGTTGTTGTTATGGATTTGTGTGTTGTGTTTGGTAAATAAGTGTGATATAATTAATATAGTTGTATGTTCGCAAATTATAAAAATAAAATCAAGGAGTACTACATGGCAGATACTATTTACAAAGATACAAGAAAAAAGCATAACTATACAAGAGATGAAGTTTGTGATGAAGCTTCATTATTAAATAATCCTATTCAACCCGAAAGGCTTGAAAGAATCGAAAACGGTAAATTTCCTATAACTCCGGATGAGGTTATGTTGCTTTCCGAAATATACGGTGAGCCTACATTGTGCAATCACTACTGTTCAAAAGAATGTCCTATTGGAGAAAAGTATGTTCCCGAAATTAAAGTCAAGGATTTAACACAAATTGTTCTTGAAATGCTTTCTTCTCTTAACTCTATGAAGAAAAGCCAGGAACGTTTAATTGAAATTACGGCAGACGGAGTTATTGATGATGACGAAATCAAAGATTTCGTTTACATACAAAAAGAGCTTGAACGAATTTCAATTACTGTTGAATCCTTACAGCTATGGGTTGAGCAGATGTTGGCTGACGAAAAAATCAACATAGAAAAGTATAATCAGATAAAAGGTGAATAATTTTATGGTGTCAAAGCTTCGGTTTTGACACCGTTTTTTGTTTTATCAATACTAATTTGCAATTAGTGCAAATTTTAAGGTTGTTTTCCTGCACTTATTGTTATTCAGTTTTCCAAACAAAAGAGGTATCATATAGACACAACGAAACACAAAGGAGTGTTGCTTATGTTACCGAGACAAAAAATATTAACCATAAGGCTATCGGAAAAACTCGCAAAAAATCCCGATTATGCTAAAAAAATCGGGATTGAAATAAATAATAACCACGATCAAAAAAGGAGAGTTAATTATGTCAAAGCAGAGACAAATCAGAAGTGATTGCAGAATCGGCACTTTAGAAAAGAAACTTGGCATTCCTGCCGGTTCATTCAGAAACCCTAACGGAAGAGATACAAGAAGTGATAAACTTCTCGGAACTCTTCGAAAAGAAGCTCAAAAGAAATCTAAATAAGGAGGTCAGATATTGTTAGAATTAATCATCACCGTGCTAGCCTTGTGGCTATTGATAAAAGCCATTGGTTTAGCATTGAAAATTACGTGGGGTGCAACAAAAATAGTTGCCACCATACTATTAACCATTGCGGTACCGGCATTTATTGTATGCCTGCTATTTGTGGGTGGATTCGTTCTGTTGATACCTACCGCATTAATTGCAAGTGCTGTAGGATTGTTAAAATTTCTTAATTAAATAAAGGAGTGTACATAATGTCAAAAACACTGATTTCTGAAAGCGAAGTAAAAAAAGCTTTAGCTATTGATAAATTCAGCAACATATCAAAAGAAAAAATAATGGAGTTTGTTTCTTTAATTCCTAATATGGACAAAGAACTTGCGATAGCTATAGTTAATCAATTTCCGGCATATTCGGAATTTGCTACAACTGCAATTACTGTATTAAAGGATATGTGTGACTCTACACTTGAAAAAAGTGAAGCAAGTCATATGGAAGCAATTGCAGCCTACAGAAAACATCTAGATGACTTAGGAGAATTGGCTAAAAAAGAAAATATCACTATGGAAGAACGAAAATTTTTTATCGAACAAATGGTTGCAGTAACTGATAAAATCAGCATAAAAGATACAGAATACCAAAAACGAATTTCAGATGTTTTAAAATGTGGCACAACAATTGTAGGTTTCGCAATAGTAATAGGAGCAACAATTTTGGGTGTAAATGTTAGAGGCAAAGAAATACCTATGTTAAAACGGTAATCTCAAAATGAGAGAACTATCTCCCCATAATGTATGTGGAGATAGTTCTTGTTCTTTACTTATTAGCTTACTTCAAGCAACTTCTTACTCACTCTTGCCTGAACATCAATGTAATACGCCATTTCAGCGTTGTTCATTTCCTCTTCGTCCCATTCTTCAAAATCTTCAACAAACTCTGCGTACTTGCTCATATAATCGGCATAATCAGCAAGTATGCTCAGGTCACTCGGATTCTCTTCGAACTTTTTCATAAAGTCCACATAATCCGACATAAAGGTTTCGTAACTGTCCATTGCCGCTTTGAATTCAGGGCGCATACCGTCAACAAGATTATCTGTTTTTTCTGTGGTTGTGGGCTCTGTAGTAGTTGTTTCTTTCGGCACGGTGGATTCTGTCGGCTCTTCTTTCTTTTCCGTTGTAGTGTCAGATTCATCATAATCATCAGGAGCGTCTATATCTATGCTCATTATGTTAAAGCCCTCATACCTCAGATAAACTTTCCAACCCTCTGAATTTTCAGCGTGGTAATAGTTCTCGCTCTTGTCATAATCCACATTAAAGCCTTCATCAGCACAGGCGGATACATATTCGTTATATGCTTTCTTGGAGGTGTCACCGATGTACACATAAAAACTGTCATCATATTCATGTGAAAACTTTCCTTTGCTCGATTCCGGTTGTGGCAGTTGTTTTCCCGCTGAACCCGAAGGCCATTTGATTTCTGCCATTTCCACAGGCACATCAAGTTCAACACCCATTTCAGTGCTATAGCTTGAATAATTTACATACAGCTTATATCCTTCAGCGTTATAAGCTTTGTATGAATAGTTGTCTTTTATTCCGTCTATTGTAAATCCGTTGTCCTTACAAGCCTGAACATAACTTTCATACTGAACATCCGTTATTTTATTGATATCAATATGAAGCTCTTCAGAAGAATTGTTCCATATCCTGCCTTTGTTACCCTCAGGCTCAGGAAGCATCTGACCGAGAACCATATCGTCCCATACAATCTTTTCGGCATCTTCACCACTGACCAACGCTACAAAGCCAACTAATATTACGATGAGAATAAACCACCATCTCAGGAAAAACGGTTTTTTCTTCTTTTTTGGTTTGACTTCTGTTTGGTAAACAGGCTGTGGTTCTTGATGTTCGGGTTGTGTTGAGCCAAAGTTTGCTCTTGCCCCACATTCAGGACAAAACTTTGCCTCAAACTCTGTTCCGCAATGATTACATTTCATAATAAATTCTCCTTTACTTTTTAGTTTTCAGAATACGCCATACACTCCGTTCGGAGTAGTTGTATTTCTGTGCAAGTTGGGCGACATTATTGCCGTTATATTCACTGATAATGGCATCGTGGATGTGTTCTTTCGAAAAAAGCCTGTTCGGGAACGAAACTTGTGTTCCTCTGAACATCTTGTATATTGCAAGAGTTTTTTCAACGCCAATTTCATCCGCTATGTCACGATACACATCATTCAGACCGCAAAGGTCATTTCCCAAAAGTTCCACCTCCGTTTCTTCAGTGAAGCCCTCTTTCAACGACATAATATCACCTCCCGTAAGACATAACAAATGACATTGTCATTGTGTTTGTCAGAAGGTTTCAGATAAAATGCTTTTAAGTTTTTCATTTAAAAAGCTCCTTTCCGAACAGTAAATATCTGTTCAGAAAAGAGCTTGTAAATTTCGCGAATTTTATTCCCCACACATTCGACAAAACCTCCTTAACTTTGTACAATTAAGCTACAAAAATTAAGGAGGAATTTTTATGTTACCTAAACACTACACAAACGAACAAACAGGCATCAGCTACGCCCTTCACGGGGATTACCTCACTTAAGGATATTCAAGAAAACAACCATATACGCTGTTTACATTTATCCTCGCAAATAAAATAATCAAACGAGGTAAAAGTATATGTTTAACTTTATTGAACAGTTTTATTATGGAAATATTGAGCCGCAGGAATGTTCTTCGGAGCTTACTGCACAAATGAAAAAGATGTTGAGAGAACTCACCGAAAAAGAAGAAGCACTCAGAGAAAAGCTTAGTGATGAAACCAAAGCGATATTTGAAGATTATGTTGCTGCTTGCACTGCATTTACAAGCGTTTGCTGTGCAGATAGCTTTATGGTCGGATTCAGGCTTGGAGCAAGGTTCGCATATGATACTTTTGTGGAAAACAGGAAAGGATGATGTGATTATGGAACTCAAAAAGCACTATACAAACGAACAGACAGGTATTAGTTACACTCCTCACGGAGATTTTTATTTGCCGGACCTTAAGCTTGCCGAAGCAAATATAACTCTCGGTAAATGGGGTACGATGCACAAGCGTTATCTTGAAAACCACAAAAAGGCACTGTTTAACTCGCTTCTTATAAAAGGAACTCTCTTTCAGTACTGTGCCGAAGTAGAAAAGCAGGCAAATGAAATGTATGACCTTCTGATTGAGCAGATGAAAGAGATCGAGGGCGTGACAGAACAACTGAAAGAAGAAAATCAAATGGCTTGGATACAGAAAATGAATAGCATTCAACAACAAGTGAGTGAAATTGTTTGTGAAGAACTAATATATGCATAAAATCAGGGAGCTGTCTTTATTAGATAGCTCCCAGTATCATTATTAAAATAAATCATTACATTCATCAATGATGTTTTCTATAATTCTTAATTGAGAAGGTGTTAGTTTGCTTAATTTGTTGGACAGTAACAGTAAGTCTTTATCAACAATATCTCCTGTGAGAAGGTAGTCGGTACTTACTCCTAATGCATTTGCAATTTTTAAAAGGTTTTCAGGTCTCATGGCTCTTTTGCCCGATTCAGCATAAGAAACAAACTGAGTTGTAACATCACTGATTTCAGCAAGAGCCTCTTGTGTTATGCCGAGTTTTTTTCTACGTGCGATTATACGTTGTCCAACTTCTTGTAAAAACAATTCTTTATCTTGCATAACAACACCTCTCTCCTCTTTGTTAAATTATATCAACAATACAGCAAGAAAATAAGCGTTGATTGTTGACAAAATTAAACAATGCACGATATAATATATAAAATGCCATTGCTATCTCTTATAATAAAAACAGTTTTTTTATTGTAATGAAGAAAATAAAGTGGTATATTTATATCATAAAGATAGCCTTTGCATAAAAAGGTTACGAAAGGGGATTTTTTCCATGGGTAAAGTATTCAAAAAAGTTTTATCGGTGTTTTTGGTCATATTGATGTTACTCATTTCTGCACCATTGCAGGGATTTGTGGGATTGGAACTGCCAAACATTTTTAGCATTTCGAGTTTTGCAGCTAATGAAGAACTTGAATGTGTTGAAATAAACCCTGTTGATATTGAGTATACCATTCTAAATGGTACTTACTGTAGTTTTTCAGGCTATTTAGGAACAGAAACTGCTATAATTATTCCATCAGAAATTGACGGCTACATTGTGCAAAAAATTGATAGCGAAGCTTTTAAAAATAATACAGTTATTAAGAAGGTCGTTTTTCCCGATACAATAGAAAGTGTAGGTTCAGGTATATTCTACGGATGTAAAAATCTGACATATGTAAGATTTAATAAAGGTATAACAACAATAGATAGTAATATGTTTTATGGTTGTACATCATTAACGGAATTCAAAATACCATTTGGTATTACCTCAATTGGATATGCAGCTTTTAAAGACTGTAAAAACCTTACCAATATTGAATTTCCGGAAACATTAACTGCAATTGGTTCTTCTGCATTCAGCAATTGCACAGGGCTTACAGATATCGATTTCCCCGAAACACTTACATCAATTGATTCATGCGCATTTGAAAATGGTGTATTTGAAGAAATAGATATA
>JAZSQU010000043.1:0-66389 GCA_045538095.1 Acutalibacteraceae bacterium | reverse complement strand
GTTGGTGAAGACGGTGCAAGCCATCAGTGCTGTGAAGATATTGCTCTTATGCGTTCAATTCCCGGCATGGTAATTATTAACCCTGCTGACGATGTGGAAGCTATTGCCGCTGTACACGCAGCTGCAGAGCATGACGGCCCTGTTTATATGCGTTTCGGCAGACTTGCAGTACCCAGAGTAAATCCTGATGATTATAAGTTCGAGCTTGGTAAGGGTGTTGAGCTTAAAGACGGTAAAGACGTTACAATTGTAGCAACCGGACTTCTTGTGGCTCCTGCTCTTGAAGCTGCAGAAATGCTTAAAGCTGACGGTATCGATGCAAGAGTTATCAATATCCACACAATCAAGCCCATCGACAAGGACATCCTTGTTAAGGCTGCAAAAGAAACAGGCGCAATTGTAACCGCTGAAGAGCACAATGTAATCGGCGGTCTCGGCGGCGCAGTTTGTGAAGTTCTCTGTGAAGAATATCCCGTACCCGTTGTACGTCTTGGTGTTGAAGATACCTTCGGTAAATCAGGCCCTGCACTTGAGCTTCTTAAAATTTACGGCCTTGATGCAGAGCATATTGCAGAAAAGGCTAAAAAGGCTGTTTCTCTCAAGAAAAAGATATAAATAATTCGAAAGGACGGTTTTTTCGGATGAAAGAAATCACAAAAGATATGCTTATCGGCGATATTCTTGAAGCTGATGCAGGCACTGCAATGTTCTTTTTTGAAATGGGAATGCACTGTCTCGGTTGCCCTGCTTCAAGAGGTGAAACTGTAGAAGAGGCTTGTGCAGTTCACGGTGTTGATGTTGATGCTCTTCTCAGCAGAGTAAACGAATATCTCGCATCAAAGTAAGCTTAAATGAGCCACCGTAAAAAAGGTGGCTCATTTTTTAAAAGAGGTAATTATGAGTAAAATTAAACTTGACAACAGACTTTTATCTGTTGCTTCACTTGTAAGAAAAGGCAGCGTGGTTGCCGATGTCGGAACAGACCACGCATATGTTGTGGCATATCTTATTGAAAACGGAATAATTGAAAAGGCGATTGCTTCAGATATCAACAAAGGCCCCCTTGAAAATGCAAGGCAGACCCTTATTGACTGCGGAATTTTCGACAAAGCAGAGCTTGTGCTGTCTGACGGGCTTAAGAATATTAAGGAAAATTCTGCTGACGATATTGTCATTGCAGGTATGGGTGGCATACTTATATCAGAAATACTTGAAAAAGCACCCTGGATAAAAAATAAAAACATACATATTGTCGCGCAGCCTATGACACACGCTGAAACACTTCGTAAATGGCTTTGTGACAACAGATTTGAGATTAAAAGAGAAGTTGCTTCAACCGACGGAAAACGTCTTTACGTGGCAATTTCAGCTGAATATACAGGCATAAATACAGACAAAAACAAGGCTTACTACTATGTTGGTGAGCTTCTTCAGAATAACGATGAACTTTCAGAAAAATACATAGATAAAACTCTTACGGCTCTTCAGAAAAAATATACAGCACAGCAAAATGCAGGTATAAGCGACGAAGAGGGCTTAGGAGAAATTATTTCGGAAATTAATACTTTAATCGGGAGGAACTTATGATTAAGGTTAAAGATATATATGATTATATAAATGAGGTATCACCCTATGATATCCGGTGCGATTGGGATAACTGCGGACTTCTTGTGGGTGATATGGATAAAGAGGTTAACAGAATCGGTGTGTGTCTTGATGCTTCCATGCAGACGGTAAATTCTGCAAAAGCAAAGAAGGCTGATATGATTGTGACTCATCACCCCATAATATTTTCTGCACAAAAAAGCTTCACAAAGGGCAATATGGCCTTTGAAGCAGCTTCTTTTGGTATCAGTGTGGTAAGCGCTCATACCTGCCTTGACTGTGCTGAGGGTGGAGTAAATGACGTACTCTGCGAAATTCTCGGTATAGAAAACGCAGTGGGTATTGAGTCAGTGGACTGCAAAGTTCCAATGGCGAGAATAGGTGATATTGAAGAAACAGCAATTGAGGATTTTTCGACTATTATTGCTGAAAAGCTCGATACAGTCTGCCGTTATGTTGACGGTGGAAGAAAAGTTAAAAAGGTTGCCGTTTGCGGCGGTTCAGCTTTTGATTTCTTCTTTGATGCGGTAAAGCTTGGCGCAGACACATATATTACGGGCGAGGTTAAGCACCACGAGCTGCTTATTGCAAAGGATATGGGTATTAACCTTATTGTTGCAGGACATTATGAAACAGAAAAGCCCGTTATGGTAAAGCTTCAGAAACTTCTTTCAGATAAATTTCCTGAAGCTGAGGTCTTTCTTCTTGATGAAACCAATCCCATAGAATTTGCAGGTATTTAAATTATGGCACTTGACGGTATATTTTTAAGCAAACTCAGATATGAGCTGAAGGATATAATTGTGGGTCTCAGGGTTGATAAAGTAAATCAGCCCACTAAAGACGAAATTGTTCTTTCACTGAGAGGCAAAGGCTGTGCATACAGTCTGCTTTGCTGTGTCCGTGCGGACAGTCCCAGAGTGCATCTTACTTGTCATAAAATCGGCAATCCGCCCACACCGCCCATGTTCTGTATGCTTCTTCGCAAGTATCTTACGGGAGCTATGATTAAGGATATCAGACAGCATGGGATGGATCGTATTCTCTTTATCGATTTTGACGCTACCAATGAAATCGGCGACAGAATTGAGCTTACTGTCTGTATG
Source organism: Acutalibacteraceae bacterium (assembly GCA_045538095.1). Classification (GTDB taxonomy): domain Bacteria; phylum Bacillota; class Clostridia; order Oscillospirales; family Acutalibacteraceae; genus UBA6857. The sequence continues at coordinate 63,678 of JAZSQU010000043.1, read as the reverse complement.
GAGATAATGGGTAAGCACTCGAATTTCATCCTCCTGTCAGAGGGTAAGGTCATTGATTCAATTAAACGAATAGATTTTGCTACCTCATCGGTAAGACAGATTTTACCCGGTGTGGAATATAAACTTCCACCTCAGCAGGATAAGCTTAATATCGAAACGGAATCTCTTGAAACTCTTATGGAAAGAATACTTTCTTTTGATGTAAAGCTTCTTTCTGCGGCTATTATGAACACAATTGAAGGTGTATCGCCCATAATTGCAAGAGAAATTGCACACAGAGTTTCCTTCGGTGACGAAGCCGTAAAGGATTTAAGTGCAATTGAGATAAATTCTCTCAGAGATGAAATAGGAAAAATTAAAAATGAACTGCAGAAAAAAGACGAGTTCTATGTGCTTTTGACTGCAGAGGGTAAACCCAAGGATTTATCTTATATTGATATTAAACAGTACGATGACACCTTCAGGGTTAAGAAATACGATTCAGCTTCAGAGCTCCTCGACGATTTCTACTTTGAGCGTGACAGGATAAACCGAATCAATCATAGGGGACATGAGCTTATTAAGCTGATGACTAATCTTGTTGAAAGAACTGCACGTAAGCTTCAGATACAGAGAGAAGAACTGAAAAAATGCGCAGACAGAGAGCAGTTAAAGCTTTACGGTGAGCTTATTGTTGCAAACCTCTATCAGCTTCAGAAGGGTACATCTTTTTACGAGGTGCAGAATTATTACGATGATTGCAAGATTATAAAAATTCCCTGCGACCCTGCACTCAGTCCTACGGAAAATCAGAAAAAATACTACAAAGAATACAGAAAAGCCCAGACAGCCGAGCAGATGCTTACAAGGCTTATTGCTGACGGTGAAAACGAGCTTATTTATCTTGAATCTGTTCTTGACGAAATTTCACGAGCTGATACTGACAGCGAAATTTCAGCAATCAGAATGGAGCTTTCCGACGCAGGATATATTAAAAACATCAAAGGCAAAAAACAGAAACAGCCTAAAGAGCTTCCGCCGCTTGAATTCAGAACTTCAGACGGTTTCAGAGTTCTTGTGGGCAGAAACAACGTGCAGAATGATAAGCTTTCTTTAAAAGTTGCTTCAAAAAGTGATATGTGGCTTCACACTCAGAAAATTCCCGGTTCGCACGTAATTATTTTCGGTGACGGCAGAGAGATTTCAGACGAAGCTATAGAAGAAGCTGCAGTTATCGCAGCTTATCACAGTAAAGCAAGAGAGTCCTCACTAGTACCCGTTGACTACACAAGAGTAAAGGCTCTTAAAAAGCCCAACGGTGCAAAAGCAGGTATGGTAATTTATCACGAGTACTATTCAATTATCGTAAACCCTGACAAAGAAGCTGTTGAAAAAATGAAAGTGTAAACTGAGAAAAAGGAGGAGAAACTATGTCTTTTACCCATCTGCATCTTCATACAGAGTACAGTCTGCTTGACGGTGCCTGCAGAATCGGCAGACTTATGGACCGTGTAAAGGAGCTCGGACAAAATAGCGTTGCCATAACCGATCACGGCGTAATGTACGGTGCAATTGATTTTTATAAAGCCGCAAAGGAAAAAGGCGTTAAGCCTATAATCGGTTGCGAGTGCTACGTTGCTCAAAGAACAAGACACGATAAGGTGCACGGACTTGACAGTGAAAGATACCACCTTGTTCTCCTTTGCAAAAATAATAAAGGCTACGAAAACCTTATAAAAATGGTTAGTATCGGTTTTACTGAAGGTTTTTATACTAAACCGAGAATTGACAGAGAGCTTCTTGAAAAGCACCACGAAGGCCTTATTGCACTTTCGGCTTGCCTTGCAGGTGAAATACCTCAATTGCTTTTAAAGGGTGAATATGAAAAAGCAAAGGAAACTGCTTTGTGGTACCGTGATTTGTTCGGTGAAGGGAATTACTATCTTGAAATTCAGAACCACGGATTGAGAGAAGAGCTTGACATTATTTCTGACATTGTCCGTCTTTCAAGAGAAACGGGCATACCTCTTGTTGCCACAAACGACGCACATTATATCAAGAAGGAAGATTCTTCCGTTCAGCAGGTTCTTATCTGCATTCAGACCAACCATATATTAGGTGAAGAAACGGGTCTTGAATTCAGCACTGACGAGTTTTATGTTAAAAGCGAAACGGAAATGAGAGAGCTTTTTTCTCAGGTGCCTGAGGCAATTGACAACACTCAGAAAATAGCTGATATGTGCAGTGTTGAGTTTGAATTCGGTAACACAAAGCTGCCTCATTTTGAAGTGCCCAACAATATGGATCACTTTGAATATTTTAAAAATCAGTGCTTCTACGGTCTTTCAATGCATAAAGGCGACAACCCACCTCAGGAATACATCGACAGACTGAATTACGAGCTTGAAGTTATAAATAAAATGGGATATGTTGACTACTATCTCATTGTACACGATTTTATCAGATACGCAAAAAGCAAGAAAATTCCCGTCGGCCCCGGCAGAGGCTCGGGTGCAGGCTCACTCTGTGCCTACTGTATCGGCATTACGGGTATCGATCCCATACAGTATAACCTTCTTTTCGAGCGTTTTCTCAACCCGGAAAGAGTCAGTATGCCTGACTTTGATATTGACTTCTGCTATGTCAGACGTCAGGAGGTTATTGATTACGTTATAAGAAAATACGGTGCAGACCACGTTGCACAGATTGTAACCTTCGGTACAATGGCAGCAAGAGGTGCTGTCCGTGACGTCGGCAGAGTTTTAGGTATACCTTACGGCAGTGTTGATGAGGTTGCAAAGCTTATTCCGAGCGAACTGAAAATAACAATTGATAAGGCGCTGAACGCTTCGCCTGAGCTTCGCGCATTATACGAAACCAATGAAAATGTAGAAAAGCTTCTCAATATAGCCCGTCAGGTTGAAGGTATGCCAAGACACGCCTCAACCCACGCTGCAGGTGTTGTAATCACAAGAGACCCTGTTGCATCTTATGTGCCTCTTGCTGTTAACGACGAAAGTGTTGTAACTCAGTTTACAATGACAACCCTTGAACAGCTGGGTCTTCTGAAGATGGATTTCCTTGGTCTGAGAACTCTAACGGTAATTGACGATGCCGTAAAAATGATAAGAAAAAAGGAACCTGATTTTGATATAAACACTATTGATGTTCACGATAAGGCTACCTTTGAAATGCTTTCTCAGGGCAGAACAGACGGTGTTTTTCAGTACGAATCAGCAGGTATGCGTAGTGTGCTGACACGACTCAAGCCACAGAGCCTGGAGGATCTTATTGCGGTAATTTCTCTTTACCGTCCCGGCCCTGCAGACTCTATTGACACATATATTCATAACCGACACCATCCCGAAGACACTAGATACAAGTCAGAGCTTTTGAGAGATATTCTTGACGTTACCTACGGTTGTATGGTTTATCAGGAGCAGGTAATGGAAATCTGCCGTAAGCTGGCAGGTTACTCATACGGAAGAGCTGACCTTGTAAGACGTGCCATGAGCAAGAAAAAACTTGACGTTATGGAAAAGGAAAGACAGATTTTTATTTACGGTCTGCCTGAAGAGGGAATAGTCGGTGCAGTTAATAATGGAGTCAGCGAAAAGGCGGCAAACGACATTTTTGATGAAATGTCCAACTTTGCAAAATACGCTTTCAATAAATCTCACGCTGCTGCCTATGCTTATGTTTCATATCAGACTGCGTGGCTCAAGTGCCATTATCCATGTGAGCTTATGGCTGCAACCCTTACAAGTGTTCTCGATTCGTCAGCTAAGGTTTCTACCTATATTGCAGAATGTACAAGAATAGGCATAAAGGTGCTTGCACCTAATATCAACAGCAGCTTTGAAGGCTTTACTGTTAACGGAAATTCAATCAGATTCGGCCTTCTTGCGATTAAAAATCTTGGTAAGGGTTTTATCCGTACAATCATTGAAAACAGAGAAGCAAACGGAAAATTCACTTCGTTTTCATCCTTCTGCAAACGAACGCATTCTAAAGAATTCAACAAACGTGCAGTTGAAAGTCTTATTAAGTGCGGCGCTTGTGACGGTATGGATCTCAACCGAAGACAGATGATACATATGCTGCCGGTTATCTGTGAGCAGATTGATTCAGACAAAAACAGAAATTTTGTCGGTCAGATTGGCTTTTTTGATGAAGATTCAGGCTTTAATTTTTCAAATGAGCTAATAGCGCCTGACCTTCCTGAAATGCCTTTGAGTGAGCTTTTAGCTTATGAAAAAGCAACGACGGGTCTGTATATTTCAGGTCATCCTATGGACGAATACAGAGAACTGGGTGTGAAGCTGAAGGCTGACAGAATCTCCGATATTCTTTCTGAAAACGGCAGTTACGCCGACAACGGCAAAGTTAAAATTTACGGTATAATTTCACGCATAGAAAAGAAAAACACGAAGAATAACCATGTTATGTGTTTTATTGATGTCGAGGACATTACCTCGAGCATAGAATGTATTGTATTTTCAAGGCTTTACGCCGACAAAATACACCTTCTTTCGGTGGGAACAATTGTGCTGATTGAAGGCAGACTCAGTATGCGTGAAGACAGAGAGCCCTCGGTAATCTGCGAAACAATTATGCCTAACCCTAAAAATCTTAACAAGGAAGAAGAGCCAAAAAAGAAAAATCAGAGAAAAGGCCTTTTCCTTCGTGTGGAAAGCAGTAACTCTGAAGTCAACAGAAAAATAACTCTTCTTACTGAGATTTTTGAAGGAAGCTATCCGCTTTATATCTACTATGAAGACACTAAAAAGTATGTGCCTATGGGCTTTGTTGATGTGAATGAGCCTATGCTCAGTGAAATGAGACAAATTCTCGGCGAGGGTAATGTTGTAATGAGATAACAGCTTTCGACGATTTCTCTGCAAATTCTTGACTTTTATGTCTTTTAGTGTATAATCTAATAGGTAATATTTTGAAGTTAATCATACAGGAGGTATTTATTATGATAAAAACAATTGGTGTATTAACCAGCGGTGGCGACGCACCGGGTATGAACGCTGCAATAAGAGCCGTTGTACGTGCAGCTTGCGAGCTTGGCATGAAGGTTTACGGTATAAGAAGAGGCTACAACGGTCTTATGGAAGACGATATGTATGAAATGAACCTTCGTTCAGTTTCCGATATTATCAACAGAGGCGGTACAATTCTTTATTCAGCAAGAAGCCCTCGCTTCAAGACTGAAGAAGGTATGGCTGATGCTATCAATAACTGCAAGAAGAGAGGCATTGAAGGTCTTGTAGTAATCGGCGGTGACGGCTCATTCAGAGGCGCAAGAGACCTTTCACTCAGAGGTATTCCCTGCGTTGCAATTCCCGGCACAATCGATAACGATATCGGCTGCTGCGACTACACAATCGGTTACGATACAGCTATGAATACAATTATGCAGATGGTTGACAGAATCAGAGATACTGCTGAATCACACGACCGTTGCGCAGTTGTTGAAGTAATGGGCAGAGGTGCAGGTTACCTTGCACTTAACTCAGGTGTTGCCTGTGGTGCAACAACAATTCTTATTCCCGAAATTCCCTATGATTTCGACCGTGACGTTATTGAAAGAATGAAGAGAGCTCAGAAGAGCGATAAGGTTCACTTTGTAATCGTTGTTTCAGAAGCAATCGGCGGCGTTGAAGAAATGGCTAAGAGAATTCAGGCTGAAACAGGCGTTGAAGCAAGAGCTACAATTCTCGGTCACGTTCAGCGTGGCGGTTCACCCACAGCAAAGGACAGAATCGTTGCAAGTCAGATGGGCTTCCGTGCTGTTCAGCTTCTCAAGGACGGTGTAGGTAACAGAGTTGTTGCTATGAGAAGAGAAAATATTGTTGATTACGATATCTTTGAAGCTCTTCTTATGAAGAATACAATTGACCTTGATATGAACAAGATGAACTGCGATATTTCAATCTGATTTTCAGGAGGCAGTTATGACGGACAAAAAGGTCAATATTCATAAAGATCACCGAAAAAAGGTTAAAGACAGATTTTTTGAATGCGGCTTTACCGGTATGCCCGACCATAACATTCTTGAAGCAATACTTTTTCTCGGCGTTCCTCAGAAGGATACAAATCCTATGGCTCACGAGCTTATGGACACTTTTGGTTCATTAAGCGGTGTGCTTGAGGCGAAAAAAAGCGATCTTATGAAAATCAAGGGTATGACAGAAAACGCAGCTTTTGCAATTATGTCCTATCTTCCCGTAAACAGAAGATATATTGAGTCTCTGCAGAAGAAAAAGATAGTTTTTGAGAGTAACGACCAGATTGTTGATTTTCTCAGACCCTTATTCTTTGAAAAGAGTACTCTTGAAAGAGTGTTTGTTCTTTGCTTCGACAGCAAAAACAGACTGATAATCTGCAGACACGTTTGTGACGGTGATTTATCCTCGGCTTTCTTTGACGTCCGTGAGTTGACACGAATTGTTCTTGAAGTTAATGCGCAGAAGATAATTCTTGCTCACAGTCATCCTCACGGAATAGCGCTCCCTTCAGGTGAAGACATTTCTGTTACAAGATATGTTTATGAAATGATGAAGTTCATTAAAGTTCACCTTGACGATCACATCATTGTTACGGACACGAACTATATGTCTATGGCAAACAGCAGACATTATACCCATATTTTCCATGGACTTGATCCCATTGATTTTAATTCCTGAATATTTTTCAACCCGTTTCACTGCGGGTTGAATTTTTTTGAAAAAACAGTTGATTTAAATGGGATGATAGGATATAATAATAACGAACATTTGTACGATTTTGAGGTGCGGTATGGGTGACTTTAAGCTTATAAGTGAATACAGACCCACGGGTGACCAGCCCCAGGCAATCAAGGCGATTGTAGAAGGTCTGCAAAACGGTTATACCGAGCAGACACTTATGGGTGTCACGGGTTCGGGTAAAACTTTCACTATGGCGAACATAATTGAAAAAATGAACAGACCTACACTTGTGCTTGCTCATAACAAGACACTTGCAGGTCAGCTTTGCAGCGAATTCAAAGAGTTTTTTCCCGAAAATGCCGTTGAGTATTTCGTTTCTTATTACGATTATTATCAGCCCGAAGCATATATTCCTACAACCGATACCTATATTGAAAAAGACTCAGCGATAAATGATGAAATTGATAAGCTGCGCCACTCAGCAACCTCAGCGCTTTCTGAAAGGCGTGACGTAATTATTGTTGCAAGCGTGTCCTGCATTTACACTCTCGGTAACCCCATTGACTACCGAAATATGGTAATCTCTCTCCGTCAGGGTATGGAGAAAAACAGAGATGAGCTTATAGATAAGCTTGTTGAAATTCAGTATGAGCGCAACGACATCAACTTTATAAGAAACAAGTTCAGAGTAAGAGGTGACGTTGTTGAAATTTATCCCGTTTATACAAGTGATACTGCTATAAGAGTTGAATTTTTCGGTGACGAAATTGACCGTATATCAGAGATTAATCCTCTTACGGGTGAAACTAAAAACGTAGTTTCCCACGTTGCTATTTATCCGGCTTCTCACTATGTGGTAAGCCACGATAAGCTTGAAGCAGCCATGGAAGAAATCAGATATGAAATGGAAGAACGCTTTAAGGAGTTCACAAGTCAGGGCAAGCTTCTTGAAGCCCAGAGAATAAAGCAGAGAACCCTCTATGACCTTGAAATGCTCAGAGAAACAGGCTTTTGCAAGGGTATTGAAAACTATTCGAGAATAATGACCGGAAGACCTGCAGGTGAGGCACCGTTTACTCTTCTCAACTATTTTCCTGACGATTTTCTGCTTTTCGTTGATGAATCTCACGTTATGCTCCCTCAGGTAAGGGCTATGTACGGCGGCGATAAATCCCGTAAGGACAGCCTTATTGAATATGGCTTCAGACTTCCGTCGGCTTACGATAACCGACCGCTTAAGTTTGATGAATTTTATGATAGGGTAGGGCAGAAGGTATTTGTAAGTGCAACACCCGGTGCTTTTGAAAAAGAAAAGAGCGCTCAGATTGTTGAGCAGATTATCCGACCGACGGGACTTCTTGATCCCATTGTAACTGTTAAACCTACAGATGGTCAGATTGACGACCTTGTAAGCGAAATAAACATCCGTGCAGAACGAGGTGAAAGAGTTCTTGTAACAACCCTCACAAAGAAAATGGCTGAATCACTTACTGATTATCTTGATAATCTTTCAATCAAAGTACGGTATATGCACTACGATGTTGACACTATGGAGCGAATGGAGCTTATCCGAGATTTACGACTTGGTGAATTCGATGTGCTTGTTGGCATTAACCTTTTAAGAGAAGGTCTTGATATCCCTGAAGTTTCACTTGTTGCAATTCTCGACGCCGATAAAGAGGGCTTTCTGCGTTCAGAAACCTCACTTGTGCAGACCATAGGCAGAGCAGCAAGAAACGCAAACGGTGAAGTAATAATGTATGCCGACAAAATTACTCCGTCTATGGAATATGCTATAAGCGAAACGGCAAGAAGACGAAAAATTCAGCACGAATACAATGAACTTCACGGAATTGTTCCGAAAACAATCGTAAAAGAAGTACGTGACGTGCTTGAAATATCCAAAAAAGCCGAGGACGTTGACAAGAGCTTCAAAAAGCTTTCGCGTCCCGACAGAGAAAAGCTCATCCGTCAGCTCACTGCTGAAATGCGTGATGCGGCAAAAATACTTGAGTTTGAACACGCTGCATATCTGCGCGATAAAATTGAAAAGCTTAAAAGTATGATGAAATAACAGGTAAGGTGTTTTATGTCACAGAAGGATTTGATAATTAAAGGTGCAAGGGAGCACAATCTTAAAAATATAGATATTACCATACCCAGGGATAAGTTTGTGGTTTTTACAGGACTTTCGGGCTCAGGTAAATCTTCTCTTGCGTTTGATACAATATACGCTGAGGGTCAGAGAAGATATGTAGAATCGCTGTCCTCTTACGCACGACAGTTTTTGGGACAGATGGAAAAGCCTGATGTGGATTATATTGAGGGTCTTTCTCCTGCAATTTCAATTGATCAGAAAACAACCTCAAAAAATCCACGTTCAACTGTAGGTACAATTACGGAAATTTACGATTATTTCCGTCTGCTTTATGCAAGAATCGGTATACCTCACTGTCCTGTATGCGGAAGAGAAATCAGGCAGCAGACAGTTGACCAGGTTGTTGAAAAAATTCTGGAGTTGCCTGAGGGTACAAAAATTCAGCTTCTTGCACCTATTGTAAGAGGCAGAAAAGGTGAATATGTAAAGGAGCTTGAATCTGTTAGAAATTCAGGCTTTGTCCGTGTGCGCATTGACGATATCGTATATGATTTATCAGAGCAGATTAAGCTTGAAAAGAATAAAAAGCACACAATTGAGGTAATAGTTGACCGTCTTGTAATTAAAGAAGGTTTGAAATCCCGTCTTGCCGACTCAATTGAAACTGCAACAAAGCTTTCAGAGGGTCTGCTTAATGTTGATGTCATCGGCAGCGAAGAGCTTACTTTTTCACTTAACTACGCTTATCCTGAACATGGCGTAAGTATTGGAGAAATTACACCCAGAATGTTCTCTTTTAATAATCCTTTCGGCTCTTGTAAAAAATGTTCAGGCTTAGGGATGTTTATGGAAGTTTCTCCGTCATTGGTTGTTCCTGACAGAAAGCTTTCAATAAGACAAGGTGCAATTAAAGCGTACGGCTGGCAGTGCAAGGACAACACAAGTATTGCAGGAATGTACTTCGATGCCCTTGGTAAGAAATACGGCTTTGATCTCGATACTCCGATTGAGGATATGTCCTTTGAAGCTTTTGATGCCATTCTTTACGGAACAAAGGGCGAAAAAATGAAAATGGAACGTTCCACTTCTTTCGGAGGAGGAACCTATTACACAGATTTTGAAGGTATAATCAATAACCTTCAAAGACGGTTCAGTGAATCTTCTTCGGAAAACTCAAGAAAAGAAATTGAATCTCTGATGACCACCTGCGAATGCCAGGAGTGTAAAGGTGCAAGGCTCAATAAAGAGGCACTTGGTGTCACTGTTTGCGGAAGAAATATCCATGAGGTTTGCTCTCTTTCAATTACTGCGTGTCTTAAGTTCGTAGAAAATCTTCCTGAAGAGCTCACTGAACGTGAGATGATGATTGCAAGGCTCATTATCAAGGAAATTAAAGAAAGACTGTCATTTTTGCAGAGTGTAGGTCTCAATTATCTCACTCTTACAAGACAGTCAGGGTCACTTTCAGGCGGTGAAAGTCAGAGAATCAGACTTGCTACTCAGATTGGTTCGTCTCTTGTAGGTGTACTTTATATTCTTGACGAGCCGAGTATCGGTCTGCATCAGCGTGACAACGACAAGCTTATCGCAACGCTTAAGCACCTTCGTGATATCGGTAATACGCTTATTGTTGTTGAACACGACGAAGACACAATGCGGCAGGCAGACTATGTTGTTGATATCGGTCCCGGTGCAGGTATTCACGGCGGTGAAGTAGTTTGTGTAGGTACGGTTGATGATATCATAAACTGCGAAAATTCCGTTACGGGACAGTATCTTAGTGGTCGCAAGCAAATTCCTGTGCCTGAAACAAGACGCGAAGGAAACGGTAAATTCCTTAAAATTTACGATGCATCACAGAACAACCTTAAAAATATCAATGTGAGTATTCCTCTTGGCAAATTTGTATGTGTTACCGGTGTTTCGGGCTCCGGCAAATCATCTCTTATAAACGAGGTTTTGTTCAAGCATCTCTCTAATGAACTTAACGGCTCCAAGAAAGTGCCCGGAAAATTCAGAAAAATGGAAGGCCTTGAATACCTTGATAAGGTTATTGACATTGACCAGTCACCCATAGGCAGAACGCCTCGTTCAAATCCTGCAACTTATACGGGTGTATTCGGTGATATAAGAGAGCTTTTTGCTGCAACAACCGATGCAAAGGCAAAGGGCTTTACTGCAAGCAGATTTTCTTTCAATGTCAAAGGCGGCCGTTGCGAAGCTTGTCAGGGTGACGGTATTGTGAAAATTGAAATGCACTTTTTGGCTGATATTTACGTGCCCTGCGAGGTGTGTAAGGCAAAGAGGTACAACAGTGAGACTCTTGCTGTAAAATACAAGGGTAAGTCTATTTATGATGTGCTTGAAATGACGGTTGAAGAGGGAATGATGTTCTTTGAAAATATCCCTAAGATTTACCGTAAGCTTAAAACTCTTTATGATGTAGGTCTCGGTTATGTTAAAATCGGTCAGCCTGCAACTACACTTTCAGGTGGTGAAGCGCAGAGAGTGAAGCTTTCAACTGAGCTTTCAAAAATCGCAACAGGCAGAACGGTTTATATCCTTGATGAGCCTACAACGGGACTTCATACTGCTGACGTGCACAGACTTATCAATGTTCTGCAGGAGCTTGTTGACAAAGGTAATTCTGTGATTGTAATTGAGCATAATCTTGATGTAATTAAATCAGCTGATCACATTATTGATCTTGGTCCTGAAGGCGGGGATGGCGGCGGTATGATTGTCGCCGAAGGTACACCTGAGGAGATTATTGAGTGTAAAAACTCATATACGGGACAGTATCTCAGAAATATAATGAAATAAAAAAATCGGCATCTGTACGAAAAAATTGTACGGGTGTCGATTTTATGTTAATTTATTATTAACTATTAAATTTGTACAAATCGCGAAATAAATATTGCCTTTTTATGTAAATGGTGATACAATACCTTTTATGAACAAACATATCAAAAGGAGAGTAAAAGATGAAAATCAATCCATTACTTCACAAACTCTTCGGTACAACTCCCGGTGAGGGTGTTCAGCCGAAGGAAGCAATTGCCTACAGTGTTACAGGTATCGGACAGAACTTTATATGTACTATTGTAGGTTCATATCTCACAATCTTTTTAACAGACGCACTTCTCTTTGGTGCAAGCGATGTTAAGCTCGGTGCAATTTCCGGTAGTATGGCGGTAGCATTCCTTATGCTTGCAACAAGAATTTTTGACGCATTCAACGACCCCATTATGGGCAGTATAGTTGATAAGACCCGTACTAAATGGGGTAAATGCCGTCCTTACCTCAAATGGATGGCTATTCCTATCGGCATAACAACAATAATTTGTTTCCTTCCCGTTTTTGAAGCAAAGTCTATTGCAACTTTCGCAATTATTTCAGCTATCTATGTAATCTGGTCAGTTGTATACACAGTTGCTGACGTTCCTTACTGGGGACTTTCAACCTGTCTTACAAATGACACAACTGTTAGAGGTAACATCCTTACAGTTGCACGTCTTGCTTGTACAGTCGGTGCAGGTCTTGTAACAGTTGGTGTGCCCATCATCACAGATGCTCTCACTGCTAAGTTCAAGTATACAGATTCAGCAGAACACATTGCTCTCATTATGAACGACTATGGCGTAGATGCAGAAGGCGCAAAGACCTTTATCGGCACAGTTATGAAAGCTTCAATTGAAGATAATGCTAACACTCTTAAATGGATATACTTCATCTGTGCAGTTGTTTTCGTTGTGATTGCTATGCCTATGTTCTTCTACGGCTTCAACAACACAAAAGAAAGATTTACAGCTGAAGGCGAAGCACCCTCATTCGGTCACAACCTCAAACTCCTCTTCAAGAACAAGGAACTTCTTCTCATCGTGCTTTCAGGTATCCTTGGCGGCGCAAGAATGGTTTACTCATACACAGGCGGTCTTTATTTTGCAAAGTATATTCTTCAGAATGAAGGTCTCTACGGTATCATTACACTTCTTGTTGTACCCGGCGGTCTTGTAGCTTCAGTTCTTGTTCCCTGGCTCACAAAGAAGTTCACCAAAAAATATACATACATTATTGTTCATCTCTTCGGCGGTGTTGTAATGGCTGTTATGTATTTTGTGGGCTATGATGCTCCCTGGAAGCTCATTGTATGCGCAATAGGTCTTGTTCTTCTCGGTATTCCTCAGGGTGTAAACAACATTATGACATATGCTATGATAGGTGACACTGTTGACTACCTTGAATGGAAGACAGGCGAAAGAGGCGAAGGCATCTGCTTTGCTATGCAGACTCTTATCAATAAAATCGGTATGGCTGTAGGCGCATTCATCGGCGTAATGTCAATGAGCATCGCAGGCATCAACACAGAAACAGGTACTGTTGAATCACCCAACTCACTTTGGAATGTGCTTATCCTTTCAGGTGTAATCAGTATGTTTGCTTGTGCTGTTCCCATGTTCTTCTACACAATTACGGAAAAACGTCAGAGAGAAATGGTTGCTGAGGTTGAAGCACGTAAAGCAGCTAATGCAAAATAAAATCAGATAAATTTATTAGGGGCTGCATTTTATGTGCAGCCCCATTATCAAAAGGAGTGTTTTTATGGAGAAAAAATGGTACAAAGAAATGTCCGTATATCAGATATGGCCACGTTCATTCTGCGACGGTAACGGCGACGGCATCGGTGACCTTAAGGGTGTACTTTCAAAGCTTGATTACATTAAAGAGCTTGGCGTTGATGCTATCTGGTTTTCGCCCCTTTATCCTTCGCCGAATGCTGACTACGGCTACGATATAGCTGATTACAGAGATATTTCAAAGGAATACGGAACTCTTGAAGAATTCAAAACAGTAATTGCAGAATGCCATAAGCGTGATCTTAAGGTTATTATGGACCTTGTTGTTAACCATACCTCAAGCGAACATGAATGGTTCAAAGAAAGTATGAAGGGTGAAGATAATCCTTATCACGATTACTACTTCTGGAGAAAAGGAAGGGCACCGGGCAAAGAGCCCAACAACTGGCTTTCGACCTTCCAGGGTAAGGCCTGGGAATATTGCAAGGATATCGACAAATACTACCTTCACGTTTTTGCAAAGGAACAGCCTGACCTCAATATGGATAACCCTAAGGTGCGTAAGGAAGTCAAGGATATTATCCGTTTCTGGCTTGATTTAGGTGTTGACGGCTTCAGAGAAGACGTTATTACTTTCATTTCGAAAAAGCCCGGCTTACCTAACGGCTTCCCGCTTCCCACAGCATGCGGTATTGAGCATTACTCAAACGGACCTCACCTTCGTGAATATCTCCGTGAGTTCAAGGAAATCTACGATGAATATGACTGCTTCACAGTTGGTGAAGCTCCGATGATGACACCGAAGAAGGCTCTTCAGTTTATTGAAGAGGGTGAGGATCAGCTTCTTAATATGATGTTCCACTTCGAGCATATGAACTGCGACAACATTATCACCAATTGGATTGTTACACCTTTCCGCAGAGGCAGACTTAAGAAGGTTTACAATAACTGGCAGACTAAGCTTTATAAAAGAGCGTGGAACGCAAACTATCTTGAAAACCACGATCAGCCCAGAATTATTTCCCGTTACGGTAGCGAAGAATACCGTACGGAAAGCGGCAAAATGCTCGCAACAATGTATATTTGTCAGAGCGGTACACCCTTTATTTATCAGGGTCAGGAAATCGGTATGACAAACCCGAAGATTACTGAAATTGACCGTTACAAGGATGTCTCATCAATCAACACCTATGCTCTTTTCAGAAAGCTCGGATTCAGCGACAAAATAACAATGAAGTTCTGCATGTATGCTTCAAGAGATAATGCAAGAACTCCCGTGCAGTGGAGTGCTGAGAAGAATGCAGGTTTCACAACAGCTGATGAGCCTTGGTTTGAAATCAATCCCAACTATACAGAAATCAATGCTGAGGCTGAACTTGCAAATCCTGATTCAATCCTTAACTATTATAAGAAAATTCTCCGTTTCCGTAAGGAAAATGACATTGTCAAGTACGGTGATTTTGAGCTTCTTGATACCGACACAAAGATTTTTGCTTATATCAGACATTATGAAAATAAAAAGATGCTTGTTATCTGCTCACTTACAGATGAAGAAAAGCCGGTAAGAATCAACACTGCTGATTTCAAAATGGATGACGCTGAGCTCGTTCTCTGGAACTATGAGAATAATCCGGTTATCCATAACGGCTTTATGTCAAGACCCTATGAAACAAGAGTTTATCTCTCTGATATGTAAAAGAAATCCCTCGTCATCATAACGGTGACGAGGGTGCATTTTTTTGTCTTTAGTAACCAATATACTGTGCAAAAAGCATAAGTCCGATAGCGGCAATGAATTCTGCAGCAAAGAGCTTCCAAGTGATTCTTATGTATTTAAGATATGAAACTCCAAGCATACCGAGTGCAATCATTAAAAGCCCGTTTGTGGGGAAAAGAACGTTACAGAAGCCGTCACTGATGCAGAATGAGAGAATAAGATTCTGTTCGCCGATGCCTACCATATTTACAAGTGGAAGGAGAATCGGCATAAGGAGAAAGGCTTTTGCAGTGCCGCTGCCGATAAAGAACTCGAATACGCAGATTACAAAGAAAATGACTATAATAGATGCGTACGGATTCTGCTCCTTTATAAGGTCATAAACATAGTAGAGCATTGTATCGATAATCATACCGCTTTTAAGTATGTAGGTTACGCAGATTATAAGGATAATCATAGGAGCTACGGGAAGAACTGTTTTAATTCCTTCCATAAAGCCTGCTTTAAGATCTTTTTTGGTCATACCTGAAAGGGTGCCGGCCCTTATGCCGCCGATTGTAAAAAGGATTGTCATTGAAACAAGGGGCATATATCCTATGATGTCTGAGATTGTTGAATTATCAATAAAGATGTTAGCAACCAGGCAGACAATTGTAATGCCGAGCACGGTGAGAAGAGCTTTGCCGAAGGCTGCAGCACCCTTTGAAAGTGATTTGTTACTCAGAAGTGCGGAGGATTCTTTTTCAACTGCATATCGTTCTCTGAGTTCGAAGTCTGATTCGTAGCAGAGCGATTTCTGCGGATTCTTTTCAACTCTCTTAGCATAGGTTACAAAGAAAATTGCAAGTATAGCGTAGATTATGAGGAAAACAAAAAGTCTGTAACCTACACCGGAGAACATTGGAAGGTCAGTCATCGACTGAACCAGACCAACATTAAACGGGTTGAAAGTCGCAGCAGAATAGCCGAATGCAACTGCAAGAAGGCTCATACCGAGACCGACAAAGGAGTCCCACCCGAAAGAAAGCGAAATTGCAATTGCAAAGGGTACAAGGGTTATTGACTCTTCAAGTACACCTGCAAAGGAACTCAAAAGCATACACGCAAGAATGAGCGCTGCAAGAAGAAAATACTTTTTCTTTTCAAACTTGTTCACAAGCACACACATCATATATTTCATAACGCCGCTTTTGGAAAGAATAAGGAAGGTGCCGCCGATGAACGTAATTACAAGAATAATGATTACACCTGTCAAAGCTGAGGATGTATCGAAGATAAACGCCTCAATAGGGGAGACGAACACTCTCCAGAAGCTGTAGCCCACTTCGCTTTTTGCAATTTCATGATAAGTGCCGTTGATTATTGCGCCTGTTTCGTCAAGGTCATAGGCACCGGAAGGGATAATCTGAGTAAGAATACCGCCTAAAATCATGATGCCAACAAGTATTACCGTAACACCGATTACGGTTTTTTTACTTATTTTAATGCCTATGCTGTTTTCGTTTTCCATTTTACCACCTCATAATATAATTTCAACTTCAATCGGTTCTCTTTTTACGTAGAAGGTTAACTTCTCAAAACCGCATTTTTTTGCAAGAGTAATTCCCTCTGTAAGTCCCTTGCCGACGTCCTGTGCAGTGTGTGCGTCGGAACCGACGGTTATTTTTGTACCGCCCAATTCTCTATAGCGTCTTATAATAGACTCTTCGGGCATTGTCTTTCCGATTGGCTGACGTAGTCCCGAAGTATTTATTTCGATTGATTTACCGTTCATTATTACTTCTTTCAGAAGATTGTCAACATCCTTACCGATAAGATTGTAATCGAAATCAATTTTGTGTCTTCCTTCGATTCTTCGCATAGGAGCTGTAAGATGAGAAAGGCAGTCGCAACCTTTCCAGTTAGCAAGTTCAGAAAGCTCGCGGAAATAATCACTCATAAATTTATATACATCAATCTTGTCGTATTCAATGTTCTTGATATCCTGACCGTTAAAGCCTTTGGGAGTATGAATACTGCCCAGAATAAAATCATAAGGCTTTTCAGAAATAATTTTATCTGCAAGCTCAATGTCGCTCAATGGCTGTCCGACTTCAAGGCCTATAAGCACAAGAAGCTGACCGCGGAAAGCTGCTCTTGCCTTACTGCATTCAAAATATGAGTGAAAAACCATATTATTATACTTATCTTTGTAGTATGTGTCAACCTCGCAGTGGTCAGTAAATGCAATTGCACCTAAATTATTTTTCACTGCGTGTTCACATACATACATCGGTGAGTGAACTCCGTCGGGAGAGTTATCCGTATGAACATGCATATCAATCAGACGCCCGGTTTTCATTTCTCTCATTTCTCCTTAATAAAATCCAATTAATTATACACCAAAATGAAAAAATATGCAACATATAAACAAAAATTTGGATGAAATATGCAAAATTATCTCGGTTGACAAATAATTTCATAAATAGTATAATCAAAGAAACAATTTTAATCAGAGGAATTTATTGATATGAACTGTTTCTTTTCTGACGAAGTAGCAAATATTCTTGATTTTATAAATGCTAAAAAGCTTGATATGGCTGAGGTAACCGTAAAAGGTGACTGCTTCGGTCTTGAGAAGTATGTTTCAGAAATTGAAAACAGGTGCACAAAAAACAGTTCAAGGGAAAAAGTGCTTATTTACACCCTTGATTTTACTGATGGTAAGACTTTTGAAGCTACTGAGCTTTTTGAAAACGCAGAAAGCTACAGTCAATACATATTCGTTTCTGTTTTTGATTTTGAAAAAGCAATTCCGTCAGAAGCAACAGCTCTTTCCGAAAGAGAGCTTTCAGCCCTCGCAAAGCATGATAATACCTTCAGAAGTATAAGCGCTATGGTTGATTTTGAAAATTCTCTGAAACCCTATGCAGAAAAATTCAACATCAAAGTGCTTAGATACACAAATATTTACGGTGCAGAAATCAACTGCGATTGTGAGATTTATAGCATAATTAAAAATTTCAGAAGCAATAACCGTATTGAACTTTCTGAAGCTGATTTTTCCCGTTATGTATCTGTTTCATACATCTCTGCAGTGCTGAGGGATATTTACAGTGTTATAGCTTTCGGTAAAAATGGTAATATCTATAACGGCAGCAATATGCAGTTTACGGTTGCTGACATTAAGAATAGTATATATAAAAGTTTTAACAGCAAAAATGTACAGTTGTCTTTTTCTAAAAATGAAACTGCAGATAGTGGATACAAGTCACTTTCATGTCACAAAATCACGGCACTTTGCGGTGAAAACACATTCAGTCTTGATGAATCACTATTAAAAACTGTTCCCGACAGTGAAGAAGCATATATCGAAAATTATGTAAAGAAAAGCTATGACGGCAAAGTGCAGAAAATAAGGCATAAAGAAACTGAAATTCTTTCTGAGGTTGACAGAATATGCAAAAAGCACGGTATCAGCTACTATCTGGTTGGTGGCTCACTTCTCGGTGCAGTACGTCATCAAGGGTTTATTCCCTGGGATGATGACGTTGATATCTGTATGCTTCGTGTGGATTTTGAAAAATTCCGTAAAATCTGTCCCGATGAGCTCAGTGACGCCTATGCTTATCAGTCATACAGAAACGAAAAGACCACTCATTACATTTACGATAAAGTCCGCCTGAAAGGCACTTATTTCAGCTCGGAGCATTCAAATCAGTATGACGATATGGAAAACGGCATTTTTCTTGACGTTTTTGTGTTTGATAAAACCGCTAACTCAAAACTTCTGCAAAAGCTCCACGTGTTCCTGATTGTTATGCTGAGAAGGCTTATACATATCAGATGGACAAAAAAGCCGGTTGAAGGAAAATTTGCAGCCGTATCAGCATTTATTCTTCCGTTTGTCTGCCTTATTCCTTTCTCTTTTTACCACAGACTTTTTGAAAAAATTCTCAGACTGTTTGAAAAAAATAAGAGTAGCAGATTTTTGCTCGACGGAACAGGCCTTTACATAAAGAAAGGCGCTTTTCCTGCTGAGTGGGCAACGGGCAGCAAAACCGTAAGCTTTGAAAACTGCGCCTTTCCGGGAGTTAATGATACTGACGGATATCTTACAAGATGGTACGGTAAAAACTATATGATGCCGCCTGAAATTTCAAAGCGCACCTCGGGACATAGGATATCACGGCTTGATTTAGGCGAATATCTTTTTGATGCGCCAGGTGAAGGAGAAATTTCTCTCAAGGGAGAGCTTTTTGATAAATAATAAAAGTGTAGACGTAAAATGCTTGCGTCTGCACTTTTTATATGCCGATATTTCTTGACATAGAGATGAAAAAATAGTATTATATGTTATAATACTATTACTATGGGTAATTATATATTATTATGAAACTTAATTCGGATATACATAAATAAACGTAGTCGGAAAAGTGACTTTCCGACTGATAAGGAGTGAATTATATTTTAAATGAGTGATAAGAAACAAAACAACAAAAATCAGCAGAATGCTCAGAATAAGAGTAAAGCTTCAAAGCAGCAACAGAATAATCAAAAGCAGAATAATCAGAAACAACAGATTGCTCAGAAAACAAGAAAGTTAAATAAACCCTTTTACTATAAAAAGAAAAAGAATATGCTTTCAAAAAGCACTGCACCATCAAAGGCAAAACCCGAGAAAAAAGTTGTGCCCTCTACACCCGTTAAAATTGCTTTTCTTGGAGGTCTTAATGAGGTCGGCAAGAATATAACCCTTTTTGAATATGAGGATGAAATTATCCTTGTTGACTGCGGTCTTGCTTTTCCTGATGAGGATATGCCGGGTATTGACCTTGTAATTCCTGATTTTTCTTATATTGAAAAGAACGCAGATAAAGTTAAGGGTATTTGCATAACTCACGGACATGAGGACCATATCGGCTCACTTGCGTACCTTCTTAAGAAAGTAAATATTCCCGTTTACAGCACAAGACTTACAAACGGACTTATTGAAGGCAAGCTCAAAGAGCATAACCTTCTCGGCAGTGCAAAGCTTAACGTTGTAAAACCCGGTGATACAGTGAAATTCGGTAAATTCAGCGTTGAATTTATCCACGTTAACCACTCAATTCCCGATGCAGTAGCACTTGCAATCAAGTGCGCTGCAGGTACTGTTGTTCATACGGGTGACTTTAAAATAGATACAACGCCTATTGACGGTGAAATGATTGATATTGCAAGATTTGCCGAAATCGGTAAAGAAGGCGTTCTTTGCATGATGGCTGACTCCACTAACGCAGAGCGTCACGGTTACACTGAAAGCGAAAGCAAGGTAGGCGACTCCTTTGAGCTTCTTTTCAGAAAGGCGGAAAACAGACGAATTATTGTTGCTACCTTCGCTTCAAATATTCACAGAGTTCAGCAGATTATCAATGTTGCAAAAACTCTCGGCAGGAAGGTTGCACTTTCAGGCAGAAGCCTTGAAAATGTTGTTGCCGTAAGCTCTGAGCTGGGGTATCTTGATGTTCCCGAAGGAATTCTCATTAAGCTTGATATGATTAATCAGTACGCAGAAAATGAAATTGTACTGATTACAACGGGCAGCCAGGGTGAGCCTATGTCGGCACTTACGAGAATGGCGTTTTCTGATCACCGTAAGGTTGCAATCGGCCCGAATGATTATGTTATTATTTCAGCTAATCCCATTCCCGGCAACGAAAAAACTGTAAGCAGGGTAGTTAATGAGCTTATGAAGCATGGTGCTGAAGTGGTTTATGAAAAAATGTATGATGTTCACGTTTCGGGGCATGCCTGCAGAGAAGAGCTGAAGCTTATGCTTGGCATTGTAAAGCCTCAGTATTTTATTCCCGTTCACGGTGAGCAGAAGCATCTTCAGAAGCACGCAGCTCTCGCTGAATCTGTAGGTATACCCTCAAAGAATATCGTTCTTGCAGATAACGGCAAGGTTGTTGAGGTGAGTGAAAGCGCAATCAAGTGCACCGGAACTGTACCGGCAGGACAGATTTTTGTTGACGGAAGCGGTGTAGGCGATGTCGGCTCGGTTGTTCTTCGTGACCGTAAGCATCTTGCTGAGGACGGTATAATCATTATTGTTGCTACGATTGATTCAGTCAGCGGTGAGCTTGTATCAGGTCCGGATATCGTTTCAAGAGGCTTCGTTTTCGTTAAGGAATCTGAAGAGCTCATAAGCCAGGCGAGAGCAACAGCGCTTGAAACTCTTGAACGTTGTCACAGCAGAAAAATCTACGATTGGGGCACAATCAAGAGCCGTATTCGTGACGATGTTTCAAGACTTATGTATGAAAAAACAAAGAGAAGTCCCATGATTCTTCCGATTATTATGGAGATATAAATTATGAAACAAATCTGGAAAATATATGATGCTTCACTGCCTGCGTTTGTTATTGCTATAATTCTCAGCATATATGTGATGACACTGAATATGGCTTTGGGTCTTGTTCAGCTGACACTTATTGTTTTAACTGTCGCAGGAAAGTATCTGTATTTCAAAAACAAAAAATCAAAGCTTCTTAACCAGGTTAAAACTGTGTCTGAAGAGCTGAATTTTGAAGAGGGAAAAGCCTTTGAACGACTTGCGGTTGCCTGCAGTGTTGTTGAAGAAAACGGTGACATTGTCTGGTTCAATGATAAGTTTATTGAAACCTTTTCCATAGATAAAAACAACAGCTGTTCAAATATAAAAGAAATACTTAAAAAGAACAGCCTTGATAAAATATTTCTTGGCGACGGTGCGAGAGTAAGGGTTGGAAATCTTTATTTTTCCGTATATTCAAGCCCCATTAACCTTCAAAATGAAATAGTTTTCCTTCTTTATTTCTTCGATGAGACGAAATTAAGACTTACTGAGAAGGATTACTACGATTCAAGGCCTTCAGTTATTCTTACTGTGCTTGATAACTCAGATGAAATTTATAATGAGTTCAAGGAAAGTGAGTGTGCTTCAATTTTCGGTCAGCTTGAGCAGATTATTGATGATTGGGCAACCTCCTACGGTGCTCTTTGCAGAAAGTTCTCCAATGCAAGAATGCTTATATTCGCTGAAGAAAAAACGTTGCAGAAAATGATTGCCGATAAGTTCGATATACTCGATAAGATCCGTGATTATTCCTACGGAGGAAAATCTGCCGATATAACCCTTTCGATGGGCATCGGTAAGGCTGATAACCTTATTGATGCAAACAATTTTGCACGTCAGGCACTAGATATGGCGCAGAGCCGAGGCGGCGACCAAGTTGCAATAAAGCACGAGGCACAGTACAGATTTTACGGTGGCGTAACTGCCGGCTTTGAGAAGAAAAACAAGGTTAAAACAAGACTTATTGCAAAAACTGTTTCGGAAATAATCAAAGACAGTGAAAACGTAATAATTATGGGTCACAGATATTCCGATTTTGACTGCTTTGGTGCTGCTGTTGGTATGTACTCTGTAGCTAAGCACTTCGGCAAGGAAGCTAAAATCTGCATCAATCTTAAGACAACTCTTGCTTATTCTCTCGTACAGAATTTCCTTGACAGCTGCAACGAAAAAGTTCTTATTTCACCTGAACACATTATGTCTTTTGTGGGTGAAAACACTCTTCTTGTGGTTGTTGATACCCACAGGGAGGATTTCACTGAATATCCCGAGCTTCTTTCAGCTTGCGAAAAGGTAATGGTTATTGACCATCATAGAAAAGCAGTTGACTATATTGAAGATACGGTTATGTTCTATCATATGCCGAATTCATCCTCAGCCTGTGAAATGGTTGCTGAAATATCTCAGTATGTTGACAGCAGGGATATTATTGACTCAGATGAAGCAACGGCTATGCTTGCAGGTATTATGCTTGACACAAGAAATTTCATTATACGTTCGGGTGTCAGAACTTTTGAAGCTGCAGCGTATCTCAAAAGACGTGGCGCAAACACGGTTGAATGCAAAAAGCTTTTCTCAAGCGATATTGATGTATTTAAACACAGAAACGCAATTATAGATAAAGCTGAAACCTATAACAGCTGTGCAATTTCTTCTGCAGAAGGTGACATTCCGAATATACGCCTTGTAACTTCTCAGGCGGCTGATGAGCTTATAAACATAGACGGTGTAAGAGCTTCCTTTGTTCTTTATAAAAACGGTGCGAATACCAATATTTCTGCAAGGTCTTACGGCGAAATTAATGTGCAGCTTGTTATGGAAGAGCTTGGCGGCGGAGGCCATCAGACTATGGCTGCTTGTCAGCTTCAGAGCTGCGGTACAGAGGATGCAACAAAACGCCTTAAAAAGGCTATAGATAATTATTTCAGAAAAATATAAAGCGAGGTAAATAAATATGAAAGTTGTATTAAAACAAGATGTAAAAGGTTTAGGCAAAAAAGGTGAACTTGTAAACGCATCAGACGGCTATGCAAGAAATTTCCTTTTCCCGAAGAATCTTGCAGTTGAAGCAAATGCTCAGAATATGTCAGAGCTTAAAAACCGTGAACAGGCTGAAAAATACAGAATTGCAACCGAAACAGCTGCAGCAAAAGCAAACGCAGAAAAAATATCAGGTAAGACAATTAAAATTACAGCCAAAGCCGGTGCAAACGGAAAGCTTTTCGGTTCTGTAACTTCTAAAGAGCTCAGCGAGAAGATTAATGACGAATTCGGTATCAAGGTTGATAAGAAAAAAATTGTTGTTGAAGATATAAAACAGTTCGGCACTTTTGAATTTGAAGTAAAGCTTTACACAGGTATTTCTGCAAAGCTTTTTGTTATGGTAGGAGAATAATTTTTTGAGGTGAAAAAAATGGACGGAGTAAATACTTTTGCTTCTGTTGATGAAGTTAATATGCCGTACTCCCTTGAAGCTGAGCAGGCTGTGCTCGGCTCTATCCTGCTTGAACCTTCCTGCATTACTCAGGTGCTTATTCTTGTAAAACCGGAATATTTCTATCTGCCTCAGCACAGAGCAATTTTCACAATTATGCAGGAAATTGACGCTCTCGGCGGAAAAATTGACCCGCTGATTGTACTTGAAAAGCTTAAATCAAGCAAGGTTTATGACGATGCATCAGGAAAGCAGTATCTTCTTACTCTTTCTCAGATTGTGCCGTCAACAGAAAATGTTGAAGCATATTCTAAAATTATCCGTGAAAAGTATTACATAAGGTCACTTATTAATGTTTCAAAGGACATAATTTCCGATGCTTCAACTTCGAGTGAGCCTGCTGACTCAATTCTTGAGGTTGCCGAGCAAAAAATTTACGACATAAGACAGGGCAGGGTTACAAAAGGACCTTCAAAAATCGGTGATATTATCGTAAACGAAGTATACGATAAGCTTCAGAAGCTCAGCTCTCCCGATAAAGATAAATACAAAGGTTTTACAACCGGTTTCACAGATCTTGACAAGGCTATTACCGGTCTTAACCGTTCTGACCTTCTTATTATCGGTGCCCGTCCTGCTATGGGTAAAACAAGTCTTGCCCTCAATCTTGCAAGAAACACTGCAATGATGGGAAAAAAGAAGGTTCTTTTCTTCTCTCTTGAAATGACTAAGGAGCAGCTTGCTCAGAGAGTTCTTTCCACTGAGGCACGAGTTGAAAGTACAAAGATGCGTACAGGTAACATCAGCGGTCAGGAATGGGCAAATCTTGCAACGGCAACGGCTCTTCTCAGTAACTGTGAGCTTTATTTTGACGATACATCAAATATGACAGTTTCGGAAATGAAGTCGCGAATCCGCCGTCTTCGTGACGTTGATGCGGTATTCGTTGATTATCTTCAGCTTATGAAAAGCGGATCAAGAGTTGAAAGCCGTGTTCAGGAAGTTTCTGAAATTACACGAAATCTTAAGCTTATGGCTAAGGATCTCAACATTCCTGTTGTTGTACTTGCTCAGCTTGCACGTAGCACTGAAGGAAGAGGAAAGTCACACAGACCGCAGCTTTCTGACCTTCGTGAATCAGGTTCAATTGAGCAGGATGCAGATATTGTAATTATGCTTTACAGAGATGAGTATTATGCTACTGAAAAAGATGAGGTACCCGGTGAGGAGAAGTCTGCAGTTAACGAAGCAGAATTCATAATTGCAAAGAACAGACACGGCCCCACAACAACTGTTAAGGTTGCGTGGAACGGCGATTACACAATGTTCACTAATCTGGAGACAATCAGAAATGATATGTAAGGTTATAAGCACAATTGAAAAGCATAAAATGCTTGAGGGTGTCAGAACTGTTGCAGTCGGCCTTTCGGGCGGTGCAGATTCAATGTGTCTTACGGATATTTTAATTAAATTAAAGGTTCAGTATGATATTATTGTAAAAGCAGTTCATATTAACCATAATATAAGAGGCGCTGAAGCTTTGCGCGATGAAAAACACGTCAGGGAATACTGCGAAAATAACGGAATTGAGCTTTATGTTTTCAGTGAGGATATTCCTGCGTTAAGCCGAAAGCTTGGAATAAGCGAAGAAGAGTGTGGAAGAAAAGTACGGTATGAGTGCTTTCAGAAAGTTGGCTGCGATGCAATTGCAACGGCTCACACACTTTCCGATTCGGTTGAAACTGCTGTTTTCAATCTTCTGAGAGGTACGGGCTCAAAAGGTCTTTCAGGCATATCTGCCACAAGAGAGCCTAATATAATCCGCCCACTTATTGACTGCTCAAGAGAAGAAATTGAAGCATATTGCAAAAAGGAAAATATAGCTTTTGTAACAGACAGTAGCAACTTTGGAGTGGATTACAGCAGAAATTTCATCAGACATAAGGTGCTACCGACTTTTGCTGAAATTAACCCTTCCTATGCCGCTTCGATTGCAAAAGCCGGTGAAATACTGGAAGAAGAAAGTGATTTCATAAATATGGAGGCTGAAAAGCTTTTAAAGTGCTCTGCTATTGCCGACGGATACCTGAAAGAAGCTTTTCTTAAGTCTCATCCTGCAGTAAGAAAACGTGCTTTCAGACTTATTCTCGAAGAAAAAATGAGTAAGCCGGTCGAATACAGGCACATTTCTCTGTGCGAAGAAGCTATTCTCAGAAAAAATAACCGTATTGAGCTTTCAAAGGGCTTGTATATTTCTTTTGAGAGTGATATAATTCATTTCTGCACTTTAAAAGATGCTGTTGATTTCTGGTCTGCAGAGGTAGTTGATTTTTCTTCAGATACACCTTTTGGCAGATTTGAACTTGTTAAGGCAGACGAAGGATACGGCATTGATATTTCAAAGATCAGAAACTCTTTGATTTTTTCTTCAAAAAGTGAAGGGGACAAGATTTACCTTAAAAAGAGGAAAGTTACAAAAAGTCTTAAAAAGCTGTTCAATGAAATGAAAATCCCGCCCTATGAACGAAACAGAATTGCTGTTTTAAAAGACGGTGAAAATGTTGTATGGGTTGAAGGTGTGGGGATTGACGGTAACTATCTTGAAAGAGCAGCCTCAGACAAAGTGTATGTAATAGTAAAGGATGGGCATATATTATGTTGAATGATATCCAGGAAATCATCTTCAGTGAAGAAGATATTGCGAAAATAGTTAAAAATATTGCAGACAGAATCAATGAGGATTATAAGGATAAAAATCTTCTTCTCGTTTGTGTACTCAAGGGCTCGGTCTGTTTTATGTCCGATCTTATGAAAGCAATTAGTATTCCCTGCAGGATTGATTTTATGGCTGCAAAAAGCTACGGTTCATCAACAGAAACCTCAGGCGTCGTTAACATCACCTACGACCTTAAATATGACATTGAAGACTATGACCTTCTCATAGTTGAAGATATTTTCGACAGCGGCAGAACACTTGAAAAGCTTACAAAGGTTCTTAAAGCAAGAAATCCCAGAAGCGTTGAATGCTGTTCTCTGCTTGATAAACCCGACAGACGTGCAAAGGAAGTTGAGCTTAAGCTTAAGTATATCGGTGCAAAAATTCCCGATGCCTTCGTTGTCGGCTACGGTCTTGATTATGACGAAAAGTACCGTAATCTGCCTTTCGTGGGCATACTCAAGCCTGAAGTTTATACTAAATAAAGGAGTGACCATACATTGAACAATGATCTTAATCCCAAGCAGAATAATCAGAAGTGGGGGAATCTGCTTTATATTATTATTCCCGTGCTTCTTATTCTGTCTCTTTCTTATTTTGTAGGTCAGGAGAACAAAAAAGAACCGCCTAAGTACTATCAGGTTGTTCAGCAGTTTGTTTCAGGTGAAGTTACAGAGTATTCCCTTAACCTTTCAAACGGTGTAATGGAGTATAAGCTTAAAACAACAGAAGAGGGAAAGAAAGAGAAATATACCGTACCCAATGTTGATATTTTTCTTAACGACATTCACAACGCAATTACAAAATACAACATTGAAAATCCGGATACACCCGTAAAGTATGACTATGTGCGAGGTGCTAACAACTATTGGTGGGCAAGTATGCTGCCAACGGTACTTCTTACAATAATTCTTGCTGCGTTTATGTTCTATTTCTATCGCAGAATGGGACAGAACATAATGAACGAAAACAACCGTACTCTTTCCTTTGGTAAGGCAAGAGTAAAGCTCGGCAAAGACGAAAAGAGAAAGACAACCTTCAAGGATGTTGCTGGCGCAGACGAAGAAAAGGCTGAACTTGCAGAAATTGTAGATTTCCTTAAGTCACCTGAAACCTTCAACGAACTCGGCGCAAGAATTCCCAAAGGCGTTCTTCTTGTTGGCCCTCCGGGTACAGGTAAAACTCTTCTTGCAAGAGCTGTTGCAGGCGAAGCAGGTGTTCCTTTCTTCTCGATTTCGGGTTCAGATTTCGTTGAAATGTACGTTGGTGTCGGTGCTCCAAGAGTAAGAGACCTTTTTGAACAGGCAAAGAAGAGTGCACCTTCAATACTTTTCATTGATGAAATTGATGCTGTCGGCCGTCACCGCGGTGCCGGTATGGGTGGCGGACACGACGAAAGAGAACAGACACTCAACCAGCTTCTTATTGAAATGGACGGCTTCGGTGCAAATGAAGGTGTTATCATTATCGCTGCTACAAACCGACCTGATATTCTTGACCCGGCTCTTTTAAGACCAGGCAGATTTGACAGACAGCTTACCGTCGGATATCCCGACGTTAAGGGCAGAGAAGAAATTCTCAAGGTACACGCAAGAAATAAACCGCTCGGCCCTGATGTTGACCTTTCAACAATTGCGAAGACTACAGCAGGTTTCACAGGTGCTGACCTTGAAAATCTTCTTAACGAAGCGGCACTTCTTGCTGCAAGAAGAAAGAAAAAGGCCCTCACAATGGCAGAAATTGAAGAGGCTACAATTAAGGTTGTTGTGGGTACTGAAAAGAAATCCCATAAGATTACCGATAAAGAAAAGAAACTCACAGCTTATCACGAGGCAGGACACGCAGTTGCTGCTTACCACCTTGACTCTCAGGACCCCGTACATCAGATTTCAATTATTCCGAGAGGTATGGCAGGCGGCTTTACAATGCAGCTTCCTTCTGAAGATAAATCTTATGTTTCAAAGAACTATTTGCTTGACGAGATCGTTGTCTTTCTTGGAGGTCGCGTAGCGGAGGCTATTGTTTTCGGAGATATAAATTCAGGAGCTTCAAGCGATATTGAGAGAGCTACCGGTATTGCAAGAAAAATGGTTACCCGTTACGGTATGAGTGATGAGCTTGGCCCTGTTATGTACGGCTCGGCAAACAATGAGGTTTTCCTCGGCAGAGATTTCAGCTCCTCAAGAAACTATTCAGAAGCAATTGCTGCAGAAATTGATACAGAAATCAAGAATATCGTAACCGATGCTTACAAGCGCTGTGAAAAGATTCTTAAAGACAATATTGATCAACTTCACAAAGTTGCTGAATATCTTATTAAGCACGAAAAAGCAGACGGCGATGTTTTCAAGCTTCTTATGACAGGCGAATATATTGAGCCGTCTGAAGAAGCACCTGCACTTGAAAGTGCAGAAACAACAGAAACCGAAAACAAAACAGAAGATTAAAACAGAAAAGCCGTATTCATCGACTTTCATCCTTGAATGCGGCTTATTTTTTGCGCAGTGGGGTTGACTTTAACGCTTTATTGTGGTAGAATGCTAACACGATAAAACGACGGAGGCTGATTATGTTGAATAAGCTTGACGAAAAAGCGGTTGAAAAATTTTATAAAGCGGTATTGTCCTTTGATAAAATCGAGGATTGCCGTGACTTTTTTGATGATATTTTTACCATTCAGGAAATGCAGGCGATTTCTCAGCGTCTTGAGGTTGCGTGTCTTCTTACTGAAGGCAAAAGCTACGTCGATGTCAACAAAGCAACAGGGGCAAGTACGGCAACAATCTGCCGTGTTGCAAAGTGCATAAATTACGGTAACGGCGGTTACAAAAAAGCCATAGAAAATATAAAAGAGGAATCTTAAGATGTTTGACAGCAGTATTTTAAAAAGCGAAGAGAAAATTTCATTTGCTCTGCGTTCTCTTTATAGCCGTTTCGGTTATACCAGATACAAAATGAGCAAATTTGAAGAATATGACTTATATGTGAGAAATAAGGACTTTCTTATTTCTGACTCAATTATAACCTTTACAGACACCAACGGCAGACTTATGGCGCTTAAGCCTGACGTTACACTTTCAATTATAAAGAATGTAACCGATACCGAAGGTACAGTTAATAAGTTTTATTATGATGAAAATGTTTACCGCATATCCGGTGGCACCAACTCATTTAAAGAAATTGCACAGACAGGCCTTGAATGTATCGGTGATATAGGTGTGTATGAAATTGCTGAGGTTGTGTGTCTTGCAGTAAAAAGCCTTGCGCTTATTGACAGCAACTATATCCTTGATATTTCACATGCAGGCTTTGTAAGCGCTGTTTTTGAAACAATAGGAATTGAAAATGAAGAGAAGAAAGAAATCCTTACATACATAAGAAGCAAGAATTTTTCTCAGCTTCTTGCAATGAAAGAGTGCGGAAAGCTTTCGGAAGGTGCTTATGACCTGATTTCAAAGCTGATGTGCACGTACAAAAGTACAGCTGATTTCAAAACTGCTTTTGCACCTTATTCCTACGATAAGAATATAAGTGCGTCACTTTCGGAATTTTCAACCATTTGTGATAAGCTGACTGCACTCGGAATGATGAAAAATGTTAACATTGATTTTTCTATTATTGATGATGTTAATTATTACAGCGGTGTTATTTTCAAAGGATACATTAAAGGCATACCTGCAGCCGTGCTTTCAGGCGGTCAGTATGATAAGCTGATGAAGAAAATCGGCAAAGCGTCAGGAGCTCTCGGCTTTGCAGTTTATGTTGATATGTTTGAAAGAATGAATGAAAATGACATTGAATACGATTGCGATTGTCTTGTAATCAAGGATAAGAACAGTGATCCTGCAGTTGTACTTAAAGGTGTTAATCAGTTCGTTTCTGAAGGCAAAAAAGTCAAGGTTGTTGACGGTGATGCTACTGGTATCACTTACAGACAGCTGCTTGATTTAAGAGAAGGGCAGGGTGAATAAAATGGATTTCATTAACGTTGCCTTGCCGAAAGGCAGATTAGGCGAGAAGGTTTACTCAATGTTTGAACAGTCGGGCTTTGAGTGTCCATCAATCAAGGAAAATAACCGTAAGCTTATTTTTGAAAACGCAGAAAAAGGCGTCAGATATTTCTGGGTAAAGCCCTCTGATGTTGCTATTTATGTTGAAAGAGGCGCTGCAGACATCGGAGTTGCAGGAAAGGATATTCTTCTTGAGTATTCACCTGATGTGTATGAGCTTCTCGATCTTGATATAGGCAAGTGCAGAATGGCTGTTGCGGCAAAAAAAGGCTTTAAGGATGACGCCTCAAGAACTCTTAAGGTTGCCACCAAGTTTTCAAATATTGCTGCGAAATATTACGGCGAAAAATGCAGAGATATTGATATAATTCATCTTAACGGTTCAATAGAAATTGCTCCTATTTTGGGGCTTTCCGATGTTATCGTGGATATCGTTGAAACAGGTAAGACCCTTCTTGAAAACGACCTGATGCCTTATGAGACAATTGTGCCCATAAGTGCAAGACTTATTTCCAACAAGTCGTCATATAAGTTCAAGCAGGATAAAATCGACCTGATTACAAAATGTCTTTCTGAAATTGTGAGGAATAAATAATGATTAAAATTTTAGAATACAACAAAGTTAATAAAGAGGAGTTTTTCTCAAGACTCTCTGAAAAGGTTGATGTTTCAGACATCGTAACCGATATTATTGAAAACGTAAAAGCAAACGGAGATAAGGCGCTTTTTGAATACTGCAAAAAGTTTGATAATGCTGACCTTACAGCTCTTGAAGTTACTAAGGAAGAAATTGATGAAGCCTTCGGTATGGTTGAAGAGCGTTTCATTAAGATTATTGAAACCGCTGCTGAAAACATCAGAGAATTCCATCAGAATCAGGTGAGAACATCTTTTGTTATAAACAAAAAGAACGGTATTGTTACCGGTCAGAAAATCACCCCCATTGAAAAGGTCGGTCTTTATGTACCCGGCGGCACTGCTGCTTATCCCTCAACCGTACTTATGGACAGTATTCCTGCAAAAATTGCAGGCTGCAGTGAAATCTGCATTGTAACACCACCAAACAGTGAAGGTAAAGTAAATCCCGTAATTCTTGCTGCTGCTAAAATTGCAGGAGTTGACCGTATTTTCAAGGTTGGCGGTGCTCAGGCAGTTGCAGCTCTTGCTTACGGAACCGAAACCGTTCCAAAGGTTGACAAAATCGTTGGTCCCGGTAACGCTTTTGTTGCTGAAGCTAAAAGACAGGTTTTCGGCCTTGTTTCAATTGATATGATTGCAGGACCCAGTGAAATTCTTGTTGTTGCTGACGGAAAAAGCAACCCTGACTTTGTTGCTGCAGACCTTCTCTCTCAGGCTGAGCACGACAAAAACGCAAGTGCAGTTCTTGTAACTGACAGCTATGAGCTTGCCGAAAAGGTAAGTGAAAGCCTTGAAAAGCAGATTCCTCTTCTTTTAAGAAGTGAAATTGCAAGGGTATCAATAGATAACAACGGAAAAATCATCGTTGCTGAAAACCTTAAGGATGCAATTGAAGCGGCAAACGAAATTGCTCCCGAGCATCTTGAGCTTTGCGTTGATAATCCCTTTGATTATCTTGACAGCGTAAAGAATGCAGGCAGTATTTTTATGGGCAGATATTGTCCCGAAGCTCTTGGTGACTATTATGCAGGGCCTAACCATACTCTTCCCACAAGCGGCACTGCAAGATTTTCAAGTCCGCTTTCAGTTGACGATTTTGTAAAAAAATCACAGTTTACATATTATACTGCTGATGCTCTCAGAGAAGTAGCTGAGGATGTAGCTTTCTTTGCAGAAAAGGAAGGACTTACAGCTCACGCAAAAAGTGCAGTAATCAGATTTGAGGAAGAATAATGAGCAGATTCAGAGACAGTAAATTTTCCCTTTTAAAAGAGTATGTTCCCGGCGAACAACCTCAGGATAAAAAGTACATAAAGCTTAACACAAACGAGTCGCCCTTTCCTCCGTCACCGTCGGTTATAAAGGCTGTTAACAGTGAGGAAGTATTAAAGCTCAATCTTTACAGTGACCCCGAATGTAAGGCACTTAAGGAAACCGTGGCGAATAGATACACACTTAAAACTGAAAATGTGTTCCTTTCAAACGGTTCAGATGAAATTCTTAACTTTGCTTTTATGCTCTATGGCGGAGTAAACGGAACGGTATTTCCTGATATTTCTTATGGCTTTTACAAGGTTTTCGGTGATTTATATAATATTAATTATGAGGAAATTCCTCTTACCGATTCCTTTGAAATCAACCCTGAGGACTACAAAAATACAAACAAATTTGTTGTAATTGCAAATCCGAATGCGCCTACAGGTATAGCTCTTGAACTCTCTGCAATTGAAGATATTATCAAGTCAAACAGAGATAATGTTGTGCTTATTGATGAAGCGTATGTAGATTTCGGTGCAGAATCTGCAATTAATCTTATTGATAAATATGACAATCTTATTGTTTGCCGTACCTATTCAAAATCACGCTCACTTGCAGGTGCAAGACTTGGCTTTGCTTTTGCTTCAAGGGAGCTGATAGCTGACCTTGAGCTTATCAGAAATTCAACTAATCCCTATAATATCAACCGTCTTACACAGATTGCAGGTAAGGCTGCAATTGAAGAGGACGAATATTATATGAATGCCTGCAAGGAAATTGCAAGGGTGAGAGAATGGACAAGAAATGAGCTCGTTTCTCTCGGCTTTGAAGTTCTTCCGTCAAAAGCTAACTTCCTTTTTGCAAGGCATAATGCAATTGACGGAAATGACCTTTATCTCAATCTTAAAGAAAAAGGTATTCTTGTAAGACATTTTACAAAGGAAAGAATCTGTCAGTATAACCGAATTACAATCGGTACTGAAGAACAGATGAAGGCTTTTGTTGACACTGTAAAAACAATTTTGGAGGAAGAAAAATGAGAAGTGCAGAAATTAAAAGAACAACTGCAGAAACAGATATTTATCTTAATCTGACACTTGACGGTGAAGGAAAATCTCAGATTGATACAGGCTGCGGTTTCCTCAATCATATGCTCACACTTTTTGCCCGTCACGGTAATTTTGACCTGACTGTTAACTGCAAGGGTGATATTGATGTTGACTATCACCACACTGCTGAGGATATTGGCATCTGTCTTGGTGAAGCGTTCAGAAAAGCTCTCGGCGATATGAAGGGTATTACAAGATATGCGCACACAATTCTTCCCATGGATGAGTCACTTATTCTCTCTGCTGTGGATATTTCCGGCAGAAGCTTTCTTGCATATACTGCTGATATTCCTACAGAAAAAGTCGGCGACTTTGACACCGAGCTCGTAAGAGAGTTTTTTGAAGCATTCGTAAGGAAGGCTGAAATAACTCTTCATATAAAGCAGCTTGACGGCTACAACTCACACCACATTATTGAGGGTATGTTCAAGTCTGTTGCAAGAAGTATGAAAGCAGCAGTTGCTATCGATGAAAAAAACAAGGATAAAATTCCTTCAACAAAGGGAGTGCTTTAATGGTTGCAGTTATTGATTA
Source organism: Acutalibacteraceae bacterium (assembly GCA_045538095.1). GTDB lineage: Bacteria > Bacillota > Clostridia > Oscillospirales > Acutalibacteraceae > UBA6857. The sequence goes on along the minus strand of JAZSQU010000043.1, from coordinate 29,552 downwards.
CGGTGTCGGAAATCTCTTTTCCTTGCTTTCATCACTTAAGTCAATCGGTGCCGATGCCGTTATTACAAATGATGTTGATACAATAAAAAGTGCTGATCGTATTATACTTCCCGGTGTTGGTGCTTTTGAAGATGCAGCAAAAAAGCTTTTTGAAAGCGGTCTGCACGAGGTAATAATTGAAGAAGCAAAAAACGGCAAACCCCTTATGGGAATCTGTCTCGGTATGCAGCTTTTGTTTGAAAGAAGCTTTGAGTATGGAGAACACAGGGGCCTTGGTCTCATAAAAGGCGATATTATGGGCTTTGACGGTAAAATCGATAAAAGTCTCAAGATTCCGCAAATCGGCTGGAATGCCCTTAAACTCACAAAAAAAGACTGTCCTTTATGGAAATACATAAAAGAAGGGGACTACGTCTATTTTGTTCATTCCTATTTTGCCGCCCTTTCCGATGCAACAGCTTCCAGCAGTGAATACGGAATTGAATTTACAGCTGCAGTTTCTGACGGAAACGTTTACGGCTGTCAGTTTCATCCGGAAAAAAGCGGAGAAGTGGGTCTTAACATTCTCCGTGGATTCTGTGAAGCATAAGGAGGGGATATAATGCTTATTTTACCTGCTATTGATTTATATGATAAAAAAGCAGTGCGTCTTTATAAAGGCGACTATGATAATATGACAGTTTATTCGGAAAATCCTCTTGATGTTGCTCATAAGTTTCAGGAATGCGGTGCAACCTTTATTCACCTTGTTGATCTAGAGGGTGCTAAATTCGGTACAACACCTAACCTTGATATAGTAAAAAAAATCGTTGAGGATACGAATCTCGATGTTGAAATCGGCGGCGGAATCAGAGATGATGAAACCGTACAGAAATATATCGATATCGGTGTAAGACGAGTAATTCTCGGCACTGCTGCCGTCACAGATGAAAACTTCCTCAGAAGATGTGTCGAAAAATATAAGGACAGCGTTGCAGTTGGTGTTGACCTTAAAGACGGTTATGTTGCAATTAAAGGCTGGACAGAGAAATCGCAGAAAACTGCTGACGAATTTTTCTCACACCTTTCTGAAATCGGTGTAAAAACCGTTATATGTACCGATATTTCAAAAGACGGTGCTATGAAAGGAACTAACCGTGAACTTTATAAAGAGCTTTCCGGAAAATACAGTATGGATATTGTCGCTTCAGGCGGAGTTTCTGACCTTGAAGATATTAAGGCACTTCGTGAAATGAACCTTTACGGAGCAATCGTAGGTAAGGCTTACTATGTAGGCGCAATAGATCTGAAAGAAGCAATTGAGGTGGCAAAATGATTACAAAAAGAATAATTCCCTGCCTCGATGTAAAGAACGGCAGAGTTGTAAAGGGTACAAATTTTGAGGGGCTCAATGATGTTTCATCACCTGTTGAGCTTGCTGAGCTTTACTCAGGTTGCGGTGCTGACGAGCTTGTTTTTTATGACATTACGGCTTCAGCTGAAGGCAGAAAGCTTTTCACCGATGTACTTACAGAGGTTGCATCAAAGGTGTTTATTCCTCTTACCGTAGGCGGTGGCATCAATACTGTTGAGGACTTTGACCGTGTACTTAAATGCGGTGCTGACAAAGTAAGCGTAAACTCAGGCGCAATAAGAAATCCTGACCTTATAAAAGAGGCAGCCCGACTTTACGGAAATCAGTGTGTAGTAATTTCTGCCGATATAAAGCGTGTTGACGGTGAATTCCGTGTTTTTGCAAAAGGTGGCAGAGAAGATACAGGTATGGAAGCTATAAGCTGGATTAAGCGCTGCGTTGATAACGGTGCAGGTGAGGTTGTGGTTAACTCAATCGACACTGACGGCGTAAAAAAAGGCTTTGACCTTGAGATGCTTAAAGCTGTAGTTGAAGCAGTAAATGTTCCTGTTATTGCTTCAGGCGGCGCAGGCTCAATGGAAGATTTTCTTACTCTCTTTAATGAAATCCCCGATATTGATGCAGGTCTTGCAGCTTCAATTTTCCACTTCAGAGAGGTTGAAATACCTGACCTTAAAAAGTATCTCAGAGAAAACAGAATTAATGTGAGGTTATAATATGATAGATTTTGATATAGAAAAACTTAAATTTGACGATAAAGGTCTTATTCCTGCTGTTGTTGTTGATTCAATAACCAAGAAAGTCCTTACTGTTGCTTATATGAACAAAGAAAGCCTTAAAATTTCTATGGAAAAGGGTCTTACATGTTTTTATTCACGTTCAAGACAGGAGCTCTGGCTCAAAGGTGAAACAAGCGGAAATTATCAGCACATAGTTTCAATTACTGCTGACTGCGATTACGATGCGCTTACCGTTGTTGTTGAAAAAGACGGACCTGCTTGTCATAAGGGTACAGATTCTTGCTTTACAAATGAAATCTGGCACAGTGAAAGCCTAAATGAATTTTCTATGCAGAATCTTTATTACCTTCTTGCAGACAGAAAGAAAACTCTTCCTGAAGGCTCATACACAACCTATCTTTTTCAGAAGGGCGTTGACAAAATCCTTAAGAAGGTAGGTGAGGAGTGCACTGAAGTAATTATCGCTGCAAAGGCAGACGATAAAAAAGAGACAATTTACGAAATAGCAGACCTTGCTTATCATGTGATGGTTCTTATGAATGAAATGAGAATTACTGTTGAAGACGTTCATAAGGAGCTTGCTTCAAGACACGTAATTGACCATAAGGTTAAGCAAGAAAAAATGACATAAATTTATTAAATTTATTAAATAAAAAATTATCAGTTATTAAATTCTTAATATTTCTATTAAATATTTACAAAAAAGTGATATAATTATCGTACAAAATAAGGAGGTTGTATACAATGAAAAAATTAACGGCTATTGTTCTTTCTTTAATCATGCTCGTTACATTAGTTATTCCTGCGGTTGCGGCTGAAACAGCTGCTGACGAAAGCAAGTTACCGGTAATTTATATTGTCGGTAAACAAAACACACCTGTATATAAGCTTGATGAAAACGGTGATTGGCTTCTTGATGAAAATGGCAAAAGAATTCAGGCTGATAATGTTAACCAACCCCTTGGTATGACTCGTGAAGAGTATATCTTGACTCAGGTTGAGCCTGTATTGAAAGAGCTTGTTCCCGCGCTGCTTACAGACGACTACACCAATTACATACAGGCATTGGTTAATTCTTTTATTCCGATTTATGAAGACTCTGTCCTTGATAAGGATGGCACTTCATCAAACACTTCTATTGATTGGGACTATTCAGTTCAGCAGCCTTCAATTGGTGCAGGCGGACTCAAGTATTACTATTTCAGATATGACTGGCGTTACTCTCCTTACGATACTGCTGATGAGCTCCATCAGTTTGTCGAATATGTATGTGCAAAAGAAAATGTAGAGAAAGTTAATATTCATGCCCGTTGTTACGGTTCAAACGTAGCTATGGCATATATAGCTAAGAGTGAAGCTGGTATGTATGACACACCTTTCAGACTCAACAATCTTGCACTTAACACCACACCGCTTGCAGGTTATATTGCAGTCGGATCTCTTATGTCCGGTTCGCTTGTTTTCGATGCTGATACAATTGACCGCTATGTAGCGCTTCTTCTTGATAGCGATGATATTTTTGAAGATCCTATGATGGAGACAGTTGCTACTGTTCTGCTGTCAGTCTCTAATCAGCTGAAGCTTCTCGGTCTCGGCCTTGATGTAGTTCAGAATATCTATGATAAGATTGCGGATGAAGTTGTGCCGGCGCTTGCACTTGTTTCATACGGCACCTTCCCGTCATATTGGTCAATGATTGGCGAAAAGTACTATGATAAAGCAAAACTTATGGTTTTCAAAACAACAGAGCCTGAAGGTGACTACAGCGCCTTTATTGAGAAAATTGACAGATATCATAATATGCTCGGCAATATCGATCCTGAAACCGGCAAACCTTTATACGAAAGTGTACTTAAGCGTTGTGAAGCAGAATACGGAATGAAGACCTGTATTCTTGCAAAATACGGCTTTCAGTCTTTCCCGTTCTATGAGGACAGTGATATGACCGGTGATGCCAGAGGTACGGTAACTGAACTTTCACTTGGTGCAATTGGAACTGTTATCGATGAGACATTTACAGAAAAAGAGCTTGAAATTATGAAATCCATAAGCGGATTTGATGAAAGATATCTCTCACCTGATAACAAGGTTTATGCAGGAAGCTGTCTTTTCCCTGAAACAACTTGGTTTTCAAAAAACCTTGCACATGACCATCTTAATCAGATTGATCCGATAGTTACCGAGTTTTTCCTCACTGACGGTGCTTTGACCGTACATAGTGACGCAAGATATCCACAGTTCTTTAACTATGAAAACGGAAAATTCATTGAGGTTCCTGAGATTGATGAAAAAGATGATGTGTGGGCTGATAATCCATTTACAGCTTTTATCAGATTCTTTAAGCTTATTTTCGATTTCTTTGCAAATCTTTTTAAAAGATAAAATGCATTTATAAAATGTGAATAATTTGTCCGGTACACACAAGATAATTTAGCTTATGTGTACCGGATTTTTATGCCGTTATTCTTTATATACTAATCTTTCTGTGGCTTTTAATTTTATCAAGCGCTCCTTTTTCCAGCCTTGAAACCTGAGCCTGAGATATGCCGATTTCTGTTGCAACCTCAGTTTGGGTCATTCCGTTCATAAACCTGAGAGAAAGAATTTTCTTTTCTCGCTCAGGCAGTTCATTGATAGACTTTTTCAGTAGAATTTCATCAATCCAGTTTACGTCACTGTTGCTGTCACCGATCTGGTCCATAACGTAAATGGTATCACCTGCATCGTAATAAACAGGTTCATACAATGAAACCGGGTCAACAATTGCTTCAAGAGCAAGAACAACTGTTTCTTTTTTTACTCCCATTTCTTTTGCTATTTCTTCAACTGAGGGTTCAGTCTGATTCTCATTTGTGATTCTTTCTTTGATTTTCATCGCCTGATAAGCTGTGTCACGTATTGATCGGCTTACTCGTATTGGATTATAATCTCTTAAAAAACGTCTTACCTCACCTATAATCATCGGTACTGCGTAAGTTGAAAATTTAAGGTTCAGACTTATATCAAAGTTGTCAATTGCTTTTATCAGACCGATGCAACCCACCTGAAAAAGATCATCAAGATTTTCACCGCGTCCGGAAAATCGCTGAATTACGCTGAGAACTAGCCTCAGATTGCCGGTTATAAGCTCTTCTCTGGCTTTTGTGTCTCCTTGTCTTGCTTTTATTAGAAGCTCAGTTTTTTGTTCTTCGCTTAATACTTTCAGTTTTGAGGTATCAATTCCGCAGATTTCAACCTTGTTGTAGTACAAAATAATTACCCCCGAAAAATCTTCCTGTTGTACTAAAAGTATTGTCAGACAATCTTAAATTAATAATTGAAATATTTTCCCATATGTGTTATAATAGTTTAAATTGTTGGTGACGGAGGAAAGAATATGAAGTATCAGATTAAGAAATTAAACATTAACAATTTCAGCGTATTTGAGGAGAACAGGCTTACTGCAAGGAGTTATTTTATACCTTACGGTAAAAAGGGCAAGCTTCTTGAGCAAAGTGCAATTTCTGAAAGATACAACAGTGATCTTGTTACAGTGCTTTCAGGAACCTGGAAATTCAGATACTACGAAAAGATTTCACGTCTGCCGGTTAATATTGACACTGATGTTATGAATTTCGATGAGGTTAATGTACCTTCAACCTGGCAGAGAACAGGCTATCAGAGCCCGTGCTATCTTAACACGCGTTATGAGTTTCCGATGACTCTTCCGAACGTACCTGATGAAATGTCGGTTGGTGTGTACAGTACTACATTTTCAATCAAAGACGACAAATCCCATCCCGTTATCACTTTCCTTGGTGTCTGCTCAAGCCTTACTCTTTATGTGAACGGTAAGTATGTAGGTTACAGTGAAGGCAGTCACAACAGTGCTGAATTTGAACTTGACGGTTTTGTAGAAAAAGGTGAGAATGAGCTTCTTGCCGTTGTTTCACGTTGGTGTAACGGCACTTATCTCGAATGTCAGGATATGTTCAGAGAAAACGGTATTTTCCGTGACGTTTACGTAACTGAAAATCCTGAAGTGTATGTTTTTGATTATGACGTCAAAACATACAAAAAAGGTGAGGGCTACGGTCTTAATCTTTCTGTTAAGCCTTTAGGCTTTGACAACGATGAATGCACAATTTCCGCTGAAATTCTCAAAGACGGAAAAACTCTTGCTCAGCTTGAAAAAACTGCTGAAGCAAAGACTGTTTTCAATTTTTCAGAGCTTAAGGTAAATGAGTGGAGCGCTGAAATTCCCGAACTTTATGACCTTATTATTGCTGTTAAAGGCGGGAAGAAAACCTATGAATACATAAGAGAAAGAATCGGCTTCAGAACTGTAAGAATTGACGGCGAAAAATTCCTTTTCAATGAAAAGCTTATTAAGTTCAAAGGCGTAAACCATCACGATACCCACTACATAAACGGTTATGTTATGAGTGGCGAAGACCTTCTTAAAGACGTAACTCTGATGAAAGAGTTTAATGTAAATGTCGTTAGAATGTCTCACTATCCTCCCGACCCAATGCTTATAAAGCTTTGTGACGAATACGGTCTTTATGTAATTGATGAGGCTGATATAGAAACTCACGGTACGCAGAATGACCTCGATCTCAAATTTACCGGTAAACCCAACATTATCAGTAATGATAATGAATGGCTTCCAAGAATGCGTGACAGAGTTATGAGACTTTATCACAGAGATAAAAACCATCCGTCAATTACAATGTGGAGTCTCGGTAACGAGTCAGGTGGATGGAAGAATCAGGATGCCTGTTATGATATGCTCAAAAATCTTTCAGAGCTTCCCGTACACTATGAGGGTGTAATCCGCACTCCGAGAGGTAGCTACGATGTAATTTCTGAGATGTATCAGCATCCTTATGTAGTTAAGAAAATCGGTGAACACAAATTCCTCAAAAGATATAAAGGTAAACCCTACTACCTTTGTGAATATTGTCACGCTATGGGCGTGGGTCCCGGTGCGCTTGAAGATTATTGGGAGATTATCTATGCTCACGACAATCTTACCGGTGGTTGTATCTGGGAATGGGCTGACCATTCGGTTTATAACGAAAACGCCAAGTATAAGTATACCTATGGCGGTGACCACGGTGAAGCTTATCACGACGATAACTTCTGTGTTGACGGTCTTTTCTATCCCGACAGAACACCTCATACAGGTGCTTATGAAATGAGAGAGGTTTACAGACCAATCAGATGCGAGAGAATGGGCTTTAACGATTATATCTTCAGGAACACTAATGCGTTTCTTGCTGCTGATATTTATAATGTTAGTTTTGAACTTCTCAAAAATGGTGCTGTTGTGGAAACAGGCGAATTTTCACTCACTGCCGCAGCAGGTGCAACCGAAAAGGTAAGTCTTGATTATTCACCGATTGACCAGAATAACGATTGGCATATCAATTTCATTTATACCGATAAAGACGGTAAGTATATTGCTAAAGAACAGATTTCACTCTATGAATCAGTTAAGGAGGTCTCCAAGGCTGAAGGTGAAGTTACATACGAAAAGAAAGGCGATAAGGTTGTTGTAAAGTTTAACGGTGGTGAAGCTGTTTTCTCCAAAAACAGTGGCGCGCTTTTGAGCTATATTATTGACGGCAAAGAAATGCTCAGTGGCGATAAAGGCTTTACTCCCAATGTTTACAGAGCTTATCTCGATAACGACAGAAACATCGTTAAAGGCTGGAAGAAATCAGGTTACGACAAGCTTGAAAACGCTTGCAAATTTGACGGTATAAAAGAAAAAGACGGTGGAATTGAAGTTGAGTGCGAAGGTGCTCTTAAGTTTAACGGAAAGACTGTATTTGAAAGTGAAATCAAGTACACTGTTTATCCTGACGGCGCAATCAGAATCAAAACCGAGCTTGAAAGAAAAGGCTTTGTCTTCAACAAAATTGACCTGCCGAGATTCGGACTTAACGTTCATCTTGATAAATCTCTTGAAAATGTCAGATACTTCGGTCTTGGCGAATATGAAAACCTTCCTGATTTCAATGCTCAGAGTGCAATCGGTGTTTACGATGCCAAAGTGAGCGAGCTTAATGTGGATTATATCAAGCCTCAGGACAACGGTAACCACGGAAAAACGAGATATGTCAGCTTTACCGATGAAAACGGTAAGGGTGTTGAATTTGTAAACTGCAAGAATTACTTCTCGTTCAGTGCACACAACTACACTGAAGAAACAATCCGCAACAGCAAGCATATTGAAGACATTAAAGATGACGGTCTTGTATCAGTAAACATTGACGGATTTATGCGTGGAACAGGCACAAACAGTTGCGGCCCTGACACTCTAGGAAAGTATAAGTTTGAATTCAAAAAGGAACTTGAATTCAGCTTCTGGCTTGTACCGAAAAAATAATAAATTTGTATAAGTCGCACATAAATTAACAAGTATATTTGTTTGAAAGAACTGCTATATTTTTCTTGAATATAGCAGTTCTTTGTGTTATAATCAAAATAGCAATGTGCATTTTTCTGCATATTACATTTTTAATTAACGGAGGCTGAAAAGCAATGAAACAGTTAAATATCGGCATTATCGGTGCCGGACGTATCGGTAAGGTACACATGCAGTCAATTACATACAATGTTCCCACAGCAAAGGTTCTCGGTATTACAGACGTTTTTAAAGACGGTCTTCAGGAGCTCGCTGACAAGTACGGCATTGAAAAGGTTTACGCTGATTATAAAGAAATGCTTGCAGATAAGGATATTGATGCAGTTCTTGTTTGTTCATCAACAGATACTCACGCAGATATTTCAATTGAAGCTGCAAAGGCAGGCAAACACGTTTTCTGCGAAAAGCCCGTTGACCTTACTCCCGAAAAGGTTCAGGCAGTAATCGACGCTGTTGCTGAAGCCGGCGTTAAGCTTCAGGTAGGTTTCAACAGACGTTTTGACCATAATTTCGCTCATGTTCGTTCACTTATCAACGAAGGTAAGGTTGGTAACCTTGAGCTTATCAAAATTACTTCACGCGACCCCGAGCCTCCTCCGGCGGAATACGCTGCAGTTTCAGGCGGTATGTTCCTTGATATGACTATTCATGATTTCGATATGGCTCGTTTCCTTGCCGGCAGCGACGTAACAGAAGTTTATGCAAGTGCAACCTGCCTTGTTGACCCTGCAATCGGTGAAGCAGGCGACGTTGATACAGCTATTATCAATCTTAAGTTTGAAAACGGTGCTCTCGGTGTAATTGATAACAGCCGTCGTGCCGCTTACGGCTATGACCAGAGAATTGAAGTGTTCGGTTCAAAGGGTGCTGCAATGGCTGCTAATGATACACCAACAAACGTTACAGTAATGAATGCAGAAGGCGTTACAACTGACAAGCCTCTCTACTTCTTCCTTGAAAGATATATGCAATCCTTCCGTGACGAAATGGTTCAGTTCGTTGATGCAGTTCTGAACGACAAAGAAACACCCACAACAGGTGTTGACGGTCTTAATTCAATTCTTGTTGCTCTTGCAGCAAAGAAATCTGTTAAGGAAGGCAGACCCGTTAAAATTTCAGAAATTATGTAACTAAAATTCCTTAACGAAAGGATTGATTTTATATGAAACTTACTATGGCTCAGGCGCTCGTTAAGTTCCTTGACAATCAGTACATCAGCTTTGACGGAAAAGAAACAAAATTTGTTGACGGTATATTCGGAATTTTCGGTCACGGTTGTGTAGTCGGTATCGGTCAGGCACTTGAGCAGGGCGGACACAGCCTCAGATATTATCAGGGTCACAATGAGCAGGGTATGGCACACGCTGCAATTGCTTATGCAAAGCAGAATAAGCGTCGCAAGATTATTGCGTGTACCTCATCAATAGGCCCCGGTGCTCTTAATATGGTAACTGCTTGCGGTACTGCAACAGCAAACAGAATTCCTCTTCTTGTTCTTCCCGGTGATACCTTTGCCTGCCGTCAGCCCGATCCCGTTTTACAGCAGATTGAACAGTATGACAGCTGTGCTATTACTGCCAACGATGCATTCAAGGCAGTGTGCAAATACTGGGACAGAATTCAGCGTCCCGAACAGCTTATGACTGCTATGATCAATGCCATGAGAGTGCTTACAGATGCAGCTGACACTGGTGCTGTATGCATTGCTATGCCTCAGGATGTTGAAGCAGAAGCTTATGATTATCCCGATTACTTCCTTCAGAAGAGAGTCTGGTATATGGACAGAAAGGTGCCCTCTGAAAGAGAAGTTGATGCTGCTGCAGAGCTCATCAAAAATGCAAAGAAGCCCATGCTTGTTGTCGGTGGCGGTGTAACTTATTCCGATTCGTACGAAGCTGTGCTTAAATTTGCTGAAAAGTATGATATTCCTATCGGTGAAACTCAGGCAGGTAAAGGACAGATTCCCTTCGCTCATCCTCTTAATATGGGTGGCTGCGGTGTAACAGGAACTGCTTCAGCTAACTATATTGCAAAAAGAGCCGACCTTGTAATTGCAGTGGGTACAAGGCTTACTGACTTTACAACCTGCTCAAAATGGGGCTTCCAGAATCCTGACGTAAAAATGCTTTCAATCAACGTTTGCTCTTTCGATGCATTCAAGATGGACAGCACAGCAGTTATTGCCGATGCAAAGCTCAGCGTTGACGCAATAAGTGAAAAGCTTTCAGGCTATAAGTCAGAGTGGAACGGCGAATACGCCAAGGCACAGGCTGATTTCTTCAAAGAAATTGAAAGATGCTACGGTGACGAACCCGCTGAAGGCTTCTCACAGATGAGAGCTCTTGGTATTATCAACGAGGTTGTTGCTGACGATTCAGTTATTATCGGTTCATCAGGTTCACTTCCCGGTTGTCTTCAGAGAATCTGGAAATCAAAAGCTCCCGATACATATCATGTTGAATACGGTTTCTCATGTATGGGTTATGAAATATGTGGTGCACTCGGTGCAAAGCTTGCTTGTCCCGACAAGGAAGTTTATTCAATGGTTGGTGACGGCAGCTTCCTTATGCTTCACAGCGAACTTTATACAGCTATTCAGGAAGATAAGAAAATCAACGTAATGCTCTTCGACAACAGTGGTTGGGGATGCATTGAAAATCTTCAGAATAACCAGGGTACAGATACCTTCGGTACACGCTTCACAAGAAGAAACGAAGAAAGCGGTCTTCTTGACGGTGAGCTTATTTACACCGATTATGCTAAAATTGCTGAAGGTTACGGCTGCAAGGCTTACCGTGTAACCAACGCAGAGGAGCTTTACGCAGCACTTGAAGATTCAAAGAAGCAGACCGTTTCAACTCTCTTCGATATCAAGGTTGCTCACAAGTCAATGACCGACGGATACGATTCATGGTGGAGAGTTGGCGTTGCTGAGGTTTCTACGAGCGAAACAGTCCAGAAGTGCTACGAAGAAATGAAAGAAAACATTGAAAAAGCACGTTTGTATTAATTAAAAGGAGAATAAAACAATGCTTAATAAAGATAAAGTATATCTTGCCTGCGCTCCTATTGCGTGGACAAACGATGACCTTCCCGACCTTGGTGCAGAAAACACCTTTGAGCAGTGCGTGAGCGAAATGGCTCTTGCAGGTTTCACAGGCAGTGAAATCGGTAATAAGTATCCCAAGGATGTTGAAACTCTTAAGCATAAGCTTGACGTAAGAGGTATGAGAATCTGTAACGCATGGTTCTCCTCACTTCTTCTTTCAGAGGGCTACGATGCCACAATTGAAGCTTTTATCAAACACAGAGATTTTCTTCACGCTCTCGGTGCTAAGGTTATTGGTGCTTCAGAGCAGGGTAACAGCATTCAGGGTAAGGACGTAAGCATCTTCGGTGAAAAGCCTGTTTACACTGACGAACAGTGGGAGCTTATCAGAAAAGGCTTCAACAAGATGGGCGAGCTTGCTAAGGAAAAGGGTATGTACTTTACAGTTCATCACCACATGGGTACAGGTGTTCAGACAGCTGAAGAAATTGATAAGCTTATGGAAATCACTGATCCCGATCTTGTATATCTTCTTTTCGATACAGGACACCTTTCATTCAGCGGTGAGGATGTACTCGGTGTACTTAAGAAATATGTAAATAGAGTTAAGCACGTACATCTCAAGAGTATCCGTAAGGATGTTATTGAAGATGCAAAGGTTAAGGGGTACAGTTTCCTCGATTCAGTAAGAGCAGGCTCATTTACTGTTCCTGGTGACGGTGACTTTGATTTCACTCCTGTTTTTGATATTCTTGACGAAGCAGGTTACGAAGGCTGGGTAGTTGTAGAGGCTGAGCAGGATCCTGCAAAGGCTAACCCCTATGAATATGCGGTTCTTGCAAGAAACTATATCAGAGAAAAAACAGGTCTTTAATATTTAAATATCACAGCGTATCTTTGTATGCGCTGTGATTTCGCTTAGGAGTAATATATGAAAGATTTAAATTTTTATCACTTGACTGATCTTCATTACTACGCAAACGAGCTTATCGGATCAAGCGGTGAAACCTATGATATTAAGTGTCAGCTCGATCAGAAGTGTATGGCTGAAAGCGGTGCAATAATTGACTCTGCATTCAAAAGCATAATTGAGGATAAAAAAACTGAGATTGTGCTCATTTCAGGCGACCTTACCTTCGACGGCGAGGTTCAGAGCCATGACGCACTTAAAGAAAAGCTCAATAATCTTAAAGCTAACGGCAAAAGGGTGTTCATCACTTTTGCAACTCATGACTTCTATATGCACGCCAGAAAATACACTGATGAAGAAGGCGTGACCGAGCTTCCGAAATATACACGCGCTGAGCTTCGTGCCCACTATAACGACTTCGGTTACAGTGAAGCTATTGCAGAACACGAGAATTCCTACTCATATTGCGTTCAGTTGTCTGAAGATGTCAGATTGCTTTGTCTTAACGATGACGGCGATTTTGACGCTTTTTGCGGCTATTACAACGACCTTTTATTCTGGATAAAAGACCAGGTTGAAGATGCTGAAAAAGCGGGCTGCAAAATCTTTGCAATGACTCATCATCCACTCGTTGACCCGACACCGATTTATCCTTTGTTCTCTCATAAGGCTATGCTTGGCGGATATGAATTTACGGCACCGTACCTTGCCGATTTAGGTGTCAGATATGTTTTTGACGGACACACTCACATTCATGATATTAACTATATTGAATCAAAAAAAGGCAACAGACTTTATCAGATAAATACGGGTGCTTTAACAGCCTATCCGCTTGCGTACAGAAAAGTTAAATTTTCTGACGACGGAATGGATGTGAAAACCGTTCAGGTTAACTCAGTTGATTGCGACTTGAACGGCTCAACTGTTCTTGATTACGCAAAGGATCACTTTACATACATGATCAGAAGTGTTTTTGACTCTCTTGAAAATGATTATGAAAAGTTCCTTCTTCTTTCTCAAGGCTTCAGCGGAAATGAGGAGTTATTGAGAAAGCTTCAACCGATTCTTCAGAAAATCGGCAAGACTGTTAATGGAATGACTTTTGAAAAATTTTGTAAGCTTTTCGGTTGCGGCAAATTTGTAGATGATAGTGTTGCTGAGAGAAAAATCGTTGAATTTGTCTGTGAAGTAATACTCAATATGTACAGCGGTCAGGAAAATTATTCCCCTGAAACAGCCGAATATAAGGCATTTATGGCTGTAACTGAAAAACTCAGTAAGGTTGTCAAGTTAAAGGATTACCATCGTAATACGGTCGATTTGAAAGAGCTAATAGCTAATACTCTTTACAACGACGGAATCGATGCGTGGAATGCTCTAATAAAATAATTTAAGCATAAAAATAAATGCAACAAAGTTGAGAAATCTTCTTTGTTGCATTTGCTTTTTTATTTCAATTTGTTGAGTTTTATAAACACAGGACGCTCATAATCGGTTTTGTTAGGGGAGTGATAGGTGAGCATTAAATCGTCATCTTTTCTGAACAACATACCGTGACCGCCATCGCTGGTAATAATCGGATCAAGGTGGGTGAATCTGCCTGTAATTGTACCATCATCAAATTTAACGAGACACTGTGCGTATTGGTTGTTGAGATGAGTTGACCATAACATATAAAGCTCACCGTTTTCTTTTCTGTGCATAAAGGGACCGTCGGTAATGTAGTGCATTTTAGGGTCGGTTGATTTTGTAACGTAATATGGCGAGGTAGCATTGAAAAGATAAACAGGCTCACCGATAGCTTTCTTCAAATCTTCAGTAAGCTCAACGTAACAAATTGTGCCGTCAATTATTTGTGTGTGTTCATGACAGAATACAAGGTAAGGCTTGCCGTTTTCAATGTAAAGAGTACCGTCAAGGCACTCCCAATCCTCAGGTGTCAAAGGGCCTTCGCTGTAAGGCATAAACGGACCTTCGGGTGATGATGCTTTGAGCGCAAAAGTGCCACGCAGCTTGTTTTTTCTCGTAAAAGTAGCGAACATATAGTATGAGCCGTTGTATTTATGAACTTCAGGAGCCCAGTTAACTTCGATGTTCATTCCGTAATTATCCGCATTGAAGCATTCGTGCGCTTCACTCCAATTTTCAAGATCTGTTGAAGTATAAACGTCAAAACCTCCTACAAAACGTCCGAAGTTTTTCGCTCTTGTTCCGTAAAGGTAATAAACGCCACCTTCAAACAGAACAAATGGGTCTCTGATATTAATGTCTTTGGCTTTCATATTCTTCTCCAATCTGTTACTAAAAAATACGGCAGTCAGGTGACCGCCGTATTGAATTATTTTTCCCACTTCATAATGGTTTTACCGAACGCCTTCTTTGTGTCAAGGTCAAAAGCTTCCATAATATCCTTGATATTTCTTACAGGTTTTACAACACCAACCATGTGACTGAGATATTCAACGATATCGGGATACTGCTCATACATATCAACAGTTTTCTGGAAATCTTCACGTCCGCTTCTTGAACTACCGAACATACGAAGACCTTTTTCAAGCATCATTCTTGTGTTGACGGGAACAGGGTACTCGCTTACGCCGAGGATAGAAATTGTTCCTTCGGGATTGATATAGTCAATAATCTGATTAATTGCAATCTGCGAGCCGTTACCTCCAACACATTCAAAAGCGTGGTCAATCTTAAGGTCTTCGGGAATTTCTGTTGTAAGGTAAGTTTCATCAACGAATGTGAAGTCGCTTAGCTTCTTAGGAACAATACCGAAAACATAAATTTTTGCATCCGGGAAGAATTTTCTAAGGAAAATGCAGGTCATGTAGCTGAGGTTTCCGTCGCCCCATACACCAATTACGTCGCGTCTTGAGTGAGCGATTTTATCAAAACGTGAAATTGCGTGAACACTTACTGAAACAATTTCGGTAAATGCAGCAACCTCAGGATTGATGTCATCAGGAAGCTTTACAAGACGGTCAGCCGGGATTGAAACGTATTCCTGCATAAAGCCGTCAAAACCGCTTGCTCTGAATTTACTTGAGCGAAGATAGTTTTCCGCAATAATTTCATCTGATTCTGTCGGGGTGTTAGGCACCATAACAACCTTGTCACCGGGCTTGAAATTTTCGTCTTTAGAAAAAACAACTTCGCCGACACCTTCGTGTATAAGAGCCATAGGAAGCTTCTGTGCAAGAACCTTCGCATCTCTTGTGCCCTGGTAATATCTCTGGTCTGCGTTGCAGATTGAAAGATAGGTGGGTCTTACAATAATGTCACCGCTGAAAATATCAATATCGCTGAATGCAATTTCAAATTTTCTCGGCTGAGTCAATCTGTATATTGTATTTAACATATTCTAAGTCCTTTCAGTTAGGGTCGTATGATTATTTTCCCTCTTCAAGAAGGGTCATAGCAACTCTGAGGTCATACGGATAGGTGATTTTAATGTTGTGTACTTCACCTTCAACAAGATGCACATCGTGGCCCTTCATACTGAAAATCTTGCAGGCATCTGTGAGGATGTCTTTTTCCTCTTCAGTAAGGCTGTAGTAAAGGTCTTTGAGAAGCTTTGCTTTGAAAGCCTGAGGAGTCTGTCCCTGATAAAGCTTACTTCTGTCGGGAATGTTGCTGATTACCTTACCGTTCTGACTTTCAACGATTGTATCTGTTGCAGGAACAACTGTATCTGTAGCACCGTATTTAAGTGCTGCTTCAATATTCTCACTGATGATTCTTGCACTTACGAAGGGTCGCACAGCATCGTGAGTTACAATAATAGTGTCATCGTTAAGACCGTCTGTATCTTCAATGTACTTGATAGCATTCATAATTGTTTCGTTTCTTGTGCTGCCGCCTTCAAGAACAACGATTTTGTCGTCTTCACCGATGTGTTTCCTGATAATACTCTTAGTGTGGTTTACCCACTGTTCAGGACAGAGGATAATTACCTTCTGAAAATAGCTGTTTACATAAAATTTTTCAACAGTATGAGCAATAATAGGCTTGTCCTTGAGAGTAAGGTACTGCTTGGGCTTTTCAAGATTTCCCATTCTGCTGCCGATGCCACCTGCTGCGATAACTGCGTATATCATTTTTTTCACCTCAAAAATTATTTTAATTCTTAAAGAAGTCGTCTGCACTTGGCTCAAGATGATAAGGAGCCTTAGGCAGGGGAGTACTTCTTAAATAGTTATTGTAATTTTCACCGAAAACAGTTCCGATGATTCTTTCTGTTGCGTGACCGTCACAAGCACTCATAAACTTGTTTCTGAAATTCTGCACGGCTTTTTTATCATAAAGTGTATCGATATTTGAAATGTAATCAATAACCTCTTCAGTTGTCTTAACAACAGGGCCGGGAGTAAGTTCATCGTAATCGTAGTAGAAACCTCTCCAGTCGAAGAATTCGTCAAGGTCGTGTGCAAGGAAAATCATTGGTCTTTCAAAAATTGAATATTCAAACACAAGAGAGGAATAGTCAGAAATACAGATATCACTTACACAAAGAAGAGTTTCAATTGACATTCCGGTTGTAAAATCAACAGCGAATGTATCTACAAGCTCCTGAGGAATTTTCGGACACTTACGCACGAGGGGATGATGCTTCATAATTACAACATACTCTTCACCGAAGGCCTCGTGCAAATCTTTGAGCTTAAGCACATTGGGTGACTTAGCCTTAGCAACTCTGCCTCTGAAGGTTGGAGCATAAAGTATAACCTTTTTACCTTTAGCAGCAGGGAATTTCTCGTAAAGCTCGTCATAAGCCGATTTAATGAATTCTTCATCGTAGAAGATATCCGTACGGCTGCTGCCGAGAGCTTTTACAACGCCGCTTTCGTGTGTGTATCTCATAGCTTCCTCGTAAGCCCAGATAACATCGGGGCTGCTTACGGTAACATGAGTATAGTTCTTGTTGAAGGGATAATTCTCCATATCCTTTCTTGAAGCACCGAAAATTGCATCAGCAGTGCTGAAGCCGAATTTCTTGAAAGCACCGCAGCCGTGCCAGAGCTGGGTTACTGTTGTTTCGGGCCGCATTTCAAAGCAGCCGTTTACATTGGTCGCTTCATCCATAAATACATACTTTGCAGTTGCGATATCTGCAATAAAAGCCTTGCAACGCTCCCTGTACTCTTTTCTTGACACAAAGGTGTTTCTGAGGAAGTGACAGTGTAAGTCGAGTTCGGTTTCCATATAAAGCTTGTCATAGAGAAGCTGAAGGGAGTTAGTAAGCGCAGGGAGTCTGATTTCTACAAATACAACCTTCTTTTCATCAACAGGCAGCTTTGAATACTTCTTGTAAATCCTCGGATAAAGAATCTTAAGAATGTAATGTCGGTAAATAACGTTCCACTTACCTTTGATGAATTTTTTAACTCTCTTTTTTGTTCTTGAAAGGAAATGGCGAATTTTCCTTTTTATTATTCTGTAATACTTAATGATTTTAAGATATATGAGTCTGTAAAGAAATGTTTTCTGAAGAGCTTTTTTTATATCATGCATGCTCATAACTTCCTCTCTTGAAATATGGCCGGACACAATAATCCAATCTACTTAATTATAACCTTTACAGCAATTTTGTCAAGAGAATTATACTAATATAAGTTGCACAGTTTAAATTTTGTCTGTTTTGTATTGATTTATAAATTATTCGGTGTATAATATTAATTGCAAATATGAAATGGAAGGACGTAACCTTATGAACAGTAATGTAATAATATTTGACCATCCACTTATTCAGCATAAGCTTTCAATTCTCAGAAACAAGGAAACAAGCTCAATGGAATTCAGAGCGCTGATTTCAGAAATATCTACACTTATGTGTTATGAAGCAACAAGAGATTTACCTCTTGAGGAAGTTGAAATTGAAACACCTATTTGTAAAATGACAGCCAAGCACATTTGCGGCAAAAAACTTGCAATTGTTCCTATTCTCAGAGCAGGTCTCGGAATGGTTGAAGGCATAAGCTCTCTTATTCCTGCAGCAAGAATAGGTCACATTGGCCTTTACAGAGACGAAGAGACGCTAAAGCCCGTTGAATATTACTGTAAGCTTCCTAAGGACATCGGCGAAAGAGATGTAATTGTTGTTGACCCTATGCTTGCAACCGGTGGTTCAGCAATTGATGCTGTTTCACAGATAAAGCTGAGAAATCCCCGTTCAATCCGTTTTATGGGTATTATTGCTGCTCCTGAGGGAATTGAAGCGTTTACAAAGGCTCATCCCGATGTAAATGTATACGTCGCTGCTCTTGATGAAAAGCTTAACGAAAAAGGTTACATTGTTCCCGGTCTCGGTGACGCAGGCGACAGAATTTTCGGAACAAAATAATTATTATAAAATTATCAGAAAAGTATTGACATTCACAGTTTAATGTGTTAAAATATTGCAAAATTTGATGCTGGAACTTCCGGCTGAACAAATGCTATGACGGAATTATGAAATTCTTTCGACCGCTTTCAGAGAGTCGGTGGTTGGTGAAAACCGATAGGGCGCTGAATTTCAGCCTCATTCCTGAGCAGGATTGCTGAAGGCTTAAATGCTGTGTAGGTAATCACGGACGCCCCGTTATCATGGCTAAAGACTTGTCAGAGTCTTGAAGAGTGATCGCTAAAATGCGGTAAACAAGGTGGTACCACGGATTGTATTCGTCCTTGAAGTTACTTTTGTAATTTCAAGGATTTTTTCTTTGTATTACTCTTCAAACCATCCCGAAATGTTAAAGGAGTTTTTGAAATGGAAAAATTATCAATTGCTGACATCACATTAAAACAGGCTGCAAAAGGTGCAGAGTACTCGCTTTCCTTCAGAGAGAAAATTGAAATTGCAAAGCTTCTCGATAAGGTAAATGTTTCTGTAATTGAGCTTCCTGCAATTGTAAAGGAAACTACAGATGTACTTCTTATCAAATCAATCGCTTCATGCGTAAAGCACAGTGTTATTGCTGTTCCTGTAAACCTTGCTGAGCAGGATGTTGAAAGAGTCGCTGATGCACTCAAAGAGGCAACCAAGGCAAGAATTCAGGTTGCTGTGCCTACATCAACAGTACAGATGGAGTATATCTGCAAAAAGAAGCCTCCCATGGTGCTTGAAATGATTAAAGGGCTTGTAGATAAAGCAAAGAATCTTGGCTTTGAAGTTGAATTTGTAGCAGATGATGCAACAAGAAGTGAGTCAGAGTTCCTTTATAAGGCGATTGACGCAGCAATTTCAGCCGGTGCTTCAATAATTACACTTTGTGACACTGCCGGAACAATGCTTGCAGACGAAATTTCAACATTTATTGATGATATTTACAGTGCAGTACCTTCTGTTTCGGATGTAACTGTTGGTATTCAGTGCAGCAATGAAGTAAATATGTCATGTGCATGCTGTATTTCTGCAATTAAATCAGGCGTAAGAGAAATCAAGGTTTCGTCAATATGCGGTAATGAATCTGCAGGTCTTGAACCTGTTTGCAAGGCTGTAAAAATTCATAGCGATGAGCTTGGCGTTGAAACTTCAATCAGAATGACAGAATTCGGCAGAATTTCAAAGCAGATTGACTGGATTGCTAATTCAAAAAGAAGCAAAACTTCTGCATTTGATTTTGGTGTAAATAATGTAAGCAGCGACCTTCTTCTTAATGACCACGACGATATCACCGCAGTAGCAAAAGCAGTTAAAACTCTCGGCTACGACCTTTCTCAGGATGATATTTCAAAGGTTTACGAAGCTTTCAAGCGTGTAAGCCGTAATAAATCGGTTGGTGCAAAGGAGCTTGATGCAATTATCGCTTCTGCTGCTATGCAGGTTCCTACCACATATTTCATCGAATCCTATGTAATCAACAGCGGTAATGTTATTTCTGCAACCGCTAACATCACTCTCAGAAAGAATGATGAAAAAATCAGCGGTCTTTCAAACGGCGACGGTCCTATTGACGCTGCTTTCCTTGCAATTGAGCAGATTATCGGTAGACATTATGAGCTTGACGATTTCCAGATTCAGTCAGTAACCGAAGGCCGTGAAGCTATGGGTTCAGCTCTTGTTAAGCTTCGTAGCGACGGAAAACTCTACTCAGGTAAGGGTATTTCAACCGACATTATCGGTGCAAGCATCAGAGCTTATCTCAATGCTGTTAACAAGATCGTATACGAGGAGGCATAAATTATGATGAAGCTTTCTTTTTCAATAAACGGATGGAAGGATTATTCCTGGGACGAGTTCGTTGAACTTGCAAAAGACAATTTCTTTACAGGTATTGAACTTCATAACGTAATCGGTTCAGAGCTTGTTGAAAAGAATGGTCCGTTCCATCAGTATAACTCAGTTGCTACTATGAGAGAGCTGAGAGATAACGGTATTTCTGTACCTTGCTTTGATATCAGTGTTGACATTTCATCAGACAAAATTGATGAGAATGTTGCTCATATCAATGAATGCATTGATTTTGCTGCAGGTATCAACGTGCCTTATATAAGAGTTTACGCTTCAGGTAACCACGAAAATGCAACAGAAAACGTAATCGAGTGTCTTCGCAAGTTTGTTGACTATGCGGAATCAAAAAATGTAACCGTTCTTATTGAAACCTGTGGTATGTTCTCTGACACAGCGAAGCTTCGCGATGTTCTTATGAATTTTGCTTGCGACTCGGTTGCAGCTCTCTGGGACGTTTATCATACCTTCTGTGAGCAGGGTGAAGAAACCGACGTTACAATTACAAACCTTGGTGCATTCGTTAAGCACGTACACATAAAGGATTCTCACATAGTTGACGGCGAAAGACAGTACTGTCTTATCGGCGAAGGTGAGCTTCCTGTTGAAAACGTAATCAATGCCCTTTCTTCCGTTAACTACAGCGGCTATATTTCCCTTGAATGGAATCCCTTATGGATGGAGGATTTTACAGAGATTGATGTAATTTTCTCCCATTTCTCACAGTATATGCAGAAATTTCAGGCTCCTTCAAGAAAGAAAAAACACCTTTACAGAAATAAAAAAGGTGACGGCAGATTTGTATGGAAGAAAGAAGCTCTTATTGACAAAACCTTCTCTCAAGTGCTTGATAAAATGGTTGAGGAATTCCCTGACCAGTACGCATTCAAGTATACAACACTTGATTATACAAGAACTTATGCAGAATTCCGTGATGACGTAGACGAATGCTGCAGAGCTTTTCTCGCTCTCGGTGTTAAGCCCGGCAGCCATGTTGCTGTTTGGGCAACAAATATTCCTCAGTGGTATATTGCTTTCTGGGCGGCAACAAAAATCGGCGCAGTTCTTGTAACTGTTAATACTGCTTATAAGATTCACGAGCTTGAATATCTTCTCAAGCAGTCTGACACACATACGCTTATTCTTGTTGAAAGCTACCGTGATTCACATTATTCAGACATTGTCGGTGAGCTTTGTCCTGAGCTTGAAACAACAAAACCCGGTCAGCCTCTTCATTGTCACAGACTTCCTTTCCTCAGAAATGTTATTACTGTTGGCTTTAAAAAGAAAGGTTGCCTTACCTGGGAAGAAGCAATTGAAAGAAGTGAAAATGTACCTCTTGAAGAGGTTTACAGAATTGCTGCAACGGTTGATCCTAATGATGTATGCAATATGCAGTACACCTCAGGTACAACAGGTTTCCCGAAGGGTGTTATGCTCACTCACTATAACGTTGTAAATAACGGTAAGTGTATCGGTGACAGAATGGATCTTTCAACAGCCGACAGAATGATGATTCAGGTTCCTATGTTCCACTGCTTCGGAATGGTACTTGCAATGACTGCTTCAATGACTCACGGAGCTACACTGTTCCCGTTGCCTTACTTTACTCCCAAGCCGTCTCTCGCTTGTGTAAATCAGGAAAAAATCACGTGCTTCCACGGTGTTCCCACAATGTTTATTGCAATGCTTGAACATCCTGATTTTGAAAAGACTGATTTCTCACATATGAGAACCGGTATTATGGCAGGTTCACCCTGTCCCATCGCGACCATGAGAGATGTTGTAGAAAAAATGCATATGAGCGAAATTACAATCGTTTACGGCCAGACAGAAGCTTCACCCGGTTGTACAATGAGCTCAACCGACGATCCTATCGAAGTCCGTGTTACAACAGTTGGCAGAGCTCTTCCTGAAATTGAATGTAAAATTGTTGACCCGGAAACAGGTGAAGATTTACCTGTAGGCGAAATCGGTGAATTTGTAGCCCGTGGTTACAACATCATGAAAGGTTACTACAAAATGCCGAAGGCGACTGCTTCAGCTATCGATAAAGACGGTTGGCTTCACACAGGAGACCTTGCTTGTAAAACAGAAGACGGTAATTACAAAATCACAGGTCGACTCAAGGATATGATTATCCGCGGTGGTGAAAACATTTATCCTAAGGAAATTGAAGAGTTTATTTATACTCATCCGAAGGTAAGTGATGTCCAGGTTATTGGTGTACCCGATGAACAGTACGGTGAAGAAATTGCAGCTTGTATTATTCTTAAGGAAGGCGAAAGCATGACTGAGGACGAAATGAAGCAATTTGTCAGAGACCATATGGCTAAGCATAAGGTTCCGAGGTACGTTGATTTTGTTGATGCGTTCCCGATGAATGCTGCAGGCAAGATTCTTAAGTACCAGATGAGAGAAGATGCTGTTAAAAAATACGGTCTTCAGAAGGCCAATTCAGTTGAAACAGCTTAATTGGAGATGTGAAAATGTCTTATCCTATAATAGACTGTCACTGTCATATTTACCCTGACAGAATAGCCGACAAGGCTGTTGAGGGTATAAGCAGGTTTTATGATTTACCAATGGCGTATGACGGTCGCTCGGCAACACTTAAAGCAGAAGGGGATAAAATCGGTGTTTGTCATAATCTGATTTTTTCTGTTGCAACAACACCTCATCAGGTGAATTCCATAAATAGCTTTATTGCTGACTGCGTAAGAGAAGGTGAGGGGAGATATACCGGTCTCGGTTCCCTTCATCCTGATTCCGATGACATCAAAGGTGATATCAGACATATAAAAGAGCTTGGGTTTAAGGGTATTAAGCTTCACCCTGATTTTCAGAAATTCAGAATCGACGATGAAAAGTTATTCACTATTTACAGTGAATGCGAAGGTGAGTTGCCACTACTTCTTCACACGGGTGATAAGAGATATGATTATTCCAACCCTCAGCGAATGAGTAATGTTCTTAAAAAGTTTCCGAAGCTTACGGTTATTGGTGCTCATTTCGGTGGCTGGTCACTCTGGGAAGAAGCTGCTGATATGCTTAGTGTATATGATAATTTTTATGTTGATACGTCATCAAGCTTTCACTGGCTCAAGAAAGATACTGCAGAAAAGCTCATAAGAAAATACGGTGCTGACAAAGTTCTTTTCGGTTCCGATTTTCCTATGTGGTCTTATGAAAAAGAGTTTGAATATTTTTCCTCCCTTGATCTTACTGAAAATGAACGGGAAAAAATACTTTTCAGAAATGCAGTTAAACTTTTCAATATTGTTCTATAATTAATGTAAGATAATTGTTGAAAAAAATTCAAAAAAAGACTTGACATGAGTTATGCATAGTGATAAAATATCCACAATCTTAATTTAATATTTATAAAAGCTGTGACGAAGACGGAAGAAACTTGCGTATTTTCAGAGAGTCGGCGGTGCTGAAAAGCCGATACTATGTGGTTTCATTTTCCTATCACTTCTGAGCTGAAGATCCGAAAGCAAAAGCAAGTAGACATCTTCCGTGAATGCTACGTTAGTGCATAGAGCTTGTCAGAGCTTGAAGGTGGCGGTTTGTTCGCAATTTGAGTGGTACCGCGGGTATAAAGTAATTTTGCTCGTCTCAAGATTATCTTGGGACGGGTTTATTTTTTCTTAAAACAATTGTTCGGAGGCGTTTAAAATGGAAATGAACAATCAACTTATGGAGGTTGCATCGCGTATTAAAGAAATGCGTGAGGTGTGTGGGTTCAGCGTTGAGGAAATGGCTTCAAAAACAGACATTTCTGTTGAACAGTACTGTGAATATGAAATGGGTACAGCTGATTTTCCTTTCTCATTTATCCATAAATGTGCAAAGGCTTTCGGTATAGGTAAAACAGACCTTTTAGAGGGTAGAAGCAGTAATCTTTCTTCATATACAGTAACAAGAAAAGGTCAGGGTAAGATTACATCCAAGGAAGACGGAATTGAAATCAATAACCTTGCTCCGCTTTTCAGAAACAAGCTTGCTGAGCCTTATCTGGCAAAATATGAATACAGGGAAGAGCTTCAGAATAAGCCTATTCATACAATTACTCACGGCGGTCAGGAATTCGATATCGTTCTTTCGGGTAAGCTTAAGGTGCGCGTTGGCAATCACACAGAAATTCTTGAAGAAGGGGACAGCATCTATTATAAGAGCTCGTCACCTCACGGTATGATTGCTGTTGACGGTGAGGACTGCACCTTCCTTGCAGTTGTTATCTCTGACGACGAAAAGGCAGACACGAAGGATATCGAAAAAACCTTTGTAACAGCTAAGGCTGAGCATAACCTTGAGGTTAAAAAGTTCATCGTAGCCGAAGAGGATGAAAACGGTGTTCTTAAAAAGCTTGATTACAAAAACGAAGACAGCTTTAACTTCGCTTTTGATATCGTTGATGCTGTTGCCGATAAATATCCCGATAAGCTTGCAATGCTTCACATTTCAAACGATAAAACTGAAAGAAGATTCACCTATAAGGATATGAAAAAGGAATCTGCCCGTGCAGCTAATTACTTCCTTTCTCTCGGCATTAGAAAGGGCGACAGAGTTATGCTTGTTCTCAAGCGTCACTATCAGTTCTGGATAACTGCTCTTGCACTTCATAAAATCGGTGCGATTATTATTCCTGCAACAAATCAGCTTGTTGTACATGATTTTGAGTACCGTTTTAAGGCTGCAGGAGTAAAGGCCATTGTTTGTACCTCTGATGGTGCTGTTGCTGACCATGTTGATAAGGCTGCTGAAACATATGGCGGACTTGATTATAGAATTATTGTCGGTGCTGACAGAGAGGGCTGGCACAATTTTGATGATGAGTATAAGCTTTTCAGAAGTATTTATACACGTACCGAGGAAACAGCCTGCGGTGATGATACAATGCTTATGTTCTTTACTTCGGGAACAACAGGCTACCCCAAAATTGCAGCTCACTCATATAAATACGCTCTCGGTCACTTCATAACTGCAAGATATTGGCACACCGTTCAGCCCAGTGACCTTCACCTTACAATTTCCGACACAGGCTGGGGTAAGGCAATGTGGGGTAAATTCTACGGTCAGTGGATGTGTGAAGGAGCCGTATTTACTTACGACTTTGACAGATTTGATGCTTCAGAGATTCTTCCGATGTTCGCTAAATATCATATCACAACCTTCTGTGCTCCTCCCACTATGTACAGAATGCTCATCAAGGAAGACCTTTCAAAGTATGATCTTTCCTCAATCAGATATGCTACAACTGCCGGTGAAGCACTTAATCCTGAAGTGTTCTATCAGTTTGAAAAAGCAACCGGTATTGTAATAATGGAGGGCTTCGGCCAGACCGAAACAACCCTTACAATCGCTAACCTTGCAGGAACAACACCTAAGCCCGGCGCTATGGGTAAGCCTGTTCCCTGCTATGATATTGCAATTGTTGACCCTGACGGTAATGAATGTGCTGTTGGTGAAACAGGCGAAATTGTTGTAAGAACAGATAAAAAGATTCCCTGCGGTCTTTTCAAGGGCTACTACGGTGATGAGGAAAAAACGACTGAGGTATGGCATGACGGAATGTATCACACAGGTGACACAGCGTGGTGCGATGAGGACGGCTATTACTGGTATGTAAGCCGTATAGATGATGTTATCAAGTCATCCGGCTACCGTATCGGACCGTTTGAAATTGAAAATGTTATTATGGAGCTTCCCTATGTTCTTGAATGTGGTGTTTCTGCTGCTCCCGTCGAAATCAGAGGTCAGGTTGTAAAGGCAAGTATTGTTCTTACAAAGGGAACAGAGCCGACAGAAGAGCTGAAGAAAGAAATTCAGAACTATGTAAAGAAACATACCGCTCCATATAAATATCCGAGAATCGTTGTTTTCCGTGATGAACTTCCCAAGACAATCAGCGGTAAGATTATCAGAAACAAGCTGTAATTATGAAATACATTGAAAACAGTAAGCGAGTAGTGATTTTTGCAGGTCACTACGGCAGTGGAAAAACCAATATAGCAATTAATTTTGCAAAGGAGCTTAAAAGAAACGGTAAGGCCGTTGTTCTTGCAGATTTGGATATAGTTAACCCTTATTTCCGTTCAAAGGACAGTGAAAGCGAACTTAAAGAGATGGGTATAGACCTTATCTGCTCTGAGTATGCCTCTTCAAATGTTGATATTCCTGCTCTTCCTTTTACAATTAATAGAATTGTCAACGATAAAAACACCTATGCTGTTCTTGATATCGGCGGCGACGATGCAGGGTCTGTTGTTCTCGGCAGACTCTCTAACGGAATTAAAAATGAAGACAACTATGAAATGGTTTTTGTAGTTAATTTCTTCAGACCCATAACAAGAACTGCAGAAGACGCTCTTCAGATTATGAGAGAAATCGAAGGTGTAAGCTCCCTTAAATTTACTGCAATAGTCAATAATTCCAATATTGGTGAGTTGACTGCAAAAGAGGATATAATTTCTACAGAAAATGAAGTAAAAAAACTTTGTAAAATAACATCTTTACCCTTGCTTTTTACGTCTGTTGAGAGTAATATATATGATGTTGTTGAAAAGTCAGGGAATGAGTATTTCCCGCTGACGCTTCAGAAGAAACAGTTTTAATAAAAACGGAGGTGCCGAAATGGCTAAATTGACGTTTAAAACCGATATGTGCAAGGGTTGCGGACTTTGCGTTGCAGCTTGTCCCAAAAAGCTTCTTGTACTTGATACAGATGTAATCAACGCAAAAGGTCACACACCCGTAAAAATCACTGATGAAAATCAGTGTATCGCTTGTGCTTTCTGCGCAACAATGTGTCCCGATTGCATAATCAAAGTTGAAAAGTGAGGTTAATGAAATGGCTGAAAAAGTACTTATGAAGGGTAACGAAGCCATCGCTGAGGCTGCAATTCTTGCAGGCTGCAGACATTACTTCGGATATCCTATTACTCCCCAGACTGAAATTGCTGCTTATATGGCAAAGAAAATGCCTAAAATCGGTGGCTGCTTCCTTCAGGCTGAAAGTGAGGTTGCTGCGATCAATATGGTTTACGGTGTTGCATCAACCGGTAAAAGAGTTATGACATCATCTTCAAGCCCGGGAATTTCCCTTAAGGCTGAAGGACTTTCATATATGGCAGGCTCAGACCTTCCTGCACTTGTTGTTAATGTACAGCGTGGCGGCCCCGGTCTCGGCGGTATTCAGCCCTCACAGTCTGACTACTTCCAGGCTACAAGAGGCGGTGGACACGGTGACTTCAAAATGATTGTTCTTGCTCCTTCTTCAGTTCAGGAAATGGCTGACCTTACAATCAAAGGCTTTGACCTTGCTGAAAAGTACAGAATGACTTCAATGATTCTTGCTGATGGTACAATCGGTCAGATGATGGAGCCCGTTGAGCTTTCAGATGTTAAGGTTAACGACTATGATAAATCATGGGCTGTTACAGGTACAAAGTGTGAAAGAAAGAAGAATATCATCAACTCTCTTTCTCTCGTTCCCGATGAGCTTGAAAAACTTAATTTTGAAAGATACGACAGATATAAGGCTATCGAAGAAAATGAAGCTATGTACGAAGAGTACATGATGGATGATGCCGAAATCTGCGTTGTAGCTTTCGGTATTGCAGCTAGAGTTGCTAAAAATGCAATTGTAAAAGCAAGAGAAGAGGGCATTAAGGCAGGCCTCATCAGACCTATCACACTCTGGCCCTTCCCTAAAGCTCCTTTCATGAAGGCAGCTGATAAAGTAAAGGCATTTATTTCTGTTGAGCTTTCAATGGGACAGATGGTTGAGGATATCAAGCTTGCAACCGATTGCAAGAAAAACGTTCACCTCTGCAACAGAGTTGGCGGTATGATTCCTTCTCCCGAGCAGGTTCTTGAAAGCATTATTTCCGTAGACAAGGAGGGCAAATAAGATGGTAGTATTTGATAAACCTAAGTCACTTGCAGATGTACCCTTACATTATTGCCCTGGTTGTACTCACGGCATCATTCACCGTCTTGTTGCTGAGGCTATTGATGAACTCGGCATTGAAGGCAAGACAATCGGTGTTGCTCCCGTTGGCTGCTCAGTTCTCGCTTATAATTACTTCAACTGTGATATGGTTGAAGCTGCTCACGGCAGAGCTCCTGCTGTTGCTACAGGTCTTAAGCGTGCTGACCCCGACAACCATATCGTTTTCACTTATCAGGGTGACGGTGACCTTGCTTCAATCGGTATGGCTGAAACAGTTCATTCAGCTGCCAGAAACGAGAATATTACAATTATTTTCGTAAACAACGCTATTTACGGTATGACCGGCGGACAGATGGCTCCTACATCACTTCCCGGACAGATTACTCAGACCTCACCTTACGGCAGAGATACAAGCCACTGCGGTTTCCCTGTAAAGGTTTCAGAGCTTCTTTCACAGCTTGACGGTGCTGGTTATATTGAAAGAGTTGCCGTAAACAACGTAAAAAATGTAAAGAACGCAAAGAAAGCTATTAAAAAGGCATTCCAGAATCAGATTGACAAAAAAGGCTTCTCACTTATTGAGGTCGTTTCAACATGTCCCACAAACTGGGGTCTCAGCCCCGTAGATGCTCTTAAGTGGCTTGAAGACAATATGCTTCCTTATTATCCTCTTGGTGTTTATAAGGACAGAGATGCAAAAAAGGAGGCAGAATAATGAGTACTACACAGATTCTTATTGCAGGCTTCGGCGGCCAGGGCGTACTTTTTGCTGGTAAGCTTATTGCTTACAAGGGTCTTCTTGAAAATAAGCAGATAAGCTGGCTTCCTTCATACGGCCCCGAAATGCGTGGCGGTACTGCAAACTGCAGCGTAATCGTAAGTGATACACCTGTTGGTTCACCAATCGTTACA
>JAZSQU010000057.1:0-18992 GCA_045538095.1 Acutalibacteraceae bacterium | reverse complement strand
CTTCCAAGGCTCTTGCAGCAGCAATCGAAGCAGCAGGCGCAACATGCGACCTTTGCAAGGATGTCCTTGACAACAAGGAATACCTTTCAAAGAAATCCGTATGGATCTTCGGTGGTGACGGCTGGGCATACGATATCGGTTACGGCGGTCTTGACCACGTTCTTGCTTCAGGCCAGGACGTAAACGTAATGGTATTCGACACAGAAGTTTACTCAAACACAGGCGGTCAGGCTTCAAAGGCTTCAAACATCGGTCAGGTTGCTCAGTTCGCAGCTGCAGGTAAGGAAATCGCTAAGAAGAGCCTTGCTGAAATCGCTATGAGCTACGGTTATGTATACGTTGCTCAGATTGCTATGGGTGCTAACATGAACCAGACCCTGAAGGCTATTCAGGAAGCTGAAGCTTACAACGGTCCCTCACTCATCATCGGCTACTCACCCTGCGAAATGCACTCAATCAAGGGCGGTATGGTGAACTGCCAGGCTGAAATGAAGAAGGCTGTTGAATGCGGTTACTGGAATATGTACCGTTACAATCCTGCTCTCAAGGCAGAAGGCAAGAATCCGTTCACTCTTGACTCAAAAGAACCCAATGCTGATTATCAGGCATTCATCAAGAGCGAAGCTCGTTATACAAGACTTATGCGTGAATTCCCCGAAAGAGCTGAAAACCTCTTCAAGAAGAGCGAAGAAGCTTCAAAGGCAAGATACGCACACCTTCTCAAGCTTAAGGATCTCTACGCTCCCGACGCTGAATAAGAGAAACAATCAAAGACCGTCCTTCGTGGGCGGTCTTTTTTCAGTGTGGAGGTTTTTAAAAGTGTGGAGTATGGAGATTGGAGTTAAGAAACCTCTCCGTCAGCCTACGGCTGCCACCTCTCCTTTCAGGATAGGCAAGATTAAGGTTTTTTGATTGTAACGCTTCGCTCCGATTTTATCCACCTTTACAGAGTAAAAGGAGTCAGATTCTACCTGTCCAATCAGATTGATACCGTAGGGACCGGTGTCCTCGACGGTCCGATTCAAATCTACTCTTTACCCTTAACAAACAACCTTACTCTGCGGAATACATCTATAAATCTTCCGAAATGTAAAGTCGCGACCACATCTCAACTCTTAACTCTTAACGCTCAACTCTTAAAAAAGCTTTACATTTATTTATAATAAGCTCTTGACATTATCCGGTTAATGTGTTAATATGTTACCACACTAAAGTGACTGAGTCACAATACATATCCCGAAAGGAAGTAATTAAAATGAAAAAGAAATCAATTGCTCTCATTCTTGCTGCTCTCGCAGTAATTATGTGCTTCGCTCTCGCAGCTTGCGGCGGCACAGGTGCAGGCGGAAATGAACCCTCAACAGACGCTCCCGAAGTTGCTTCAGACCTTGATTATATCAAGGAAAGAGGCAAAATGATTATCGGTTACACAGAATTCGCTCCTATGAACTACAAGAACGATGACGGCGAATTCGTAGGCTTTGAAACAGACTTTGCTAAGGCAGTTTGTGAAGAACTTGGCGTTGAACCTGAATTCCAGCTTATCTCATGGGAAGCTAAGGAAACAGAGCTTGCAGCTAAGACAATCGACTGTATCTGGAACGGTATGACAATCACTCCCGAAAGACTTGATACTATGTCAATTTCAACTCCTTACATGGCTAACAAGCAGGTTCTTATCGTTAAGGCTGAAAACGCTGACAAGTACCTCAAGCCCGAAGATATGGACGGCGCAAAGATCGTTGCTGAAATCGAATCAGCAGGTGAAGGCGTTGCTAAGGAAGATGCTTTCTTCGCAAAGGCTGACTATACATCAGTTGCTGACCAGGCAACAGCTCTTATGGAAGTTGCTTCAGGCGTTTCAGACGGTTGCGTAGTTGACTATGTTCTTTCAATCGGTATGATCGGTGAAGGTACAGACTATGAAGACCTTGTAGTTGTTGATTCACTCGCATTCGCTGACGAAGAATACGGTATCGCATTCCGTAAGGACAGCGATGTTACAGCAGCTGTTAACGAAGCTATTACAGCTCTCGTAGCAAACGGCAAGCTTATGGAAATTGCTGAAGCTTACAAGCTTGAAGCTCAGCTTATCGCAAAATAATTAAATTGACGATATACCTGATGCCGTCTTTAATGGGCGGCATTTTGGTTGTTTATTAACTTGTAAATTGAGGATGTATATATGAGTTTTGGAGTTATTAACAGCGAACTTCTGAAAGGCTTTCTTGAAAATATCGAGCTTTTCTCCATAACCCTTCTTTTTGCTCTGCCTTTGGGTCTTGTTATCGCTTTTGGCTCAATGTCAAGGATAAAGGTAATAAAGGGAGCAACAAAGAGCTTTGTTTGGGTAATCAGAGGCACACCCCTTATGCTGCAGCTTTTCGCAGTTATGTATGTGCCGGGCTTTGTATTCGGTTGGCAGATTCCCGGTGAAAATCCACGAATGACTGCGGCTGCAATCGCTTTCATTATCAACTATGCCTGCTATTTCTCAGAAATTTACCGTGGCGGTATCGAAAGCATACCCAATGGACAGTATGAGGCAGGTCAGGTGCTTGGTATGACAAAGACACAGACCTTTTTCAAAGTTGTACTTCTTCAGGTAGTGAAGAACATTGTTCCGCCTATGAGCAACGAGTTTATGACACTTATCAAGGACACGGCTCTTGCAAGAGTTATCGGTGTGGTTGACATTATTATGACTGCGGGCTCATTCTCTGCACGAGGTGTTATCTGGCCGCTTTTCTATACAGCACTTTTCTTCTTAGTTTTCTGCGGACTCATGACTGTTATTTTCGGCAGAATCGAAAAGAAGCTGGATTATTTCCACAGTTAAGGAGGGGAGAAGAATGGCTATACTTGAAGTTAAAAATATTAATAAAAGCTTCGGCAAAACCGAGGTTCTCAAAGGCGTTTCCTTCTCTCTTGAGGAAGGTCAGGTGCTTTCCATTATCGGTTCATCAGGCAGCGGTAAAACAACTTTGCTTCGCTGCATAAACTTCCTTGAAACTGCAGACAGCGGAAAAATAACCGTTGACGGCGATGTGCTTTTTGATTCGGAAAGCACGGAGAAAATGACGGCGAAACAGAAGAGAGACAAGCAGCTTTCAATCGGACTTGTTTTTCAGCAGTTCAATCTCTTCCCCCAGTATGATGTCCTCGGTAACGTAACCCTTGCTCCGAAGCTTCGTGCAAAGGAAAGAGAAGATTTCAAAAAGAACAAGGCTGAAATATATAGGGAGATTGATGAAAAGGCGCTTAAGCTTTTAGCACAGATGGGACTTTCCGACAAGGTGCACAACTATCCCTGTCAGCTTTCAGGCGGTCAGCAGCAGAGAGTTTCAATTGCAAGAGCAATGGCGCTCGAGCCGAAAATCCTTTTCTTTGATGAGCCCACATCAGCTTTAGACCCGGAGCTTACGGGCGAAATCCTTAAGGTTATCCGTGAGCTTGCAGAAACCAATATGACAATGGTAATCGTAACTCACGAAATGAACTTTGCTAAAGAGGTTTCCGATTATATCGTGTTTATGGATAAAGGTGTAATTGCCGAAGAAGGTAAGGCTGAGGACATCATCCTCAATCCTCAGACAGAAAGACTCAAAGCCTTCCTCAATAAAGTAAACGACAAATAAAGTTTAGCCGGTTACGATAGTAACCGGCCGTTTTTTTTATGAAAGGCAAGTGTGAAAAAGTGTACAAAAACACACCCGGATTTTTATAGGAAAATACAAAGAGACGCTCTTGTTGTTGACATTTTTTTGAATAAAGCTATAATTGAATTAACCCTAAAAATTAAAAACAGGAGGAAAGAAAAATGAAAACATTTAAAAGAGCTCTCTGTATTCTTTTGTCAATACTTATGGTATTTTCAACAATGATTTTTGCAGGGGCAGAAAACGAAACTGCAGCGGCAGATGACGGTGTAACAGGCTTTACAGATGAGGACTTTCTTGTTGTAAAAGGCAGAAAAATGTACAACAAAAAGGGCGAACACATTCAGCTCAAGGGCGTAAACCTCGGTGCATGGCTTGTTCGTGAAGACTGGCTTTGTCCTGACCATGTTCCCGAAGGCACACAGTATGACGGTGAATACATCTATGAAACTCTTGACGAGCGTTTCGGCAAAGAAAAGGCTAAAGAGCTTATGGAACTGTACTACAAGAACTGGATTACAGAATGGGACCTTGATAACATCAAGGCAAAAGGCTTCAACTGTGTACGTGTTCCCTTCTGGTACAGAAACTTCTATTATGACGACAAGGGTACAAAAATTCTCGACGAAAACGGCGAATGGGATTTCTCAATTCTCGATTGGATTGTTGAAGAATGCTCAGAGAGAGAGCTTTATGTAATTCTCGATATGCACGGTGCAGTAGGTTCACAGAGTGACGCTCCTCACAGCGGACGTGCATTCCAGGGCGCTCAGCTTTATGAAAAAAGCGAAAGAGGCGAAGAATACAGAAGACTCACAAAGGAGCTCTGGACAGCAATTGCACAGAGGTTTAACGGCAACCCTGCAGTAGCAATGTATGACCTTCTTAACGAGCCTATGTGCGACGTTCAGTGCACAGAAATTGAAAGAAGAATCAAGAACGAATGGATTTACGGCATTCTTTATGATACTGTTCGTGCAGTTGACGAAGACCATATAATCACAATGGAAGCAATCTGGACAGGTTTTGCACTTCCCAAGACCTTCTTCAAGGGCTGGAAGAACATTGTTTATCAGGTGCATTTCTATAACAACAACGACTTTATTTTCAACTTCTTCCTTCTTCTCACAATTGCACTTCATCCCAACGTTCCTCTTATGGTTGGCGAATTCTATCCCCATCAGAAAACAACATGGGAAAACTGCTTCAGTACTATGAACAAGCTTAATTACAGCTGGATGCTCTGGACTTACAAGGCAACAGGTCACGGCATGTGGAGCTCAGACTGGTGTATGTACGGCGCTAAAGACGGTTTCTGGAGAGCTGATATTGCCAACGGTACTTACGAAAGCATTAAAGAAGCCTGGTCAGCTGAAAGACTTAACACTCAGACAGGTTTCCAGGATACAGGACACTATGCAAAGAATGTTGCAGATCATCTTTAATTTGAACTATGGGGTCGCCTTTGGCGGCCCTTTTTTACTGTCTTGATTTTTTTGCAACAGGGTGGTATGATTGAATTAATCAGGAGGTGAGACTGTTGAACAGAAATTGGAAAGGTGTTTTGTTTGCTTTTTATTTGTTGGTTTTAGCTATCACTATTATGAGTGTATTGGTAAGTGTATATGAACTGATTATTTTTGATGTGAGAGATGATATAATCTGCTCTGACGGAATTGGTTTTATTATATTTCTGACGTTATCATTAACATTCTGTGCTTACTATGGGATTCTGAAACTATACAAACGCTTTTTTGAAAAGACAAAAGTTAAGCTTAATAAAACACAGTTCGGTGTTCTTATTACATGTCTGATTTTCTCAACAGTGCTTGCAGTATACGGGTTTGTTGCAAATAAAACGGAAATCTCAGCTGACGGTAATATAAAAGTATATGATTACATTGGCAGAGTAGCTGAAACAAAAACTATTGCTGAAGCTGAAAGGGTCGAATTAAAAGTTGACAGGTCGGATCATATAAGAAGATCCGGAATGAGAAGTTCTACTTGTTATATAATATTTTCGTTGTATTTTCCTGATGGTGAAGTTGTCATAATGGATGATAAAGACTTCAGAGATGGCGAGGCTATGAAAACTCTGAAAGAGCTTTCAGGGGATAGGCTTGCAATACTTCATGACAGAGAAAAAGCGAGAGAAATCATAGGTGCATATGATTATGAGCTGTATAGAGCTTACTGTGAGTTGTTACCGGAGTCTGATGATAGACCTCTTTCTTATTATGAAGAAAATTGGGATCAGTTTACCCGCTACGAATTCGGAAACTAAAATTTTCAGCACTTCTTCTGAGGTGCTGTTTTTTCTTTTCCTCATTCTTTCAAAAAATTTTCCCAAAGCTAATGACAATTATGAAAAGATGTGATATACTACTTAGTTGTATACCTAAAATTATAATATTAAAGGAGTTATCCTGATGGCGAACATAACAGAAAACTACAAGGCTGTCATTGACGGCCTTTCAGAAAATTTTGCAAAGCTCGGTTTCACAAAGTGTGCCGTTGCAGAAGAAGATCTTGTAACAAGATTCCAGAGTGAAAAGGGCATTGTTGCAGTTGTTCTTAAGGACAACATTATTTCACTTATGGGTGGCGAAGACCTTGAAAACGTAACTGATACACCCACAAAGCTTGCAGCAAGCCTTTTCGAAGAAACTGCAGATGCAAAGGACATTAAGTATGTTGTAAATGAATTTGCTGACACACTTCAGGCTAAGTACGGTCAGAAAAAGGCAATTCAGAAAAAGGTTCAGAACAACAAGGGACCTCAGACAGTTTCAAAGGCTCAGGTTAAAAACGGCTCATTCTATGACCCCAACACCCTTGCAAGTAAGCTCTGCCTTGTATTCCCTGAGCTCCGTGAAGCTTATAAGGCAACTCTTAACGAGTACGGTGAATTCTTCGCTGAAGACTTCTTCCAGAAACACGGTACAGCAAGAGTTATTGCTGCAATCAAGGAAAACAATCCTGCAACAATGAAAAAGCTTTTCCAGGTGCTTAACGAAATCTATGAAGACGGCACCAACGAAACACAGTCAGTTATCGCTGTAACAATTCTCGGCGAGCTTAACAACGACCAGATTCTTCTTGCACGTTGCGTTGACTATATGAGCACAACAATGGCTCCTCCCGTAATTGAGGTTAACAAATATCTTGCTTCAATGGGCGGCAAAAAGGCCAAGAAAAAGCTTCTCAATCCTCCTGCATACAAGCCCAAGAAGAAAAAGAAGCAGAGCGCTTTTATGAGAGCAATGAGCGAAGGAATGGCTCAGACACCCATTCAGTAAATTTTTATTTTGAAGGTGAAAAATATGAAGGTACTCAACAAAATTTTAGGCGCCTTCTGGGAGAACACCAAAAGGCAGGACGACAAACGTATAGCAACACTCAGTTGGCCGGAAAATATTGAGGAATCAAGGGGCAATCCCTATATCGATGACGGCAACCCTATGCACCTTATTGATGTGTGCTATCCCAAGGGTGCAACGGAAAAGCTGCCCGTAATTATTGACATTCACGGTGGCGGATGGATGTACGGTGACAAGGAGCTTAACAAAAACTACTGTCACAACCTTGCAAAAAGAGGTTATGTTGTATTTGTTATGAGCTACCGTCTTTATCCTGAGGTTACTGCCGATGAGCAGCTTCGCGATGTTTTTGCATCTCTTAAGTGGATAAAGGAGCATCTTGACGACTATAATTGCGACAAGGACAGAATTCTTCTCACAGGTGACTCAGCAGGCGGTATGCTTGCAGGCTTCACTGCTCTTATTTCATCAAGCGAAGAGCTTAGAGATGCTTACGGTGTGGAAGACCACGGCCTTAAGTTTGATGCAGTGTGTCTTACTTCACCAATGCTTTATATGAATCCCGACGGAGTAACAGGCTACTATACAAGAATAGCTATCGGTAAGAATTTCAAGAGTAAGAAGTGGGGACAGTATGTAAATCTTGACCAGCTTCTTGAGGTGGGCAAAATGCCTCCCACAATTCTTGTTACTTCTTCAGGCGACTTCCTTGCCAGAAAGCATACTCTTATGGGTACAGAAGAGCTTATCAGACACGGCGTTGAGACAAAGCTTCTGGATTTCGGCAAACAGCCCGACGGAAAAGAGCTACCTCACGTTTTTGCAATTCTTTATCCTGAAAAGGCACCTTCAGTTGAAGCAATTGAAGATATGCTCGGCTTTTTCCATAAGCACGCAGATAACAAAGTAACACAATAAAAAAACAGCCTTACCTTCAAGAGGTGAGGCTTTACATTTAAGGTGATAATAATGAAAACCCTTTTGAAAATGTTTTTAACTTTTGCAAGAATAGGTGGCTTCACCTTTGGGGGCGGTTATGCTATGCTGCCAATGCTTCAAAAAGAGGTTGTTGAAAAATATAAATGGGCAACCAATGACGAGCTTCTTGATTATTACGCAATCGGTCAGTGCACTCCCGGTATAATTGCCGTAAATACGGCTACCTTTATCGGCTATAAGCTGAAGGGTATTCCCGGTGCAATTTTTGCAACTCTCGGTGTGGTTGCACCCTCAGTTGTAATTATAGGAATTATTGCCGCTTTCGTAAGTAACTTCCGGGACCTTGAGGTTGTGCAGTGGGCTTTTTCAGGCATAAGAGCCGCTGTCGTTGCGCTCATTCTTTCTGCTGCAATTAAAATCGGCAAAAAGTCCCTTGTTGATATTTTCACAACAGTTATTTTTGTAGCAGTAACGGTGCTTTCCTTTTTGACAGATTTATCACCGGTTGTTTTCGTCATTACTGCTGCCGTATGTGGCCTTATCATTAAACTTTCAAAAGAGAAGAAAGCGAAGGAGGATGAAAAATGATATTCCTTGAGCTTTTCGTAAGATTCTTTTTTACCGGACTTTTTGCAATCGGCGGCGGTCTTGCAACTTTACCCTTCCTTCAGTCGATGGGTGAAACAACAGGGTGGTTTACCGGGTCGGATATTTCCGATATGATTGCAATTTCTGAGTCAACCCCTGGCCCTATCGGCGTAAACATGGCAACATATGTAGGCTATCAGACCGGTGAGGCTTTTGGCGTTGCAGGCGGAATTTTCGGTGGATTGATTGCAACTCTCGGTCTGATAACGCCTTCAATTATAATAATTATTATTGTTTCAAAAATGCTTCAGAAGTTCAAAAATTCAAAATATGTTGAATATACCTTTTACGGACTTCGTGCTGCTTCAATCGGTCTGGTGGCCTCCGCTTGTCTCGGTGTTGCAAAAATCGCTTTCTGGAGTGGCGAGCTTATGGCTGAAACGGGCTCGGTTTTTGCTGCAGTCAATTATAAGAGCATTATTCTTTCAGCAGTTATTTTCTTCTGCGTTACAAAATTCAAAAAGCTTCACCCCATAGCGCTGATACTGTTTTCAGCTATGGTGGGAATATTGCTTAAAATGTAATCAGACTTTTCCGTTATACCTATATATGGTGTAACGGAAATTTTTAATGCACAGGTGTTGTAATTTTTAGTTTTGTTTGCTATAATATATATTGTATATGCGAAAGCAGGTGAGTGTATGGAAGTGGGCGCATCGTCCTCGTGCTTTTATCCTCTTGAAACGGAAAAAGCATTTTTTAATATCGCTTCATCAGGTATAAAAACAGCCGAAATTTTTCTTAATTCACCCTCTGAACTGGAAAAAGAGTTTATCCGTCAGCTGAAAAGCATAAAAGATTGCTACGCAGTTAATGTGACTTCCCTGCATCCCTACCGTTCATTTTCCGAAGGCTACGACCTTTTTTCAAAATATAAAAGGCGGTTTGAGGATGCCACGGAGCTTTTTAAAAGATATTTTGAAGCGTCAAATGAGCTTGGTGCTGAATTCATAATTCTTCACGGCTCAAGGGGTAAAACAGAAATTTCGCTTGAGGAGTATGCTGAAAGATATTATAAGCTTTCTGAAATTGCAGTCAGAGAAGGTTCTGTGCTTACTCACGAGAATGTAGTTGACTATTCGGGTGCCACTCCTGAGTTTATGGCTTTTATGAAAAAGTCACTTGGAAGCAGTTTTAAAATGGTGCTTGATATCAAGCAGGCAAGAAGAGCAAAAATTGACGTAAAGCAGTTCATAGATGTAATGGGTGAAAACATTGTTCACGTTCATCTCAGTGACTGCGACAGTAGAAGGGATTGTATACCGCCGTCGGAAAAGGGGCTTTTTGATTTCAAAGAGCTTTTCACCCTTCTTCATAAGGTGGGTTACAAAGGAAGATATATTGTGGAACTTTATTCCGACAGTTTCGGTGATATCAGTGAAATTGTAGAGTCTACGGTGTATCTTCAGCATATATTAAAAGAAGTAAAGGAAGGAAGAGTGTAAAATGAAGTGTCCGTTTTGCGGTTATGAGGAAAGCAAGGTAATTGACTCAAGACCAACCGATGAGGGCGAAAAAATCCGCCGACGCAGAGAATGCATATCCTGCGGCAAGAGATTTACAACCTATGAAATTATTGAAAGCGTACCTATCGTGGTGGTTAAAAAGGATAAATCAAGACAAGCCTTTGACAGAGTAAAGCTGTTTAACGGTATGCTTCGTGCTTGCGAAAAACGCCCCGTTTCAATTGAGCAGCTTGATAAAGTTGTTTCAGAAATTGAAGCAGAACTCCAGAACTCACTTGACAGAGAAGTAACTTCCGTACATATCGGTGAACTTGTTATGGACAAGCTCAAGGAGCTTGACGAGGTAGCTTATGTGCGTTTCGCATCAGTTTACCGTCAGTTCAAGGACATCAATACCTTCATGGACGAACTTGCAAAGCTTTTAGGTGAAAAATAAAATTTATATAAAGGAGTAAACCGAAATGAAAAGAAATTTCAAAAAAGCGCTTAGCCGTATGCTTTGTCTTATTATGACAGTTGCAGTTATGGCGCCTGCTGCAGCGGCAGCAAGCAATCCGTATCCCGTTGTTTACCTTGAAGGTTACGGCGGAGCACTTTACGCAGAAGACGGCAACACATCATCAGAGCTTATCTACCCCACAAACACTGACGTCGTCGGAACAATAAAGGAAGCACTTCTTCCTTGCCTTAAGGAGCTTGCTAACGGTCTTGTTACAGATAACTATGACAAGTATGCAGATGCTCTTTACAATGCAGCTGCTCCCATCTGGGAAGATATGGTTCTTAACAAAGACGGCACTGCAAAGGATGGTAGTGGTGACAGCTTCATCAACGGCAATCTTATCTGGAAGTCATACTCAGCAGAGCTTTCAGGCTACAGATTCGCTTATGACTGGCGTCTTTCACCCTATGATATTGCTGACGAGCTCAAGGTTTATATCGACAATGTAATGTCTGCAACAGGCAAGGATAAGGTTAACCTTGTTGGTCGTTGCCTTGGCGGTAACATGATTACAGCATATCTTGCAAAGTATACTGACCACGCAAAGGAACACGTTGATTCAGTAATGCTTTATGTTACATCATCAAACGGTATCAAGGTTCTCGATGCACTTTTCACAGGCGAAATCGTTCTTGACGAAAACAACATCGAACGCTTTGCTGATTACCTTTTCAACAACAAGGTAATTATTTCTGACCCCGACCTCAAATCACTTGTTGATACA
This sequence comes from Acutalibacteraceae bacterium, assembly GCA_045538095.1. GTDB lineage: Bacteria > Bacillota > Clostridia > Oscillospirales > Acutalibacteraceae > UBA6857. The sequence continues at coordinate 7,734 of JAZSQU010000057.1, read as the reverse complement.
CTTGTGCCTTTCCTTAACGAAATCAAAATGCTCGGTCTCGGTATGGATGCACTTCAGTTAATCGTTGACAAGGTTAAGGATAACCTTATTCCCAGACTTGGTCTTGCTTGCTATGTAGGCTTCCCTTCATTCTGGTCAATGGTATCAGCTGATAAGTATATTCAGGCAAGAGATTATATTTTCACAGGTGACCTTAAGACAGAATATGCCGGTATGATTGAAAAGCTTGACGATTACTACTACAATGTTCAGCTTAATCTTGACGCTACATATGACGAGCTTGAAGCAGCAGGTGTAAACTTCGGTGTAATTGCAAAGTACAATGTGCCTTCACTTCCTCTTTATGCGGAAGCTGACGAACAGGCAGACTTCTTCACAGGTATTGAAAATGCTTCTCTCGGTGCAACAGCCGCAAAGCTTGACAAGACACTTACGGACAGCTACATAAATTCTCTTGCTGACAAGAAGTATGTTTCACCCGACAAGAAGATTGATGCTTCAACCTGCCGTTACCCCGATACAACTTGGTTTGTTAAGGATATCTCACACGATGAATTCCCTGACAGCATTCATAATATTGTAGTTGATTTCTTCGCGTCACACGGCACAATGACCGTATTTGATAAGGAAGAATATCCTCAGTTCCTTCAGTACAACGCTGCAGACGAAAGTATTTCTCCGGTTGCAGGTCTTGATCCTGAAGTTCCGGAAGCAGGCTCAAATGAAAAGAGATTCTCAGCGTTCATCCGTTTCTTTACCACAATTCTGAACTTCTTCAGAAAGCTTTTCAGCGGAGATTTTGAAAACCTTTTCGGTTAATTTGTTTATTGTGTATAATTCGTGAATCGAATTTTTGATAAAATTAATAATTGATTCGGAAATTCTTGAAGAGTATAATTAGATTAAAGTAACAGAAGGGAGTTACATAAAATGAGGAAAACAAAAAAATTATTAGCACTTACTCTTAGCATTATTATGATGCTTTCTTTGGCAATGCCTGCTTTTGCAGCGGAGTAAGTACCGGAGTATCCTACAATTTATGTTACCGGTGCAAAAACCAACAACATTTACCTTGACGGTGAAAAGGTCTTTCCGAAAAATGTAGACGAAATGCAAATTATTAAGGATGCTCTTGCACCCTGTCTTGAAAAACTGGCAAAGGGTCTTGTAACAGGCAACTATGATGAATATGTTGATGAGTTTTATAATGCAATGGCTCCCATGTTTGAGGGTGCAACTCTTGACAAAAACGGCTTACCGTCAAATGGTAGTAGCCCTGAATATCATTCATCAACAGTTGAGGTTTCTGATAAGCAGTCAGGCTACGGTATCTGGGATTTCCGTTTCTGGTATGACTGGAGACTTTCACCTGTTACAATCGCAGCTGAAATGAAAGCTTATATTGATCGTGTTATTGAAACAACAGGTAAAGACAAGGTTCAGCTTGTAGGTCGTTGCCTCGGTGCAAATATGATTGCTGCTTACCTTCATTATAATAAGGATCACGCAGCACAGTATGTATCAGATGTTTCATACTTCTCATCATCAGCGCTTGGTATTGATTATATGAGTGCAATTTATACAGGCAACTTTCTGCTTGAACCTGAAGCAATTGATAATTTCCTTGAATACTTTATGGAATCTGAAGATCTTATTGAGGATACAGATACATCCATTCTTATTCTTACAATGGTAGAGTTTTTCAAGCAGATTAAGCTCCTCGGTATTACAGGTAAAGCTCTTGTTAAGCTTGTTGATCAGTTTAAGGGTGAGCTTATTCCTAAAATCGTTCGTGAAACTCTCGGTACCTGGCCGTCATACTGGGCTATGGTAACTGAGGAATGCTACGAAGAAGCACGCGATTTTATCTATAAGGATCTTAAAGATGAATACGCAGGTATGATTGAAAAAACCGACAAGTATCATTATGATGTTCAGAAGAATCTCATAAAAGATATGGAAGACCTTAAGGCTGCAGGTGTAAACTTCTGCATTTTTGCAAAGTACGGCTTCCCTGAAATTCCCGTTTATGAGGGCGCAACAGCTCAGAGCGACTCAAACACAACACTTTACAGACAGTCCTTCGGTGCAAGAAGTGCGGCTTACGGCAAGATTCTTGATGAGCAGTATATCAACACAGCAAAAGAGAAAAAGTACATTTCCGCTGATAAAGTGGTTGATGCATCAACCTGTCTTTTCTCTGAAACAACATGGTTTGTAAGAGATTTACACCACGACCATTTTGGTCAGCTTGAGGGTATGTCAATGGAAATTATGAGATACGACCTTGACGGTGACAGCGAAAAATATCCTCGTTTCCTTTGTATCAAGGATGGCGGACTTGCACCCGTTGATTTCAAGGAAGAAAATGTAAAGGAAGAAGAAAACATCTTTGCAAGTGCTATCAGATTTTTCACTGCACTGATTAACTTCATTGTCAAGCTTCTCAACAAAAACAAATAAAAATATGTGGCTGTTGTAATAACAGCCACTTTTTTTGCGAGGGGGAAAGATTGCTTAAAGTCGGTGGTCTTCGAATTATTATGTATAATAATTCGGGTGAGAGTTTTTTCGGCTTTGTCCGTCTAATAAGTGAAAGGCAGAAGAAACAAACCTTTCGGAAAGGAGAGAATCAATGGATAATGGTGCAAGTAGCTACCGCCGTTACCTTGATGGTGATGACACAGGATTAACAGATATAATCAGAGATTATAAAGACGGCCTGACTTTATACATAAACGGTTATGTGAATAACATTTTTGTTGCAGAGGATTTAATGGAAGATACTTTTTTCAAATTGGCTGTAAAAAAACCACGTTTCAACGGAAAAAGCTCATTTAAAACCTGGCTTTATGCAATTGCAAGGAATGAAGCAATTGACTATTTGAGATACAGCTCAAAAATAACGGTAGATTCTATTGATGACTACAGCAATTATTTAGCTGAGGAAATGAATGTGGAAAAAGAATATCTGATTAAAGAACAGAAAATTCTTCTTCTCAGAACTATGAAAAAGTTAAAGCCGGAGTATTTTCAGGCTTTATATCTGATTTATTTCGAAGGCTTCACCAATTCGGAAACAGCAACAATTATGAAAAAGAGCAAACGACAGATTGAGAATCTTATTTACAGATCGAAAAATGCACTTAAAGCAGAACTCGTAAAGGAGGGTTTCAGCTATGAAGAGTTATAATGAAATTGCCCAAAGCGTTTTGTCACGCAGAAACGAATTTGAAGAAAAGCAGAAAATCAGAAGAAAAAAGCTGATGCATATGTCGGGCGTAGTGGGATGCCTTATTGTGGCAGTGATCGCTGCTGTCATAGGAGTTGAAAGCAGAGAACCGGGTAGGCCGGGAATTACATTTCAAAATCCACCCCCTGGTTACTGGAACACAACTAAAACTCCTACAACAAACCCAACAACGGCAAGTCAGAACACGAATCCCACAACAACAGAAATTCCGACGATTGCACAGCCCACATTTTATAACGAAGGAGATCAAAGCTCAGGCGGAGATGCCGGAAATTTGTGGTTTATTCCGGCACTGCCATTTGACAGAAGTTTTGAGGTGACGGGAGAGAAAATCACCGATGAAGAAGCAAAGGCATATTTTGACGAACACAGAGAAAGTATAATAAGCTCACTTTCAGCAAGTGGAGTTCCCATAGAAAATGTGGATGTCAGAATAGCGGAGACGGGCTATTGTCATGTTTATTATGACGGCTCTGAGGGCAAGTCTTTTGAAATAAGGCAGAACTACCGTGACTATCTTGTTTATATCGGTGAGGAAGAAGAACTTGCGGCAATAATTACTCTGTTTAAGGAAAACGGAGAGCTTCATGATACACCAATGTTTGGAGCTGCTTGGTTTGAAGGCTACGGTGACTACCTCAAAGAGCACAAAGGCGAAAAACTTATCTATGTATATGCATCGTGGTATGAAATAATCATTGCACCGGATAACACATACTTCAATCCTATGGGAGTCGATTACAATGCACAGGGTCTAAATATCACAAGCAAATATTTAGAGGGTGTGGATAAACCCTACGAAGTCTTTTATCACGAAGCTGCAACTTATATACCGTAAGAAAATATAAAAAATAAGCTGTATCGGGTAATGTCGATACAGCTTTGCTGTTTGTTTAACCTACAAGTCCCACTGCCGCACAATTCTTCTTGTGTTCTGCATAGGTTTCTGCATAATAATAATTCCAATCCTCGTCAGTTACAAAGAAAAAGTAGTCGGTATCCTCAGGATAGAGGGCAGCTTTAATTGCATCAAGTCCAGGGTTGGTGATTGCACCTTCGGGAAGTCCCACACACTTGTAGGTGTTGTAAAGCTCCTTGTACTTTTCTGTGTCACCTGTGATGTATGGTGAGTCTGTAACATAATCGTTTATATAATGTATAGTAACGTCACACTGTATCTTGCCGTAACCGGGACTTACAATTCTGTTGTGAACAACCGAGCTCACCTTGCCCATTTCATCGGCTGTGGTTGCTTCTTCCTGAACAATTGCCGCAAGAGAGATGATTTCATCCATAGTGTAGCCAAGCTCTTCGGCTCTTGTATAAAATTCGTCAGTGAGTTTTGCTTCTGTATTTTTGAGAAAACGGCTGAGAGCCTTTTCGGCGCTTTCACCTTTATAAAAATCGTAAGTGTCGGGGAAAATGTAGCCCTCAAGATTGAAGGGTCTGTTAGCCGGCTTTTCAATTCCGCTTATAAATCTGTAATTGAGAGTGGACAGATATTCGTCATCTGCAATAAGCTCCATAAAAGCCTTTGCACTGCACACTCCGTTTTCCTGAAGCTTTTCTGCAATCTGTACTGCAGTGAAGCCTTCAGGAAAGGTAACTCTTACCGTGGGATCTTCTGTTGTTGTGATTTCTGTGGTGGTAGTTTCTTCCGTAGGTTTATCTCCGCCTGCACAGGCACATAATATAGAAAGGCACAGTGCAAGGCAGATTATAACTGCAAATTTTTTCATTGTGTCACATCCTTAATTTTAATATTCAAAGTATACCACAACAAAGAAAAAAACAAAAGACCTGCCCCGTTAATTTATAAAAATTGTAAGAATTTACACTTTCTTTGCATCAAAAGCAGTCTATTTTCAAAAAACACTTGAAAAATATAAAGATTTGTTATAGAATAGGAAAGAAAATTAATACTAATTCCGGAGGAATATAAAATGGTATCAGCAGGCGATTTCAGAAATGGTGTAACATTTGAAATGGAAGGCAATGTTCTTCAGATCATTGAATTCCAGCACGTAAAGCCCGGCAAAGGCGCAGCTTTTGTTCGTGCAAAGGTAAGAAACGTTATCACAGGTTCAGTTGTTGAACGTACATTCAACCCCAGTGAAGAGTTCCCCACAGCATTTGTTGAAAGAAAGGATATGGAATATTCATACAGCGACGGCGGTCTTTACTACTTTATGGATCCCGAAAGCTATGAGCTTATCCCCATCAACGAAAGCGAGCTTTCAGACAACTTCAAGTTCGTAAAGGAAAACATGGTTTGTAAGATTCTTTCTTACAAGGGCAACGTATTTGGCGTTGAACCTCCCAACTTTGTTGAACTTCAGGTTACAAAGACAGACCCCGGCTTCAAGGGTGACACAGCTACAAACACAACAAAGCCCGCTACTCTTGAAACAGGCGCTGAAGTTAAAGTACCTCTCTTCATCGACGAGGGCGAAATGATTCAGATCGACACAAGAACAGGCGAATACATGGGACGTGCATAATTGCACTTTCATAAAAGCTTATTAAACAGACAGAAAGGAATGAACGAAATGTCAGTTTCAGAAAAAGTTGCTTACTTAAGAGGCCTTATGGAAGGTCTTGATATGGACGAAGATAAGAAAGAGACAAAACTCTTTAACGCTATTATCGAAGCTCTTGATGATGTTGCTTCAGAACTCAGCGATATGGACGAGGATATGGAAGAACTTGCAGATTATATCGAAGAGCTTGATGAAGACCTTGGCGATGTTGAGGAATTTGTTTATGATCTTGATGATGATTGCGATTGCTGCTGCGACGACGATGATTGTGATTGCTGCTGCGATGACGATTGCATCGAAGTTGAATGCCCTGCATGCAATGAAACAGTTTGTATCGGTTTTGACGAAATCAACGACGACGGCGAAGTTGATTGCCCCTGCTGCGGTGCAATCCTTGAATTCGAAATCGAAGAGGAAGAAGAAATCGAAGAATAAGCTTTCGAGGCTCCCGTGTTGTTTTTGCACGGGAGCTGTTTATTAAAGAAAAGGAGCAAATATGGAAAAGCTAAAAAAAATACTTTTGTTAGCCGGTGTAATAGTATTTGTGGCTGTAGCTGCAGTATGGATATTCTCAACGGATATTGAACACATTGAAGATACCAACGGGCCGGACAATTATACGCTTCAGCAAATCAACGATGCAAACATAATCAATATGGATGTTGGTGCGTTGAACTATAAAGAATCAAAGGATATTTTGTCGGATACAATTACATATTCGTCAGACAAATTCACAGGAGTTGCTGAGATATACAATAATAATATAAAAGGCAACAGATTGGATATCACCGTAAACCATGCGAGAGTGGACTCAGGCAACTTCAAGCTTGTGCTTCTTCATAAAGGTGAGATTGTGCACGAGTTTAAGCTCAATGAACTTATGCAGACGTATACTCTGGAAAAACCGAACGGAAATGTATCATTGAGGATTGCAGGAGAAAGCGCAGCCTTTCAATTTGACTACCATATAGATTAACTGAAATGTACCGCTGTGAAGATTGATTTCGCGGCGGTATTTTGTTCTTGTGTACTGATTCTGAGATACCACTATATATAGTTGTAACCAAAACCTTGCAAAAAGGCACACTATATTTAGTGGTGTTTTTGTAAAACAACACCAAATTCACCCGGAGGAGTGTACAAAAACAAAAAGAAAATCAAAAAATGCAGAAAAAAGTTTCAAAAAACAGTTGACAAAAGTAAAAAGAGGTGATAATATAAACAAGCTTTCCCGCGGAAAGATCTGAGGGATGGCGAAAAACGTCAAGAAAAAACTTAAAAAAGTTTTAGAAAAGCCTTGACAAGAGGAGTATATATGTGATATACTCTTTGAGCTGTCTTTCGGTAGAAGGATAGCGATTGGACCTTGAAAATTAAACAACGAGATAAGAAAAGGAACCCGAGATTCGATAGTCTGAGGACTATCAAACGAAGAGTTTTTAAAAGTACTTTTCAAACAGTAATACGGAAGCTAAATAGCGAAGTATGGTAAATAAGTCAGCAATGACGAAATGAGCGACAAAGCTCTGAAAATGATTTAAACAGCTTAGGCTGTTTTGATACAATTTTTAGAGAGTTTGATCCTGGCTCAGGACGAACGCTGGCGGCGTGCCTAACACATGCAAGTCGAACGAAGCACTTGAATGGATCCCTTCGGGGTGAAGTTCTTGTGACTTAGTGGCGGACGGGTGAGTAACGCGTGAGTAACCTGCCTTTCAGAGGGGGATAACAGTTGGAAACGACTGCTAATACCGCATAACGTATCGGAACCGCATGATTCTGATACCAAAGCTGAGGCGCTGAAAGATGGACTCGCGTCTGATTAGATAGTTGGTGAGGTAACGGCTCACCAAGTCGACGATCAGTAGCCGGACTGAGAGGTTGAACGGCCACATTGGGACTGAGACACGGCCCAGACTCCTACGGGAGGCAGCAGTGGGG
>JAZSQU010000032.1:0-3318 GCA_045538095.1 Acutalibacteraceae bacterium | reverse complement strand
GGTGAAAGTCTTCCGCATTTACACGGTTCTTTTACAAACCTTCCAAGGTCACCTATTTCGTATCGCTTGATTGGTGTATTTTCCTGATTGATAGGTGTCCAAACAAGTCTGCCAACCTCACCGGCTGCTACCGGCTCATCTTTATCAAGCTTTAATATTTCAAGGTATTTGCTTGGAGCAACGTGATGAATACTTCCCTCGCAATACTCACAGGCATACCCCATAGAGCCGATTTCGTTGCAACCATATGTAATGGACGCAATTCTTTTTACATTAAATGTCTTTTTAATATATTTTGCCTGTGCAGGATCAAAATGCTCTCCGCCATAGAGTATAAGGTCAATACCACCGTAATTCTTAAGCGTTTCTTCCTGCTCGGAAAACAGTCTCAAAAGGTAAGTAGGCATTCCCATCAGAACATTTACCTTGCTCTCTACAATTTCGTTTGCCACATGTTCCATATCCATAACTGCCGTCATAGGAAGCTGGATTATCTCAGCGCTTTTCAGAGCTTCATATATACTTATAAAGCCCCCATATAATTCGCCTGAGTAGAACAAATTCATACAAATATCCTTTTTAGGATTAACACCTGCTGCTATTATAAAGCGACCGGTTTCTTTATATGTAACTTCAGCATCAGCATATGTGTGAAGTGCATATTTTGCTTTTCCGCTGCTGCCACCGCTTTTTAAAACAAGATAGCCCTCATTTTCAATTTCTCTCTCGGCAGGGAATTCATCTTTTTTAAGCACGGGAGTACCATCATCAAAAGGTTTATGCATCTTGTCGCTCATCTCAACAAGGGACATAGTTCCTGCAGGTAATCCGTGATTTATAAAACTAACCCTTTTAAGATAGCGTGTCATAGCATAAACACCATCGTGAGGCTCTCCTGTATAGCCGCCCATCATAAGTCCAGGTTCTGTTATACGATTAACACCGCCGGCAAGCAAAAGGTTTGTAAGCGGAACAATTTCATCTGTACCGCACGCAAGACCAACACTCTGAAGATATGAACGGAACGGTCTGAGCACACCGACAAGTTCACATCTTTTAATTCCCTTAACAATAACCGTGCGATAAAGCGGCGATGCACAAAGTTCATTATCAAACTTTACAAAAATACGGCAACCGTTTCCGTTTAAGAGTTTTGCATCTCCCATAATTTCTTCAAGATAGCACATTTTAGTTTGTGCCGTTAGTTCAGCCTTTTCAGGTTCTGTCATAGGATGGAGAGGATATGTATCCGATACTTTTTGAAGTTCGTTATAAAATTCTTCTGCAAAACGCAGAAGCTTTTCCTTTGAATCTGTTTCATAGTATACAATCTGAGGTGCACTGCATGCTTGTTGGTCGTTTACACATACATCATGAGCAAGTGCCTCAAGCTTTTCTCTTGTACATCCTTTTTCCGTAAAGTAACTAAAGCTTATTCTGTTACCCCATTCAACAATATTAACGCCTTTGGGTGCAAGCTCTCTGACTCCTGAAACAGCCCCATCAGAACCCCATACAGCAACTGTATTACACAAGCCAAAAAGCTCGGTTAAAAGTTCCTTATCCTTTGATGAGAGAGGGAACACATAAAAATACGGGCATAAGCTCTCATCTTCTGCACAAAGCTTTTCAATCATCTTCATTGCGACCTTGTGCGCTCCTGATGCCGTTTTAATAACATTTATATTTCCTGTTAAAAGTCCTTCCACAGAACTGAAAAACGGGAGCATTGCATCATTTGAGCTTGTAACATGCCCTAAAACACCAACGGGCATCCAGCCCTCGAACTGTTCTTCGCGGCTTGTCTGACGTGAAATTTCAAAAGGCAGTCCGCCAAGCTCTCTGTTTATCTTTTTATAAAGCTCTTTTTCAGATAAAACAGCAAGAGAATCTTTTTTTATCTGCATTGCTTCATCTTTTGAAAAGCCGAGTTCCATAAGTTCCGAAACCAAAAACTCTTTATCTTCTGCCACGAAATGACCGAGCTTATCAAGGCTCGAAATAACTTTTCTAATATCTAAAATATCGTTTGAAAGGTCTATTATTATCTGTTCATTTATTCCATCCAAACAATTTTCTTTTTCAATGTTAACTTTTTTACCTCTTATAATAAATTCCATAACCATCTTCACCTCTATCTTTTCAAAAGTTCGCTTGCTTTTATTGCACAGCTTTTTGTTGCACTTGTTCCGGCTCTTCCAAGAATCTCCATATACGGTGTTTTTATACCGCATCCGCATTCCTCTGCATCATGAAGCACCGCCATATCGCCCATAAGAACCGATACCGCAGGTACACTCATAAGGTGAGGAGTAATGAAGTTGGCAAAACCGGGAGTGCCATTAGGCAATGGCTTGAGATTTTCAACATCACGGATAATCATTCTGCTATATACAGGGATGTGGAAATGATGGTTTTTACACTCAAAGTAAGGAACAGAATGTTCTGTTGAGCCATATCCATCACGGCAATTCTGCTGAGGGATTCCAAGCATTTCTTCCACAAGTGCATAAAGCTCTCTTTTCTGAATTTGCTTGTCGGCGTATCCTTTCCAACCTCCGCCAAGCAATGTCATTGACTTTGTATTAAGTTTTAAAGGTCTGTGTCCTGTGTCTTTCATTTGTTTTACTGTAAAATACAGAAATGACGGAAAACCAAAAATTCTGACAGGCTTACCTTGTCTTTCATATTCTTCTAAAGCAGCTATTGTTCCATACACATCAAAATCGTGTCCCTGACCATTATAGCGAAGGGCAAAGAAAGTATCATTTACGGGAGCATAGCTCAAAAGTCCAAGGTCTGTTTTTGCAGTACCTAAATCCTTGCTGACCTCTGCAGGTTCGTATGTAAAGAGAAGATAATTTGTAAGTTCGTCAGAAAGAAATCCATAATAGCGAAATTCGTTCTCTATCATAGAATTTCCGAAATCAAAGCTGTCTTTATCAAAAAACATCTGACTCTTCTGTCCGCCTGTACCAGAGCTTGTTGCACGCTCTGTAATTGTTTCATAGGGAACAGAAAGCACCTCATACTGTTTGAAAAAGTTTGCATGAATCGGCGGGATTTTTTCCAAATCTGCTTCTGTTTTCAAATCCTCCACCTTAAATCCCGCATCATCACACAACTTTCTGAAAAATTCACAATTTTCTATATGATGTGTTAAACATTCTCTCATAGCATCCAAAAAAAGTTCCGATGAATTCTTCTGGTCGTAAACATCTTCAATTTTTAAAAGTCCATGTCTTGCAGTCATAAATATCACCTCGTTATTTTTATACTTTTTAAATGATTATCTAATTTTATTTTTAATGCGATTCC
>JAZSQU010000044.1:0-16573 GCA_045538095.1 Acutalibacteraceae bacterium | reverse complement strand
CTTTTACCGTGTGCTCGCCTATGCGGCGGGCACTTACTTTTGTGTCTTGTGACAAAAGTAAGCAAAAACACGCTTTGTGCAGGACATCCGTAAGCAATAAAAATTATCGCCGTACCTTTAATATATCTTTTACTCAGTAGTCATTTCTGCTCACCGTGGCTCAGGAAAACAGATATTGGCAAATCGATAATTTTTAATATTACTACAGTTATTTCTGCCGACAGTCGGGCGTGTAAAGCTCTGTTTAAGGGTACGTTTGTGGACTTAAATCGCTTGAACCGATGAATCGGTTCCTTATCGCTCTTCCAGCTTTCAGTAAAGCTCTACCGTACATAGTGCAATTGAGTGCTAGTTACTTTTTCGTTGTGCTTAATAAAAGAGGTGCATAAAACCTTTGAAACCCACGTCTTTGTTTAATTGTACAATCTTAACGGAAGTCTCTTTCTGAAAGCACCACGCAGCGTTCTGCGAATGTCGGACTACCTGTACCTTGAAATGAACTACGAAAAGCAGACGAGAAGACTCTTTATAAATGGCACGGGCATAGCGGACTCAATTGAATGAGGTGGTTTTAAATTGAGTTGTTCGCACCCGAGCATCTGTTTAGCAGACGGTAGCAATGCGAAAAATTACCGATAAGTACAACATCATTTCTTCAACCATGGTGAGCAGAAATGACTACTGAAAAAAAGATAGTAAAAAGGTGCGTCGGCAATTTTGCAGCCCTGCGACCAATTCCACACCAAGCGTGTTTTTGCTTACTTTTGTCACAAGACACAAAAGTAAGTGCCCGCCGCACAGGCGAGCACACTGTAAAAGCTCAGTAGGATATAGAGGCGGGAAAGATGCACTTTCCAAAATACAGCGAGCACTTTTTGAAAGCTCAGTAGGATAGAAAGGTGTGGAAGATGTGCTTTTCTGATAGAACCGGTGAATATACTTAACTACTTTTGATAAAAAAATAAGCCGTGAAAAAACACGGCTTAAAAATTATAAAACTGTTAGTTTACAACATTAATGGGATTCCCGTCAAGAAAAGCTTTTACATTTTCCTTGAAAATACCCATAAGTCTTGTTCTTGCCTCAAAGCTTGCCCATGCAATATGGGGAGTAATAATACACTTATCGGTGAAGAGAAGGGGATTGTCAGCCTTCGGAGGTTCAGTTGAAAGTACATCCACACCTGCACCTGCAATAATGCCCTCATCAAGAGCTTTTTTAAGGTCGCTTTCGTTAATTACAGGACCGCGTGAAGTGTTGATAAGAAAAGCGTTTTTCTTCATTTTGCTGAGGAATTCCATATTCACAAGACCGTTGGTTTTTTCGGTAAGAGGACAGTGCAGCGAAATTACATCGGAATTTCTGATTACATCTTCAAGGTCGGTGAATTCAACAGTACCTACACCGTCAAAGGTGCGTGTGTTAGGGGAGTATGCCTTTACCTTCATTCCGAAAGCAAGAGCAATTCTTGCAACTGCTGAGCCGATTTTACCAAAGCCTACTATGCCAAAGGTTTTATCTCTCAGCTCACAAAGAGGAGTTTTAGTGTAACAGAAGTGCTCGCAGTTTGCCCATTCACCGTTCTTTACGCTTGCATCGTGGATTGCAACGTGATTGGTAAGCTCCAGAAGAAGCGCAAACACAAGCTGAGCTACTGCATCAGTACTGTAGGCAGGAATGTTTGAAACGGGTACACCCATTTCTCTCGCTTTTTCCGTGTCGATTACATTATAGCCTGTTGAAAGGGTAGAAATGAATTTCAGCTTCGGGAGCTTTTCCAGCATTTCACCGGTGAGAACGGTTTTGTTGGTTACAAGAATATCAGCATCCTTGCTTCGTTCAAGAACGTCCTCAGGTGAGGTGCGGTCATAGACAGTGTAGTCATCAACAAGGTCTTTCAGCCAGTCCCAGGAAAGGTCACCGGGGTTTTCTGTGTATCCGTCAAGTATTACAAGCTTCATAAAATTGTTTTGCGATTTAGTAAAAAAAGTAACGGCTGTCGCTTAAAAAAATCACAAATTCCTTTCTTAAGTTTATTTCTTTCATTTTCTTATCACAATTGTAGCATATATTTGTGGCAATGCCAAGAATATAATGAAAAAACTTTAAATTTATCTATTAAAAATTAAAATCACTGTTGACCTTTGACGAATTTTATTATACAATATACGGGTAAAATGCTGTCGTCTACACTCTGTGGATAACATGAAGGAGATGAAAGCTTTTTGGCTAAGTCAAAGAAAGCAAAATTTTCGCTGAGTTTTGTGGCGTTGATATGTTTCCTTGTTGCCTTGGCGCTGACGGTGCTTTTGAGAGCATTCAAAGATGAAAGCTTTCTCGATTGGTACAATAAATATACTGATACTCTGCTTTATTATGAGCAGTGGATGCAGATTTACGGCGCAACGTGGATTTCTGCACTACTTATTGTGCTGAACTTTCTTCTTAAGGCGCTTTTACCCTGGTTTCCCATATCCTGCATTTGTGTGGTGTCGGGTGTGCTTTTTAAATGGTACTACGCAATGCTCATAAATGTTGCGGGAGCAGCAATTCTCTTTACTGTGAGATATTTCTGGGGAAAGCGATTCGGGGCAGGAAATGCTGAAAAAATTCTGGAAAAATATGCCGGCGTGAAGGCTGTTATAGACAGTCCAAACCTGCGCTCTGACGTTGTTCTTTTCGGTCTGAGGTTTTCTCCTTTGGTGCCGATTAACTCTATCAGCAGTGTCTACGGCACAACGGATATGCCGTACTTAAGATATGTTCTGGTGTCTCTGGCAGGTTTTTCTTATAAGATTTTTTCCTATACGGTAATCGGCAGAAATGTATTCGACCCTGCATCGGCAAGCTTTATTGTACCCTTTATAATTCTTTTCGTTATAACGGGTTTTGTTCTTTTGTCCCTTGGGGCAGCTCAGAAGAATTAAAAAATTTGAAAGGTGAAAAGCATGAAAACAGTTTCAGAAATGAAGGTGCTTCTTACTGAGAAAAAGCTCGGTGAAAGCTTTGCTCGCGTGTTTACTGAAGATGCCTTCGATGTACAGTACAAAAGATTTCTCAGCGTACTGGAGAGCTTTGAAAAACGTTTTTCAAAAGACAGAGAGGTTTCTCTTTTCTCAGCTCCCGGCAGAACAGAAATCTGCGGAAACCACACAGACCACAATCACGGTCTTGTTCTTGCAGCAAGCATCAGCCTTGACGCAATTGCAGTGGCTTCAAAAAACAACGACAATGTAATCAGAATCAAGTCAGAAGGTTATCCTCAGGATGAGGTTGACTGTAACGACCTTGATGCAAAAGAAAACGAAATCGGCAGAAGTCAGGGTATCATAAGAGGTATCGCTGCACGTTTCAAGGCTCTTGGATACAATGTAGGCGGCTTTGATGCTACAACTGCTTCTCAGGTGCTTTCAGGCTCAGGTCTTTCCTCATCAGCTGCTTTTGAGGTACTTGTGTGCACAATGCTCAACTACCTTTATAATGACGGCAAGGTTGACCCTGTTGAAATTGCTAAGATTTCACAGTGGAGCGAAAATGTTTATTTCGGAAAGCCCTGCGGTCTTCTTGACCAGATGGCGTGTTCGGTTGGCGGCTTCGTTTCAATCGATTTTGAAGATACAAGCAAGCCCGTTATAAATAAAATTGACTTCGATTTTGCTTCTTCAGGTCACTCTCTTTGCATTGTTGACACAAAAGGCAGCCACTCAGACCTTACTGATGATTATGCAGCAGTAAGAAGCGAAATGGAAAACGTTGCAGGCTTCTTCGGCAAAAAGGTGCTCAGAGAATGCAGCAAAGAAGACGTTATCAGTAACGCAGGTAAGATTGCTTCAAAGCTCAACGAAAGAGCTGTAATCAGAGCTCTTCACTACTACGGTGAAAACGAAAGAGTACTTAAGCAGGCTAAAGCACTTTCAGAAGGCAACTTTGAAGAATTCAAGTCACTTATAATAGAAAGCGGCAGATCTTCATATATGTATAATCAGAACGTATATACATGTAAAAAGCCCACAAATCAGCCCCTTTCACTTGCTCTTGCAGTAAGCGAACAGATTCTTTCAGGCAAGGGTGCATGGAGAGTACACGGCGGTGGCTTTGCAGGAACAATTCAGGCATTTGTGCCCGACTCAGCAGTTGAAGAATACACCTCGGTAATGAAGTCAATTTTCGGTGACGATTCCTGCTACGTGCTTTCAGTAAGACCTTACGGCGGCGTAAGTCTTGCATAATTTTGGTTAATATTTTATATTACATAAATAACACATTCAGGAGGCAGAAAAAAATGAACAAGTCAATCAAAAGAATTATTTCATTCGTTCTTTGTCTTTGCATGCTTTCATCAATGCCCATCATCAGCTTTGCAGCAGTTGATAAGGTAGCAACACTTAAAATTGCTTCTTACTCTGACACAAAAGTTAACATTGAATGGAGCAAGGTTTCAGACGCAGACGGATACGAGGTTTACAGACTCAAGAGCGGCGATGATGAGTGGAAAAGACTCAAGAGAGTTGATGCTCTTTCCTATTCAGACTCAGTAAGCCCCGGTACATATTATTCCTACCGTGTAAGAGCTTACAAGGATAAGTTCCTCAGCAAGGAATACGGTGCATATTCAGAAACAGTAAACGTTGCATCAAAGCCCAAGAACGTAACTGGCCTTAAGGCATCAGCTTACAGCTCAAAGGGTATTGAGCTCACCTGGTCAGCATCAGAAGGTGCTCAGAACTACGTTGTATATATGTACAACGCAAGCACTAAGGAATATGAAAGAGTTGGCACAACCGACAAGCTTTCATACAAGGTAACAGGTCTCAATGCTTCAACAAAGTACTACTTCCAGGTAAGAGCTTACCACAAGCTTAACGGCACAATTACATCAGATTGGACAAAGATTTCAGCTACAACACCTCTCGGTGACGTTGAGAACTTCCGTCTTAAGGAATGTACAGATACAACCTATGCACTTTCTTGGAGCAAGACCAAGGATGCTGAGGGTTATGAAATCTATAAGTACGACACCAAGACAAGTGAATGGGACTTCTTCAGAAGCACAAAAGCAAGAAGCTATAAGTTCAAGGGTGTAGGTAAGGATTACAACGTTCTTTACAAAATCAGATCATACGCTACAATAAGCGGCAAGAAAACTTACGGTGTATTCAGCGAACCTATCGCAGCAGGCACAATTCCCGCAGCACCCACAAACATTGTTGCAGCTCGTAACACATCAAACGACATCGCTGTAGCATGGCTTGAAATCAAGGGCGTAACAGGTTACGAAGTATACCGTTCAGATTCTGCTCTTACAGATAACTGGAAGAAGGTTGGTACAACAACAGAAGCAAACTTTACCGATACCACTGTTCCCGGCACAGGTACTTATAAGTACAGAATCAGAGCTTATAAGGGTGAAGGCGACCACCTCTTCTTCAGTAATTTCTCAGAAGTAAAAACAATCAACTTCCAGAAGCACGAAAATCAGGACAGCATTTATACTGAAGAACTTCAGAATATCGGTCTTATCGGTTATCTTTACGACTCAAAGAATGAATGCTTCTATACAGCTGACGACCCCTGGCAGAGAAACTTCGGTTACAGTGCAGTTTACGACGCAGCTGCAGGTGTTGCACTTATGATCATCGAAACACTCAGAATCAAGTTCCCCTACAAGGATAAGGACTGGATGATTCAGGTTTGGAAGGGTCAGTACGGTCTTATCCTTATCGGTGCTGAAGTTGGTGTATACAACAAGCCCAAGGACAGAAAGATCGAACACTATGACTGTGCGGAAGACGCTGACAAGCTCCGTATGGAAATGGAAATGGAAAGACTTGAAACAGTTAACGGCAAGCAGCAGTGGAAGCGTGTACTCTACAGACCTTACGCTGAATACTGGTGGATCACAGGCTTCGTATTCGGTAACGAACTCGGTAACATGGATTCACTCAGAGTTAACATCAGAATTACCATGAAGGACTACCAGATGCTTTCAGGCGTAACAAGCTCACTTGAAAGTCAGGGTTACTACTATGAAGTTGACGGCCTCGATGTATACTTCACATTCAGAGGTGAAAAGAAATAAATACTATTGTAAAGCTTTGTAAGGAAAACGGTAAAAAGGAAAGACACAGTGAAGAAACCAAAAGACTTATAAGTGTTGTTCCTTCCGAAAGACAGTTAAAGCTTTGCGATATGGAGTATTACAGCTTCATACATTTTGGTATTAATACAATCAACAATGTTGAATGGGGAAAAGGCAGTGAGAATATCACTGCCTTTAATCCTAAGAAGCTGGATACAGACCAATGGTGCCGCATTCTCAAAGAAACGGGCAGCAAAGGTGTTATTATTACTGCAAAGCACCACGACGGTTTCTGCCTTTGGGCAACAAAGGAAACAGATCACTGTGTCACCAATACTCCCTTTAAAAAAGATATCGTAAAGATGCTAAGTGTTAGCTGCAGAAAATTCGGTCTCAAATTCGGAATTTACCTTTCTCCATGGGACAGACATGAAAAAACCTACGGCACAGAGGAATATAACGATTTCTATATCCGTCAGCTGAAAGAGCTTTGTACAAATTACGGTGATGTATTCTGTTTTTGGTTCGACGGTGCTTGCGGTGAAGGTGCTAACGGCAAAAAGCAGATTTACGATTGGCAGAGATATTACAGTACAATTCGTGAATTACAGCCTGAGGCAGTAATCAACGTGTGCGGACCTGATGTGCGTTGGATAGGTAACGAAGCAGGAATAGTGCGCGAAAGCGAATGGAGCGTTGTTCCTGCCGATAAAGAAAAAGAAGAAGCCGTAATGAGCAACTCACAGCAGAATGATGATGGCGGCAAAGAGATTTCAAGTGTGAACGAGCGCGATGCTGATTTAGGCTCAAGAGAGGTGCTGAAATCTCACAGTGACCTTGTATTCAAGCCTGCCGAGGCTGACGTTTCAATTAATCTTGGCTGGTTCTGGCATAACAATCTCTACTATCTTTTCAAAAAGAATCGCACCGCAAAGGATCTTGCGGATATTTATTTCAAAACTGTTGGCGGCAACGCAACCCTTCTTTTAAATGTTCCGCCTGACAAAACCGGACTTATCAATAAAAGAGAAGTGAAAACTCTTGAGGAGTTCACCCGTCTCATTAATGAACCTTTCAAAAATGAATTAAGAAATTACAGACTTTATCTTGTTGACGGCAAACTGAATGAAAGAGAATTCAAAAAAGATGAAGGCTGTTCTTTCAGCGATGATGAATATGTAATCAAAGCAGTTTTTGAAAAAGAAGAGACAGTTTCAACCCTTACAATCCGTGAAAATCTCAGATTCAGCCAGAGAATTGAAAGCTTTAGCGTTTATGCAAAAACTGACGGAGCTTACATTGAGGTCGGTAAGGGCACTGTTGTCGGCTCAAAGAAAATTCTCTTTTTAAAGGAAAAAGTGAAAACAAAAGAGCTTCTTATTGCAATTACTTCAACAAGAGAAAATCCGGTAATAAGAAATATTGCGTTTTATAATTAAGTAAAGCAGAATCGCTGTGAAAGGCGGTTCTGTTTTTAATTTGTGATTCATAAATATCGGTCAATGAGCTGTTTGTTGTAATATAGTTTTAAAGCTGCGGTAAAATTTAACACACAAGGTTCTTTTATCACTTTGAAATCTTGATTTTTGTGAAAATTATGGTATAATAATGGGAGTATCTTATTATAGGGGGACTATCATGAAACGTACAGAAATTTCAAAGCTCTATGAATGCGCCGAAAAATATGCAGACAGTATTGTAACTGTCTGTGGATGGATAAGAACCAACAGAGACTCAAAGGTTCTCGGTTTTATGGAAATCAACGACGGCAGCTGCTTCAAGGGCGTACAGGTAGTATTTGAAAAAGACAAAATTGACAACTTCCAGGAAGTTGCAAAATATAACGTAGGCGCTGCAGTAATCATTGAGGGTAAACTTATTCTCACACCCGAAGCAAAGCAGCCCTTTGAAATCAATGCCACAAAGGTTACACTTGAAGGTGCATCAGCTCCTGAGTATCCTCTTCAGAAGAAGAGACACTCACTTGAATATCTCAGAACAATTGCACATCTTCGTCCCCGTACCAATATCTATTCAGCTTCCTTCAGAGTACGCTCTGTTGCAGCTCAGGCTATTCACCGCTTCTTTGAAAGTGAAGGTTTTATTTATGCGCACACACCGCTTATTTCCTGCAGTGACTGTGAGGGTGCAGGCGAAATGTTCAGAGTAACTACTCTTGATATGGAAAACCCGCCAAGAAACGAGGATGGTGAAATCGATTACTCCGAAGACTTTTTCGGAAAGAGTGCTTTCCTTACGGTTTCAGGTCAGCTTCAGGGCGAAATTATGGCTCAGGCTTTCGGCAAGATTTACACCTTCGGCCCCACATTCAGAGCTGAAAAGTCATACACTCAGCGTCACGCTGCAGAGTTCTGGATGATTGAGCCCGAAATTGCTTTTGCAGACCTTAACGACGATATGAACCTTGCAGAGAGAATGATTAAGTTTGTAATTAACTACGTTCTTGAACACTGTAAGCAGGATATCGAATTCCTTAATCAGTTTGTTGATAAAGAACTTATTGAAAGACTTACTACTGTTGCAAATTCTGATTTCGGCAGAGTAACATATACAGACGCAATCAAAATGCTTGAAGAGCACAACGACGAATTTGAATACAAGGTTTTCTGGGGCTGCGACCTTCAGACAGAACACGAAAGATTCCTTACAGAAAAGATTTTCAGAAAGCCTGTTTTCGTAACAGATTATCCCAAGGAAATCAAGGCTTTTTATATGCGTCTTAATGACGACGGCAAAACTGTTGCAGCTTGTGACTGTCTTGTAATGGGCATCGGTGAAATCATCGGTGGCTCACAGAGAGAAGAAAGATATGACGTTCTTCTTGAGAGAATTAAAGAACTGGGTCTTAAGGAAGAGGACTACTGGTGGTACCTTGACCTGAGAAAGTACGGCGGAACAAAGCACGCAGGCTTCGGTCTCGGCTTTGAAAGACTTGTAATGTATCTTACAGGTATCTCTAACATCCGTGACGTTCTTCCCTTCCCGAGAACAACAGGTTCAGCAGATTTCTGATAATATATTTACAGTAGGGACATGGCTTGCCGTGTCCGTCTACAAAATTCAGCATTTTCACCATCGGAGGTAACACAATGAAAGAATACGCATCATACACAAAAGCCGAGCTTATGGCTCTTAAGGCTCAGCTCACAGAAGAGTATGAAGCTTTCAAAGCTCAGGGACTCAAGCTTGATATGTCAAGAGGTAAGCCCGGAGCAGACCAGCTTGCAGTTTCAAACGGTCTTCTTGACGCAATCACATCAAAGGACTGGGAAGACAATGCTGCAGGCGGAAGCCTTGAATACAGAAACTACGGTATCCTTACAGGTATCAGAGAATGTAAAGCAATTTTTGCTGATCTTCTCGATGTTCCCGCTGAAAATGTAATTGTCTGCGGTAACTCAAGCCTTAATATGATGTTCGACTACATCACACAGTGTATGCTTAAAGGTTCAGGAGCAGAGCCCTGGAAGGATCAGGGTGAAATCAAATTCCTTTGCCCTTGCCCCGGTTATGACAGACATTTTGCAATTGCAGAGTACTACGGAATTAAGCTTATTCCCGTAAAAATGAACGAAGACGGCCCGGATATGAACGCCGTTGAAGAAATGATTAAGGACGAGAAAGTCAAGGGTATGTTCTGCGTACCAAAGTATTCAAATCCCACAGGCGCAACTTATTCTCACGAGGTAGTTGACAGAATTGCAAAAATGAAGCCTGCTGCAAAGGACTTCAGAATTATCTGGGATAACGCATACATCATTCACGACCTTGAAGATACAACTGACGAGCTTGAAAATATCTTCCCGGTACTTAAAAAGTACGGCAACGAGGATATGGTAATTGAATTTACTTCAACTTCAAAAATCAGCTTCCCCGGTGCAGGTGTTGCTGCTCTTGCCGCTTCAGAGAATAACATCAGAATGATTACAAGCCGTATGACAGTCCAGACAATCGGCTACGATAAGCTTAACCAGTACAGACACGTTAAATTTTATAAGGATGTTGCAGGTATCAAGAGAGTGATGAAGCTCCACAAGTCAATTCTTGCTCCAAAGTTCAAGGCGGTTATCAACGAGTTTGAAGGCAGCCTTAAAGGTCTCGGTATTGCAAGATGGACAAAGCCAAACGGCGGTTACTTTATCAGCCTTGATGTGCTTTCAGGAACAGCAAAGAGGGTAGGAGAGCTCTGCAAGGAAGCAGGCGTAACTCTTACTCCGGTCGGTGCAACCTATCCTTACGGCATTGACCCCGAAGACAAGAACATCAGAATTGCGCCCTCATTTCCACCCGTTGACGAGCTTATGACGGCAACAAAGCTTCTTTGCATCTGCGTTAAGCTTGCAGCAGTTGAAAAGCTTATTGAGGACGAAAAGGAATAATAACAAACAGTAAAAGTTTGTGAAGTATGGGGAAGAGACCCATAAATAAAAAAGTTATCAGCTCCCGAAAAAAACGGGGGCTGATTTTATTAAAATTTATTAATATCATATTGCTTTCACATTATAAATATAGTATGATATACTAAGTAAGGAAGTATGTTCCTTTATATAGCAAAAAGGAGGTTAAAGTGGTGAAAAACAGAAAAATTACGGGTGCAGTTGCAGTATTTTTCCTTATGGTTATTATACTTGCCTCTTCTGCTTTTGGTGCTGATGAGGTCTATACCTACAAGGATTTTTCCTATGTGGTACGAGATAACGATACAGTACAGATTATAAAATATGACGGCACAAAGAAAAGCGTAACGGTGCCATCTAAAATTGACGGAATGACTGTTACTGTTATCGGTTCTCACGCCTTCAGCAGTTGCAGTAACCTTGAAAGCCTGACTATTCCCGGTTCTGTCCGTGACCTTCACGAGTGCGCAGTTTCTTACTGCCCCAAGCTTAAAAGTCTTACAATCAAAGACGGTAACCTGAAAAATCTTGACTATATGGATGTATATTCCTGCAGAAATCTGAAGACCCTTTCACTTCCGAAAAACCTTCAGTACTTTATTTCACTTTATGAGTGTGAAGCAATTGAAAAGGTTACAGTCAGCAGTAAAAATTCCTCCTATAAAAGCTATGACGGTGTGGTTTATTCAAAGAATCTGAAGACTCTTGTCTATTACCCACCGGGCAAAAAAGATACATATTTCATCGTGCCCTCAAGTGTAACGGAGATTGAGCGCTTAGCTTTTAATAAAGCGAAAAACCTTGAAGGTGTTTATGTACCCAAAACCGTAAAAGAAATCGGCGAAACTGCCTTTGGTTACACAAGCGTTGTAATCTATTACGAAGGAACGAAAACTCCTGATGCTCTTGAGCCTGCTTTTTATCCATGGAAGGTTGTTCACGGCGCAAGTGCACTTGATGTGCCCACTGTAAAGGCGAGCAAAAATGCTTCATCGATAACACTTAAATGGAATAAGATAAAGGGCGCAACGGGCTATAGAATTTATATCTACAACAAAGAGAGTAAAGGCTACGAAAGCCTTGCTACAGTGAGTAAGCTCAATTATAAAATAAACGGTCTTGCCCCTAACACTTCATATAAGTTTGCAGTAAGAGCTTATACAAAAACGGTTTCAGGCAATCTCTGGGCTGACGAATATGAAAAAATCACAGTAAGAACGCTTTTAGCTACTCCTAGCCTTTATGTTGACGCTGACAGAAATAAGGTTGAACTCAGCTGGAATAAGGTGCAGGGAGCGACGGGTTACGTAATTTATTACTCCTCAAGTAAAAACGGTACATACAAAAAGCTTACTACCGTAAAAGGTACGAGCTATGTTAACCAAAAAATCAGCGAGGACGACACGTATTACTTCAAAGTGAGAGCATATACAAAAACTTCTGACGGAAATGTCTATAGTGCATATTCCTCAGTTAAAAGTGTATAAGTAAAATGATAAAATAAGGCGTTAAGTATTGACTTAGCGCCTTTATTGTGTTAAAATCTACAGGATATGTTTTCGTAGATCGGAAGGAGTAGGTCTGTAGCCTTTCAGAGAGAAGACGGTTGGTGCAAGTCTTTAAGTGCGAAAGTCCGAAGGTAGTCCGTGAGAATCGGGAAGAACAGCATCAGCTCAGTAGAACCCGACGTATGGCTGCGTTAAAGCTTTTGAGTGCGGAGTTAAGTAAAGTAAACTCTGAATTCAGGTGGTACCACGGTAAATTTCCGTCCTGATTTTCGGGACGGGTTATTTTTTTGTAAATTATACTATTTTAAATAGGAGTGATAAAAATGGCTAAAGAACTTGCAAAGCAGTACGATCCGAAAGATGTTGAAGACCGTATTTACAAGTCATGGCTTGACGGAAAGTATTTCCACGCTGAGTGTGACAGCGAAAAGAAACCTTACACAATCGTAATACCCCCACCAAACATCACAGGTCAGCTTCATATGGGTCACGCCCTTGACAACACCCTTCAGGATATTCTTATCCGTTTCAGAAGAATGCAGGGCTACGACACCTTGTGGCTTCCCGGTACAGACCACGCTTCAATTGCTACAGAAGCTAAAATTGTTGAAGCTATGAAAGCTGAAGGCATATCAAAGGAAGATATCGGCAGAGAAAAGTTCCTTGAAAGAGCATGGGAATGGAAGGCTCAGTACGGTGGCAGAATTATTGAACAGCTCAAGAAGCTCGGTTCATCATGCGACTGGGACAGAGAACGATTCACTCTTGACGAAGGCTGCTCAAACGCAGTTAAGGAAGTTTTCTGCAACCTTTATGAAAAGGGACTTATCTATCGCGGTGAAAGAATCATCAACTGGTGTACTCACTGCAAGACCTCAATCTCCGACGCTGAGGTTGAATATGAAGAAAAAGACGGCAACTTCTGGCATTTCAGATATCCCTTTGCTGACGGTGAAGGCGGTATTATTGTTGCAACAACCCGTCCCGAAACAATCCCCGGCGATACTGCAATTGCAGTTCACCCTGACGATGAAAGATACAAGGGTCTTGTTGGTAAGAAGGTTATCATTCCCGTAATCGGCAGAGAAATCCCCATTGTTTCCGACACCTATGCAAAGATGGATAAGGGTACAGGTGCGGTTAAAATTACACCGGCTCACGACCCCAACGACTTTGAGGTTGGTCTTCGTGCAAACCTTCCTATTCTCAACGTAATGACCGACGACGGTTTTATGAACGAAAAGGCAGGCAAGTACGCAGGTATGGATCTCATGCAGTGCAGAAAGGCTATCGTAGCTGATTTCACAGAAGCAGGCGCACTCGTTAAGATTGAGCCTACAAAGCATGAGGTTGGCACCTGCTACCGTTGCCACACAGCAGTTGAGCCCAGAGTTTCAAAGCAGTGGTTCGTAAAAATGGAGCCCCTTGCAAAGCCTGCAATAAAGGCAGTACGCGACGGCGAAACAAAGTTCATTCCTGAACGTTTTGACAAAATCTACTTCAACTGGATGGAAAATATCCGTGACTGGTGTATTTCACGTCAGCTTTGGTGGGGTCACAGAATTCCTGCGTGGTACTGTGCAGACTGCGGTGAAATCACTGTTTCAAAAGAAGAGCCCACTTGCTGCTGCAAGTGCGGCAGTTCAAAAATTGAGCAGGATCCCGATACACTTGACACCTGGTTTTCATCAGCTCTCTGGCCTTTCTCAACTCTCGGCTGGCCTGAAAAGACACCGGAACTTGCACACTACTATCCCACAAGCACTCTCGTAACAGGTTACGACATTATCTTCTTCTGGGTTGCAAGAATGATTTTCTCAGCTTGCGAGCAGATGGGCGAAGTTCCCTTTGATACAGTATTCATCCACGGTATTGTACGTGACGAGCTTGGCAGAAAGATGTCAAAATCTCTCGGTAACGGTATTGATCCTCTTCTTGTAATCGACAAGTACGGCGCTGACGCCCTCAGATTTACTCTTGCAACAGGTAACAGCCCCGGAAACGATATGCGTTACAGCGACAAGAAGGTTGAAGCAAGTCGTAACTTTGCAAACAAAATCTGGAACGCAGCAAGATTCATCCTTATGAACCTTGACGAAAATGAGCCTGCACCTCATCTTCCCGAGGAGCTTGCACTTGAAGATAAGTGGATTGTTTCACTTTTCAATTCACTTGCTAAGGAAGTAACCGATAACCTCGACAAGTTCGAGCTCGGTATTGCAGTTCAGAAGCTCTATGACTTCATTTGGGATATTTTCTGCGACTGGTACATTGAGCTTGCAAAGATAAGACTTCAGCAGGGTGGCGAAAAAGCTGCTCAGGTTAAGGCAGTTCTCGTTTATATTATGAGCGAAACTCTTAAGCTTCTTCATCCCTTTATGCCCTTCATCACTGAAGAAATCTGGCAGACACTTCCCCACAACGGTGAGACAATTATGAAGTCTGCTTGGCCTGTATACAACGAAGAGCTCAACTTTGCTGACGATGAAGCTAAGATGGAAATTATTATGGAAGCAATCAAGGCTATCCGTAACCGCAGAAGCGAAATGAACGTTCCGCCTTCAAGAAAGGCTCACGTTTATGTTGCAACTGAAAAGAAGGATATCTTTGAAACTGCAGTTGTATTTATGCAGAAGCTTGCTTCAGCTTCAGATGTAACAGTAGGGGACAGCTTCTCAATTGACGGCAGTGTAAGCATTGTAACTGCTGACGCAAAGATTTATATTCCCATGGGCGACCTTGTTGACTTTGAGGCTGAAAGAAAGCGCCTTATGAAGGACAGAGAAGCAGCTGAAAAGAAGCTCGCACAGATTAACGGAAAGCTCTCTAATCCCGGCTTCCTCGCTAAGGCTCCTCAGAATGTAATTGACGGACAGAAGGCTGATGCTGAAAAGCTTACAGAAAAAATTAAGATGATTGATGAAAGCCTCAGTCAGCTTCAGTAATGGTTAAAATATACAAAACGCCTTGCCTATTTTTGGCAGGGCGTTTGCCGTAATTAAAAGATTATTAACCTAATTTTCCGAAATCGGTTGTAAAATATAGGTAAAGAATAAATCAAAGGAGAATATTATGTTAAGCAAGTTTTTTACATTCGTAACCACAATTATTTTCGCCCTGAGCATTTACGGAGCACCAACTCTCACAATAGGCACTGAAACCTCAACAAAGCTCACTCAGACCGAGGTTGTCAGCGGAAAGCTTCCGATTGAGCTTCAGCTTTCTAAATTCAATAGGCACAGCGAGGAAGGTTTTGTTATTCCCGGACTTTATGAGGGCTTCATTCCTCAGGGCTTGTTCTACAACGAAGAAAACGACATTTTCCTTATTTCAGGTTACTACAAGGATAAAGTTCAGCCATCACGAGTTATCGTTGTTGACGGTGAGGGAAATTTTGTGAAGTCCGTAGGTTGTATCAGCAAAAAGGGTAACAAGGCTACGGGTCACTTCGGCGGTATTGCCGCATTCAAGGACAACGTTTATGTTGCAACAACAAGCGTAACACACGTGCTTTCGCTGTCTGAAATTATGGCTGCTGAAGACGACAGTTATGTACTTATTCAGAAAGAGCTTTATACCGACACAACCTGCTCTTATGTAAATGTGTGCGACGGTGTGCTTTACATCGGTGAGTTTACCGATATAAACGCTGATGATATCAAAGGTGCAACAAACATTTACACTTCAAAGCTGGGTGAAAAATTCTTCTCACGTTGCAACGCCTTTATCCTCGACGAAAACGGTGTATACGGCATAAAGGCTGACAGAATTGACGAAGACGGTAACCTTACACCTGATTTTGCAGTCACAACTCCCTTCAAAATTCAGGGTATGACAAGACTTACTGACGGCTCTTTTGTTTTCACTGCTTCATCAACTGCAATCACAAACTCAAGAGTGTATAAGTATAAAGATGTAACTAAGGGCAATCCCGATGAAATTATCAAGGTGAACGGTGTAGATGTGCCTCTTTACTACTGCGATATGTTCGATAAAACCGGCTACTACAGAGTGCCTACATACCTTGAAGAAATAACTCTCTACAAAGACGGAAGCGTTTATATCATCAACGAATCAGCCGCTTCTGCGTACATAAAAGAGAGCAAAAATCCCATTGATAATGTAATCAAATGGGATATTGAAGCGATGTAAGCTTGACAACTTAATTACAAATAACTATAATAACCTTGATATAGCTGTGAGGCGATGTAAGGCGGTTGGCTGACTATCTCCGAAAGGAGGTGGACACAATGCCTGTTACTTTAACTTTTCATGTTGGTATTCTTACTTTCACGATACATATTAAGGTAAAAAGCAACAACCGCCACTCTGCCAAGTGACGGTTGTTTAACAAAAAATATTTAACAATCAGACACTAACCGCTTTAAACGGTAGCCTCTACGGTTTTATTATAATCCTATTCTTCCGATTTGTCAATGCAGATCGGAAGTTTTTTTGTTATGTAAACTGCGAATTGTAGAGTGTGCTGTAGAATCCGTCTTTTTGCAGAAGTTCTTCGTGATTGCCGCGCTCGGTGATCTCGCCGTTCTGCACCACAAGAATCACAT
>JAZSQU010000053.1:0-42462 GCA_045538095.1 Acutalibacteraceae bacterium | reverse complement strand
ACATGGCTACGATCCGACTTGGTGCTTTTCCTTTGCATTCTTTTCAGCCGCAAGTTTTTTGATTTCGGGATAAAGGTCTTTGCCTTCCTTGTCTCTGATATCAAGAAGCCATGCCATGTGGTTTATGCCTGCGATAAGCTCGCGTCTGCCTTCAATTTTGTCATACATTTCAAGGTTAAGAAGAAGGTGGAAAGAACAGCCCTGAACGCTGTGGCAAAGACCTACAGTTTTGATTTTTGTGTGTCTTAACATATAGCCCGTAAGCATAGCCATGGGGTTGGAGTAGTTAAGCAGCCACGCATCAGGACAAACCTCTTCCATATCGTCTGCAAAGGCTTTCATTACGGGAATTGTACGAAGAGCACGCATAATTCCGCCGATACCCATTGTGTCGGCAATTGTCTGACGAAGCCCATACTTTTTGGGAATTTCAAAGTCAATTACGGTACAGGGCTCATAACCGCCAACCTGAATAGCATTGATTACAAAATTTGCGCCTCTGAGAGCCTCTTTACGGTTTTCTTCGCCAAGATATGTTGTAATTATCGCCTTATTCTCGTTGATGTTTTTATTGAGGGCACGAAGAATAATTTCCGATTCCTCAAGTCTTTTCGCGTCGATGTCGTAAAGGGCAAATTCAGCTTCGCAAAGTGCGGGAGTGCACATACAGTCACCGATTACGTTTCTTGCAAAAACGGTGCTGCCTGCGCCCATAAATGTAATTTTCATAATGTTTCTCCTTTTCTCGTGTTGCTTAGATTATACCTGAGAGAAACATGCTTGTCAACAAAAAAGAGGCCGGAATGTTAACTCCGACCTCAGATTGAGCTTTATTTTGCTACGGTTATCTTTGCGTTTTTTGTATGAGTATTTTTAAGATTGGTTTTCAGTGATTTTGATACGGTTGAATTGGGCACAACAAACTTGATTCCGTCTGCCGTTGAATAAAAAGCTTTTCTGCCTAAAGTGGGAGCAGTTTTGGTGTGAAGAAGGGTTACCTTGCTGAGCTTTTTGCAACCGTGGAAAACTTTTTCACCTGTTGTTTTGAGATTTTTGCCGAGTGTGAATGATTTAAGTGATTCACAGAAAGCAAAGGCCGCATCACCAAGTGAAACAATACTTTCACTGCCTGTAACTTTTGCAAGATTTGTGCATTTATAGAAGGCTCTTGCATCTATTTTAACCTTACCTGTTTCCGAAAACTTAAATGATTTAAGTGAAGTACAGTACATAAATGCTTTTTCGCCGATTGAGGTAATGCTTTCGCTGTTTATCAAGTTTTTAAGGTAGGTACAACTTGAAAAAGCAAATTTTCCTACTGTTACCGATTTATTTGAGAAAACTATTTTTTCGATGTAATGACATCCGGCAAAAGCATGGTCTCCGTACTGTCTGATACTCTCTGTATTGTTGACAGTTTTAAGCTTACTGCAATAGTTGAAAACGTCGTTACTGAGAACGATTTTATCAGCATTTGACGGGAAGGTAACTGTTTCAAGACTGTCGCAGAAATAAAACATTTTTTCCGGTATTGTAATTTTTTTGGTATAAGTACCTTCAACGGCTGCATCGAGGAATGTTACTTTTTTTAGTTTGTCACAATTCTGAAACTGATTTCCCGGAAAACCTGTTGTGGGACCGTAGTCATCATCGCAACCGCACAAATATCTTACTACTGCAGGAAGTGTTACCTCTTCAATATCTGTATTTAAAAATGCCTGACAACCCATAAATGTAAGCTTAGGCAACGTTACTTTTCCTGAAAGTCTCTCACAATTTTTGAAAGCAAGGGCAGAAATGCTTCCTACATTTGATAGATTTATTGTTTCAAGATATTTGCAGCCCAGGAAAGCTGATTGTCCAATAGTAATTTTTTCTACACTTTCAGGAAGAACAACAGTTTCAAGAGCATCGCAATCCTTGAATTCCTCATAACCTACAAAAAATGTTTCATCATTTCGGTCTTCATATACAACCTTTTCAAGCAGTCTGCACTTTTCAAAACGATTATCATAAACGTAACGGTCTTCACTACATTCGCAATCAAACACAACATTTTTAGGAATGTATATTTCTTCGATATTGGTTTCTTTGAATGCCTGACAACCAACGGTAACAGCTTTAGTATTTGAAAAAACTACTTCTTCTAATCTGAGACAACCTGAAAAGGCATCGCATCCAATATATTCAGCATCAGAAACGTCCATTTTTCTGAGCTTTTTGCATTTATAAAAGGCATTATCCCCGAAATATGTAAATTTTCCTTCATGGATTACTTCTTTAAGCTTTCCGCAACCGGAAAAAGTACTGTTCTGAATCTTTGTAATAGTTTCAGGGATAGTTACTGTAACAAGATTCTGACAACCGCCAAAAGCACCTTGACCGAGTTCAGTAATCTCACCCTTGAATTCCACTTTTTTCAAGTTTTTACAACTGGAAAACGTGCTGTTTGGAATTACGGTTATCCCCTCTGGCAAAGTGATTTCTTTAATTTTTTCTAATTTCTGAAATGCATATTCACCAAGCTCAGTTACACTGTCCGGAATGATTATTTCATCAACATTCACTAGTCTGTGAATATTCAGATAAGTGATTCCGTCAGGAATTGTAAACTCCTTTATAAGTGGATACTCAAAATTTTTATAAGGATATTCAATTCTTCCAAAGTCAATATGCGTTACAGGATAGCCGTCAATCTCTGTAAGAATTTCAGCTTTTTCAAGCTTCTGAGCCTTCTCATAACTTGTAGCAAGGGCTCTTACAGAATAATACGTATTCTCCTCTGTGCCGCATTTGTCATAAACAATTCCGTCAATGATTTTTCTTGTGTCGGATTCGGTATATTCAAATCCTGCAGCCGATGCCGAGATGCAGAAAAGTGACATCATAAGCATTAAAGCTGCTATAAAAGCAAGTATAAATCTGTTTTTCTTCATAATCTTTTTCTCCTTTACTTTTATAATTGGTGTAATTACATTTTAAACTTATTATACCGATGTGTCAACCAAATGAAAAAAATGACAGAAAATCTTAAGAAATAAAAGACGCACCGTGAAAAATCACGATGCGCTTTGTATGCAATTAGAAAATGCTTTTACTGCTCAACAGCGTAAACGCTGACCTTCTTGCGGTCCTTGCCCATACGCTCGAACTTAACCTTACCGTCGATAAGAGCGAAGAGTGAGTCGTCTGAACCTCTGCCAACGTTGTTACCCGGATGAATGTGGGTACCACGCTGCTTTACAAGGATGTTGCCTGCAAGAACGAACTGACCGTCTGCACGCTTAACACCAAGTCTCTTTGATTCTGAGTCACGGCCGTTACGGGTTGAACCCATACCTTTTTTGTGAGCAAATAATTGAATGTTTATCTTAAGCATTTTGTTACACCTCCGTATTATTCTTTATAGAGTTTCTTCTTTACAGGTGATGAATTCACTGTAATCACCTGCCAAGGCACTTACATGAAGCTTTAATCCTTCAAGTACAACTTTTGTTTCGTTAAAATCGCCGTCTGTCATAAATCTGAAATATCCGTCTGAAATGCTGATGTCAGCCTTTTCACCGATTACGTCGGTAATGGTGTTTACTGCCATATAAGCAACCGAGGAAACTGATGCACAGATTATATCTGCACCCGCTTCAGCATAACCGCTGTGACCGCTGATTTCAAAGCCTCTGAGAATTTCGCCTCTCTTGTAAAAGGTTGCCTTAATCATGACTTAAGCGTTGATTGCTGTAATTTCAACCTTAGTGTAAGGCTGTCTGTGACCCATCTTACGCTTAGCATTCTTCTTGGGCTTGTAAGTAAATACTGTTACCTTCTTAGCCTTGCCGTTCTTGATTGCCTTAGCTGAAACTGTTGCGTTCTGAGCATCAGCGCCAACCTTGATACCGTCATCAGTACCAACAGCAAGAACGTTGTCGAATGTGATTTCGGAGTCTGCTTCAACGTCAAGCTTTTCAATGTAGAGAGTGTCGCCTGCTTCTACCTTATACTGCTTGCCGCCTGTTACGATAATTGCGTACATTTTTCTTACCTTCCTTTATTATGGACTCGCTATCTTAAGGCGGATTAAAAATCTCTTATGGCATAACAAAATACGCCGCCTTTAATATGCGGTACTTGGGAGTATATCATATATTTTATGTCTTGTCAACAAAAATATGGGAATTTTTTTACTTTTTTTACTGCTTGCAAATAACAACGGAATTACTGCTTCTGACTATTCTTGCACGGGTGTAGGGATTACGGAATTCTTCACCGAGAGAGGGATCATTGAGAGCATCCTCACAGCAGGAAAGAAGATTTTTAAGGTCGTCTACTGTGTGCTCAGCTCCGTCGTGAGCGACATATCTTCTGGTTACGCCTTTCTCCTCAAGAAAAGCGATATAATCCTTAAGTGTTTCAATGTATTCCGAAAGGCTTGTGGATTCAAAAAGGTAAACCCATACGCCTCTACACGCTCCATCGCTGTCAAAAGCTGCAGAGTATTTTTCATCATAAAGTGCAATGCTGCCGTGAGTATGCCCGGGAATAAGCCGCCAGTATACCTTTCTGTTACCCAGCTCAAAATACGGAATATCGTCAAGAGGTTTCGGAACGGGATAAGTTTTATTTATCCATTCCTCAGCAAATTCACTGAAGCCATCACTGTTTTTGTGCACGGAAAGTGCATTATTGGTTGCGTACATTCTGAGACAAGGCTCACACATGTTAAAAGTGAAAATTTCTTCGTCAACGGAATGAATATAGCAATCATCAAGCTGACAGACACCCATTACGTGGTCGTGATGTCCGTGGGTGCAGACGCAAATAATAGGCTTATCCGAAATCTCGCCGATTATTTTTTTAAGGTCAATTATACCGAAGCCACAGTCAATAAGAAGAGCTTTTTCTTCACCTACAAGAAGATACATATAAGTATCAAGTCCCTCAAAGCCTTCCTCTTTTATTGAATACGTATTTTCATATATTTCTCTGACTTCGTACTGTTTTGTAAAATCTGTCATTGTGTCACCTTCTTTTAAAGTCAGCCTATTATACTATATATAAAAATAATTTTCAAGAAAAAAATCACTACCTTTTGGGTAGTGACTGAGAGCTGCTGTGCAAAAGCACAACAGCCCGTTAATATTCAGATTAAAGCTGAGCAAGGTCCTTAAGATAGTTTGCTGCTTCGCCTCTTGTGATTTCAGCGTATACGTTAAAGCTGTTTTCAGCCATAACTCTCATCATAATGCCTACACCCTTGAAGAAACCAACAAAGCCCTTCTTAGCACCGCCTGTAAGCATTGCAAGAGCAACTTCAAGCATTTTTGCATTTGCAGTGTTAGCGGTTGAGCCGTTTGCTCCTGTGATAGCATTAATTGCTGCTGCAAGCTGGCCCTTTGTAATAATCGCATCTGCACCGAAGGTTGTTTCTGTAAGACCTGTCATAATGCCGTTAGCAACAACATATTCTACTGCGCTATAGTACTTATCACCGGGCTTCATATCGTCAAACTTTGTTGAGATTTCACGGTCGGGAAGAGCTTCGATAATCTTATTTGCAATATAAGCATGACCTGCTGCATCAGGGTGGCTTTCAACATAAGTTGTACCTTTTGTGTCAACATAGGTGTAGCCGTACTTTCTTGCACCTTCAATCAAAGGTCCGTTACCGATAGCCATAATTGCTTCTACAATACCGCCTGCAACAGCACCTGTGTCTGCGCCACCGATTACGCTGCCTGTTACAGGACCGCCTGCAACACCGTTATAATCAAAATAATTACCCTTTACACCGTTGTCGCTCATACCAACAACCATAAGAGTTACATCAGGATTGTAAGCGTAGATATCTTCAATCATAATGTTCCAGTTAGTGTAGAAATTTGAAAGTCCGTATTCAATTGCTTCGGGAAGCTTTGCTATAACTGTTGCAAAAGCCTCTGAATTTGATGAAACAATATCAAGAATCTTGTTGATCATTGCCATATCAATATTTGCGCCTGCCATAATTTCGTTTACAGCTGCAACAACATCATCGTAAGCACCTGCATCGATAAGTGTCTGTACAACTACCCAACCGATGTATGCACCCCAGTCGTTACCGCCAATGCCGAGTGTAATGAGGTCTGCTTCTGAAACTGCTTTTTTATACATTTCTCTGAAAGGTTCGGTTTTGGGGTCACCCTGAGAATGAACATTACTGGGATAGAAGAGATACTGATCTTCGCAAGTTGCTGCATAATCATCTTCAAGCATGTAACGAACTTCAACAGTTCTGAAACCCGGACCTGCGCAAGCCACCATTGACTTATCCTCAATAATAGCGTTTGCAATAATATCGCCGTATGAACCGGGCACTCTGTAAAAAGCTGACTCTTTGTAAGTTCTGTTGAAAATGGTGTCATTTTCAGTTTTTACATCACGGTATCCGCTTGCAACACTGTCACCGAGAAGAAGATAATTTTTGTACTGTCCGTAATGTTCTTTTGCCGCATCCTGATTGAGTTCAACTGCAGCAACCGACACAAAAGTGCCTGAAAGCATCATAAGTGCAAGAATTACTGCCAGAGCTTTTTTGATTGTAATTTTCATTGTTAAAATCCTCCATTTTTATTCCGTTAATACTCTGTTCGTGCTTGTTATAGCAATTTATAAACAAAATATGTAAATAGATAAAACGTATGTTCCTGATAAAAAGAGCTGTTGCTCTTTTTACAACAGCTCATAGTTATTAATTTGAAATCAGATTTCATCAAGATCCTTAAGATAGTTTGCTGCTTCGCCTCGTGAAATTTCAGCGTATACGTTAAAGCTGTTTTCAGCCATAACTCTGAGCATAAGACCTGCTCCCTTGAAGAAACCGATAAAGCCCTTCTTAGCACCGCCTGTAAGCATTGCAAGAGCAACTTCAAGCATCTTTGCGTTTGCAGTGTTAGCGGTTGAGCCGTTTGCTCCTGTGATAGCATTAATTGCTGCTGCAAGCTGGCCCTTTGTAATAATCGCATCTGCACCGAATGTTGTTTCTGTAAGACCTGTCATAATGCCGTTAGCAACAACATATTCTACTGCGCTGTAGTACTTGTCGCCGGGCTTCATATCGTCAAACTTTGTTGAGATTTCAGGATCGGGAAGTTCTTCGATAATTCTGTTAGCGATGAACTTGTGTCCGTCAGCGTCGGGATGGCTGTCAACATAAGTTGCACCGTCTATATTAACATAAGTATAACCGAACTTTCTTGCGCCTTCAATCATCGGACCGTTACCAACGCCCATGATGAAACCAACGATAAGCTCCATAGCCTTAGCCATATCTCCTTCGGGAACCATAGGAGGAACAGGTTCGCCAATTACGCCAGCTTCGGGATAATCATAGTACTTACCCTTAACTGCGTTGTCACTCATACCAACAACCATAAGAGTTACATCGGGATTAAGATCATAGATATCCTGAATCATAATGTTCCAGTTGTTGTAGAAGTTGCCGAGACCGTATTCAAGAATCTGGGGAAGCTCAAGGATAATTTTGGGAAGAACACCGATAATGTGAGCAATTTCAAGAAGCTGTTCAATTGATGAAATGTCAAATGTACCGTTGTTAATAATTTCAGCTATGTCAGCTGCAAATTCAGCATACTTATCTGCAGGGCTTTCTTCTTTCATAAGGTCATCAAGTACCCAACCGAGGTATGCGCCCCAGTCGTTACCGCCGATGCCGAGAGAGATAAGGTCAGCTTCAGCGATTGACTTCTTGAATTCTTTTCTGAAGTGTTCTGAACCGGGAAGCATATACTCACCGCATTCATCACAGTACTGATCATCATAGATATAAAGATGGCTGGGATGGAAAAGATAGGGATCTGTGCATGTAGCAGCGAAATCGTCTTCAAGCATATAACGCATTTCGATTGTTCTGAAGCCGGGAGCTGCAAGAGCTGTCATACTCTTATCAGCAATGATTGCATTTGCAAGTACGTCAGCATATGAACCTGTGTATCTGCAATATGTTGAGTCCATATGAGCTTCGTTGTAAAGTTCGTCATTCTCTGTAATCTGGTCACGGTAGCCACTTGCAGCACTGTCGCCGAGAAGAACATATTTGCTGTACTGGCCGTAGTGCTTAGCTACTGCATCCTGATTGAGTTCAAAAGCAGCAAAGCTTACAACAAAAGTGCTTGAAAGCATTACAAGAGTAAGAACAACTGCGAGAACTTTTTTAATGTTTTTGTTCATTTGAGTAACCTCCGAAATAATTTTTAGGTTTATTAAATTTTCTTAAACCTTACTGATGATACCATATTTGGAGTTTTAAGTCAAGAATTTTAAAGTTTTTGTGTATCTCAGCGAAAATTGTTCACAGTTAATTCTATTGAGTAAATAATTGTTAAAAAAATGAGCAATTTGCATATTTTTCTATTGATTTCCTGATACAATTGGTATAAAATGTAAACGCAAAAAAATTGTAAAGGAGAAACAACAAAAATGAAACAAATTAGAAAAATCACCGCTGTTATTCTTGCTGTTATTATGATTTTTTCAGGCACAGCTATGATGTCAACAGCAAAATCAAACTACACACCTGATTATGACACAGAAACTCCTGTAGTCATTGTTCACGGTATGAGCCAGAACAACACCTACCTCGTTGATGAAAACGGAAATTGGGCTAAAGATGACAAAGGCGAATACATTACTGCATGGCCTTTAAGAATCGAAATCCCCGCACTTCTCAAGAACGCACTTCTTCCTCTTCTAAGTGCAATAATTTTCAGACGCGATATGGGTCTTGCAGATGCACTCTATAAGGCTGCCCATGAGGCTCTCTGGGTTGTTGAAAAGGATACAAAGGGTAATTATACCAACAATATTGACGTACCCTGCTACGAGTGTCCCATGAGTGAACTTGCGCCCGAAGTAAAGGAGGAATATTACAAGTTCCTTCCCATTCAGGAACTCAGCGAAATAGTAGGTGAAGATAACGTATATTATTTCGGTTATGACTCACTTGGTGACGTTATATCAACAACAGAACATCTCAACTATTATATTCACAATGTTGTTCTTCCTCAGACCGGTGCAACTCAGGTTAAAATCTGCTCCATCAGCCTTGGCGGCACAATCGCTGTAAAGTATCTGGAAGAATATCCCGAGGATTATGAACTCATCAAAAAGGTAGTTTTTGTTGAACCCGCTCTTGACGGCTCAAACATTATCGGCGACCTTCTCACAGATAACCTCAGTTTCTATAACGAAGATGACCTCTATGAAAATATAATTGTTGGCCTTCTCGGCGATACATATACTTCATACCTTATCAACATGGTGCTTCGTATACTTCCCAAGGATGTACTTATGAATGCACTTCGTAAAATGGCAGCAGGCGTTGTTGATATTGCTGCACGTAATTCAACTATAATCTGGGCGCTTTGTCCCACTGCTTACTATGAAGAAGCAAGGGAAATTTGGCTTCAAGGTGAGGAATACGATTATCTCAGAGGCAAAGTTGATGACTTTATGGAAGCAAGAGCAAACTTCAAGGATAATCTCTTTGAGCTTATGGATACAGGTTGTGTTGTTGCTGACGTAGCGTGCTATGACGTTAATCTCTTCCCAATCTGTAAAGACTACAAGACAACCAACGCAGACAGAGTTATCCACGCTGCATCAACAACTCTCGGCGTAACCTTTGCAGACCTCGGCACAACTCTCGGCGAAGATTATAAGGCTGCAGGCACATACTGTAACAACCCCGAACATAACCATCTTTCACCTGACGGCATGGTTGACACAACTACAGGTCTTCTCCCCTGCTCAACATGGCTTTTCAAGGGTCAGGCTCACGAGCTTCTTCCCCATAACGATGTTGCTTTGAAGCTTGCTATTCGCATTATGACAGATAACAATATGGTTGATGTTTACTCAAACCCCGAGGAATATCCTCAGTTCAATAACGGCAGACTTACCAATACCGTTAAGGAATATATGCTGGCATGGGACGAAGCTGATAAGAGCGCTGTTTCAGATGCAGACAAAGCTTCCGTAGAAGCTGCTATCGCTGATGTAAACGCACTGCTCAACGAAACAGTGGTTGATGTTGAAGCCTGGGCAGCAGCTGAAAAAAATCTCGGAAGAGCTCTTGCAGCGGCTGGTATTATTGAAGATCCTGAACCCGGTGCAATTGAAAATGCTTTTACAGCCCTCACTAAAACTGCTAACAGAGCTGTAAATACTGTTTTCAAGTATCTTGATAAATAAACTCTAAGCAAACATAAAACCCTCGGAATGCATTTTCCGAGGGTTTAATTTTTTAAAAGTCTGTCATATAATCTGTTACTGCATAAACCAGACAGCAGACCTTCTTTGCACCGTTTTTGTAAAGCTCGTCAGCACATTCTCCCAAAGTGGCACCCGTTGTTTTGATGTCATCACAAAGAAGCATCGTTTTGCCTTTAACACATACACCTTCAGAAAGTGTGAAAGCACCGTCAAGATTGCTGAGTCTGTCTTTTGCGTTAAGAGTGTGCTGCGGTTCAGTTTCCTTAACTTTAATAAGTGTTCTTTCAAGAGGAATAAACAGTCTTTCTGCAACACCCTTTGCCAAAAGCTCGCTCTGATTAAAGCCTCTTGCTTTGTAAGATTTTTCCGATATCGGCACAAAGGTCACACAGTCAAAGCTGACATCACTGAAAACCTCAGCGGCTCTTTCACTCATTTCAAGCGATAATGACTCTGCAAGTTTTTTCTGACCGGCAAACTTAAAAAGTGCTATCTGCCATTTTGATAAGCCTGAATAGTAGCAGACGCCTGCTACACTGTCAAGTGTTTTTTCATCAACTGCGCAGGAGCATTTTTTATAATCTGCTCCGCAGTGTATACAGTAATCGTGGGATATTTTCCTTAGTTCACCTCTGCAGCAAGAGCACACTTCATCTGAAACGGGTACAATCTCGCCGCAGAGCGGACATTTTAAAGGAAAGAATATTCTTGTTATAACATTTTTAAGGCTCATTTCAGCCGTTACTTTCTCTTTTTGCAATTACAGCTTCGTGAATATCCTGCTTTGTTTTACCTGTCAGCTTATATCTGAAGAAGGGTACACCTGCAAGGAACATCATAAGACCGTGCACAATTGTATAGAAGAAGAGAAGAAGAATCTTTGTTTCTGTTGTCTGTACGGGGTTAGGCACAAGCTCTGTAGGCTGAATATAGTGGATTATTGAGTTGTCACCGTAGAGAATAATCGGTGCAAGGGTCGAGGCAATTGTACCGCTGATGAGCGTTCCGATTGAAATAACAAAGGGGAAGGATGCATCAAAGCGTTTACCTGTTTTAAGCTCAATATCCTCAAGCACGTCAGCCTGGAACATACTGGGAAGGAGATTGGATGCGCCGAATTGAAGACCTATAAGGAAGAGGAACGCAACAAAAATTACAAGTAGTATTGTGTTGGGATTTTTGAAGTAGAAATAACCTACAGTAAAGGCAATTATGTTTGCACATACCGAATAGATACCACTTGCAATATAGAGCACACGGGAGTCAAACTTCTTAAGAAGGAAGTTGATTACAAGCATACCTACAGCAGTGCCGATACCAACGGGAAGCACAAAGATAATTTTCTTTGAAGCATCACCTAAAACTGCAATTGCAATAAAGCTTTCCATATAGGTTGAAATACCCCTGAAGGATTTGAGTGTTTCGGAAAGGATAATTGTACGTGCATATTTATTGAATAAAATCTCTTTGAAGCCAAGAAGAGGATTCTGCTTTTCTACGGTATAGGTTACTCTTTCTCTTACAACCTTCATACCGAGAAGAACAGTAATTACACCTACAGCGCCACACAATCCTGCACCGATAAGATACTGCAGACCTTCATTGTTCTTCCAGATAAGACCGATTACGAGAAGAATTACAAGAGGAGCTGAGTTACCCACTGCAGAGGAAATGCTTCTGAAAGAAAGCACCTTGTCACGCTCTTTAAGGTTGGTGGTCATAACATTGGCAACCATATTGATTGAGTTGCCGAAGGAACCGCATACTGCCCAGAGAATAGCAACGGTAATTACATAAACGAGAAGAAGGTCGCCTGTAAGCGACGGCGGTGCCCAGAAAGAAAGGAAGAGCAGTATTCCCATAGGGATAATGGTGAGAATTGCAAGAGGTCTGAATTTTCCCATTTTGCCCATTTTTCTTCCGTCTATGTACATTACGATGAAAAAGTTGAGAATAAACGGCACAATTGCCACAACCGCATTAAAAAAGGCAGTCTGTTCAGATTTCAGTTGTAAAACATTTACAAGGTAGGCATTACGGTTTGCGTTAAGCATACCGGTCATGGTTGTGTAAAAGAACACACCCATAAGGTAAAGAACAAATTCGCTTGTCTTTACCTGCTTGTTCGCTTCGTTTCTGTTGGTTGTTTCATTCATTTTTGTTTCTCCCTTGAGATTATTTTTGTTTATTGTATCACTTTATTTTTCTGTTGTCAATTTAAACAACAAATTTATAATAAAATAAAAAAATATTATACATATTGTTATTGTGTCTTTCTTGTGGTATAATTGCGGTACAGAATGTAAAGGAGGAAATTTTATGTTAAACAGTATTATTTCAGCAATTCTTTCCGTTTATCTTTTCTTTGTGGGCATTTTCGGAATTTATCCTGCGCAAGGTGAACTCAAAGAAGGTCTTAATGCAGACCCTATCCCCTATCTTTTTGACAAATCAATTGAGGGCTACCGTTATCTTCACGAAGGCAGAGAGCTTCCCTTCAGACTGAAAGCTCCCGAA
Source organism: Acutalibacteraceae bacterium (assembly GCA_045538095.1). Taxonomy (GTDB): domain Bacteria; phylum Bacillota; class Clostridia; order Oscillospirales; family Acutalibacteraceae; genus UBA6857. Next base: position 29,679 of record JAZSQU010000053.1, on the reverse strand, counting down.
AAAATTGAAGAAGACAAAACCTATCCGTTGGTTGTTTTTCTTCACGGCTCAGGTGAAAGAGGCGACGATAACCAATGTCACGTTATGCTTTCACTTTTAAAGGGCATCAGAAAAAACGGCACACCTTGCTTTATTCTTATGCCTCAGCTTCACGAAACAGGCAACTGGGAAGACGACGATATGGATGCGGCTCTCACGAGTCTCATTGATGAATACATTCTCACAAATTATCCAATTGACACAAACAAGCTTTATGTTACAGGTGATTCCCGAGGCGGCGCAGGTACATTTGACCAGGTTATCCGCCACCCCGGAAAATATGCGGCAGCTATGCCTCTTTGCGGTTACAGAGCGAGTTTTCTCCAGAGCGATGAGGAAATTCTTCTTTTGAAAGACACACCCATGTGGTTAGGTCAGAACGGCGGCGACATGATTGTCAACCCTGAATTTTCACGCACAGTTTATAATACCCTTACCGATATGGGCGTTGAACACATTAAGTATACAGAATTTAAGGCTATCGGCCACAATTGCTGGGATAAATTCTACAAGGATAAAGACGTGTGGGTATGGCTTTTTGAACAGTCACTTTGATAATCAGGCGTACTGCATTTTAATGTAGTATGCCTTTTTTTATCTGAAAACGGTGTTGCAACAGATTGTTGCGTGACTTTTAAGTAAGTTTATGCTATAAAAAAGGCAGGAGGTGAGATTATGATGAACAAAATCTCAAAAAATATCAAGAAACTAAGAAGCGAACACGGCTTCACTCAGGACCGACTTGCAGAAGAATTGCATGTCACCCGTCAGGCAATTTCAAGCTGGGAAACCGGCAGAACTCAGCCCGACTCGCAGATGCTCATCAGCCTTTCAGAAATTTTCTCCGTACCGATTGAAATGCTCATTTACGGCGAAAAGAGAAATACAACTGTTGAAGAAGGCGAAAAAACTTATATGAGCACTGCAACGGTTATTATTGCCGTTTTGGGCTCACTTCTTGTAGCAGGCGGTGTAGGGCTTATTTTCACTGCCCTCTGGCAGGAACTTCCGATTGCACTGAAGGCTGTCTTCGCTTTTATCCCCATGCTGGCAGGTCAGGGGTTTGCTTTTTACGTTATCAAAAAGAAAAGAACAAGTATTTCCTTCTGCGAAGGCTCGGCTGTTCTCTGGTCGGCCGGTGTTGTTATCACCCTTGCACTAATAAACAGTATTTTTTCAATTCATCTCGGATATGCAAACTGCCTTATTCTTGATGCAGTTATGATTCTTCCCATTGTACTTATTCTTAACGCAGTGTCCCCTCTTGCCGTTTATTTCTATATGGTTCTTCACTGGACAGTTGAAACTATTGTATTCAACGGCACAAGAGAATCACAACTGATTTCTGTACTTGCTTATACGGTTTGTTTCTTATTTGTAGCATTCGGTATGCTTTTTGTAAAGTTCAGAAAAGAAAAGCTTGGCGAAATCAGATTTCTTTTTTCACAGTGGGTATGTGTTGCAGCATCGGTTGTTTTCACTTATATCACTATAGAATTCTTTAATTTTGATATGATGTTCACTCTTCTCGCCGTAGCAATTATCCTCTTTGCTCTTGACAAAGAAGACAAACTTCATTCACCGTTCCTGATTTTGGGAACCGTGGGAAGTCTCGGCGTGAGTGTGTATACATATTTTCTATATAAACTCGATCTCGACCCTACATTCTATACGAAAGAACCAATTAAATTTTTCGTAGGATATGTACTCTTTGCAGTAATAATTACAGTAGCTCTGCTGAGAAACAAGGACATTGTTTTCAAAAACAGACTTAAGCTCACAGAGATTCTTATATTTATGCTTATTCTTCTTGTAACACTCGTAAACTATGCAATTCAGCTGACAGGTGTTGCATCTCTCGCAGGAATCCTCATCACCGCATCAGAATGGCTGATTCTGCTTCTCGCATTTTTAGCAGGTGTTGTTTTCATCTTTCACGGTGCAAAGGAAAACCGACTTTTCTTCACCAACATCGGCTTTTTAACCGACGGTGCTCTTGCTTATTATCTTCTTATCACAAGTGATGCAAGTCTTCTTATAAACGGTCTTACTCTTCTCACTCTCGGCGGTATACTCCTCGGTATCAACCTGACTATCAGTAAAAGAAAAAAGGTGGCGGAATTAAAATGAAGAAAAACAAATTATTTATAATTCTAGCCCTCGTTTGCATTCTTCAACTTGCCGTTCCCGTTTCAATAATGGGGCTCAGAGAAATCGCAGAAGACTCAGGGCTTCAGGGCAAAATAAAGATTAGTGGAGCCTGGTATTACGAAGAAAAGGATATTCTTGATTTAACTTTTGACAAAGCTCTCTGGAATGATATTTACGGTAACGGGTACACCCCTGTTTATCTTGATGAAAACGGTTATGTGGTAAGCTCAGGCAACACAAAGCTTAAACCGTCAGGTCCGTATCTCAGCCGTGATAAGGTTAATTCCGGGTATGATGAATTTGAAAAGGAACGTCTTAATCTTCTGGTAAGTGAAAAAGAGCTTCACGACATACTGTTTAAAGTAATCTGTGACCGACCTTACCGTGAAATTGAAATGTATGTCACTGTATCAATTTTTGAAGGCGAACCCCTTTTAAAAGAGTTCTGGGTTGATGACACTAAGCTGCTTGAGTTCAATTACTGATTCCAAAGATTTTTCATTAAAAGGGAGGCTGACATAAAATGAAAAAGAATAAAGTGTTTATAGTTCTCGCTTTAGTTTTTATTCTTCAGCTTGCTGTTCCTGTTTCAATAATGAGCCTAAGAGAAATTGCAGAAGATTCCGGCCTTCAAGGAAAAATGAAGGTTGAAGGTGTATTTTACAGTGCCATCAACGGAAGCTTAGATTTCAGCGTCAGCCAGATTATTAACAGAAAAAACGGAACAGGCAGTTATATTCCCGTTCAGCTTGACAAAAACGGATATATTGTAGGTGAAGACCGCACCGTAGTCAAACCTTCGGGAGCTTATATTGATTTGGACATATATCGCACAAGGAAAGCTGAATATGAAAGACATTTGCTGGATTTTGTCATATCAGAAAGTGAACTCAACCGTCTTACTCTGAGCAGAATGAGTGACCTGTCCTTTAATGATTTTTATGTTACCGTATCAATTTATGAAGGCGAAGTCATTTTCAAGGAACTTTGGGAAGGCGACACAAAGCTGGTCGAATTCAGATAACAAATATTATAACCGATCCACTCTCTCCTCTACGGTCAGAGTGGATTTTTTGTACTATCTTAGGGTACAAACAGTTGACATCTTTTTCCTGTTAAAGTATAATTATATAATATGAAGAAAAGGAGGAGAAAATTATGGTTCTTAACATTATACCAAAGCCGAATAAAATTGAACTTCTTCCCGGCGAGGTCTGGCTTGAAGATCTTAAGAGAGAGTATGAGCAGAACGATTTTTACCCCGATGAATATTACCGCATTGAAATTAAAGACGGCAAAATTCTTATCGCCACCAAGGGCGAACAGGGTAAATTTTATGCAGAGCAGACGCTTAAACAGATGGCTGTTATGGGCAAGGTACCAAACTGCATTATAACCGACCTTCCCGAATTTCCTTACCGCGGCTTTATGATTGACTCTGCAAGACATATGCAAACAATTGACGAAATCAAAAAGTATATCGAGGCTGCTGCTCTTTTCAAGTTCAATGTTTTCCACTGGCATCTCTGCGACGACCAGGGTTGGAGAATTGAAAGCGAAAAATTCCCTCTTCTTAACGAAAAGGGTTCATGGCGCTCCTGCCACGGCTTCGGCAGCAAAAATATGGAGCCCTACGGCGGATACTACACCAAGGAAGAAATCCGTGATATAATTGCTTTCTGTAAAGATCGTTTCATTGAGGTTATTCCCGAAATTGATATGCCGGGCCACACAACTGCAGTGGTATCTTCTTACCCTGAGCTTTCCTGCAGAGGTGTGCAGATTCCTCTTGAAACAACAGGCGGCATTTTCAAAAACATTCTCTGTGCAGGCAAGGATGAAGTGTATGACTTCTGCTACGGACTTCTTGATGAAATTATGGAGCTTTTCCCTACAGATTACATTCACATCGGTGGCGACGAAGCACCTAAGGCTCGTTGGTGCAACTGCGAAAAGTGTCAGAAAGTTATAAGAAGTCACGGCCTTAAAAATGAAGAAGAGCTTCAGGGCTATTTTGTAAATAAAATTATCGCTTATCTCAGAAGCAAGGGTAAGAGAGCCCTTTGCTGGAACGAAAGCCTCAACTCGGGTCTTCTTGACAATTCTGCAATTATCTGCGATTGGATGGACAGAAAAAACCTTTCAGAGGCTTTTGCAAATAAGGGCGGCAAGATCATTATTGAAGAATTCTACCGTTACTACCTTGATTATCCCTACGGTATGACACCACTCAAGAAAACCTACGATTACAATCCCTACCTCGAAAAACTTGACTTTACAGGCAGACAGAATGTTCTTGGTGTTGAAACTCCGATCTGGACAGAGTACGTTGAAGACTTTGACAGACTTTGCTATATGTGCTTCCCGAGAATGATTGCTGTGGGCGAAAGAGGCTGGACAAGTCCCAAAAACGCAGATTACGAATCCTTTAAAAAGAGAGTAAAAAACTGCAAACCACTTCTTGACGAAATCGGTATTAAAATGGCTGATTCAAAGGAATGGGACCCTGACATTACAGTCAGAATAAACGATAATCTCGAAAGACTTAAAACCGTACTTTCACCCGAAAGTGTAAAAACATTTTTATTTCCAAACAAGGATGATTGATTATGATTAAAGATTATTATCAGGTATTTTACGGCAAGGTTGCAGAAAAAACTGCAACACTCAACAAAGAACAGGCAAAAAACTCAGCGGAAGGTCTCGCCTACCGTATTCCCTCTCTGCTTTCTGCAAGAGATAAAGACGGAAAGGAAACTGTTATCGCTTTAGCTGACTTTTCTCAGGGTGGCGGTGACTTCGGCAGAATTCAGGTTATGATGCGTCTTAGTGAAGACGGCGGAAAAACCTTTGGCGATATGAAGACTGTATTCTCCCTTCCCGTTGCAAAAACACCTCAGAATAACGAACAGTACAGAAGTGCCTTTGCAATTGACCCCATTCTCTGTCAGCATCCGAACGGCGATGTGCTTATGATTGTGGATATGTTCCCCGAATCAAAGGCTATTATGCACAAGCCTTGGCTTGAAAAAGGCAGCGGATACACAAAAATTGACGGCAAGGACTACCTTACCTTACATACAAAAAAGACCAAAGTCGGCAACGGTAGAGGCAGCCGAAACGACGAGGTTTATACAGTAAGAGAAAACGGTTGGATTTACACTCCTGACGGAAATAAAACAAAGTATTATCTTCCTCAGAATCACAGCTATGAATGCGCTTTTGAAACTCTCGGAGATATGTATTATGCAGTTGATGAGGGTGAATTCATAGACAAGTGTCCGCCAATGATGCCCACGGAAGAAAATACAACCGACATTTATGTGGGTAATGTTTATCTCAGTGAGGATAAACCAGCATTTGACCTTGACAATCCCGTGAGAGTTACCAAGCGTGAAGCAGGCCCCGACAAGGAAGGCGACCTTAAGTCAGCTTATTACTGCGTGGAAACCTCCCCTGCACCTCTCAGTGTCCTTCCCTCACTTCACCTTTTCGTGCTGAGAAGTAAGGACTGCGGAAGAATATGGGAAAATCCCACTGATATTTCTGCTTCAGTAAAGTATGAGGATGAAATTTTCATCGGTACGGGTCCTGGCGTTGCAACGGTGCTTCAGAATCAGAAAGACGAAAGCAAAAACGGCAGAATTCTTGCACCGATTTATACTCTTAAGGAAACCTACGTTGTTTACAGTGATGACGGTGGCTACACCTGGAAGAGAAGTAAAGCAAGTCATAACATTGACGAAACCCAGCTTATCGAAACTGAAGAAGGTACACTTTTCTGCTTCGGCAGACAGAAGAAGCTTACAAAAACACCTTTCTCAGTAAGCTTTGACGGCGGTGAAACCTGGCAGAAGCAGAAAGCAACTCACCTTTCAGCGGTGCGTTGTCAGAAATCATTTCTTCTTCTTCCACCCCATAGCGAAGTGCCTTATCCCGATGGTATGGACAAAACCAAGAGATATATCGTTGCTTCATGTCCCTCAGGTAACTATCAGACTCAGTCAGTAAGACGCGGAGGTATGGTTACTCTCGGCGAAATTAACGGTGCAGAAATCAAGTGGCTGAAGCAGAGAAAGATTATCTCTCAAGGCGTCACAGGCAAAGACGAAAACTTCTATGCCTACTCCTCTCTTACCAATATGAAAAACGGTGAAATCGGCATCCTCTATGAGGCTTGTCCTGCAGGGTTCATTCTCTTCAGAACCTTTACTCTTGACTGGCTCTGGAACGGCGACAAAGCTTTCACATTCCCGATGCCCCTTAAAATAAGACTCAGAAATCTGTTCAACAAATGGTAAATAAATAAGCTCCGGATTTCCGGAGCTTAACATTTTTTGCTGGTTAATTATTTTGTAATAGGATAAGTGTATTCAAGGCCGTCAATCCACTGACCCTTAATGAAATCTCTGCCTCTTACGAGAATCTCATTTTCATAAACTTCAACAACAACGCCGTCACCTGCTTCATACAGAGTTATTTCTGTTACACGGGGAAGGTTAATGCAGTTGATTCCGCCCCAATTGTAGAAGTTATCCGGGCCAAGGTCATCGTGAATATGACCGTGAAGGAAGAGATCAACATTATAAGCTTTAAGAAGATTTGCAAGGTCTGTGCCTGTGTAACCGTCCTGGAGATATCTGATGGGGAAATGATTGAGCACGAAAGTGGGTGCATTTGCTTCTTTTGCTTCTTTAAGAACGCCTTCAAGCCATTCGAACTGTTCTGCACCCATTTTAAAGGTCTGTGCACCGGGATCTTCAGAAGCAAGAACGATCATATAGCAACCGTTGATAACCTTGTAATAATAGGGCTTATCAATCTTGTTTCCGAGGAATAATTTGTTGAAAGTAAGGAAGTTTTCTGAAAGCTCATAGAAGTCACCTTCACCGTTGCCCTGGTCATGATTTCCCACAACAACAAGATTGTTCTTTGCAGGATTGATTCCTCTTAAGCCTGTATAGAAGAAAATATCTTCTGCAAGCTGACCGTTCATAACATTATCTCCGAGATAAGTAGCTGCGTCAATGTTTTTACCGGCTTTGATTCCGTAAAGAACGTCGGCATAGTTTTCGTATGCTTCAGGGTTGTTTGTTTCAACGTGAATGTCAGAAACTGCTGCGAAGCTCATAACAAGCGCGTCAGGATTTTTAGCCTCATAAGCTGTGCCTGAGCCCGGGAATGCAGGTGACAACATCGTGAGAAGTGTCATAACTGTCAGAACAAAATCCCTAATGAAGTTGATTACTGTTACAATGTCCATAATGTTTTCCTCTCTGTTTTGAATTTTTTAAGTACAGTAAATTTAATTTGTACTGTAAGTTAATTGTATCAATTTCTTGAGTTTTTGTCAATTAACTTTGGCTTTTTTCGTTCTATTTTTCTTGACTTATTGTTGAATTTGTTGTATAATCCTTACAATATCGCCTAAAGGCTATGACTGAGTTTCAGTAGCGTTCGGATAAGGCAATCAAGAGAGGATTTCAAACGGTGTAAGAAATCCATTGTCCCCGAAAGTGAATTTCGCCTCACGAGCTGCCTGTGAAAAGCAGGATGTAATTGCTGCATTAAAGCAACCAAAAGTGGCAAGGGATTATTTCCTTTGCAAGTTGAGTGGTACCACGGAATTTTTTCGTCTCATTTTTGTGAGGCGATTTTTTTATTTTATATCTATAATTCAGTATGGAGGAAGAAAAATGGACAGCAAGATTGCCCTTTTAAAAGAACAGTTTTCAGCTGAACTTATGAAAGCAGAAAACACTGCTGACCTTGAAGCCATCAGAGTTAAATATCTTGGCAAAAAGGGTAGCGTAACAGACCTTCTCAAAGAAATGAGAGACCTTTCCGTTGAGGAAAAGAAAACCTTCGGTCAGAAGGTTAACGAACTTAAAGCAGAGGTTGCAGATGCTATTGCAGCAAGAACAACTGAACTTAAAGAGCTTGAAGTTCTCAAGGAAATTGAATCAATGCCTGAATTTGACGTTTCAATGCCTGCTAACATTACAGAGGGTTCATACCACCCCGTAACACTTGTTCAGCGTCAGTGCGAAGAAATATTCAGAACAATGGGCTTCAACGTTGAAAACTATTCTGAAATTGTTACGGACTACGAATGCTTTGAAGCACTCAACATTCCTAAGCACCACCCTGCAAGAGATATGCAGGACACATATTACCTTACAAACGGTCAGCTTCTTAAAACTCACACATCTGCAGCACAGAATGCTATTTACAAAAAGTACAGAGAAGCACTCATTAACGATGGTGTGCCCATCAAGGCTATTTTCCCAGGCAGATGCTTCAGAAACGAAGCTACCGACGCTTGCCACGAAAACACCTTCTTCCAGATGGAAGGCGTTATGGTTGACAAGGATATTTCAATTTCAAACCTTATCTACTTTATGAAAACAATGCTTTCAGAAGTGTTCCAAAAAGACCTTAAGGTAAGACTCCGTCCCGGCTTCTTCCCCTTCGTTGAACCCGGCTTTGAGCTTGATATCAGCTGCCTTATCTGCGGCGGTGAAGGCTGTCCTTCATGTAAGCACAGCGGTTGGCTTGAGCTTTGTCCCTGCGGTATGATTCATCCCGAAGTTCTTAAAGCAGGCGGAATCGACCCCGAAGAATACAGCGGCTTTGCTTTCGGTCTTGGTCTTACAAGACTTGTTATGATGAAATACGGAATTAAAGATATACGCGACCTCAACAGCGGCAGCCTTAAGGTTCTGTCGCAGTTCACGGACGACGAATAAGAAAGGAGAGAAAAATTATGTTTTTATCAATGAACTGGATTTCAGACTTCGTAGACTTTTCAGGTCTTGACAAAGAGGAGCTTATCCGCCGTTTCTCCCTTTCAACTGCAGAGGTAGAAAACGAAATTTTCTTCAAGGGCAGCGATATTGACGGTATTGTTGTTGCAGAAATCAAATCAGTTGAAGACCATCCCGAATCAAAGAAGCTTCACCTTCTCAAGGTTGATGCAGGTGACGGCGTTCTTACAGACGTTGTTTGCGGTGCCCCAAACGTAAGAGTTGGTATGAAAACTGCTTTTGCAAAAATCGGTGCAAAAATCGGCGAAATTGAAATTACACCCAGAGCACTTGCCGGCTACACCTCATACGGTATGTGCTGCAGCGAAAAAGAAGTTGGTATCAGCGACGACAACTCAGGCATTATGGACATCACTGAGGACGTAGCAAACGGTACAGATATCAAGGACGTTTACGAAATCGAAGATATCGTTTTCGAGGTTGACAACAAGTCGCTTACCAACCGTCCCGACCTTTGGGGTCACTACGGTATTGCCAGAGAATTTGCTGCAATTGCAGACAGACCTCTTAAGCCTCTTGAAACTGTTGACCTTTCAGCTTATGACAACCTCGAAAAGGTTGATATGAAAATTGAAGACGAGCTTTGCCAGAGATATTCCTGTATCAAGCTTGAGGGTATCACAAAGAATGTCAGCCCCGTAAATATGAGAATCAGACTTTTCTATTGCGGTATGAGAGGCATTAACCTTCTTGCTGACCTTACTAACTACCTTATGCTTGAAATGGGTCAGCCCATGCACGCTTTTGACTCAAGAAAGGTAGAAAAAATCAGAATCAAGCGTTTCGATGAGCCTTTCACTTTCCGTACTCTTGACGGTGTTGACAGAAACATCGACACCAATACTCTTATGATTTGTAACGGTGACACTCCCGTTGCTATTGCAGGTATTATGGGCGGTCTTGACAGTGAAATTGTTGAAGACACAACAACTCTTACTCTTGAATCAGCAACCTTCAACGCAGTTTCAACCCGTAAGTCAACCGTTAAGCTTGCTCACAGAACAGACGCTTCCATGAGATACGAAAAGTGTCTTGACCCCGAAATGACTGTTCCTGCAATTGCAAGATTTGTTAAGCTCCTTAAGGATATCGATGCCGATGCAAAGGTCGTTTCAGCTCTCACTGACGAAAGAGGCTTCACCTACGATAAGATTAACCTTAAGTTTGACAAGAACTTTGTTGACCGTTATACAGGTATCGAAATTTCCAACGACACTATAGTAAAGACACTTAAAGCTCTCGGCTTCGGTGTTGACCTTCAGGGCGACAACTTCAGCGTTGATGTGCCCTCATGGAGAGCAACAAAGGACGTTACAATCAAGGCTGACATTATCGAAGAAATCACCCGTATTTACGGCTACGACAACTTCGACATCAACACTACAAAGTCTCCCCTTTATCCTGTACGTGCTGATATTGAAAAGACAACTGAAGACAGAATCAAGGATATTCTTGTAAAGAGCTTCTCTCTTCACGAGCTTCATTCATATATCTGGATGGGCTATGACGAATGCAAGAGCCTTGGCATTGAAATTGAAGAAAATGTTGGTCTTACAAATGCTACCAACCCCAATATTGCAACACTTCGTAAGTCACTTATTCCTACTCAGCTTTGCCAGCTTAAGAGCAACACCGGCTACTCACCCTCCTTCGGTATTTTTGAAGTAGGACGTGCAGTTGACGGCCTTAAGGAAGACGGAATGTGCAACGAAAAGAAAAACCTTGCAATTACTCTTTTCTCAAAGGTTAAATCAGCCCAGGAGCTTTACTTTGAACTTCGTGATGTTCTCACTGTTCTTGCAGGTGACATCAAGCACGCTGCTCTGGGCTTCCAGACAATTGAAGCTACACACAGCTATGAGCATCCGAAGAATCTCAACAAGATTTTCTGCGATGGCACAGAAATCGGTACTATCGGTATGGTTCATCCCACTGTGCTTAAGAAGATTGATAAGAAGGCAAATGTTGTCTTTGCTGAAATCGATGTAAGAGCATTCTCAGCAATCAAAGCAAACGATATCAAATACGACGAGCCTTCAAAATTCCCGGGCATTGAAATTGACCTTTCATTTGTTACCGAAAAGTTTGCACCCATCGGTGAAGCTGTTAAGAATGCTGACTGCAGTCTTATCAAGGACATTCAGGTAGTTGACACCTACGAAGACGAAAACGGCAAGTCCATCACCGTAAGACTCTTCTTTGTTCATCCCGAAAAAACTCTTACAAGAGACGAGGTTATGAATGTTGTAAATTCAATTATCGACTCACTTTCAGCAAAAGGAATTGAACTTAAGAAATAAGAGATTAAATTTCCCTTACATTTCAATACCCCCAATTGTGTGAACAGCACAACTGGGGGTATTCTTTCTTATTTAATTACTGCATCTGTCAATCCATAACCCACATTTTAAGAACTGCAAGCATTTCACGCATATAGTTCATAGGTATGGTGTACCAGATTATATCTGTACCGAGATGAGTTACAGTAAGGCCTTCTGCCTTTGCGTAAGAAGCTGCACGGTAAACGTGATAGCCGTTGGTAACAAAGACAACCTCATCATCGGGAAAGCCTTTTTCTTTCATTATTTCGTGGGAAAATTTAAAGTTTGTTATGGTTGAGGTTGATTTATCCTCCATTATTATTTGACCCTCAGGAACACCCTTATCCACAAGGTAACGTTTCATTGCAAGAGCTTCGGGAATATCCTCCTGCGGACCCTGACCGCCTGAAACGATTATGTTTGCGTCGGGATTCTGCAAGTGGTATTCATAGGCTTTATTGAGCCTTTTTGCAAGACCAACACTGACTCTCTCACCTCTTATTCCGCAGCCAAGAACGATAACGGTTTTCTCTGTATAATCGGCGTTATCATGCCTTCCGTATATGGCAAGGAATGAGCTGAAGGAAATCACAACTACAAGCCCCGATGCAAGAAAAACACTGATAGTCTTTCTGAAAGGCAGTTTTTCAAAGAAGATTCCGTATATAAGAAGAACTGCGCCAAGCATAGCAACAGGTATCAGACCTATATTAAAATTGGCTATTACAGACATAAGCACAGTGTTCCCCAAGAGAAGGGCGCCACCTATCACCGAAGCAATTTTAACCGCTTTTTTCATGTTTATCACCTCATATTTGTTTCACTGCTTTCAGTTTAACATCTGCCTAAGGAGAAATCAAGGGATATAAGGAAGAGTTAAGTAAATCTTAAGAAACTGATATAAAAACTCCCTCTACCGTAAAGTAAAGGGAGTCAATATGTTTAATCTGAGGTATAATTACATACCCATATAATTATAAAGAATTACTGCACCTTCGCCTCTTGAAACGGGAGCACCGAAATCAAACTTACCGCCGTTAATAAGGAGATTAAGGGCAAAACCGATTGTCTTAAGACCCTTGCCGAAGCTTTCTCCGAAAGCAGTACCCAAGAGTGTTGTAGCCATATTAATTCTGTTCACATTGCCGTCAGTACCTGCTGCATTTTCTGCACCTGTAATTTTGCCCAGTGCTGCGCTGAGCTGAGCCTTTGTGAGGGTTGCATCCGGAGCAAATTCTGTTTCAGAAATGCCTTCCATAACGCCATCCTTGCAGAGTTTTTCAATTGCTCTGTAATTCTTTGAATTCACATCAATATCTTTGTAAGGGAATGCTGCATCGGGAAGAGCTTCAAGAATAAGGTCTGCAATCTGTCTGTGACCTTTATAGCTGGGATGCTGCTTTTCGCATTCAATACCCTTAGGTTCGATAAGAATATAACCGTATTTTTCTGCGCCTTGCTTCATGGGAATGTTTGCAATGTCAGAAATTGTCTGGCCGATGTTGAGTGCAGCAATTGTTGTTTCAAGAGTACCGTTTGCTGTTGACTCAGCCTGTAATGAAGTGTCGAACATACCTATAACAACAAGTGTAACGTCGGGATTGAGAGCATAGATGTCTTCAATCATATAGTTCCAGTTTTCAAAATAGTTGCTTAAGCCTTCTTCAAGTGCCTTTGGAAGCACTTCAATAAATTTGGGAAGACAACCTGTTATCTGAGCAATAGAAGCAAGTGTTTCAATTGTATCACGTGCTACGCCTGCGTTTTCAAGGTAAGCTCTTGCCTGAGCAAGGAATTCTGCATTAGTCTCTTCAAACTCATCCATAATTTCAAAAACGTGCCAACCAAGATATGAACCCCAGTCATTACCGCCAATGTTAAGAGTGATTAGACCTGCGTTTGCAACTGCTTCACGCATAGCAGGAGCGTGCACATTGTCCATTAAATCGTCATCGATTGAATAGTAAAGGAAACGGTCAGCTTCGTAGTCTTCTTCAAAGATGTAACGCATTTCAATTGTTCTGAAACCGATACAAGCCATGGGATGATAAACGTCAACACCGAGGTCATCAGCAAGAAGAGCACCGTATGAGCCTTCAACACGTGTGAATCTTGTTTCTCTGTCTTCAATGTCACTCCAACCGCTTGCAATACTGTCGCCGAGAAGTACGTATGAGCCATAGTCATAGTACTGCTTTTCTGTTTCAACAGCAAGAGCAACTGTTACGCCTGCGAGAAGAGAGAGCACAAGAAGAATTGCCATTGTGCTTTTGATAAATCTTTTCATTTTTGTTCCTCCTGAAACTTATATTATTAATTTTGCTTTCATATGTTAACATATTTTTTACAATAAGTCAAGCAAAAAAAGCAGTTATACTGAGTAAAACCTTGTGAAGTCTCTTGTTTTAAAGCTTAATCAGAATTTTTAGTTTTTTTCCTATATAAAAACTCCCCTTGTCCAAAGACAAAGGGAGTAATGAAATTATTTCTGTGAAGCGAGATATTCTTCTCTGCCGAGCTCATAAAGGTTGTTACCTTCTGAGTCAATGATTACCATAAGAGGCATATCTTCAACATAGAGCTTTCTGAGAGCTTCTGCGCCGAGATCTTCGTAAGCGATAAGCTCAGCTGATTTGATGCACTTTGCAAGGAGTGCGCCTGCACCGCCGATTGCACCGAAGTATACTCCGCTGTACTTTTTCATTGCTTCAACAACCTCGGGAAGTCTTGCACCCTTACCGATCATACCTCTTGCACCAACTGACATCATTGTAGGAGCGTAAGCATCCATACGGCCACTTGTTGTGGGGCCTGCTGAACCGATTACTGTGCCGGGCTTAGCAGGTGTGGGGCCAACATAATAGATTGTTGCGTTCATGGGGTCGATGGGAAGCTCCTCACCTCTTGCAAGCGCTTCGCACATTCTCTTGTGACCTGCGTCTCTTGAAGTGTAGATATAACCTGAAAGTAAAACTCTGTCGCCTGCCTTAAGTGAACGGGCAAGTTCTTCTGTAAGGGGTAAAGTTATTTTCTTTTCCATTTTAAATTACCTCCGACTTATGGCGTGTTACATGGCAGTTGATGTTGATTGCGCAAGGCATACCTGCGATGTGTGTGGGAAGAGTTTCGATGTTAAGACCGATAGCTGTTGTCTTACCGCCGAAGCCCTGAGGACCGATACCAAGCTGATTGATTTTCTCAAGCATTTCCTTTTCAAGGTCTGCGTAGTAAGGATCAGCGTTTTCTGAATCGATAGGTCTCATAAGTGCCTTTTTAGCAAGAAGAGCAGCCTTATCGAATGTGCCGCCGATGCCAACACCTACAACCATAGGAGGACAGGGGTTGGGACCTGCAGTTTCAACTGTTTCGATAATGAAATCCTTGATACCCTGAAGACCTGCTGAGGGCTTGAACATACGGATAGCGCTCATATTTTCACTACCGAAGCCCTTGGGGCCAACAGTAACCTTGATATTTTCGCCGGGAACAATTTCTGTGTAAAGCATTGCGGGAGTGTTGTCGCCTGTGTTGCCGCGTCTTACGGGGTCCTTAACAACGCTCTTTCTGAGGTAACCGTTTGTGTAACCTCTTCTTACACCTTCGTTTACAGCTTCTGTAAGGTCGCCGCCTACAATGTGTACATCCTGGCCGATTTCAAGGAATACGCAAGCCATACCTGTATCCTGACAGATGGGTACGTTTTCGTTGTCAGCGATTTCAAAATTTTCAATAATATCATCAAGAATACCCTGAGCAATTTTGCCGTCTTCACAAGCACGGCAGTTCTTGATTGCACACTTAACATCACCGGGAAGGTGAGTGTTAGCTTCGATGCAGAGTCTTTCAACTACATCGATAATTACATCTGTTTTAATTTCACGCATTGTAAAAATACCTCCGATTATCTTTCGTGACGAGCATAGTTTGGAAGAAGCATTGGTGAAACTGCACCTGTTTCAAGACCTGCAGCTTCAAGCTCTTTAGCATAAGCATCAATGTGGTCAAGGTTCATTTCGCCAAGCTCGATTTCCTTAGCCTTGGCTGCAGCAGCCTTACCTGCATTTCTGCCGAATACGATAATGTCGAGAAGTGAGTTACCCATAAGACGGTTTCTTCCATGGATACCGCCAACTGCTTCACCGGCAACGAGAAGGTTTGGAATAGCCTTTGTAAAGCCGTCGCCGCCGATTTCAAGACCACCGTTCTGATAGTGAAGTGTGGGATAAACGAGAATGGGTTCTTTTCTCATATCGATACCGTAGTTGAGATACATACGCATCATAGCGGGAATTCTTCTTTCGATTGTGCCTTCACCGCCGATAATTTCAATCATGGGAGTGTCAAGCCATACACCGCTGCCGAGAGGAGTTTCAACACCCTTGCCGTTTGCACATTCACGGATAATTGCTGAAGCGGAAACGTCTCTTGTTTCAAGAGGATGGGCGTAAGCTTCACCGTCTTTGTTAACGAGCATTGCACCCAGTGAACGAACCTTTTCAGTTACGAGAGCACCGAAAATCTGTGAGGGGTAAGCAACACCTGTGGGGTGATACTGAATTGTATCCTGATAAAGCAGAGGTGCGCCTGCTCTGTAGCCGAGAATAAGACCGTCTGCTGTTGCTCCGTAGTGGTTTGATGTGGGGAAGTTCTGATAGTGAAGTCTGCCTGCACCGCCGGTAGCGATTACAACAGTCTTTGCCTTTGCAACAAGGTAGTCCCCTGTTTCCATATTGAGAAGAACAGCACCTGCAACCTGACCCTTATCGTCCTTGATAAGCTCAACAGCTGATGTGAATTCGATTACGGGAATCTGTCTGTTGAGAACTTCATCACGAACATTACGCATAATTTCTGCGCCTGAATAGTCCTTACAAGCGTGCATTCTCTTTCTTGAAGTACCACCGCCGTGAGTTGTTACCATTCTGCCGTCTTCTTCCTTATCGAACATTACGCCAAGGTCGTTGAGCCATTTGATAGCATCGGGAGCTTCCATTACAAGACGTCTGAGAAGCTCAGGTCTTGCAGCAAAGTGTCCGCCGCCGAAAGCATCAAGATAATGCTGTACGGGTGAGTCGTTTTCCTTGTCAGCAGCCTGGATACCGCCTTCAGCCATCATTGTGTTAGCGTCACCGATACGAAGCTTTGTTACAACGATAACGTCAGCACCTGCTTCGTTTGCTTCAATTGCAGCTGAGCAGCCTGCACCGCCGCCACCGATTACAAGTACGTCTGTTTCATAATCAACCTTTGAAAGGTCAACCTTTTCCTTTAAAAGTCTGCTGTTTGAATGAAGAAGCTCTGTGAGTTCCTTGGGAGCCTTTTCACCCTTGTTGGGACCAACCTTGATTTCCATGAAGCCGTCTTCTCTGTAGTCGGGGTGATAAGCCTTAAGAAGAGTTTCCTTTTCTTCAGCTGTCATACGTCTGGGCTCTGTTGCCATACGTTCTTTTCTTGTTGCTTCTACCTTTTTGATAGATTCATACATTTCAGCAGTAAACATTGTTGTCCCTCCTTATTTCTCAATTTCTCTTGTGTTGTAGAGTTCTTTCATTTCTGTGATGGGCTTTGACATAATCTGTTCGATAAGCTCATCGTACTGACCCTTATTTACTTCCTCAACACGAAGTTTAAGATGTTCTGTTTCGGGAGCAAGGTATTTACCTGTAAGTCTTCTTGCAAGAAGGCCAACCATGGGGTGAGAAATTTCTGCAGGGCATCTTACTGAGCAGCAGCCGCAACTTACGCAGTCGAAGGATTCTTCAGCACACTTTTCAAATTCGCCTCTCTGAGCGTAAGCGATGTACTGCATTACGTTAAGGTCCTGAGTACAAGCCTTTGTGCAGGCATTACAACCGATACAGCTGTAAATTTCAGGATAAAGCTCCATCATAATCTGCTGTGTAGGCTTGATTTCTTCCATTGAATAAGTTCTCTTGTCTGTGGGGAAGAAGGGAATTGATGCAACATACATTCCGTCTTCAACCTGCTTCTGACAAGCAAGGCAAGTTTTAAGAGTATTGTCACCCTTGATTCTGTAAATTGTTGCACAAGCTCCGCAGAAGCCGTGACGGCAACCGCAGCCTCTTGTAAGAGTGTAGCCTGCGTATTCCATAGCGGTCATAATTGTCTTGTCGCCGGGAACCTCATACTTCTTGCCGAAAAAATATACATTAACCATGTTACTCATGTTTTTTTCGTCCTTTCATTAATATTCGTTAGGTAATTCGTCAACCTCATCGCAGCGGAAAACGGGGCCGTCCTTGCAAACATACTTTGAACCGATGTTGCATCTGCCGCACTTTCCGATACCGCACTTCATACGAAGCTCGAGAGTGGTGTAAGCCTGCTCTTTTGAATAGCCCATTTCTGTGAGAGCTGCAAGAACAAACTTAATCATAATCGGCGGTCCGCAAACGAGAACGGTTTTGTCTGCGCTGAGCTCAAGCTCCTTAAGATAAGCGGGTACAAAGCCAACGTGGCCGTCCCAGCCCTCCTGAGGTCTGTCGATGGTAAGGTGTACGTTTACGTCCTTTGCATTTGACCACACTTCTTTAATTTCCTTCAGCTGAACAAGGTCGTCTGCTGAACGTGCACCGTAAAGAATGTCTACCTTACCGTAATTATCACGATTGTCAAGGACATAGTTGATTACGCTTCTGAGGGGTGCAAGACCGATACCGCCGGCAACAAAGAGAAGGTCTTTACCTTTAAGCTCTGTTTCAACGGGGAAGTTGTTTCCATAGGGTCCTCTTACCATAATCTCATCCCCTACCTTAAGCTCGTGGAGATAATCGGTAAGCACACCGCACTTTTTGATGCTGAATTCCTGATATTCCTTGTTTGTGGGTGATGAGGTAATTGAGAACATCGCCTCACCTACACCGGGTACACAGAGCATTGCACACTGGCCGGGAAGATGCTCAAAAAGCTTTCCGCCCTCAGGAGCGTTTACTCTGAAAGTTTTAACGTCGGGAGTTTCCTGACGGATATCTGTAACAATACCAACCATAGGCACAAGAGTGTCAAGGTTGTAATTGTCGTGGCAATGACATTCACACATTACTTATTACCCTCCTTCTGAAAGGCTTTGATAACCTTAACGATGTTTGTTGAAGCAGGACATTTATCAACGCATCTGCCGCAGCCTACACATGAATACATTCCGTCGTTGTTAGCAGGGAAGTAAACAAGCTTGTGCATAAATCTCTGACGGTAACGCTGTTTTTGGCTTGTTCTGTTGTTACCGTGAGCCATCATTGTGAAGTCGGAATACATACATGAGTCCCAGCAGCGATAACGCTGTACTCCGTTTTTAGTATTGTAATCCTTGATGTCATAGCACTGACAGGTGGGACAAACGAAGGTACAAGTACCGCAGGCAAGACAGGGCTTATAAAGCTCATCCCAAACGGGTGAATCGAACTTTTCCTCTGTCTTTGTGCCGTCCCAGCCTTCAAGTGAAAGGTTCATATAAGGAAGCTTTGAAACAACTGTTCTTATTGCAGTTTTAATCATTTCTACCTTTTCTTCGTCTCCGTCCTTAAGGAAGTCCTTGCACTTTTCTGTAAGAGCCTCACCCTTTTCGGTGTTAGCCTTCCAGAAGTATTCTCCGCCGAAGTTCCAGAGTGTTACGTCACCCTGAGGTTCAGCACAGTCAATGCCGAACACCTTGCAGAAGCAGCTTTCTTCAGGCTCACCGCAAGCGAGAGTTACAATTGTTCCCTTTTCTCTTCTTGCCTTGTAGAAGGTGTCAACAGGCTCTGAAAGGAACACCTTATCGAGAACCTCGATACCCTTCATATCGCAGCCCTTTACACCGAAGAGAACGAATTCTTCATTCTGAAGCTCTTCCTGGGAAACTCTGTACTTTCCGTCCTCAGTCTTAACAGTGTAAAGTGTTTCACTCTGAGGGAAGAAAGCCTCCTTTGCTGACTTGACAGTTTTAAGTGTGTCAAGGTCAACATCTGTATTATTGTCATATCTTACATAGTTAGTCTGACCGCTGACTCTTCCGGGAACATAAAGGGGCTGATTTTCCCCGATATACTTGAGTAATGCGGCAAGATCTGTTTTGCTAATCTTTTTCATCTGCATTATCTCCTTTCGCCGGGTTCAAGGTCATCGAAGGTGAAATCTGTAAGAGGTGTTTCATCTTCTACGTTGTTACCTGCCTGATATTCGCCGTAATATTCGTTGATATCCTTGATGAACTTTCTGTTGAACAGGTGAAGAGGAATGCCCTGAGGGCATACTCTGCTGCATTCACCGCAGTCTGTACATCTGCCTGCAACGTGGAAGGCACGGATAATGTGGAACATCTGCTCTTCAAAGGGGTCAACGTTAGCCTTCTGAGCTGAATCAAACTTGTTGCTGTCGAATACGCACTTTCTGCATGAGCAGGCAGGACATACGTTTCTGCAGGCGTTACATCTGATACACTTGCTGAGTTCACTTTTGAAGAAAGCGAATTTCTGCTCGGGTGTCATATTTTCAATTTCTTCAACGCCCTGGAAACGGTCAGAATCAAGAGTGTCTGCACTTTCAAGCATAAGCTCATCATAGATTCTGTGTTCCTTGCCCTTACATACATGGCAGCGTTCAAGCATTGCATCTTTATATGACACTGTCTTTTCGCCGTAGATTGTGTCAATCTTAAGAGCATCGCAATCTGAATCGATTTCAGCACCTGAAATGCTTTCGATACCCTTTACACCCTCAGCCTTGATTCTTTCAATATCAAGCTTACCCTTACAGCCAACACCGATAATGTAAGCCTTTTCACGGTCTACTCTGTGTTCCTTCATAAGCTGAACAAATGAGTAGCTGTCGCAGGGCTTGAGAAGAACAAGTGTCTTGCCTTCGAGAGCTGAAGCGGCGATCATATACTTAGAAAGGTTTGCACCACAGAAGCCGTCGTATACGAACTCTGAAAGCTCTTCTGCGCTATTAAAGAAAGCAGGTTCGGGATTATAAGGAAGGTCACCCTTTTTCCATCCGAGAACACGGTTTACTGTGCCGTCAGAAAGGAGTTCTTTCATTCTGTTAATTAATCCTTGCATCTCAGATCCCCCAATCTCTTGTTCGGACCCAGTGTGCGAACTGCGTCAACAAATTCATTCATTGTATTTGAGAATTTAACACCCTCAGCAGCTGATACCCATTCAACACGGGTTCTGCCTCTTTCAATACCCATATAATCGAGCATTGAGAAAAGAAGTGTCATTCTTCTTCTTGCATAGTAGTTACCTGTGCTGTAGTGACAGTCACCGGGATGGCAACCGCAGATAATTACACCGTCTGCACCTCTTTCAAATGCACGCAGAACAAACATGGGGTTTACTCGGCATGAGCAAGGTACACGGATAATTTTTACGTCTGCAGGGTAAGCAAGTCTGCTGCTTCCTGCAAGGTCAGCACCTGCGTAGCTGCACCAGTTACAGCAGAAGGCTACTATTTTCGGTTTGAATTCTGTGTTTATCGACATATAGCATCCACCTCCGCAAGAATCTGTCTGTTTGAGAAGCCCTGAAGGTCCATTGTACCTGAAGGACAAGTAACAGTACAAGCACCGCAGCCCTGACAAAGTGCTGAGTTAACAACTGCAACACGGCGGTTCTCTCTGATACCGTGGTCATTGATTTCCTTAACCTCGTAGGAAATTGCACCGTAGGGACATACATTTGCACAAGCACCGCAACCGTTACACATAAGCTCATCGGGCTTAGCTGTGCAGGGGTTGGTAAGAAGCTTATCCTTAGCGAGAAGTCCTACAACCTTAACCGCTGCAGCACCTGCCTGGGATACTGTTTCGGGAATATCCTTGGGGCCCTGACATACGCCTGAAAGGAACACACCTGCTGTAGGTGATTCAACGGGACGAAGCTTCGGGTGAGCCTCTGTAAGGAAGTTGTTTGTGTCGATACTTGCTGTGAGCATAGTTGCAATCTGTCTTACTGAGGGATTAGGTTCAATTGCTGCTGCAAGAACAACAAGGTCAGCGCTTACCTTAAGCTGTTTGTTTTCGAGAAGGTCAACACCGTGAACGGTAAGTGAACCGTCGGGTTCGGGAGTAACCTTACCAACCTGACCCTTAACGTAGTTTACGCCGTATTCTTCAACTGCTCTTCTGTAGAACTCGTCGAAGTTCTTACCTGGTGTACGTACGTCAATATAGAATACTGTTACGTTTGTGTCGGGATATTTATCTCTTATGAGCATTGCGTGCTTAGCTGTATACATACAGCAGATTTTTGAACAGTAGGGCTTACCCTTATCTTCGCTGCAACGTGAGCCTACGCACTGAATGAACACAATGTTCTTGGGAGCCTTGCCGTCTGAAAGGCGTTCAAGGTGACCCTTTGTGGGGCCTGCAGCGTTCATAAGTCTTTCAAGCTCAAGGGAAGTGATTACATCCTTGCTGTCGTTGTAGCCGTATTCACCGAGATTATCGAGCTTGATAATCTCAAAGCCTGTTGCAACAACAATTGCACCGTACTTCTGAGTGATGATTTCATCCTTCTGAGTGTAGTCAATTGCGCCTGCCTGACAGAATCTTTCGCAAAGTCCGCACTTGCCTGTCTTAAGCTTTGTACACTGTGTGGGGTCAATTACGGGAACATTGGGAATAGCCTGAGCGAAGGGTGTGTAGATTGCAGGTCTGTTGTTAAGTCCCTGGTTGAACTCACTGGGAGCTTTCTTGCTGGGACATTTTTCCATACACACACCGCAGCCTGTACATTTATCCATGTCAACATAACGGGCCTTTTTGCGGATGTCTACAGTGAAGTCACCTACGAAGCCTGAAACCTTTTCGATTTCACTGTAGGAATAAATTGTAATTTTTTCGTGTGCAGCTGCATCAACCATTTTGGGAGTAAGGATACAAGCTGAACAGTCGAGTGTGGGGAAGGTCTTATCAAGCTGAGCCATCTTACCACCGATTGAGGGTGTCTTTTCAACGATGTCAACTTCATAGCCTGCGTCAGCAATATCGAGAGCTGACTGGATACCTGCAATACCACCGCCGATTACGAGAGCTCTTTTTGTAACTCTGCTTTCGCCCGGCTTAAGGGAAGTGTTGAGGTTAACCTTTGCAACTGCTGCTCTCATAAGAATAACAGCCTTTTCGGTACCCTCTGCGATATCCTTGTGAATCCATGAGCACTGCTCACGAAGGTTTGCAATTTCAACCATATAGGGGTTGAGTCCTGCTTTTTCAGCACATTTTCTGAAGGTTGCCTCGTGCATACGGGGTGAGCAGGAGCATACAACGATACCTGAAAGGTTCTTTTCCTTAATCGCCTGAGCAATTTTCTCCTGACCTGCTTCAGAGCACATATACTGATATTCTTCGGCGTGAACTACGCCCGGCTCAAGCTTAGCCATTTCTACGACCTTATGAACGTCTACAGTTGCAGCAATGTTACTGCCACAGTGGCAGACGAATACACCAATACCGCGCATAAATTCACCTCCTGTACTTTCTGAATGCGCTAACGAGCAGCTGCTGAGGAAGGTCATCATCAACAAGTGCAGGAATTTCATCTGCCTTGAGGTAGTTGCCTCCCTTTTCTCTTACAACAATCTGTCTTGCTGCGTCAACAATTTTGCCCGGTTTAACATTTCTCGGACAACGTTCAACACAAGCGAAGCATGAAAGACACATCCAGAGTGATTCACACTTTGCAAGTGCCTCAATATCCTCATTCACAACGTATGAAACGAACTGATGAGGTTTAATATCCATGGCATCAAAAGCGGGACATGAAGCAGAGCATTTGCCGCACTTCATACACTTGAGAGGATTAGTACCGCTTATTTCCTTGATTTTTTCTGCCTGAGTTTTGTTTGACTTTTCCACTTATGCGTCAACCTCCTCTTTTACACCGAGTGCTTCAGCAAGAAGCTCTGTAAAGTATACTACCGGAAGCTCTGTGTCTGTACCGTGTGTAAGATTATACTGGCAAAGAGGACAGGCTGTAATGAGCATTTCTGCACCGAAGCCTGCTGCACTGTCCATAACCTTCTGGCTCATCTTCACTGAAAGGTCTTTTGCCTTAAGTGATACATAGCCGCCGCAACATTCATTACGGTAAGGATAGATTACGGGTTCAGCGCCGATAGCACGGATGAAGTCTTCAATAATTGTGGGGTTTTCGGGATTGTCAAAAGCAATAATGTCACTGGGACGAAGAAGAAGACAACCGTAATATGCACCGATTTTCTTGCCTGAAAGAGGATTTACAACCTTCTTTTTAAGTTCATCGAAACCGATACGGTCACGAATCACTTCGAGGAAGTGAAGAACCTCTGTTTCACCAAGATAGGGTTCATCGAGTTTCAGGTAGTTGTTGGCTCTCACTCTGATATCCTCTACATTTTTCATGTCGTCGTTTACTCTTTTAACAACATGGTAGCAAGCAGAACAGAGAGTTACAAGGTCCTGACCTTTTTCTTTAGCCTCGTTAAGAACTCTTACGGAAGAGAGCTTTGTTGCAATTTCATCACTGCTAAGGGGATAAACACCGCCGCAGCACTGCCAGTTTTCTGCTTCCTCCAGCTCAAAGCCGAGGGCTTTTGCCGATGCTCTTGCATAGTCATCCAGTTTTTTAGCCTTTGTTCTTAAGGTACATCCCGGATAATAACTGTACTTCATACATCTACGATCCTTTCTATTTTTATTGCGACCGATTTCTCGGTCCCCTCCATGCCGGAAACGTTTGACGCTTCTGTCAGGTCTCCATACTTCTCTCCTTGAGAAAGTCGCAAAACACCAACATAGATTATTCAATTAATAATATCATTTTCAGTAAAAAATATCAACAGTTTACGCCATTTTTTTCACTATATTTTATTCCATTTTCTGTGTTTTTTTCTGATTTTTTTCAGTTCATTTTTATATCGGTATCTTTTATGGGGTTTAGTATAAAAAATCACTGCAGAACTTTCATTCTGCAGTGACGATATATGTATTATTTTTTGACTCTGTCGGCAATAACACTCTTTAACCCCTTCAAACTGAAATCATAGCCACCCGACACACTCTTTGATTTAACGAAGGAATAGCCCTCGCTTCTGCCGAGTTTATCTGCGGACATATCCTCAATTTTAGAAATCAGCTTAAGGAAAGTTTCGGTCTGCTGAAGCATAAGCTCAGGAGAAAACTTTTCCATTTCGTGGCTTTCACTTTCGGCACACAGATAATAAGGAGCAGGAACCATACATATTCCCGGCACACCCATTGTAAAGAAATTCTGACCTTCACCGAAATGAAGCATATTGTGTCCTCTCAAAGTCATGGTTCTGACTGTTTCTCTTTCCTTGACCGTGTCAATGTAAAGCTTATCCATAACTTCATTTCCTGTATAAACAAGCTCAAGGTCAGGCTTACCCGTATATTTATATTCTCCGTCAACTGTACGCCATTCAAGACAGCCCATATGCTCAAGAGTGAGATTTGCAACACACTTTAAGTGTCCGTGCTTTCCGTCCCAGAGCTGTCGGTGCATAGCCATCCAGCGTGAAGCTGACTGAAATGAGCCGGTGGAAATATCCTTAAAGGAAGGCAGGCGGAAATGCCCTGTTGTGAAAACAAACACATGGGTTCTCTCAAGTTCGGTATCTTTAAGAGCCTTCATAAGCTCAAGAATTGCAACAGGACCGTTTTCTTCAATGCAGTTTGGTCCGTCTGTGTGGGTGTTTATAATAACAGATTCTCCGTCTTTTTTGCCTTTTTTTATGCAATAAAAAGACTCGGTATAAGCGTGGTCTTCGATTTCTGCTCTAAGTACAAGAGTCGCTTTCTTTTTTTCATCGGCAGCCTTAAGCAAAGCTTTTCCGTTGCTTTCGTTTACCCACAGAATCGGCAAATCCTGATATTCAAGAATAAAGGGAAGATACTGACCCTCAATGCAGTCATCGTGGAGATTTTTCCAGACAAAAACTGCCGCCTTAGCCTTACCCATCTTTGCAAGCATTCCGAAAACAAACTTTACAAAGGTAGTGATTACAGGACCTTCATATTTTGCCTCCATCAGTGCATCTTCAGGATATGAGGTGCGTTTGTCAAAGGCAATTTCACTGGGTACAAAGTCGATATTTGACACTTCAAAAACTGCAATTTTGCCTTTTAAGCCCTTAAGATCAGCAGGACTTTTTACATGGCAAAGTTCAGCCGTAATTCCCTCATCAGAAGTTTTTCCCGAATAAGGATGTACAGATGAAACGGGTATAACTGTGTCGGGGTCTCCAAGCACACGAAGAGAGCTTTCCAGAGCCTGCCACCGTTTAAAATAAAAAGGGTCAGTGAAAACATCGTAACCAATGGATTTGACTTCGCTTTTTAAAAAATCAATATACGACTGATGTGCTTTGCTTCCCGTGTATCGTGGGCCGAATGCGTTCATTTTCTCAACACCTTTGAGCAAAGCTTCTGAGGTTATTTTGTATGACATAACTGACACTCCTTTTATCTATATTTATTCTGTAAAAATAGCATAGCATTTTGTATTATGCAAGGTCAAGCAGTTTAATACTTTTTTAAGTTTTATTAAAATTTTATTAACTAGAAAAAGCGGTGCAACCATCATTGATTGCACCGCCCGTTTAGATTTATATCTGATTATTCTGCCTTTGCTTCAGCAACTGCAGCAAATTCTGCTTCTTCCTTTTTGCCGATATTATAGATAAACTTCATAGCAAGGAAAGCGATTACTGAGCCTGCTGCAAGAACGATAAAGTAAAGGGTTTTTACCTTGTCGCCGAAATCTGCCGCAGGAACAAAGCCTGTGCCTTCCTGGAAGCCGATTGCAACAAGACCCCAGGAAACAACAGCCTGACCGATACCCTGTGAAAGCTTACGGAAGAATGAATAAAGTGCGTAAAGTGAACCTTCCTCGCTCTTACCTGATTTTCTGTAGCTTACTTCGATACAGTCAGCAACGATTGCCCATACTGAAATCTGGAACACTGTGTTACCGAGGTTAAGACCCATAAGGCAAACAATGTAAAGAATCATACCCTTTGAGTCGGGTGTGATGGGAGCAAAAATTGAAATAATACCTGAAATTGCACCGATAAGCATTGTTGAAACAATAACGTTCTTCTTGCCGAATTTTGCTGTGAGCTTACCGATAAATGCCATAAAGATAATCATAGGAGCATAGCTGCCTATCATTGCAACGCCAACCTTGTCAGCATCCTTGAAGAAATACTGGAATACCATGTTGTTAAGTGACATTGTTGAGTTGAAAAGAGCAACAGAAGCAACGGTTGCAACAGTTGCACCAACCATAGCACGGTTTGTGAAGAATGACTTTACTGCTGAAAGAATTGCTTTTGTGCCTGCAGTGTTTTCGCTTGTGTCACGTGATACACGTTCTTTTACAAGTCTTGTTGTTCCCCAAAGAACAACGAAAGCAAATATTGAAAGTGCGATTGCAACGGGAAGAAGTGTTTCACCCTTAAGGATCTGATCCATTTCTCCGGTAACGGTGTTTTCTACTTCATCATATACGATGCCGGGAAGTACAATCATAATAATTACAGCGGGAAGAGCTGCACCGATTGAACGGAAGGTTGAAAGTGATACTCTCTGCTGAGGGTCATCAGTGATTACTGAATGGAGTGAACCGTAGGGTACGTTTACCATTGTGTAAGCAATTGACCAGAGACAGTAGGAAACAAGACACCAAGCGTATTTACCCCAATAAGGGAAGCTCTGTACAGGTGCAAAAATCATAACGTTGAAAATTACGAGAGTTACACCGCCGAGAAGAATCCAGGGCATATACTTACTCTTTTTGCCGATTCTCTTTGTGTCAACAAGGTTACCGATAACTACGTCGTTTACAGCGTCAAACGCCTTTGAAATAAGGATGATGATTGCGTAGTCGCCTGCTTCAAGACCGATGTACTGAAGATAGAAGAGCTGCATAAAGGTCGAAACCAGCTGGAATGAAAAGCCGCAGCCCATGTCGCCCATAGCGTAGCCGAGCTTATCCATCCAACCGAAGGGTCTCACTGCGTTTGCAGGAGATTTTGTGTTAGTGTTCATTTTGATGTTCTCCTTTGATTTTGTTTTTTATTTTTACCGTTTGGCGGACACGGCAAGCCGTGTCCCTACGGTATCGTTTACAGTTTCGTCAGATATTTTGCATTTATCTCTGAACTCTGCCTGAAGCGTCGCCGCCTGCAAGCTTTTCAACCTCTGAAACGCTTACACGGTTATAGTCACCTTCAATTGAGTGCTTGAGTGCTGAAGCTGCAACTGCAAATTCAACTGCTGCCTGAGTGTCCTTGCCGCTGAGAAGTGCGTAGATAAGTCCGCCGCCGAAGCTGTCGCCACCGCCTACACGGTCAACAATGTGAAGGTGATATTCCTTTGAGAAGCAGTAATTCTCACCGTCATAAAGCATACCTGCCCAATCGTTATCGGAAGCAGAAATTGATGAACGAAGAGTAATAGCAACCTTCTCAAATTTGAAAGTATCCATAAGCTGTTTTGCAACACTCTTATAGCCTTCCTTGTCAAGCTTACCGCCATAGATATCGGTGTTTTCAGCTTCAATTCCGAATACGTCTTTAGCATCTTCTTCGTTTGAAATGCAAACGTCAACGTACTTGCAGAGCTCTGTCATAGCCTTTCTTGCTTCTTCTCTTGTCCAGAGCTTACCTCTGTAGTTAAGGTCGCAGGAAATCTTTACGCCTTTAGCTTTAGCAGCCTTACAAGCGTCAAGACAGATGTTTACGAGGTCACCGCCGATTGCGGGAGTGATGCCTGTAAAGTGGAACCAGTCAGCGCCTTCAAAAATCTTATCCCAGTCAAAGTCTTCTCTTTTTGCCAGCTGAATAGCTGAATATGCTCTGTCGTAGATACAAACTGAGCCACGCTGTGAAGCACCCTTTTCAAGGTAGTAGATACCAACTCTTTCGCCGCCTCTTACGATGTCCTTTGTGTCAACACCGAGACCGCGAAGAGAGTTAACTGCAGCCTGACCGATTGCGTGTGCAGGAAGCTTGGTAACGTAAGCTGCATCAAGACCGTAATTGGCGAGAGAAACTGCTACGTTAGCCTCACCGCCGCCAAAAGTAAATTCTACGTGATCACACTGTACAAATCTCTCATAGTTGTACGGCTGAAGACGGAGCATAAGCTCACCAAAAGTAATAACCTTCATTTGTAATAATTCCTTTCAGTTAAACATATTATTTATTATACTTTGCGTTTTACATACACATACATTGTACCAAAAGGAAATAAAAAAATCAAGAGATTTTTCCGAAAAGTAGTCCTTATACGAGTTATTTTGGTGCTTATATTAAAATTCCATCTGTTTTGGTACGGTTTGACAAAAAAAACAAGGTCCCGCCGAGCGAGACCTTCAGGTTATATAAGCTTGATTTCATCAAGGCAGGTGCGACAGATTTTCTTGCCCTTGAATTCCTCTATTCCTTCGTCGCTTCCGCAGAAGCTACAGCTGGGTACATATTTTGTGAGTATTATCTTATCTCCGTCTACGTAAAACTCAACCGGATCGGAATTTGCGATATCCATCTTCTTGCGCATTTCCTTCGGTATAACTATTCTGCCAAGCTCGTCAACGTTTCTTACAATCCCTGTAGCTTTCATACGTGTTGTCCTTCCTTCCAATAAAATCGATATGTAATTTGAAATTTCAATATAATATGACGTGTGCCGTCATTTACAGTTATTCTATCACAAACACTTAAGTAGTGTCAAGAGCTTTTGATATTTTAATGCGCGGAAATCAAAGACGGCAAACAGATAAGGAGGTTGAAATGAATGAATTAAAAGCTATGGTTGCGGAACAGAATGCTTTGATTACAAAATTGTTAGAAAAGTTAGGATAGAGAAGGGATTTTATCCCTTCTCTTTTTTTTATTTCCTGATACAAAGTAATTGATTTTTTATGTAATAATACCACTTATTCTTTAGGAATGATACATTTGACTTTTTACGCGAATGTGGTATAATATAGTAAGATGATATTATACGCGTTATGTCATCTAAAGGCAAAATGAAATGATTTTTGCCCTCTTTCCTAAATTTTGAAAATGATAAATTAAAGGAGGGAAAACATGAGCACAAAAAATTTAAAAACTCGAATTCTCATGAAGCGCGATAGTGAAACCAATTGGCTAAAAGCAGAAAATTTTACTCCGCTGCCTGGTGAAATAATTGTCTATTCCGCAGATGAGAACCATGAAAAACCAAGAATAAAAATTGGTGATGGTGAAACTAAAGTTAATGAACTACCTTTCGCCACAGTACCAATTAATGTTGATGAGTTAGAAGGTAGTGTTGTTAAAAGTCGGATCGT
>JAZSQU010000003.1:0-28660 GCA_045538095.1 Acutalibacteraceae bacterium | reverse complement strand
TGAGACCGTCAACGTTTTCGGGATCCTCACCGATAACAAACTCGAACTTGGGCTTTTTAAAGGTCATAACTGTCTCAAACATAATTCTCTCGCCCTCCTGGATGTACTGTCCGAGTGAGTGAAGATCTGTTGAGAAGATTGCGGAGGTGGGGAAAAGACCCTTGCCGTCCTTACCTTCACTTTCGCCGTAAAGCTGTTTAAGCCATTCGTTCATAAGAGTAAACGCAGGCTCGTAGCTTATGAACATTTCGGTGCTCTTTCCTTTGTCGTAAAGAGCGTTTCTGATTGCAACGTACTTGTAGCAGTCGTTTTTGTTTATATCCGTTTCCATAAGCTCTTCTCTTGCCTTTGCAGCACCTGCCATAAGTGCATCGATATCAATGCCTGCAGCGGCAATAGGAAGAAGACCAACAGCAGTAAGAACGGAATATCTGCCGCCTACGTCATCGGGTACAACAAAGGTTTCATAGCCTTCCTTGTCGGAGAGAGCCTTGAGTGTGCCTTTAGCCTTGTCTGTTGTGATGTAGGTTCTTTTTGCAGCTTCCTCTTTGCCGTATTTTTCCTCGAGAAGCTCACGGAAAACTCTGAACGCAATTGCAGGCTCGGTTGTTGTGCCTGATTTTGAAATTACGTTGATTGAGAAATCCTTTTTCTTGCATATTTTGAGAATATCTGAGAGATATGAGGGAGAAATGCTGTTACCTGCAAAGTAAATAGCAGGTGTGCCCTCTCTCAGATCGTTATAATTCTGACCGCCGATAAATTCAATTACTGCTCTTGCACCGAGGTATGAACCGCCGATGCCGATTACAACAAGGACATCGCTGTCGCTTTTGATTTTCTCTGCAGCCTCTTTGATTCTCACAAATTCATCCTTATCGTAATTCACGGGAAGGTCAATCCAACCGAGAAAATCACTGCCCTTGCCGGTCTTGTTATGAAGATCGTTGTGAGCCTTTGTGATTTTATCCTGATAGGAAATAAGCTCCTCGTCGGATACAAAGGATGATACATACTTTGACTTTAATTTTGCTGACATTTGCTATGCTCCTATAATAATATAGTTTTCTTGTATTTTAATACAAGTGTGCCAATTTGTCAACCGAAATATAAAGAATTTTATAACGATTTTGACAAAACTTTCAAAAATCGCAGTAGCATAACTCCAAAATTTATTCTTTCGACAGGATTTTTGCTTTTCAGATTGACCTCACCCACAGTTTCACCGTCAACAGTAAGGGTAATTTTACCTAAAAGCTGATTTTCCTCACAGGGCGCTTCAATATTTTCTGAAAGAGTTATTTCGGTTTTGATTCTCTCCTTCATTCCTTTTTCCAAAGTCAGAGGTTTAATTTCGTCAGCTACGGGTGTCACATAAGCTTCTGTACCTTTGAGCACTCTTACGTCACTAAGAAGTGAATAGTCAATCTCAGGCGTTGCGGTTTCAAAATTAGCAAAGCCCCAGTCCAGCATAGCCTTTGCACCGTCAAAGCGCTCGTTACTGCTTTCAGCGCCCATTACAACGGCAATAAGATGCAGACCGTCTCTTTCTGCCGAAGCTGAAAGACAGTACCCTGCCCTTGAGGTTGTGCCCGTTTTAAGTCCCGTTGTACCCTTATAAAACCGCACAAGCTTGTTTGTGTTCACCAGTTGGGTTTCGCCCCCACGGAGAGTGTCCATCCACACAGTTGTGTATTTTGTGATTTCTTTGTGCTTCAGAAGCTCCCTTGACATAAGGGCAATATCATAGGCAGTTGAAAAGTGATTTTTCGTGTCGTCGTCAAGACCTGAGCAGTTTTCGAAAGTGGTATTGTTCATTCCCATAGCCTTTGCCTTTTCGTTCATCAGCTTTACAAAGCCTTCCTCACTGCCGGCTATATGTTCGCCGAGAGCAGTTACGGCATCGTTTGCGCTGCCGATTGCAGTTGCTTTCAGAAGGTCATCAACCGTCATAACCTCGCCTTCTTTGAGCCATATCTGTGAACCGCCTTTGCTTGAAGCGTTGCTGCTTGTTTTTACCGTATCGGTAAGAGCAATTGTACCTTTCTGCAGCTCTTCCATAAATATAAGCATAGGCATAATTTTAGTTACGGAAGCCGGATAAAGCTTTTCATTTTCGTTAAAGGAATAAAGAATCTCCCCCGTTGAAAAGTCCATCAGCACAGCCGATTTTGCCCTTACGTTCACTGCACCTTCGTTCAGAGCAAAGCTTGAAAATGTCAGAGAAAATAGCAGAAGATTAAGTACGAGAATAATTGAAATCAGTTTTTTCATATATGTCACCTCAATGATAGATATGAAAGTTTAAAGCTGATTAAAACAAATGACTTGAATAATCGTCTTTTTTGATATATAATCCACTTATCATTAATAATCAGGTTGGTAACAAATGAAAGTTAAATTCTACACCTTAGGCTGTAAGGTAAATCAATATGAAAGTCAGGCAATGAGCGAGGCACTCAGTGAAAAAGGCTTTGAAACCGTAACGGATGACACTGCTGACATTTTTGTGGTGAATTCCTGCACCGTAACTGCCTTTGCAGACAAGAAAACAAGGCAGGCCGTACGCCGTTTCAAGAGAAACAATCCCGGTTCCGTTGTGGTGCTCACCGGCTGTATGCCTCAGGCTTATCCCGAAAATTCAAAGGCTCTCCTTGAAGCTGATATTGTAATAGGCAACAAGAACAACTGTGACCTACCCTACATTCTCGAGAAGTATTTTCAGAATAAAGAAAGAGTTTTTCAGGTTGAAGAGCACCTTAAGGGTGACAGCTTCAGAAGTGCAAAAATAACGGGCTTTGACGAAAGAACCCGTGCTTACATTAAAATTCAGGACGGCTGCAACCGTTTCTGTTCATATTGCATTATCCCCTATTCCCGAGGCAGAGTACGTTCAAAGCCCATTGATGAGCTGAAAAATGAGCTTGAAGCTCTTTCAACAAACGGATATAAAGAGGTTGTACTTGTGGGTATTAATCTTTCCTCTTACGGCTCAGATATAGGCAGAAGCTTTCCGGAAGCAGTTAAGTGCGCCAATGATACTGAGGGTATTATCAGAGTGCGTTTGGGCTCACTTGAGCCTGACCACCTTACTGACGAAGTCATTGACGAGCTGAAAAGGTGCGAAAAGCTTTGTCCGCAATTTCACATTTCTCTGCAGAGCGGTTCAGACAACACGCTTAAGCGAATGAACCGTCACTACACTGCAGAAGAGTACAGACATCTTTGCTCAAAGCTTCGTGAATCCTTCTCGGACTGCACTCTTACAACGGATGTTATGGTCGGCTTTGCAGGCGAAACAGAAGTGGATTTCAAAGAAAGTCTCGACTTTGTTAAGGAAATCGCCTTTGAAAAGGTGCACGTTTTCCCTTATTCAATCAGAAAAGGCACAAGGGCAGAAAAATTTGACGGTCACCTTGATGCAGCAATAAAAGACGAGCGCTGCAGGATTATGATTGAAGAGACAGAAAAAATCCGCAGAGCTTTTATGGAAAAGCAAATCGGCAGAACCTACAGTGTTATTTTTGAAACAAGCGACTCTGAGGGTTATCTTACGGGTCACACAGCCAATTTTATTCCCGTAAAAGTAAAAGCCCCTGATGAGCTCAGAGGAGAAATTAAAGATGTTCTTCTCACAGAAATCGGTGAGGATTTCTGTATTGGGGAAATACATTGACGAAAATTGCTTTTTATAAAACAAAGACATCTCTTTTTTGTGAAATGTCTTTTCTTGTTCGCTAAGGTATAACACACGAAAAATATTAATGATACAGTAGGGACACGGCGTGCCGTGTCCGTCAACCGACCTCCGAACCACAACCACATATAGCAAAAAACTCGGTATAAAAAATGATGACCAATTTGATTTTGTCAAAGTGGTAAAAAGCGGACACGGCACGCCGTGTCCCTACAGTAACAGACTTAAGTTAATGATATTCCCCTTCAGGAGAATGTGACTGTTAAGCAGTCATAAAGGGGCTCATTTGCATTTAAAAAAGCTTTCGCTTTTTTCAAGTCCGCTTTCCCTTATTTTGTCACTCATAAAAGCGAATTTATCCGTTGCGGAGCATTCAAAATCATAAAGAGCCTTGCCGTTTTCGGTGAGGTTTTCTCTTTCTGCGTGTCTTGTAATTATGGGTACAGTTGAGTTTTCCTTTGCGTTTTTAAGAAGTGTCAGCCCTCTTTCACTTGCTGCGAGGATTTTCATATAGGGCACTCTGCCCTCAGAAAGGGTTTTCGGACACCTTAAATACAGCATCAGTATTTCTCTTCTTATGCGTGAATGGGTATAGTTTTTAACCTTAACGGCATCATAAAGCTCCGTAAGAGTTTCTGCAGTTTTGAGTGAGGTATAAATTCTGTCGGAAAGACCTGTTTCGTCGCTTATATAAAGCTTATAATCCTCTTTCGGTATTTCCCTGAGCGATGAGAGAATTCCTCTTTCGTTATTCTTAAGGCTGCAGGGTGCAAAGCCTTTTTCCTCTTGCTCTTTCATTATTGAGTAAGTGGCTTCAGGAAGAAGTCGGGCAATATTTTCGGAAAGACCTTTTTCTCTGATGAAGCTTGCTGAAGCGATATTATCCGCTGTTTCCTTACTGTCGTGAGATGCACCTTTACGCAGTATCGGAAGAAAATCATTTTCTCTGCCATAGCTTTTAAGTGCTTTCAGATACTCCATTCCCAAAGTGCTGTTAGGTGAAAGAATAATCTCTGCAGTTTCCTTGCCGTAAAAGCTTTCAACGGCAAGGCTCAGCGCTTTAGGATAAGTAAGACCCTCAGCCATTTTTCTTCGTGCATGGTCAAGCACTTTTTTATCTTCAAGTGCATTAAGGCAGGAAAGAAGCTTTTCCCTGCTGTCCGTTTCACTTCCGAAAGAAATAAAGTCAACGCCAAAATCCATTAAAAGGCCAACAGCGCCCCTTGCAAAGGTTTCGGCTGAGGCTGAGGCAAAAGGTGTAGGCAGGTCAATTACAACATCTGCGCCGTTTTTTACGGCAATTTCTGCCCTCTTCCACTTATCAAGGCAGGCGCACTCACCCCTTTGTACAAAGTTACCGCTCATTACACAGACGATATAATCGGCTCCGCTTTCTCTGACTTTATTGATGTGATAGAGGTGTCCGTTATGAAAAGGGTTATATTCAGCTACAATTCCTGCAATCATTTTCTTCACCTGCCTTTTATCAGTTTGTTATATTTTATCAGAAATTTTACGCTTGTCAATATTCTTGACTATTATCTCTCTCTGGGGTATAATTAATAAAAAATTGCAAACGGTGATAATATGGAAATTATAAATACAGAAATTGCTGAAGTGAAAATTGTAAAGCCTCAGGTTTTCGGCGACAACAGAGGTTGGTTTTACGAGTCATACAGCTATGAAAAACTGAAAAATCTGGGCATAGACACTCACTTTGTTCAGGACAACCGTTCATACTCGGCTGAAAAAGGCACCCTCAGAGGCATTCACTTTCAGAAGACACCAATGGCACAGACAAAGCTCATAACCTGCACAAGAGGTAAAATTCTTGACGTTGCAGTAGATTTACGCAAAGGCTCACCAACCTATCTCAAATGGGTAAGTGTTGAGCTCAGTGAGGACAACAAGCTTATGCTTTATATTCCCAAGGGCTTCGGTCACGGCTTTGTTACACTCACTGATGATGTGGAAGTGCTCTATAAAGTAGACGAATACTACAGTAAAGACTGCGACCGCAGTATTAAATTTGACGACACAGAAATCGGTGTTGTCTGGGGCATTGAAAGCCCTATACTTTCCGAAAAAGATAAAAATGCTCCCACTCTCAGGGACAGCGACGTTGATTTTATTTATTGAGGTGAAAAAATGATTCTTGTAACCGGCGCAAAGGGTCAGCTTGGAAATGATGTTTCGGCTGAACTTGCAAAGCGAAATATCCCTCATATTCCCACTGATGTTGACACTCTTGATATTACGGATAAAAAGGCTGTCCGAAAGTTATTCAGAGAAAAAAGTGTTTCTGCAGTTATTCACTGTGCTGCTTACACTGCAGTTGATAAAGCTGAAAGTGAAAGTGAGCTCTGCTTTAAAATCAACGCCGAGGGCACGGAAAATCTCGCTTTTGAGTGCAGTAAATGTGATGCCAAAATGCTTTATGTCAGCACAGATTATGTTTTCTCAGGTGAGGGTGATGAAGCTTTTCAGGTAAACGATAAAAAAAATCCGCAGAATATCTACGGAAAAAGTAAGCTTAAAGGTGAAGAGGCTGTAAAGAAACACCTTCAGAAGTATTTTATTGTAAGAACTTCCTGGGTTTTCGGTGAGAAAAATACCAACTTTATCCACACTATGCTCAGACTCAGCGAAACAAGAAGTGAAGTTTCTGTTGTGTGCGACCAGGTCGGTTCACCTACTTACTCAAAAGACCTTGCGAGACTTTTGTGCGACATAATCGTGACGGAAAAGTACGGCGAATATCACGGAAGAAACGACGGCTACTGTAGCTGGAATGAACTTGCAGAGGAAGCTTTCAGAATTGCAAAAAGAAACGTTAAGGTAAATCCCGTTACAAGCGATGAATATAAAACTGCAGCAAAGCGACCGAAAAATTCAAGGCTCAGTGTGGCTGCAGTTAAAGAAAACGGATTTACTCCTCTTCAGCACTGGAAGGATGCAGTCAAAGAGTATCTCGGAAATGTTTTATAAAAAACAAAAAAATAAGGGACTTCAATTTGAAGCCCCTTGAATTTTTTATCTGAGATTAGCCTTCGCTGATTGCGCTTACGGGACAACCGTCTGCACAAGCACCACAGTCGATGCAAGCATCAGCATCAATAACGAACTTGTCGTCGCCTTCGCTGATTGCGCCAACGGGACAACCGTCTGCACAAGCACCACATGAAATGCAATCTTCACTAATTACGTATGCCATAATCGTAACCTCCCTAAATATTTGGTAAGTCCATTTTAACATATAAATCAAAAATTTCAATAGGTTAATTGAATTTTTTTGCAATATGAGCGAATATTTTTTGGTTTTTATGTCAAAAATTTGATTTTATCCCCGAATATGGGTCCCAGATATATTAATATTCCTCAAACTCTTGCAAAATTACTGTACTTAATGTATAATATATTGGATTATGTAAGTTAGTGAGGCGTTAAGAGTGTTTGAAAATCTCCCGGTAAAAAGCGAATTCAAAAATCAGATTGAATCTTCTTTGGGCCTTGGCAGACTTTCACACGCCCTCATTTTTGAATCTTCAAGCGAAGAAATACGTCTGAAGGCTGCTCTTGAACTTGCAAAGGCAGTTTTGTGTAAGGGCAATTTAAAGCCCTGCGGTGTATGCTCTTCCTGCATTAAAACTGACAGTGGAAATCATCCTGATATACACATCATATCAAAGAGCGCTGACAGTGCAGTTATCAAAATTGATGCAGTGA
Organism: Acutalibacteraceae bacterium; assembly: GCA_045538095.1. Classification (GTDB taxonomy): domain Bacteria; phylum Bacillota; class Clostridia; order Oscillospirales; family Acutalibacteraceae; genus UBA6857. The sequence goes on along the minus strand of JAZSQU010000003.1, from coordinate 21,237 downwards.
GAGAAATCCGTTCAAAGGCCCTCCTTCTCCCTAACGATGGCACAAAAAGTGTGTTTATCATAAACGAAGCTCAGCTGATGAATGCAAATGCACAGAACGCACTTCTCAAAATTTTTGAAGAGCCTCAGAGTCACGTGCTTTTTATACTCACCTGCCCTTCAAAATCTTCGCTTCTTGAAACGGTTATTTCCCGTGCAACTTCTTACAGTATCGGCGAGGAAATAACCACAGAAAAAAGCGAGAAGACAGAGCTTTTGGGCGAAAAGGCAAATGGTCTTTTAAGCTGCTTTATAAAAGAAAATGAGCTTTCTTTTATGAAAATGACTGCTGAGTTTCAAAAGGACAAACAGCTTTTTATTGAGGTAATGAAACAGCTTTTACCAATTATCCGTGACGGAATTGTTTTTCAGAGCGGTTCAAAGGAATTTCTTTCGGACTTTTCTGAAACGGCAAAAGCGCTCGCCTCAACTCTGACGGCAAAAAAGGCTATTGAGCTTTATTCTGCTTTATCTTCGCTGGTTGAAGAAGCGGAAAAATCAGCCAACCACAACCTTACATTAACAAGACTTTCATCAAAGCTTTATGATATAAAAAACCGATAAGAAAGGGATGATACTATGGCAGAGATTATCTCCGTCAGATTTAAAGACGTTGGAAAGAACTATTACTTTGACCCTCAGGGTAAAACTTTCAACGTCAGTGATAAAGTAATTGTAGAAACTTCAAGAGGAGTTGAATGCGGCACGGTTTCAATTGCAAACCGTGAAATTGCCGACGATGAACTCTCTTCACCTTTAAAGCCCGTTCTCCGTCTTGCAACAAAAGAAGACATCAGAACAGTTGAAGAAAACAAGGAAAAAGAAAAATCTGCTTTTGAAACCTGTCAGAAGAAAATTCAGGAGCACGGTCTTAAAATGAAGCTTGTTGACGTTGAATACACCTTTGACAGAAACAAAATTCTTTTCTACTTCACTGCTGACGGCAGAGTTGACTTCAGAGAGCTTGTAAAGGACCTTGCAGGTATTTTCAGAACAAGAATTGAGCTTCGTCAGATCGGCGTAAGAGACGAGAGCAAAAAGGTTGGCGGTCTTGGCATTTGCGGCAGACCCTTCTGTTGCAACACCTTCCTCGGTGATTTCCAGCCCGTTTCAATCAAAATGGCAAAAGAGCAGAGCCTTTCCTTAAGTCCCGTAAAAATCAGCGGCACCTGCGGCAGACTTATGTGCTGTCTTAAATATGAGCAGGAGGCTTATGAGCACCTTCTCAGGGTTACACCAAAAAACGGTGCAATTGTTGACACTGACGAAGGCAGAGGCACAGTAATTGACTTTAATCTTCTTACAGGTATGCTTACTGTTTCTCTTGAAAAACGCCCTGAAGCTGCTCCTATAATCGTAAACAGACATCAGGTAAAGGTTATCAAGGATACACAGATTAAGGTCGACAAAAAAGAGCTTGAGGCTCTTAAGGGTATTGAATAGAAAATAAAGAGGCGTTTCTTGCCTCTTTATTTTTTATGAGTTATGCGTTCAAACATACTGTTAATTTTTTCATATTTACAAGCAAACGATTCAGCGCTGGCTTCTATCATTTCTCTTGGAGTTACGCTTGAAAAATCAACGTGATACCCTGCATTTTCAGCAAGATATTCAATAAACAGTCTTTGCGTTCTGCCGTTGCCTTCCCTGAAAGGATGCAGAACGTTAATTTCGCTGAGATAATAAGCTAATCTATGTTCAATTTTATCAGAACCAATCAGGTAACTTTCATTTTTCAATGCTTTGAAAATACCTTCTGCATATTCATCAATATTTTGCCACAAACAAAATTGATTGCCTTTTGAAATGTTAACGTGTCTTGGTTCGCCTGCCCACAAATAAATATCTTCAAACAAAAATCTGTGGATTGCCTTTAAATGGTCAAAATCAAATTTTCCGTCTATGGGATTTTTCTTGATATAAGCAAGTTTAAGTGCTGTTATTTCTTTCTCAGCTATATTAAGTTTTTCCAGATCTTCAATATTCAGCTTGTTAATGAGTACTTTAGATTCAGTATAACAGTATTCCTTATCCCATTCGTAATCATAATCGTAGTTTTTCATTTTTTAATTCACTCTGACTGTATGTTTATTTATGAGGCTTTCGATCAACGAATCGAAGCTCTCTGAATTTAAAAGGCAGCTTTCAATTCTGCTTTTATCTTCATTTGTAAGAATTAATCCTTCCATCGCCATTGAACTGTTTACTTCATTTATAATACGTTCAATTTCGCTCATAAAAACACCTACTTTCTTATTTCAGTTTCATTATAACATATTTTCAATAATATATCAATCAATACGCAAAAAATCCCAAAGGACTTTTGAGTACACTTTGGGATTTTTCTTTTACGATGCCTTTTCAAACTCGTTCTGAGCACTTTTCATTCTTGACAGCATCGTACGGGAGAAAATGGCATAACCCTGAGTGGGGTCATTGATAAACACGTGAGTTACAGCACCAACCAGCATTCCGTTTTGGATAATCGGGCTTCCACTCATACCCTGGACTATTCCTCCGGTTTTACTGAGGAGTTTTTCGTCCACAACTTTTATTACTAAGTTTTTACCATCACTGTTATCTTTGGAAATTTTTGTTATTTCAATATCAAACACCTGTGGACCTGTTTCATCAACCGTAGAAACTATCTGCGCTTTACCCTTCTGCACTTCATCGTTGAAGGCAACGGGATAAAGCATTTTTTCTGTCAGCTTTTCATTCATTCTTCCGTACACACCGCACTGACAGTTGAGATAAAGAATGCCTTTACTTTCCGATGAGAAAACTCCGCAAAGCTCACCTGCTTTGCCTCTTTGTCCCATATAGCATCCGTTGACCGCAGCATTTACGATGTCGCCCTCATAGACGGGCAGAATTTCACCCGTGTCAACATCGCATACACCGTGACCCAAAGATGCAAACATACCGGTTTCTGCATCACGGAAAGTCATTGTGCCTATGCCGGCCGCACTGTCTCTTATCCAGATTCCTGCCTTATATTTCCCTTCGGAATCGCTATAAGCCGCTTTGAAATCTGTGAAAAAGACCTTGTCCTTTCGCCTTAACTGAAGCTTCATCGCTTTTCCGCCGCTTTTTTCTATAATTTCCGATACCTGATTGCAGCTTCTTACCTTTACTGAGTCAATCGAAAGAATAACGTCGCCCTTCTGAAGTCCGGCAGCCTTGGAAGGATTTACCTTACCTTTTGCCGTTTCTACTTCGTCAACACCGACTACTATTATCCCTTCGGTAAAAAGTCTGATACCGAAAAGTTCGCCCGATATGGCAACATAATCTCTTTCACTGACTTTAAGCGATGAATTTTTGACGGGAATTATATTGAGAAAACTTACATTTACATTGTAAGTATCTCTCTTGTTTTTTTCTTTATTTCTGCTGAGGCTCAGGTTATCTTCATAAGTCAGAGTGTAAATATAACTGACGTTTGTCGGCTTACTGCTTTGTGTTACAATCTCGTCGGGCACTGTATAAAAGCCGTAAACAAGAGCCATAAGTAGAAATAAAGTTACCGTCAAAAGTGTGTTTCTCAATGTTTTTACTGCCTTAACCATTTTCCACCTCCCGTTGCGGCTTCTTTGATTTTTCTTGCCGCAGTAATAAGTTTAAGCAGAAAACAGTTATATATCAAAGGTAAAAAAATCAAAAAGAGACTGTTGCATTAAGCGCAGACCAAAAAGCAAAAACAAAAGGCAGATATTTAAAATGAACTCTCACTTAAAAATATCTGCTTCTGTTTTATCGGAATAAAAATTTAAATTTTGTATAGAATAATTTTTTGCTTTTTTAGACGTTTTTTCACCCTCTCGGAGTACCTATGTACGCCTTCGGGGATGAAGAAAACGTCTTCTGCATCTTAATGCAACAGCCTCTATGTTATTTTATATAGCTTTCAATCAGCTCGCAGACTCTCTTTGTGGAATTACCGTCACAGGCGCCCATTTCCTTTTCCTTAAATGCTTTTATGCTGTCCTTATAACCGTTATCCTTAGCTCTTCTTATTGCTTCAAGAAGCTCTTCAGGACTTTTGATTATTTCACCGGGAACATTTTTTTCATAATTAAGGTAGAAATCGCAGTCGTAGGTGTCATAGTCAGGACAGTAGAATACCATCGGTATTTCCATTATTGTTGAGTCAAACATAATTGCTGAATAGTCGGTAATTACAACGTCAGCAACAGAAAGAAGCTCCATAGCTGAGTCGGTTGTGTAATCCTTTACTCTCGGATAAAGCATACCCTTGATATACTCATTTTGCATATTCGGGTGTCTGCAGAGAATGAAGATTTCGTCATCTTCAAGCTCGTCGTTAAGCTCTTCCCAATCAAGCTTCGGGTTAAAAACAAGGCTTTCATCCTCATACTCTCTGTTAGTCGGTAAGTAGACGTAAATGTGTTTTTTGTCCTTTAAAAGAGGATGCTTTGAGCAGATGCTTTCTCTGCTTTCTTTAAGCTTGTTTTCGTTTACAATAAGGTCAGTTCTCGGGTTGCCGAGAGGTTTTACAACATCCATTTCCACACCGAAAGCGTGAGCATAAAACTGCCTTACATACTCTGAAGAAACACAAACATCTGTATACTGAGAGTGAGCCTTGTATTCGTCAATTCGTGAGTCTTTGTCCGGAGAATCAAGACCGAAACGTCTTAAAGCACCGCCTGCATACCATAGCTGAATAACCTTCTGATTTTCTCTCAGACGCACCTTTTTGAGAAGATTTACATAGTCGTCGGTGACAATTACCTTGCTTGTAAGGATGTGCTTTCTTATTTCGGCATCATCCTTCAGAGAGTGCGGATATCTTTTTGCAAAAAGCACCTTTTCTCCCTTATAGCCGTAATAGACCTCGGCAAGGTTTTCAAGAGGAATTTTGTCTGCTCTTGTTGTGTAGAAGAAAGCTCTGTTCTGCAGCTTTTTTCCGGAATAAATCATTGTAAGAAGCATACCCAGCCAGTTTATAACAATTTTACGGGTACGTTCTGCAGCCTTTTTAACACTTTTTGTAAGCTTATTCACCTTGAACTTTATAAAGTAAATTCTCTTATATTTTGAAAATACTTTTTTACTTTCACGGAACATCGAAGTCTGCATACTCTTTACGTACTCAATTGCCTCTTCCTCGCTGTAGGGCAGATATGAGCCTCTGTGAGAAATCTTTCTGAACCTTGAATGAAGGTAGAGATTGTACATATCTGAGACAGGATTATCCGTAAAGTTAAAGTGAATACCTAAAAGGTGCTCTTTTCTGAAAAGCTTATTGGAGAAAAACAGGTCAAGAACAAAGAATTTATCCTCGGATACTCTTGTCTGCTGAAGATCGTTTTCAAAAAACAGTGAGGAGAAAATGTATTCCTTAGTGGTTTTTCCGTCAAAGCATGTAAGTGGTGAAGTTGAAAAGCCGTATTTATCCTTACCCTCAAAAGCACAGTAATGCCTCATAAGGATTTTCGGGTTAAGCCTTGCAAAGCCGTCCTGGAACATAATGTATTCCGTGTTACTGTTCTGAAGCACACTGTCCTTGAAATCACCCAGTGACTCAGCTTCAAGGAAGGTTACATTCTCACAGTTTTTCCACTTTTCAGGGAAAATATCGTAAAGTCTTGAGTCAACAAAAAGCTCAAAGGAAGGCATTGTCTGCATAAAGATTGATTCAATCTGAATGCTGAGTCTTTCCTTGCGGTGGTCAAGATCCTTTACACCCATTCCGACACCCACGGTAACCTTTGGCTTTTCTGCCATTTCTTTTCGGGAGTCAATAAGCCTTTCGCCGTAAAAAATGTCTTTATTTTTCTTTCTGACTGCCTTTTTACCGGACTTTGAAAGCATTGAATAAAGCTTCATTATTATGTCGGCATACTTTTTGATTTCCTCGTCAGTAAGGCTCCAGAAATGACGGTAATAGGAGTACAGAAGCACTGTAATCTCCTTATGGTAAACCTGGTCGGCATAGCAGACAGCAAGCTTTTTAAGCTCTTTACGGTCAAAATCCGTAATGCTTTCCTCAATAGCTTTATTGAAAGCAATTTCTGCTTTTTCGATAATGAACTCGTAGGCATCAAGATAGTGCTCAATAACAAATTCGCTGACACCCTCGTCAGAAACAGGAATAATATAAATCACTGCACCCTTTGAAGATGAAACAATTACATCACTGCAAAAGGCAAAGGGAATTGAAAAAGCGGCTTCTCTTGCCTTGCCGTACCGGTTGAATAAAAGACCGATTTCAGAAATTTTGCTTTTAAGAAAAAGCTTATTGGTAACAGCAGGATTCCAGATAAGGTCAGTGTCGAATTTGTCTGTCTTTTTTCTGTGGGAAAGAATGTCCGAAGAGGTAAATTCGTGTTTACCGTATACGTCAGAGCTCGCCATAGGTGCAAGGCATAAATCAGCGCCTTCCTTTTCGGCACATTCATACATACCCTCAATAACATTCTTTGTAAAAATTACGTTGGCATCACCAAAGGCGATATACTTTCCCCTCGCCTTTTCAATGCCCTTGTTTCGTGCAAAAGAAATACTGTCCGTCTCTGTCTTTATGTAACGGAATCTGCTGTCATTGCAGTATTCTTTCATAATTTCAGCAGTTGAGTCCACTGAAGAAGCGTCAATAAGAAGCACTTCTATATCCTTAAGGGTCTGATTTTTAATTGAATCCAACGTTGCTCTAAGGTTGCTTTCTGCGTTGCAGACTGCAACAATAACCGATACTTTTACGTTCAATTTTTCAGCTCCTTCCGGTTTTATTTTAAGTAAATTATCAGGGTTTCTTAACGTATTTCATGGGGTCTTGCTTTTCCCCGTAGTACCTGATTTCAAAGTGTAGGTGGGCACCTCTTGAGTTACCCGTATTACCTACTCTGCCTATCATCTGTCCTTTTTGTACGGTATCACCTACGTTTACATAACGCACCGACATATGGGCATAAAGGCTTGAATATCCGCCACCGTGGTCAATAAGCACATAAATTCCGTAGCCGCTGTCACTTGTAACGGCAGTAATTACCGTACCGCCCCTTGTGGCATAAACAGGCTTACCGTGAAGCTTACCTGAGCCACCTGCAATATCCACACCGCCGTGGAAGCTCCATCCGGAAACACTTGCATCTCTGTTACCGAAGGGACTGCTTATGTAGCAAGCTGCACTGCCCAAAGGCCACGCCCAGCTGTCACCTGAATTATAGCTGCCGTTGGTATCGGGTTTTGTAACAGGGTTTGCATTCTGCGCAGGAAGGGTCGGCTTTGTTGTGCCGCCGTTCTGACTTGCGTAGTACTCGCTGAGAATTTTATTAATTTCTGCGTCAGCTGCCTTTTTCTCAGCTTCAAGGTTATTGATATAATTCTGATAGGTCTTACCTGACTTGTCAAGTGAAGAAATCAGTTTTTCAACGTCAGCCTCTTGTTTTTCAAGGTCTTCAAGAACCTTTTCCTGCTGACTCATTTTATTTTTGTAGTCACTCTGCTTTTCTTCTTTTGCCTTTTTATTTGTTGAAAGCTCGTTTTTCTTTTCCTTGAGCTCCTTTTTGTCTTTCTGCAAAAGCTCCTTGGTGCTTTGAAGGGTTTCCATTTTTTCTTTGAATTCGTTTATGGTTTTCTTTTCGCTTTCAGAAATGCGCTTCATCATTTCGAGTCTTGTAAGAAAACTTGCAAGTGAATCGGCACCCATAAGAATTTTAAGCGGTGACTCTGTGCCGTTTACGTAATTTGAACGGAGCTTTTTAGCAAGAGAGTCTGCTTTTGAAGTAATATCCTTCTCTATTTCACCTATCTGTTCTTCAGCTTCTTTAATCTGCTTGTTGGTCTGCTTGATTTCTTTGTTAAGCTGATTTATCTGCACAGTATAGTTTGTGATTTCAGTTTCAACAGTATTCATCTGTGTCTGAATATTATCTACCTTCGACTTAAGAGCCTTAATCTGACTTTTAAGAGTGTCAAGGTATTCCTGCTGTGCTTTTTTGTTGTTTTTGATTTCACCGAGTTTTTTCTGATTTTCTTCGATTTCAGCATCGATCTTATCGCTTTTTTCTTGGAGCTCCTCCTGAGTAAGAGCTTCAACCAAATTGAAATCTGCCGAATACAAAACTGCAGAAAAAATCAGTGTAAAACACAGCAAGGCTGCTATAAGGCGTTTCATTAAATACCTCCTTAATAAAAGCCCATAGAGGGATAGAAAATCTATCCCCCCTGAGTTAAATATATTACGGTTTCTTTACATAATTCATCGGGTTTTTCTTTTCTCCGTAGTATCTGACTTCAAAGTGGAGATGGGGTCCCGTTGAGTTGCCGGTTGAACCTACTCGGCCTATCATCTGACCCTTTGAAACGGAGTCACCCGAATTTACATAACGTGCTGACATATGAGCATAAAGGCTTGAATAGCCGTCGCCGTGGTCAATAAGCACATAAATTCCGTAGCCTGAGTTGCTTGTAACGGCAGTGATTACCTTACCTGATCTTGTTGCATAAACGGGCTTACCGTGAATTCCGCCACCGGTAATATCAGTACCTCCGTGGAAGCCCCAACCTGAAATGCTCGGGTTACGGTAGCCGTAATGGCTGCTGATGTAGCAGGACGCACTGCCTAAAGGCCATGACCAGGATGCGTTTGAGTTATAATTACCACCTGCAGAACCTGATGAACCTGAAGTCGGCTTGTTTGAAGTTGCATAGTACTCTTTAAGAATACGGTCAATTTCAGCATCTGCCGCCTTCTTTTCCTTGTTCAGCTTTGCAATATAGTTTTCATAAACTGCACTTGATTTATCAAGCTCAGCAACGTAGGAATCAATTGTACTGTACTGACCTTCAAGCTGCTTTACGGTTCTTTTGTATTCGCTCTCTTTCTTTTTGAGCTCGGTTCTTTTTACAACAAGGTCGTCTTTATTTTCCTGACGCTTGTCTCTTTTTTCGTCAAGACTGTTCTTATCCTCGATGAGCTGCTTTCTGGTTTCCTTAAGGGTCACAACCGTATCTCTGAAATCCTCAATGTCTTTCTTGTCTTTTTCAGAGGTGCGCTTCATCATTTCAAGTCTTGTAAGAAAGCTTGCAAGTGAATCGGAGCCCATAAGAATCTGAAGAGTTGATTCACTTCCCTTCATATATGACGCACGGAGCTTCTGAGCCATTTTGTCACTTGTGTTTTCAATGGTTTCTTCCATTGTCACAATGTCATCTTCAGCCTTGTTAATCTGTTTTTTTGTCTGTCTGATTTCCTTTGTAAGCTGATTAATCTGCTTGTCAAGCTTTGCGATTTCGCTGTCAATTGAGCTTACCTGCACCTGAAGATTGGTTGCCTTATCTTCAACGGCATCAATCTGGTTTTCAAGGGTATCAAGGTACTCCTGCTGAGCTTCCTTTTTGCCCTTGAGCTCATTAAGCTTATTCTTGTTAGCGTTAATCTGGCTGTTTATACTTTCAATTTTCTGCTCAAGTTCAGCCTTTGTTGCTGCCGAAACCTCAGTTTCAGACAAAGCGAAACTGATAAGAGTAAAAAGCATAATAAAGCTGAGAGCAAAAGAAATTAGTTTTTTAGTATTCATATTACCTCCGGAAAGTTTTACATTCATAGCCTTTGAAACACTCTGACATCAGATGTCGTTAGCCTCGCTGCCTTCCTTTTTAAGGTACTTTCTTATGGAGAACACACTGCCGATTGAACTGATAAGCACACCTGAAAGAAGGTATACTGCAATCAGAAGGGGCAAGTGGTCAAAAATTGAAATTGCCTGACTTCCGAAAAGCTCAAGCAGCGAGCTGAGTGATTCACCCTCAAACTTCTGGAAAATTATTGTAAGAGTAAGAGATATAAGACCCGAAATGAAACCGATGATGATGCCTTCAATCATAAAGGGCCAGCAGATAAATGTGTTGGTTGCACCAACGGACTTCATTACCTGAATGTCAATTTTTCTTGAAACCATTGTGATTCTGATGGTGTTGGAAATAATGAACATTGAAACAAAAGCGAGAACTATTACAACAATAAAGCAGATTGCCGTTACGGATTTCTGAATAACCGAAATCTGATTTACAAGCTCCTGACTTTCTCTTACGGAGTCAACGTTTTCTACAGCCTGAATCTGCTGAAGAGTAATTGAAAATTCTTCAAGATTGCTTACGGAAATTCTGTAGGAGTGAGGAAGCGGATTGTCAATAACGTCATCAAAAAGGTCCTTTTCAACGCCGAATTCCTTAAGCTGTTCTTCATATCCTTCCTCTTTTGAAACGAAATCGGCAGCAATAATGTTAGGAATGCTCATAAGGTCTGTGCCGACTTTCTGAACTTCCTCTTCAGCTATTCCTTCTTTAACAAAGGCAACAACAACGTTCTGCTTTTCAACGTCTTTTACTAGAGTCTGGATATTAAGAAGAATTACAACTGAAATACCGATAAGAAGAAGGCATGCAGTAAGAACGCTGATTGAAGAGAAGGACATGCTTCTGTTTGCAATCAGGTTACGAGCGCCCATTTTTGTAAGGTAATTGGGGTTAAGACCGCCTGAGGAGCGTTTGTTATTCTTTTTCTTACTCATTATTCACTTACCTCCTCACCGTTTTCTTCTGAAACAGAAGCAGCAAAGGAAACATCTTCATTTCTCTTTGTTCTTGCAGGTACATCTGAAACGATTTTACCCTCTTCAATAGTAACGATTCTGTGGTCAAACTGATGTACAAGCTCAAGGTCATGGGTTACAACAACCACAGTTGCACCAAGAGCGTTGATTTTATCAAAAAGACGCATAATATCGTTTGAAAGAACAGGGTCAAGGTTACCTGTAGGCTCGTCAGCAATAATAATGCTGGGATTGTTTACGATTGCTCGTGCAATTGCAACTCGCTGTCTTTCACCCTGTGAAAGCTGATTGGGATAGCAATCAGCCTTTGCTGCAAGGTCGACGAGCTTAAGCACGTAATGTACTCTCTTTGTAATTTTCTTTTCACCGTGACCGATAACTCGAAGTGCGAAAGCAACATTATCGTAAACGGTCATTTTGGGAATAAGACGGAAGTCCTGGAAAACAATACCGAGTCTTCTGCGAAGATAAGGAAGCTCACGTCTTTTGATTGTTGTAAGACTGTAGGGGCCAACCTTTACAATACCTGAGTCAACCTTTTCCTGTCCCATAATAACATTGAGGAATGAACTTTTTCCGGCACCTGAAGCACCTACGATGAAAACAAATTCACCGTCATCAATTCTTACATTGACATCATCCAGAGCAATTGCTCCGTTGGTCTTGTATTTCATTGAAACATTTTTAAACTCTATCATACTTTTTTAATTCTCCAAAAGTTTTCGCAGAGTTTTATTTGCTCTGCGAAGTGGGTGTATAGACGGATTAATACTTGATGGGTTTTGCGTCAAGGTACTTTTTAACCATGAGAGCTACTTTGAAAACAATTGCGTCGTCAAATTCTCTCAGGTCAAGACCTGTAAGCTTTTTGATTTTTTCAAGTCTGTAAACCAATGTATTTCTGTGGATGAAAAGCTTTCTTGAAGTTTCTGAAACGTTGAGGTTGTTCTCAAAGAACTTCTGGATTGTGAAAAGGGTTTCGTGGTCAAGGCCGACAATTGAGCCTTTTTTGAAAATTTCCTTAAGGAACATTTCGCAAAGAGTTGTGGGAAGCTGATAAATAAGTCTTGCAATACCTAAATTTTCATAGGTAGCAATTGCCTTTTCTGTATCGAACACCTTACTTACTTCAAGAGCAATCTGGGACTCCTTGAATGAACGGGGAAGGTCCTTGATGCCGTTTACAATTGTTCCGATACCGATAAGGCAGTTGATATAGAACTCTGTATGAAGGGAGTCAACGATGCTTCTTGCAAGCTTTTCAAGGTCTTTGATATCGTTACCGCTGCGAAGCTCCTTAACAAGAGCTATATCGGTCTCGTTGATATTTATTACAAAATCCTTGTTCTTGTCCGGGAAAAGACTCTGCACGGATTCACTGATTGAGCCCTCTGTTCTTTCAGCTGTTCTGATAAGAAGAACACATCTTGAAACATCATTATTAAATCCGAGCTCTCTTGTTTTAAGATAAATATCTCCCTGAAGGATATTATCAAGGATAACGTTTTTGATAAAGTTGCTTCTGTCAAACTTTACGTCATAATACTGCTTGATTCCACCGAGAGAAACGGCAATAAGTCTTGCAAAGTTTGCAGCGTTTTCATCGTTACCGTCAACAAAAACGGCACTGTCGGGATGATTCTGTGCACTGATTGCAAGAAAAGTCTTACCTGCAATCACCTTCGGTGAAGTTGAAGCAAGTACTTCTTTCATATCTACAAAGTTAGATTCGCCGATTTTACCAAGGTCGCTGCAGCATACAACTACACCGCTGCCGTCAACCACACCTATAGTACGGTCAATTGCATCCTTCATCTGATGAACTATTCCCTGAAATAATCTGTTAGACATCCGAGTGTCCTCCCCAAATCAATTTTTTCAACATTGGATATTTTGACTATTGTCACTTTTTACATTGTACACAATTTTTCGGTATTTTGCAATATAAATGAGCAAATTTTTTAGGTATTTTTTCAAAAAACTTTTAAATAATGTTACTTTTTTGTTACCTTTGGCATTATTTTGACCTTTTCAAAGGTTTTTTTCGTCACTTTTCCCATTGTATAAAATCACCATAAAAACTGCTGCAAAGCCGTTAAACAGTCTCATTCTTCAATTGTTTTGTACAAGATGTACACATTGATGAAGGACTTTAAAACCTCACTCCTATCTGTTGCATATTAGCATAATTTTATGTTATAATCTTTAAGTATAGTTTAATTTAAAGTTACTTACGGAGGAAAATTATGGAAACAAAGAAAATCAGCGAAGGGGTAAATTTTTGTTTTGAGCGGACAAACCGTTTCAAGACCTCAGTAATTTCAGTTAACATCATCTGTCCCCTTGATGAAAAAAGCAGTGAGAGGGCTCTTCTTTGCAATCTGCTTTCAAGAACAAACAAAGCTTATCCCGACATAATTTCAATGAACAGAAAGCTTGCTTCGCTTTACGGTGCAGTTATTTCTCCAAAGGTTTCAAAAATCGGCGAAAGTCAGGTGCTTACTCTTTCACTTATCTGTGTTGATGACCGTTTTTCTCTTGACGGCAAGGCAGTTTCCGAAGAGGCTATCAGACTTCTTATGGACTGCATTTTCGCTCCTGACATCACTCCTGACGGTTTCAAGGAAGAAAACACCGAGAGAGAAAAAAGACTGCTTATTGAAAAAATTGAAAGCGAAAAAGACGAAAAGCGAATTTATGCTCTTAACCGTATGATAGAAGAAATGTGCAAGGACGAAAGCTACAGCATACACAAATACGGAAGTAAAGAAAGAGTTACCGGGCTTACGGGCAAAGAGGTTTTTGAGGTATGGAAAAAAATTCTAACCACAAGCCCCGTTCAAATTAACGCAGTCGGCTCATTTGATATGGAAAAGGTAGAAAGCATCACTGCTTCATACTTCAGTAATCTTCAGAGAAAGAAAGATGATATTATTGAAGTCAGAACAGAGTTTCTCACCGAAAGCTACGACAGCAAAACAGTAAGAGAAAAACAAAGCGTAAAACAGGGCAAGCTTGTAATCGGTATGAGAGCAGGTATGACCTTTGATTTTGATAACTACCCTGCCATCAGACTGATGACGGCAATTTTCGGCGGAGGCACATTCTCAAAGCTCTTTATGAATGTAAGAGAAAAAATGAGTCTGTGCTATTACTGTGCAGCAAGGCTTGTTGCTTCAAAGGGACTTATCACCGTTGAAAGCGGCGTTGAAACCGAAAATGCAGAGAAAGCTCTTGATGCAATCCGCAATGAGCTTGATGAGGTGCGCAAGGGCAATTTCACCGATGAAACCCTTGAAAACGCAAAAAAGAGCCTTATTGACTCCTTCAATTCTGTTGGGGACAGCGTGCTGGGAATTGACTCCTTTATGCAGAGTCAGTGTCTTTCAGGCACATTCAGAACACCTGAAGAGTATTCCGAGCTTCTCAGAAATGTAAGCCGTGAAGAAATTATCGTCGCTGCCAACATTGTAACAGAAGATACTGTATTTATTCTCGAAAGCGAAAAGGAGGATAAAGAATAATGAAAGAAAAGCTCATTAAAAATGACCTTCTTAAAGAGGAATACTACGAAATTGACCACCACAGCGGTCTTAAGATTTTCGTTATGGAAAAGCCTGACTACAACGGTGCTTATGCACTTTTCGGCACAAAGTACGGCTCAGTTGACACCTGCTTTAAATTAAAGGGTGAAGAAAATTACACCACAGTGCCTGAGGGTATTGCACACTTTCTTGAGCATAAGCTTTTTGAAAGCGAAGAGCTTGACGCATTTGAGCGCTTTGCAGCAACAGGTGCAAACGCAAACGCTTACACAAGCTTTGACCGTACCTGTTATCTTTTTCAGTGCTCAGGCGAATTTGAGAAAAACCTTGAAATCCTCCTTGACTTTGTAAAGGCACCATATTTCACCGAAGAAACAGTGCAGAAGGAGCAAGGCATTATCGGTCAGGAAATCAGAATGTATCAGGACAGTCCCGACTGGCAGGTGCTTTTCAATCTTCTGAGAGGACTTTACAGTAAAAATCCCGTAAGAATCGATATTGCAGGTACAATTGAATCAATTGCAGAGATTAACGCAGAGCTTCTTTACAGCTGTTATAACACTTTCTACAACCTTTCAAATATGGCTCTTGCCGTTGCAGGTAACGTTAAGAAGGAAACAGTGCTCAGCATTGTTGACAGAGTTATCAAAAAGGAAGAGCCTGTAGAATTTCAGCAGATTATTCCCGAAGAACCCAAAGACGTTGCTGAAAGCTATATTGAGGAAACTTTAGGTGTAGATATGCCGAAGTTTGCTATCGGATTTAAGGAAAGCTACACCGAGCCCGTACGCTCCGTTAAAGAAACGCTGGTAATAAACCTCGCTCTTGACATTATAGCAGGCAAAGTGTCACCTCTTTACAGTAAAATGCTGTCAGATGGACTTATCAACACCTCTTTCGGAAAAGAGTATTTTACCGGCAGAGGCTTCTCAGCACCTATGTTTATCGGTGAAAGCAACGAGCCTTTAAAGGTTAAAGAGGAAATCCTTTCTGAAATTGCAAGAATACGCAAAGACGGAATCAATGACGAGGACTTTGAGGTTTCACTTAAAAAGCTTTACGGAGCTGAGGTTTTCGCCTACAACGACGTTGACGACCTTGCAAACAACCTCATTGATGCCTACTTTAACGGCCACGGATTATTTGACACAATTGAGCTTTATAAAGAGATTAAAAAGGAAGACGTTGAAAAAGCAATAGCAGAGTCTTTCAAAGAGGAGTACTGCTGTCTTTCGGTTATCAGGTAAGAGTTATGGCTCTACTGCTTGTTATAATCGCAATTTCATATATAGGCGTAGGACTTCCCGATTCCGTGCTCGGGACAGTCTGGCCTGCAGTTTATGAAGACCTTAATCTGCCTGTTTCTCTCGCAGGATACATTTCACTTACAGTGAGCTTTTTCACAATGCTGTCCTGCCTTATGAGTACAAGGCTCACAAAAAAATTCGGCACGGGCACTGTAACTGTTGTAAGCACGGCACTTACTGCCCTTGCCCTTCTGGGCTTGTCTTTTTCAAAGAATATAAGCTTTTTCTTTCTTCTCTCTGTACCTTTAGGCGTGGGTGCAGGTACAATAGACTCTGCCCTTAACGGCTTTGTTGCCCTTTATTGCAACAATTCTCAGATGAGCTATCTGCACTGCTTTTACGGCCTTGGAGTAACCGTAAGTCCCTATCTTGTTTCTCTTTGTCTGAAAGACGGCAACAACTGGCACAGAGCGTATCTAACCGTAGGACTGCTGCAGACAGCTGTTACACTGATTTTGCTTGTTTCCCTTCCCTATTGGAAGAAGAAAGAAAAAATCAACATTGAAAACGAAGAAACACAAATTAAGGTGCTTTCAACAAAAGAGCTTCTCAAAATGCCGTCGGTTGTGCTAAGTTGTGCAGTGTTTTTTATAATCTGCGCTTGTGAATATACTGCCGGAGTTTGGAGCAGTACATTTTTTGCTGAATTCAAAGGCTTTTCACCTGACAAAGCGGCAAAATCTGCTATGCTTTTTTATGTAGGAATGACCCTTGGCAGATTTGTTTCGGGTGTTGTGGGAAAGAAACTCGGAAGTACGCAGATACTTAAAATCTCAGTGGGTATACTCCTTGTTTCAAGTATTATTATTGCTCTGCCCCTCAGTCCAACGGTTGCAGCTTTCGGTCTGCTTCTTTTCGGCTTCGGTATGGGCCCCACTTTTCCCAATCTCTCTTATCTTGTGCCTACGCTTTTCGGCAGAGATATTTCTCAGAGTGTAATCGGAATTCAGCTTGCTTCAACCTATGTGGGTATTATGATAATGCCCTCCGTTTTCGGTCTGCTTGCAGAAAAGGTTTCTGCCGGTCTGTTTCCGTATTTCCTCTTCGTGCTTATGATTTTATTCACCGGTGCGACAGTGCTGCTCAAAAAGGCTCTTAAAAAAGAAAAAATTTGATTTTACATATAATAATTTTTTTGGTGGTGACTACTATGGCAAAAACATTGGTACTTGCAGAAAAGCCCTCCGTTGCACGTGATATTGCACGTGTTCTCGGCTGTAAAGGTAAGGGTGACGGCTGCATTATCGGACAGAATTATATTATTACTTGGGCACTCGGTCATCTTGTTACACTTGCTGACCCTGACGCTTACGATGATAAATACAAAAGGTGGAATCTTGAAGATTTGCCTATGCTTCCCGACAAAATGAAGCTTATTACAATCAAACAGACCTCAAAGCAGTACAGAGCAGTGTCTGCCCTCATGAAACGTCCCGACGTGGACAAGCTCGTAATTGCAACTGACGCAGGACGTGAGGGTGAGCTTGTTGCACGTTGGATTATGATGAAGGCTCACTGCAAGCTTCCTGCTTACCGTCTTTGGATTTCATCACAGACCGACAAGGCTATCAAGGAAGGTTTTCAGAATCTTAAACCTGCAAAGGAATACGATAACCTTTACAAATCTGCTCAGGCAAGAGCCGAGGCTGACTGGCTCGTGGGTCTTAACACAACAAGAGCTTTGACCTGCAAATTCAACGCACAGCTTTCAGCAGGCAGAGTGCAGACTCCTACTCTTGCTATGATTGTGGCCCGTGAGGAAGAAATTCAGAAGTTTCAGCCTAAGGACTACTTTACTCTTCAGCTTATTTTAAAAGGCTTTAACGCAACCTTCAGAGACGGAAAGAACAACACCCGTTTCTCAGACAGAGCCTTTGTTGAGGGTATTGAAAAGGCAGTTAAAGGTAAAAAGGCAACCGTTTCAAAGCTTGAAAAAGTGGGCAAGAAAACTCCCCCGCCTGCAGCTTACGATCTTACTGAGCTTCAGAGAGATGCCAACAAAAAGTACGGCTATTCAGCAAAGCAAACCCTTTCACTTATGCAGAGCCTTTACGAATATCACAAGGTTCTCACCTATCCGAGAACGGACTCACGCTACATAACAGACGATATTGTGGCTACTATTCCCGAAAGGCTCAGAGCAATTGCGGTAGGGCCTTATGCTCAAAGTGCAATGAAGCTTGCGAGAAATCCTCTGCAGACAAAGTACATCGTAAACAATGCGAAGGTCACCGACCACCATGCGATTATTCCAACTGAGCAGTCCCCTAACCTCGCTAAGCTGAGCTATGAGGAAAGAAACATCTATGACCTTGTAGTAAGGCGCTTTATGGCTGTTCTTTCTGCACCTATGGAGTATGACGAAATGAAGGTTCAGCTGACTGTTGACAAGTATAATTTCTACGCAAAGGGTAAGCAGATTAAAAATGCAGGTTGGAAAGAATTTTACGGTGCCACATCTGACGATGATGAAGATATTGACGTTGAAAACCGCAGCCAGGAGCTTCCTGCTTTAAAGGAAGGAATGAGCCTTGACATAAACGGTACAAAGATTATTGCAGGTAAGACAAGACCCCCTGCACGATATACTGAGGCTACTCTCCTTTCAGCAATGGAAAATCCCTCAAAGCAGATAAGCGATAAAAACCTTAAGGCGGTTATTGAAACCACAAGCGGTCTCGGCACTCCTGCAACGAGAGCTGACATCATTGAAAAGCTTTTCGACAACTTCTCAATTGAGCGTGTGGGCAAGGAAATCCACCCCACACAGAAAGGTATTCAGTTAATCAGAATTGTACCCGCTGACCTTAAGTCTGCTGAGCTTACGGCAAAATGGGAACAGCAACTTCAGAACATCAGCCGCGGTAAAGCTGATATGAAAAAATTCATCGGCGAAATGCGCGACTATTCAACCTCACTTGTTTCAATGGTAGTTTCAAGCAGTGCAAACTACACCCACGACAACGCAACAAAGGACAAGTGTCCCGTTTGCGGAAAGTATCTTCTTGAAGTAAACGGCAAAAAAGGCAAGATGCTCATTTGTCAGGACAGAGAATGCGGCTACAGAAAGGGTCTTACCCAGGTTACAAATGCACGCTGTCCCGACTGTCACAAGAAGCTTGAGCTTCGCGGTGAAGGTGAAAAGAAAATGTTTGTCTGCACCTGCGGATACAGAGAAAGACTCTCTGATTTCAACAAGAGAAAGGAAACTGCCGGTGCAAACAAGTTTGATGTTATGAACTATATGAAAAAGCAGGAAAAGGACAAGAAGAAAGAGCCTGAGAATAACGCTATGGCTGACCTTCTTAAAGGTTGGTTTGACTAAGTTTGGAGTTTGGAGTGTGAAGTGTGGAATCAAGGTCACAGTTTCATATTTCAGATAATCTGAAACGGATATAACCCCTCAGAATTTGACTTCGTCAAATCCAGCTCCCCTTTCAGGGGCGCCAAGGTTTGTTTCTTTCGATCAATTATAATCGGAGCGAAGCGACCCTAATTTTAACTTTCAACTTTCAACTTTTAACTTTAATAATGGCTTTTTCAGCAAAATATATAAAATTAACGCCTATGTTTTCATATTTTTTACAGTGTAACCACTTGAAAAAAAGTCAACAATGTTATAAAATGGCAAGTGGTTATAAATTATACTATTAAATGCAAACACGAAAGGAACGATACCAATGAACGTACTCAACAAAAAGTCTGTTGAAGATATTGACGTAAAAGGCAAAAAAGTCCTTGTTCGTTGCGACTTCAACGTAAAGATGGAAGACGGAGTTATCACAAGCGATAAGAGAATTGTTGCTTCACTCCCCACAATCAAATATCTCCTCGATAACGGAGCAAAGCTTATACTTTGCTCACACCTCGGCAGACCCAAGGGTGAATTCAAGAGTGAATTTTCACTTGCTCCCGTTGCTGTAAGACTCGGTGAACTTCTCGGTAAGGAAGTTAAGATGGCTAAGGACGTTGTTGGCGAAAGCGCTAAGGCTCTTGCTGCTGACCTTCAGGAAGGCGAAGTTCTTCTTCTTGAAAACGTACGTTTCCACGCTGAAGAAACAAAGAATGATGCAGAATTCTCAAAGAAACTCGCTTCACTTGCAGAAATCTATGTAAACGATGCTTTCGGTTCAGCTCACAGAGCTCACTCATCAACAACAGGTGTTGCTGATTATCTTCCCGCAGTTGGCGGTTACCTTATCCGTAAGGAGCTCGAATATATCGGCGGCGCTCTTGAAAATCCCCAGAGACCTCTCGTTGCAATTCTCGGCGGTGCAAAGGTTTCAGACAAAATCGGCGTAATCACAAACCTTATGGAAAAGGTTGACACACGTATCGTTGGCGGCGGTATGGCTTACACCTTCTTTGCTGCTCAGGGCTACTCAGTAGGTACATCAATCTGTGAAGAAGACAAGATTGACCTTGCAAGAGAAATGATGGAAACAGCTAAGGCTAAGGGCGTAAACTTCCTTATCCCCGTTGACAACAGAATCGGTCTTGAATACAAGGCTGACACAGAATGCAAAATCGTTGATTCAGATGCTATCCCCGACGGCTGGATGGGTCTTGACATCGGTCCTAAGACAGAAGAACTCTTCTCAAACGCTATCAAGGGCGCAGGCACAGTTATCTGGAACGGACCTATGGGCGTTTCAGAATGGGCTCAGTTTGCAAACGGTACAATCGCAGTTGCTACAGCTATTGCTGAAAGCGGTGCAATTTCAATCGTTGGCGGCGGCGACTCAGCTGCTGCAGTTGCAAAGCTCGGCTTTGCTGACAAGATGAGCCACATCTCAACAGGCGGCGGTGCTTCACTTGAATTCCTTGAAGGTAAGGCTCTTCCCGGTGTTGTTGCTCTTAACGATAAATAATTAAACTAAGAAATTCTTGTATGCCCACCCGAAACGGTGGGTATACATACGATAAACAAAAAGGAGATTTTTTAAATGAACAAGTCACTTCGTAAAGCAGTTATCGCAGGTAACTGGAAAATGAATAACACACCTTCACAGACAACAGCTCTTATTAATGAAATGAAGCCTCTTCTTGCAGGTGCTGACTGTGAAGTTGTTCTCTGCGTACCCTTCATTGACATCGCTGCAGCAGTTGAAGCAGCTAAGGGTTCAAACATCAAAATCGGTGCTGAAAATGTTCACTTCAAACAGTCAGGCGCTTACACAGGTGAAATTTCAGCTGATATGCTTAAGGAAGCAGGCGTTGAATACGTTGTAGTTGGTCACAGCGAAAGAAGACAGTACTTCGGTGAAACAGACCAGACAGTTAACCTTCGTTCACTTGCAGCTATCAATGCAGGCCTCAAGCCCATTATCTGCGTTGGTGAAACTCTCGAACAGAGAGAGCTTGGCTACACAGAAACTCTCCTTAAGTTCCAGACAAAGGTGGCTCTTACAAGCGTTACAGCTGAGCAGCTTAAGGACGTTGTAACCGCTTACGAACCCGTTTGGGCTATCGGCACAGGCGTTACAGCAACTGCTGACCAGGCTGATGAAGGCAACAGATACTGCCGCGAAGCTATTGCTGAGGTTTACGGCGCTGACGTTGCAGCAACAGTTACAATTCAGTACGGCGGTTCAATGAACGCTAAAAATGCTGACGAACTTGTTGCAAAAGAAAACGTTGACGGCGGTCTTATCGGCGGCGCTTCACTTAAGGCTGAGGACTTCTCAGTAATCGTAAAGGCTGCAAGCAAATAAAAATCAAAAAGGCTGCTGAGTGCAGCCTTTTTTAAAGTTCAGTAGGG
>JAZSQU010000019.1:0-10035 GCA_045538095.1 Acutalibacteraceae bacterium | reverse complement strand
GCCGTAACGGGAGAAAATGCCATACCTATTGAAATATAGATAAGGGAGGCGGGTATAATAAAGAGAACGGACTTTACAAGATAAACGCCCCAGATTGTTGCAATTGCAAGATATACACTTGAACTGCCCTCAACAATTGCTCTCACATCTATATTTTTGAGTTCGTCATAATAAATCACTGCAAGGACAAAAATAGCCATTGCAACGGCAACTCTTAAAAGTGCCATAAGGGTTGATTTTGTTTTGCTGTTCATATTAAAACCTTTCCGTAATATAATTCAAGGGGTATTATACACTAAAAACATACGAAAGAAAAGAAAAAAGTAAAATTATTTTTTTCATACAAGTTTTTTATGGACTTTTCAGTTAAAATATGATATATTATGATGAATAGTTTTGTTTTTCAGATTTTAAGTGAGGTGTAATCCTATGACTATAAAAGAAAAAGCTGAACGTGCTGCTGCCGGCGCAACCCTTGACGGTCTTCTCAAATATGTTGACAAGAACCCTCAGGAAAATATGGTAAAGCTTCTTGATATTTCAGAGAAGCTTCTTGGCGGAACTTTCCCGAAGCACTATATCGACTCAATGCGTGAGGCTATTATCAAAGGCGACAACGTATATTATCAGCTTGGTCTTAACATTCTCAGAGACCTTGACAGAGGTGTACTTAAAAAGCTTCTTCTTGCTATGGGTCTCGGTGCAGGTATCAAGGGCACAAAGGCAGTAAGAAAGAACCGTGAAATTTATAAGTGCAATATCCCCTTCCAGGTGCTCATTGACCCCACAAGTGCCTGCAACTGCAAGTGTGAGGGCTGCTGGGCTGCTGAATACGGCCACAGAAACAGCCTTACCTACGAGGAAATGGCTTCAGTTGTTACTCAGTGTAAGGAGCTCGGCACTCACCTGTTTATGTTCACCGGCGGTGAGCCCCTTATCAGAAAAGACGACATCATAAGGCTCTGCGAAGCTAACCCTGACTGTGCTTTCCTCGCTTATACCAACGGTACTCTTATTGACGAAAAGTTCTGCGACGAAATGGTGCGTGTGGGTAATATTGCTCTTGCTCTTTCAATTGAGGGTGACGAAAATTCCAACGATGCAAGACGTGGCGAGGGTATGTATCAGAAGGTTATTGACGCTATGAAGCTTCTCAGACAAAAGGGCTGTCTTTACGGTATGTCAGTCTGCTACACAAGTCAGAATATTGAAAAGGTAACAAGTGACGAATTCCTTGACAAAATGGTTGACCTTGGCTGTAAGTTCGGTCTTTATTTCAACTATATGCCCGTCGGTCACGACGCTCCTCCCGAGCTTATTCCCAACCCTGACCAGAGAGCTTATATGTACAAGCGTATGAGAGAAATGAGAAATACCAAAACAGGTAAGCCTATGTTCTTTATGGACTTCCAGGGTGACGGCGAATATGTCGGCGGTTGTATCGCAGGCGGAAGAAACTACTTCCACATCAACTCTGCCGGTGATATGGAGCCTTGCGTTTTCGTTCACTTCTCAGATTCAAACATCAGAACCCACACCATTCTTGAGGGCTTACGCAATCCCCTTTTCATGGCATTCAGACACGATCAGCCCTTTAACGATAACCATATGAGACCTTGTCCTATGCTTGAAAATCCTCAGTGTCTCAGAGACATTGTCAAGAGAACGGGTGCAAAATCCACCAACCTCATTGAAGAGGAAACTGCTGAGATGCTTTGCAGCAAATGTGACAAGTTTGCAAAGGAATGGGCACCCAGAGCCGACGAAATCTGGAAGAACACTAAGCATCCCAATCCCAAGACTCAGTATTACAGAGACACTCCCGAGGGAAAGGCTGAGTTTG
The DNA here is from genome assembly GCA_045538095.1 of Acutalibacteraceae bacterium. Lineage (GTDB taxonomy): Bacteria > Bacillota > Clostridia > Oscillospirales > Acutalibacteraceae > UBA6857. The sequence continues at coordinate 8,192 of JAZSQU010000019.1, read as the reverse complement.
CAAAGAAGGCTGAATAAAAGTTTCAGAGAGTCTGAAAAAAGCAGGCTCTCTTTTCTTTTTTGAAAAAAACTGCCCATTTCGGCTTTTATGACAAAAAATCTTGTTTAACTCCCTGATTTTTTACCAATATACTATTGCAAGAAAATAAAATATTTGGTATTATTATGGATGGTAACTTAGAACCAATAATAAATTCCGAAAGGAGATTTTCGCATCATGAATTATTCACATGAAGTTGAAACAATGTGCATGGTCAAAAAAGGACCGAACCACGGCCCCGCTCCCATCCCTGAAGAAGGTAAGTGGGTAAAGGCTTATGAAATCAAGGACATTTCCGCTTTCACACACGGTGTTGGCTGGTGTGCTCCTCAGCAGGGCGCTTGTAAGCTCTCACTCAATGTTAAAAACGGTATTATCGAAGAAGCTCTCGTTGAGACAATCGGTTGCTCAGGTATGACTCACTCAGCTGCTATGGCTAGTGAAATTCTTCCCGGCAAGACAATTCTCGAAGCTCTCAACACAGACCTTGTTTGCGACGCTATCAACACAGCTATGCGTGAACTTTTCCTTCAGATCGTTTACGGTCGCAGCCAGTCCGCTTTCTCAGAAGACGGTCTTTCAATCGGTGCAGGCCTTGAAGACCTCGGTAAGGGACTTCGTTCACAGGTTGGTACAATGTACGGCACAAAGGTTAAGGGTGTTCGTTATCTTGAAATGGCTGAAGGCTATGTAACAAGAATGGCTCTTGACGACGACGATCAGGTTATCGGTTACGAATTCGTTTCTCTCGGCAAGATGACAGACTTCATCAAGAAGGGCGACGACCCCAACACAGCTTGGGAAAAAGCTAAGGGCACTTACGGCAGATTTGCTGACGCCGCTAAGTACATCGACCCTCGTCACGAATAAGGGAGGTATAGAATAATGGCTTTATTTGAAAACTACGAAAGAAGAATTGATAAAATTCTCGCTACTCTTAAAGAATACGGTATTTCTTCAGTTGAAGAATGTAAGGAAATCTGCGCTGCAAAGGGTATTGACCCTTACAAGATTGTTGAAGAAACTCAGCCCATCGCTTTTGAAAACGCAAAGTGGGCTTACACAGTAGGCTGCGCAATCGCAATCAAGAAGGGCTGCACAAAGGCTGCTGATGCTGCTGCAGCTATCGGTGAAGGTCTTCAGAGCTTCTGCATCCCCGGTTCAGTTGCTGCTAACCGTCAGGTTGGTCTTGGCCACGGTAACCTCGGCAAGATGCTTCTTTCAGAAGAAACAGAATGCTTCTGCTTCCTTGCAGGTCACGAATCCTTCGCAGCTGCTGAAGGTGCAATCAAAATTGCTCTCAACGCTAACAAGGTTAGAACTCAGCCCCTTCGCGTTATCCTCAACGGTCTCGGCAAGGACGCTGCTATGATTATTTCAAGAATCAACGGCTTCACATACGTTCAGACAGAGTTTGACCCCTACACAGAAACAGTTAAGGTTGTTAACGAAACACCCTACTCAACAGGTGACAGAGCTAAGGTTAAGTGCTACGGTTCAGACAACGTTCCCGAAGGCGTTGCTATCATGAGACACGAAAACGTTGGTGTTTCCATCACAGGTAACTCAACTAACCCCACCCGTTTCCAGCACCCCGTTGCAGGCACATACAAGAAGTGGTGTAACGAAAACGGTGTAAACTACTTCTCAGTTGCTTCAGGTGGCGGCACAGGCCGTACACTCCATCCCGACAACATGGCTGCAGGCCCTGCTTCATACGGTATGACAGACACAATGGGCCGTATGCATTCAGACGCTCAGTTCGCAGGTTCATCATCAGTTCCTGCTCACGTTGAAATGATGGGCCTTATCGGCGCAGGTAACAACCCCATGGTTGGTATGACCGTTGCATGTGCAGTTGCTATTGAAGAGGCTTGCAAATAAGCCACTTTTGAGCATTTGCTTAAAATTTAATCATTGATAAACAATTGGACACATCATTTGACGGTTTTAAGTCATGATGGGTCCAATGTTTTTTTGCAAATAATATCAAGTTGGGGTCAAGTTTTTATGAAGAAATTATCAATGATTAAGCAATTTTCAATCACCTTTGAGCAAGGATGCGACAAGTATATCCTTAACTGCAAGCAAAGAAATCTGAGGCAAGGCACAATCAGACATTATCAGCAAAGTTATACGCAGTTCTACAAATACTTTGACCGTGAAATGTTGCTCTCTGAAATCACCGAACAGACATACTACAGAGCATACTTATAAAGCAGTTGTAACAGAACCTATTTGTACAGATAGAGGTTACACAACTTATACCTGCGAATGTGGTGACAGTTATGTGAGTGATTATGTGGAAGTTGCTGAGCACAGTTATTCCTCAACCGTTTCAAGACCTGCAACACATCTTGCAGAGGGTATCAGAGTTTATGCCTGTTCCTCTTGTGGCGACACCTATACCGAGAACATAGCCAAAACAAAGGAACACAGCTACTTTGTCTCAAATGTTATTACTCCTACTTGCGAAAAAGAGGGATACACACTTTACTCATGCGAATGCGGTGACAGCTATGACGGAGATAAAGTTTCTGCAAAAGGACACGATTATAAAGGTGATACCTGTAAAAATTGCGGTGAAACTAAAGTTGACAACTGCTCCTGCGGAGTAAGGCATTGGTAACACCCCTCTGTCACTTCGTGACATCTCCCCTTTCAGGGGCGACGAGTCTTGCCGTCCCTGAAAGGGAAGGGGGACCGCGTTAGCGGTGGAAGGGTCAAACAACAAAGGGAACGGCTCGCACCGTTCCCTATTTCTTTATATATTAACTTATGTCATTCTGAACTTAGTGAAGAATCTTTTAAGATTCCTCGCTTTGCTCGGAATGACAACTTTCTTACTCTCCCCTGCCAATCTTCGCAATCAGGTTCTTATAAAGATAGCTGAAGAACACAAGTGTCACCGCAAGGGACATTACTTCCGCTATGGGGAAGGACCACCACACATAGTTAAGCTCGCCTGTTTTTGAAAGAAGATATGCAACCGGAAGAAGCACAACAATCTGCCTTGCGAAAGAGGTAAGCATTGAGAAGTAGCTCTTACCCAGAGCCTGGAAGGTTGAGCCCAAGGTGATGCACACACCGGCAAAAATGAAGCTCAGTGAAATTGTTCTGAGTGCCGGCACACCGATTGAAAGCATATCCTCACTTGCCTTAAAGAGCATAAGCATCTGCTCGGGAATAAGCCACATTATAAGCATGCCTATAGCCATAATGCTCAAAGAAATTGTGCAGCTGAACTTAACTGTGTCAATAATGCGCTTTCTCTTCTGTGCTCCGTAGTTGAAAGCCACAATGGGAATAACACCGTTATTGAGACCGAAAATGGGCATGAAAATGAAGGATTGAAGCTTGAAGTAAACGCCGAATACTGCAGCTGCAGTCGGAGTAAAGCCAAGAAGAATTTTGTTAAACAGATAGTTCATCACAGAACCGATACCCACCATAAGAATTGACGGTACGCCGATTTTGTAAATCTCGCCGATAATTTTGAAGTCGGGCTTGAAGTCCTTTATGTGAAGTCTGATTTCCTTGTTCTTCCAAATGTTCAGAATGATACCCACACCGAAAGCCACAAACTGTCCGATTACCGTTGCAACGGCGGCACCCTTTGCCTCCATTCTGGGGAAAGGTCCGATACCGAGAATAAGAAGTGGGTCAAGAATAATGTTTGTAATTGCACCTGAAAGCTGCATAAACATTGAAAGAACGGTTTTGCCCGTTGCCTGAGCAAGTCTTTCCATTATAACCTGTCCGAAGATACCGAATGAAAGTCCGCAGCAAACTGAAAGATAGTCCACACCGTAAGCGAATATGGGTGATGACTCATCTACCTGGCTTTTAAAGAAAAGCTCTGTGCCGAAAATGCCGAAAAGCATAAACAGAAATGCACTGAATATTGCAAGTATTACACCTTGAGAAGCAACCTTGTTTGCTTTTTCAAAATCCTTTGCACCGAGATTTCGTGAAAGCAGTGCATTGACACCGACACCTGTACCCGTTGCCACACCTATCATAAGGTTCTGTGCCGAGAAGGAAAGTGAAACTGCTGTAAGTGCATCCTCGCAGACCTGAGCTACAAAGATACTGTCCACTACATTGTAAAGAGCCTGAACAAGCATTGACACCATCATGGGCAGGCTCATTGAAATCACAAGTTTCTTTACGGGCATAACGCCCATTTTGTTTTCCTTTTGCATAAACGTCCTCCATTATTACAGTTCTTTTACCATTATACCATTTTTCAACGTATAAATCTACATTTTTCGATAATTTCCTTGTTGATTTTGTCGCTTTTATGTCTCTCTTTTTTGTGTAAAACTACTAAGGGTTTCGTCAACTTATAAAAAAAATAATTTCTCGTTTTGTACAAAGGGTAAAAAAAGAAAATTAACGCTCAAATCATTTAATTCTGTGCTTTAATGTGTTATAATATCTTGGTTAAATTATAAGTTTTAAGGAGGAACCTTAAATGAGAAATTTCAAAAGAATAATTTCCGTTATTCTCACACTCACTTTACTTCTCGGCACAGTAAGCCTTGTTTCAAGTGCGGGATTATGGAAAAGCAAGGAGCTTTCATCCCTCTCCTTTGCAACTCTTTCTGACCCCCACTACTTCCCCGACTCACTTACGGGTGACAACTGTGCGGCTTATCAGGACTACTGCAAGGGCAGCACAAAGCTTTACCCTCAGAGCGAAACAATTATCAGAACTGCCCTTGAAACAATGGCAAGACGCAACTCTGAGCTTAAGTATGTGCTTGTACCCGGAGACCTTACAAAGGACAGCGAATATGAGGCTCACGTAGGCCTTGCTGAAATTTTCCTTGAGTATGAGGAAAAATACGGACTTCAATTTATTGTAATCAACGGTAACCATGATATTAACACTACCGATGCAACAACATTCCAGAACGGTAAACAGGAACAAGGCAGAGGCATTACCCCCAACGAGTTCAGAGAGGTTTATGCTGAGCTTGGTTATGACCTTGCTTATGAGACATATGAGAACTACTATGCCAAAACTTATCCCGATGAAAGCACCGACGTAAGAAACAAGCTCTCCTATGTTGTAGATATTGAAGACGATTACCGTCTTATTGTTATTGACAGCTGCGTTTACACTTTCGATGCACCTGAAAAGCAGCACACAGGCGGTGAAATTTCAGAAGAAGCTATGAAGTGGATTGAAGGACTTGCCAAAGACGGCAGAGAAAAGGGCAAACGCCTTATGGTTATGCTTCACCACGGTCTTTCTGCACATATGGAAACTGAACCTTCAATTACCTTCGCCTTCCCTCTCGACAATTATCTTGAGGTTGCCGAACAGTTTGCTGCCTGGGATATTCACTACGCATTCAGCGGCCACCTTCATACAGACGATACCTCTTCAGTAATCAACGACGACGGCGAAGTACTTTATGACTTTGAAACAGCTTCAATCACAAGCTATCCCTGTACATACCGTGAAATGACCTTCACTGCTTTTGAAAACGGCGAAAGCGAAATGGAAGCTCAAAGCATAGACTTTGACGCAGAGTATGAATACAGCTTCGGCGGAAAGACATACGAAAAGGGCACTGCAAAAACTGCTATGTTTGACATCAGCTTTGGTGGAAATATGACCGAAAACGGCAAGGCTGACGCAGTTCTCTTCCTTTCAGAAATGGCTTGCGGCTTCCTTCGTAAGTATGTAAACCAGATGAATGAAATGGGTAGCGTTGATGCTTTCCTCAAGAGTATGGATATCGATCTCGGTGCAATCATCGGAGGTTTCCTTGAGCCTTACATCGGCAAGGGTATTGCTCTTGGCGGCTACAACATTTTCTCAGTTGACAATATAATGTGGTTCTTAAATGACCTTATCGACCAGATTTACGACCTTTATATCAAAGAGCCTCAGAAGCTTTACGACCTTATTTACTCAATCGTTGCAAAGCTTGGCGCACTTGAGGTTTCAGATTATCCCTGCACAGCTTTCCTGGACACTCTCGGCTTTGGTGACAAGGATAAAAAGGGTACATTTGATTTAGTTATACTTTCAGTTCTGGGCTACTGGGCTGCAGGTAACGAAGACCCTGCAGAAGACAAGTTCCTTCAGGATGCAATTGCAAAATTCAAAGACGGCTCACTTCTTGAAAAGGTATTTGATACACTCGTTGATATTATCCTCAACGACGTTCTTGATGAAGCCCTTCTTTCAAAGCTTGAAATCAGACTCGGTAAGCTTATGAACGACGATACAATCGGTAAGGCTCTCGGCGACGGAATTGATTACCTTATTGATGTTGTTCTTCGCGGTGACCCCACATATATGAACCTTGTTGACACAATTTTTGCTCTTGAGATTCTCCCCTACAAGGATCTTTATGACCTTCTCGACCAGCTTCTTCTCAGCAAGTATCTTACACCTAGCCAGTTTGAAGGAACAGGCACTTTCGTGGCTTATGTAATTAACGACTTTACAAGCGACGTTGTTCCTCAGTTCAAGGGCGACTACGATGTAACCTACAGCACTGAAAAGGTAGAGGTTCCTGTTGCAAGGGCAAACTACAGACTTCCCACAATGGTAAGCGTTACTATGGGCGAGGACAGCAAAACAAGCGCTTACATCAATTGGTTCTCCAAGTATTCAGTAGGCGGAGACATTGAAATCTACAAGGCAGACACTGAACCCACCTTCAAGGGTATCGCCACAGAAGCTGCAGATTTCGGCATCAAGCTTGAATCAAATCAGGTTGAACGTTCCTTCCCCGGTATTGATATCGGTATTATCGGTTTCATTACATATATGTTCAATATGAACCGTCACACCGTAACTCTCACAGACCTTGAAGAAGGTGCAACCTACTACTACCGTGTAGGTGATGCAGAAAAAGGCTGGTGGAGTGAAACCGGTAAGATTACAACTGCTGACGGCAGCAAGAACACAACCTTCTTCCACATGACTGACCCACAGTCACAGTCAGAGGCACAGTATGAAAGAGCATGGGCGAAAATTACAGAAACTGCTTTCAATCTCTATCCCGATGCTTCCTTCATCATCAATACAGGCGACCACGTTGACAATGCAGACAACACAAAGCAGTGGCAGTGGATGTTCGACACAGCATCAACTGAGATTATGAGTACCTTTATGATGCCCACAGCAGGCAACCACGAAACTCACGGTGAATTTGCACTTTATAACAACTTTGCTCTCCCCTACGCTCCTGAGGATCAGGATTTTGCAACAGGTACTTACTACTCATTCGACTACAACAACGTTCACGTTGCAGTGCTCAATACCAACGACCTTGATGAAAACGAAGCTCTTACAGAAAAACAGCTTCAGTGGCTTCAGAAGGATATGGAAGAAAGCACAGCTCAGTGGAAGTTTGTTGCACTTCACAAGGCTCCCTACTCACACGGCTCACACTACAAGGATGATGATGTTTGCCAGATTCGTGAACAGCTTCAGAACCTTATGCCTGCTCTCGGAATTGATATGGTCTTCCAGGGTCACGACCACGTTTATATGAGAACGGGTTCACTCGTTAATAACGCAAACACAGCTTATGACAGAACCTATCTCAACCACAACGGCGAGGTTTACAGAACACAGATTAAGCCCACCGGCACAACCTACGTAATCTCAGGCACATCAGGCGTGAAGACCTACCTTACCAACGACCTTGGTGCAACAGACGAATACTTCCCCAGAGGCGAAAAGATGCTTGCTGTTGACGCTCCCATGTTCTCAGCAATTGAAATTGAAGACGGCGTTCTCTACTTCACTTCTTACGCAGTTGGTGAAAACGGAGCAGAGGCAGTTGACCGCTTTGCAATTCAGAAGGACACTACTCAGGGCGATGTTGCTGAAGGCTACACAGAACCCGAAGTTCCCGAAGAAAAGCCCAACGAGGTTCTCGATACAATCAAGAAGATTGTTGAAGTTCTCGCAAAGGTTGTTAAGGTAATGATTAATATTTATAAGATTTACTTTATGAATCCTGCGAAATAAAAGATAAAAGGGGCTGTAAAAAAACAGCCTGAATAAGAAAGAACTACAAGTTTACCAAAAAGGTAGGCTTGTAGTCTTTTTTGTGGTAAAATTTAATTGATGAGAAAAAACAAACCACAGATGTATAATACACCATATCAATTAA
>JAZSQU010000074.1:0-15959 GCA_045538095.1 Acutalibacteraceae bacterium | reverse complement strand
AATGCTGTTAGCTTTACAGTATTCGAAAATCTTTGCTGATGTTTCGGGATCTATATGAAGAGTGAGCTGTTTGCAGCTTGAGTAAAGGGGATTGTAAGCAGCGGGAACACGAAGGTTGGGATTCTTCTGCTTCTTTCTTGCTTTTTCAAGGAATTCGGGACCGTGAACACCTGCATAGAAGGGTTCCTTTTCTTTATCCCAGTATTCTTCATAGAACTTTGCGTGCTTAGCTTGTTTCTTTTCGTCTTTGAGTTTCTCAAATTCAGCCTGAATGTATTCTTCATAGGAGTTGAGGGGCTCGGGAATGGGTTCGCCTTTTTTAAGAGCAAAATAAATGCGAAGAGTGTCGAAAAGACAACCAACCATACCGAGAGCATCCATTGCAAGGTGACTTACATTTATGTAAATACCGCCGCCAACACCAAGGGTCTTGAAAAAGTAAATTCTGAAAGGAACACAGTCCTTGAATTTTACGGGTGTCTTTGCATCTTTGTCAAAGAAAGCCTGCTGTTCTTCACTGCTTCTGAAAAACTTCTTGGGAACAGTCATTTTGAAAGGAGGAATAAAGTACTGCTTAAGCTCCTTGTCAACAACAGTAAATCTGTTTCTGAGACTGTCGTTTCTTTCAATTTCAATTTCAAAAGCCTTCTGCATAAGGTCGTAATTGATTTCAGCCTGTGCAGTGAATGAGCAGGGAATCTGAACAATCTGCTTTTTGAAGCTATATTTTACCATAAGGTGCATGGTTTCCTGTGACGGAATAAGATCATACAGTTTATACGGAATCTTCTTACTCATATTTTCTGCCGTCCTCTTTTTTGTATTTGGTCCATAATAAGACCAGTATAATTCATGCTATATAATAACAAAACTGCAACGGCTTGTCAATGATTTTCACTAAAAATCCATACACAGTGTTGCGATTTGGTACACAATAGTATAATAAGTATCAAGTTGTTTGTACTGTTTTGAAAGAGTGAACAATATGTAAATTGATTTTCTAAAAGAAAATAGTATATAAAACAAAATCAGCGACAAATCATAGAAATGTCGCTGATTACTTTTACAGTACTTTAGAAAGAAATTCAATTGCTCTTTCGCTTTTCGGGTGGGCGAAGAACTCTTCGGGAGTTGCTTCTTCAATGAATCTGCCTTCATCCATAAAGACGATTCTTGTACCAACTTCCTTTGCAAAGCCCATTTCGTGGGTTACAACAACCATTGTCATACCCTGGTCTGCAAGGTCCTTCATAAGCTCAAGAACTTCACCTACCATTTCGGGGTCAAGCGCTGAGGTGGGTTCGTCAAAGAGAATTACATCCGGGTCCATAGCAAGGGAGCGTACAATTGCAACTCTCTGCTTCTGACCGCCTGAAAGTGATGAAGGATAAGCGTCTGCCTTTTCCTCAAGACCTATTCTTTTAAGAAGATCTTCGGCAGTGGCTTTTGCCTGTTCAGTAATTTCAGTAACTGAAGTTGTTACGGGAACAATTTCACCTTTTTTGAGATGCAGCTTTTTAAGAAGGTTATCTCTTTTTTGCTTCTTAAGATTCTTTTTGCCGATAAGTACGGGCGCCAGCATGATGTTTTCAATAACAGTTTTATTATTGAAAAGGTTGAAGTGCTGGAAAACCATTCCCATTTTCTGACGGTGTACGTTAATGTCTACTGACAGATCGGCAATGTTTTCACCGCCGAAAATAATCTGGCCTGCCGTGGGGTCTTCCATACAGTTAAGGCAGCGAAGGAAAGTACTTTTACCGCTTCCTGAAGGGCCGATTACAACAACCTTTTCGCCCTTCATAATGGTGGTGTTGATGTCTTTGAGAACCTTGTTGCTGCCGAAGTCCTTGCAAAGACCTTTTACTTCAATAAGCTTATTATTTTCTGTCACCTTTCCTCAGCCTCCTTTCCATAACTCTGATGCCTAAGGTAATAAGGCATACAATAACTATATAGATAACTGCCATTGCAAGATAGGGAACCATATATTCATATGTACCTGAACCGATGCTCTGGAAAGCAAGGTAAAGGTCTTTTGCACCTACGAAAGAAACAACTGAGGTTTCCTTGATAAGGGCGATGAATTCGTTACCTAAAGTGGGAAGAATGTTCTTGATTGCCTGAGGAATAACAATTTTCATCATAGCAGCAGAATAACTGAGACCTACTGAACGTGCACCTTCCATCTGACCCGGGTCAACGGAGAGAATACCTGCACGCATAATCTCAGAGATGTAAGCGCCGCTGTTAAGACCGAAAACTGTTATAGCAACAACAACCGAGGACATTTTGATGCCCATAAGAGGAAGCATTACATAGTAGAACACAAGAAGCTGAACTACCATGGGAGTACCTCTGAAAAGGCCTACATAAAAGCTGCAGAAACCGTCAAGAGCTTTTACAACCTTGCTGTATTTTGGAAGAACTCTTACCGTTGCAATAAGTGTACCGATAACAGTACCGATAAGAAGACCTGCAACAGCAATAAGCACGGTGTTCTGAAGACCGATAAGAACTTCTTTATAACCGCCACGTTCTATGAGTATTTCGAGAAACTTTTCTATTTTCAGTGAAAATCCGTTCATAGCGTTTTCCTTTTCGTTATTTACATCAATAGTGCCTTACTGTTTTCAGCAAGGCACCGAGAGATTTTTTGTTTTACTTCTTATGAAAGAGTGTTGAAGTTTGCAGCAATCATATCAGCAGGAGCTGCGTCAATAATTACATAGTTGATGTTGCCGTTGATAAGGTCCTGAACTGCAAGTGCGCCGTTGTCATAGCCCTTACCTTCAACTGCAAGACCGGGGAAATCCCATTCTTCGTCGCCGAGAACATAGAACTGAGCTGTTGTGCCGTTCTGATAACCGATCTTTGTTGTTGCGTCAAAGCCGTTAAGCACTTCTTCAACTGAAGCAAGGTCTGTGCAAGCGTCAAAGGTTGTGTCCTCTGCGAGAGCAATAATCTTCTGTGAAGCTGTGTAGTATGACTTTGAGAAGTTAACGTGTTCCATTCTTTCTTCCTTAACGGTAAGACCTGCCATTGCGATGTCGCACTTGTGCTGACCTACTGAAAGGCAAACTGCATCAAACTTCATGTTGTTGATAACAAGTTCCTTGCCGAGTTCTTCAGCAAGAAGAGCAGCGATTTCCATATCAACGCCGTAGTATGAATCGCCTTCCATGTATTCAAAGGGAGCGAAAGCTGCGTTTGTTGCAACGATAAGCTGATCCTTTGAGGGATCTTCTACTGCTGACTTAACTGCTACGGGTTCGCCGTCGCCGAAGTTGTGGTCGCAGATTTCTTCAAATGTTCCGTCACTCATGATTCTGTCAATGAACGCATTTGTCTTTTCAAGAAGTTCGGGCTGAGCCTTATCTACGCCGAAAGCGTATTCTTCTTCTGTAAGGTTGATGTCGATTACCTTTACAACGTCAACAGCAGTGTTATCGCCATTGTCGTCCGTGTTACCGCCGCAAGCTGCAAGAGCGAAAAGCATAACAGCTGCGAGAGCGATTGCTAAAAACTTTTTCATAATAAAAATCCTCCATATGTATTTGTTTAGTTTTTACATAGCGATATTTTAGCCCTCTTCACCTTAAAAGTCAAGATAAAAATGCAAGTTTTTACAGAAAATCTGCATATTTTTTCTAAGAAGAGGTAGAATTTTGCATAATTTTTAATTCTGAGCTGAAAGAACGGGTTTGAGATACTCGTCTAAGAACTCATCAACAACCTGCCAGTACTCCTCGTGGAACCAGTGTGAGGACAGTGCGTGTTCTGCACCTTTTATAATATGCTTGCGTTTGGGTGTAGGACAGGCACTATAAACGGGGTCAAGATTTTCAAGAAGAACAAAGTTGTCTTTGTCGCCGTGAATGAAGAGAACGGGGATTTTTGCCTTTTTAATCTGCTCAACTGCTGAAGCCTTACCGAAGAAGAAGCCGTTGATAAGACGGTTGATAAGACTTGCCTGAGGCATAACAAGCTTCGGGGGAAGGTGATACTTTCTTATGCATTGGTCGGTGAAAATATCCTTTACCGAAGTAAATCCGCAGTCTTCAATTGCAAGAACTACGTTGTCGGGTAAATTTTCGCCAAGAGTCATCATTGTTGTAGCGCCACCCATTGATGTGCCGTGAATAACGATTTTACACTTGGGGTTTTCTTTAACAATGCTGTTTATCCAGTCAACAACATCAAGACGGTCATTCCAACCCATAGTTACAAACTTGTGTTCACTGTTGTTGTGGCCGCGAAGGTCGGGAAGAAGCACATTGAAGCCTCTCTGATAGAATTCCTGAGCATAGCTTGACATTTCTCTGTTTACGTTTGTCCAGCCGTGAAGAACAATTGCCCAGATGTTGCTGTTTGAAGGATTGCGGAATTCAACGCCGTGAAGATTTTTACCTTTTCTGTTTTTGATAATAACCTCCTGATGATAAGTGGTGTCATACCATTTATAACCTGCAATAAGGTTGGGATTGTCTGCGTTTCTTTCGAAAAGGCTGTTTTTTGCGGGAACAGTCATATCCGGTCGTTTCTTATTTCCTAAAGCAACAAAAAAGAAGAAAAGAGCAAGACCGAAATAAGCCACAAGAAGAACTGCAGCGATTACGCCGAGAACCGTCAGGAAAATTTTGATTTCGTGAGACACGGAAGATCTCTCCTTTACAAATTTTTACATTATATACTGATTATACACAACTGCAAGGCAAAAAGCAAACGCTTTTTGGAAGTTTCTTTATATTTTCAATCTGAATTGTTAAAAAAAGCTATTTACTTTTTGAATTTAATGTGTTAAACTGTACCTCAGGAGAAAATGAGCGATTGAAAGGAAAAAAGAAAACATGGCAGACAGAAACATTGAAAAAATCAACAAGAATATAGATTATCTGTATGAAATTATTCTGAGAATTGAAACAAAGGAAGAATGCGAGGCTCTTTTTGACGACCTTTGCACAAAAACAGAGCTTGCATCAATTTCACAGCGTCTTGTTGTTGCAAAAATGCTCAGCGAAAAAAAGGTTTACAGCGACATCGTTGCCGAAACAGGAGCGAGCACTGCAACCATAAGCAGAGTCAACCGTTCACTTGCTTTCGGTAAGGGCGGTTATGAAAAGCTTTTTAATAAAGAGGACTGATAAAAATGGCAGGCTACGGTGATTTTGCATACTATTATGATTTGCTTACCGAGAATGTCGATTACGAAAGCAGATGTGAATACATTTGTAATCTCCTTGCTGAGGGTGGAGTAGGCAAGGGGATTTTGCTTGACCTTGCTTGCGGAACGGGGACAATGAGTATGCTCCTTTCTGATAAAGGTTATGATGTAATCGGCGTTGACGCTTCTGAGGATATGCTTTCGGTTGCCCAGGAGAAGAAAATGGAAAGCGGAAAGGATATAATGTTCCTTTGTCAGAGAATGGAGGAGCTTGACCTTTTCGGCACAATAAATGCTGCAGTATGCACTCTCGACAGTATCAATCATATAACCGACGAAGAAACCGTGCGCAAGGTGTTTTCAAAAGTATCACTTTTTATGGAGGACAAAGGCATTTTCCTTTTCGATGTGAACACACCTTATAAGCACCGTGAAATTCTCGGAAACAATACATTTATATATGATATGGATGATGTTTACTGCGTATGGCAGAACAGCACCCACAAGGAAACACTTCTCACTGAGGTAAGCCTTGACATTTTTGAAAAGGATACGGAAGAGGAAGAAGATGTGTATTATAGATATAGTGAGGAATTCTCTGAAAAGGGATATGAGCTCCCGAAAATCAGAGAATGGCTGGAAGAATATAAATTTGAAGTTCTGGGTGTATACGAAGAAATGTCGAAGAACGAAGTCAAAGACGATACGCAGCGTGCAGTTTTCGTTGCAAGAAAACACGGAACTCAGTAAGGCAGGTAGATATTATGGGCAAATTAATAAGATGCATTTCCCGTGACGGTACACTCACGGCAATGGCAATCAACTCAACAGATATTGTAAACAGAGCAGTGGAAATTCATGAAACCTCTGCTGTTTGCTCGGCAGCACTGGGCAGACTTATTACTGCCGCTTCACTTATGGGCAGCGTGCTTAAAGGCAAGGACGACTCAATTACCTTGCGTCTCAACGGCGGCGGTCCTGCAGGCTCGGTTATTGCTGTTTCCGACAGTACGGGCAACGTCAGAGGCTATGTGGGACAGAGTGTTGTTGAAATTCCTCTTAATGCAAAAGGTAAGCTTGACGTTGCAGGTGCGGTAGGTAAAGACGGTTTCCTTACGGTTATCAAGGATCTCGGCATGAAAGAGCCTTACGTGGGCAGAACGCCCATTGTCAGCGGTGAAATTGCCGAGGATATAACGGCATACTTTTCAATCAGTGAGCAGACACCAACCGTTTGCGCTCTCGGTGTACTTGTGAATCCTGACCTTACAATTAAAGCGGCAGGAGGACTTCTTATTCAGCTTCTTCCAACAGCAATGGATGACACCATTGACCTTGTTGAAAAGTCAATTGAGGGTCTTGAACCCATTTCAACTCTTATTGACAGAGGAATGACACCTGAAGAAATCTGTCACCACGCACTGAAGTGTTTTGAGCTTGACGTACTCGACGATGCAGAACCCACTTATAAGTGTTACTGCTCAAGAGAAAGAGTTGAAGCAGCGCTGATCAGTACGGGCAAGGAAGAGCTTCTTGACATGGCCAAGGATGAAAAGACCGAGGTGAGTTGTCAGTTCTGCGATAAAAAGTATGTATTTACCCCTGATGACATTAAAATGCTTGTTAAAAAAGCTACAAAATAAAAAGCCCACTTGACAAAACAAGTGAGGGTATATATAATATAAGTGAAAGAGATGCTATCCGGATATTCGGATTGCTCTCAGTTAGTGATCAAAAAAATGACCGCAACCAATGGCAGTGGGCGGTCATTTTTTTATGGCAAGTATGTAACCGGTAGCTACGATAATAACAATTGCAATCATAGCTAATTGTTCCATAAAAATCCCTCCTTTTTTCAATACAAACTTTGTTGCGAAAAGAAAACGGAGGGCACACCCTCCGCTTATGGAGAGCAGAACCGCCTATCCTTGACAATGGATAACATCTCAGCAGAGAGTTTAACACAAGTAAAAATGTTTGTCAACAACGGAAAATATGGATCAAAAAAAGCTTGCAAAAAAACTTCAAAAAAATTGAAAAAAAGTGTTGACAAATTCTTTTTTATGGTGTATAGTATACGAGTCGCTGTGAGGAATACCTTGCGGTAACGTGGGAGCATAGCTCACCTGGGAGAGCATCTGCCTTACAAGCAGAGGGTCACTGGTTCGTGCCCTGTTGTTCCCACCAAAATGGCCCGGTAGTTCAGTTGGTTAGAACGCTAGCCTGTCACGCTAGAGGTCGACGGTTCGAGCCCGTTCCGGGTCGCCATTTCCGGAGGATTCAATAGAGTTCTCTATTTGCCTCTGTAGCTCAGTTGGTAGAGCAGTGGACTGAAAATCCACGTGTCGCTGGTTCGATTCCGGCCGGAGGCACCAATATGCGGATGTAGCTCATCTGGTAGAGCGCCACCTTGCCAAGGTGGAGGTAGCGAGTTCGAGCCTCGTCATCCGCTCCAGAAAAAAATGAGACTTGTCAATGACAAGTCTTATTTTTTTCAGCTAAATTCGGCAAAGCCGAGCTAAATTGACCTGCGGTCAGCTAAATTCCCTGACGGGAGCTAAATTGCCTGCGGCAGCTGAAAGCCGAATTTAATTTAGCTTCACTTGTTGAAAAATTCATCCGACGGTTGAGTGATCTCAAAAGATAAGTTATTGTTTTTGTTTTCTTTTTCGGTTATTATAACATTAAGCTGATCAGTTAATTCAATCAGAGGTGATTATAATGACAATTTATTTAAGTGAAAACATAAAACGTCTCAGACGTGAAAAGGGTTTTACACAGGAAACCTTGGCAGACTTTTTAGGCGTGACCTTTCAGAGTGTAAGCAAATGGGAGCGAGGCGAAAGCTATCCTGATATAACAATGCTGCCTGCAATTGCAGGTTTCTTTAAAGTAAGCGTTGATGAGTTGCTGGGTGTTAACAGAGCTGAGGACGAGGCTGAAATCATTAGAGAGCTTGAAGCTTATGATAATCTTACTGATGAAAATTTAAAACAGGAAATAATAAACAAGCTTAAAGAAAAATTCCCAAATGATTTCCGTATTCTTTTGAGATATATGACATGTCTTGTCCATTTTAAAGAAAACACGCCCGAAAATGTTGCAAAAATAATTGCGATATATGAAAACATCAAGCAGAACTGCAACAATGACAAAATCCGCATTTCAGCCAAAAGACATATTGCTGAACTCTATAAAGGACTTTCCGAGAAAAAAGGAAGCGGTATAACCTTTGATGACTGTGAGAAAATCATAAAAGAAATGCCTAGAATGAGAGACGGACAAGAGATGTTCTGCTTTTATTATCCGGAAAATTATCCGAACTGTGATGAGAAAATAATGGACTCTCTTGAAGAACAATTCTTGTTGCTTAATACTGTTTATGCTCACTATTTTGCATATAACAGATTTTTCTATGACAGAGAATTTTCAGATGAATGGGTGATTTCAGCGCTGAAATCAGAGCTTAATTTTCTTGGTTTTGTATACGATGATGGTCACTACGGTAAAATGTGGCGACAGGTAATTTATATCTACGGCCTTATAGCTGTCAGATGTATCAAAATTGGTGACAATGTTAATGCAATAGAGAATTTCAGAAAGATGTGTGAGCTTGCTATCAAGTTTGATAATATGGACAGGATAACAACTATGCACTCAGTAATGTTTGAAGGTAAAAAATTTGATAAGCATACATTGGGTTCTACTTATGTTTCTAAAATGCAGGTTAAGGAACTTCTGACAGAAAAATATCCGCTATCATACGAGTTCAAAAATTCAGCTGAATTCAAAGAGATACTTGAATTATTAGGATAAACGCAAAAATGCACCTGCAAACCAAAGCAGGTGCATTAAATATTCAATGTCTCGTCTCATCACTATAACACTCACACCATCTCGCAGAAAACGATGGCTCTTCATTTCCTGCATAAAGGTGGCTCAGATCACCGTACTGTACACAGGTGAAAATTGCCTTGCCTTTCTCTCGTTCCTGGCTGACAAGTCTTGTAACCGAGGTGGGCAGGGCAACAAAGTTGTGCCACATAATCATAGGCGAAATGCCGAAAATGTGGGAGAGTAAAACAGACTCCACTCCGAAGTGGCAGAAAAGCACAATTCTGTCGTGATTCTCTTCGATAACGTCATAAAGCTTGCCGTTGTGTCTGTAGCCGTGCTTTTCAAGGAGTGCATCAATTCCCTCACAAACCCTATTATACTCCTTTTCGGTGTTAGCCGATTGCATAAGCTCTGTTTTGCACCAGTTGTCGTAGGTATAATAGTCGGGGTTCTCTGTCCAGTAGGTTGGCTTTCTGTCCCAACATTGCATTTTGCCTTTTTCGGGGTCAATAACCTTACCCTCAAATTCTCTCAGAAAATCGAGCGTTTCAGCCTTGCGTTTCATCATTCTCAAAGTGTATGAAGCAGTTTTTTTGGCTCTGCCAAGAGGTGAGCAGTAAAAGGCTTTGACATCAAGCTTGGAGAGCCTTTTTGCAAGAAGCTTTGCTTCACGGATGCCCTTTGTTGTAAGGGTGTCAAGAGTGTAATTGGGGTCGCCGTGACGGACTATAAGTATTTCCATGTTGTTACTCCTTTATGTAGTATTCTGCAACGAGGGTGTCTTCCCTGTTTATGTCACCGTCATCGGAAAACAGCTTTCTTTCAAAATTCATACCTTCGTGGCCGAGACAAAGCTCAATAAACAGAAGGAAAATACCAATATCAATCTGATTGTAATGGGCAACCTTGTCTGCAGGCATAATTCCGCGTTTGCCCGGCTTTTTGTATCGGTAAACCGTCAGTTTATCCTTTTTGCTGATTACCTTCCACGGCTGAGAGTTGCAGGCACTGGGAGCAAATCTTACTATGTTGCCAATGCTTTTATAAAATTCGCCTGACCATATTTCCGAAAGCTCCTTGCGCTTACTTTTAAACATATCCTTACGGAATTTACTTTCATCGGTTACCTTTTTAATTGCAATCATAATTACATAATTAAGACTGTTTTCGCTCTTCTCCTCGGTTTTGCCGATACCGAACCATAAAGCACCTATGTTCATTGATGCAAGAAGCAGATCCAACTGTTCGCCCAGATAGCCTATATTGGGAAGATAGCCGTCTTTCTTCTCACTGAAAAGCAGAATGCAGTATTCCTGCCCGCGCCTGCAGGTAGTTTTTTCAGTAGGTACAATTTTGATTTCTGTTTTTATGTCTTCATAAAGTGGGGAGAAGATTTTGAATTTTTCTTCAATCGTTCTCAGTTCATCCTCAGTTATTCTGCCTTCAAGATTTCTGAAAAGATGAAAGGATTTTCGCTTGAATATCATATTGTAATAGACTTCATTCACACAGAACACCTGCCTTCTGTCAGTTATAAGTGAAGTATATCATATAGATTTTTAAATATCAACAAAAATCCGCTGTACCTTTTAATGAGATACAGCGGATAAGTTTATTTTACATAAACCGATTTGATGTTTGATGCGCCTGAATAAATGTTGCCGCTATCGGTTTTGATGTAAGCTTTTATTCTGATGTAATAGGTTCTGCCGCCTGAAAGCTTCTTGCTTGTAAAGCTACGTTCCTTTGTGCTGCCAAGCTTTTTATAGGAGCCGTTTTTGCTTGTTGCGTAGTATACAACGTAACCTGTTGCACCTGTAACGGCATTCCATTTTGCAGTAACGGAGTTTTTTGCACCTGACTCAGCTGATGAAAGTGAAGGTGTTGCAGGCTTTGTGGTTACATAAATATCTGTATACTTAGCCCAGATTACACTGCCGTCTCTTGCGTAGGGTCTTACTGCATATCTGTAGGTTGTGCCGGGTGTAAGACTCTTGAAGGTGTAGGAGGTTTCCTTTGTTGCTTTGATAAGGGTTGTCCACTTATTAGCTGATGAGTCGTAAATATAAACTCTGTAGCCGTAAGCGCCTGTAACGGCTGTCCAGGTAAGCTTGATGCTGGTTGTGGACTGCTTTGCAGTTACCTTTGTTTTGGCAGGTGTAATTTTGTATGAATAGGTCTTTGAACCGGAGTAGTTACCCTTGAAGGTTACTTTTACCTTATATTCACCGGGATTTTTTCTGCCTGAGGAATATTTGAGAGTATAGTCTGTATCCTTGATAAGCTTCTTTCCGTTTACGTCTGTAACGGTTACGGAAGGAGTTTTTGTCTTCCCGTCGTACACATAAGTGTCCGCTGAAAGCTTGATTGTCTTAATCTGCTTTATGGGTGTTGTGGAAATTATCTTGTCGCAACGTTCGCAGACTGTGTCAAGTGAACCGTCTGAAGAGGTTGTTGCATGGTTAAGCTTAGTCTTTGCTGAGTGACCTAAAGAGAGGGTAGTTTTTGGTGCTTTTACAACAAGTTCACACACTGCGCAGCGTTCACCTGCAGTTTTACCTGACTTTGTGCAGGTAGCTTCAACGGGCTCAATAGCAACGATAAAATGCTCTGCTTTTGGCACTTTTTTCTGTTCAACAAGAACAGTTTTGCAGATCAGACAATGTCTGCCTTCTGTAAGACCGGTTCTCTGACAGGTTGCAGCAACGGCATAGTCAACAACTTCTGTGTGGCCTGTTGCAGGAAGAATAACCTGCTCTTTTGTAACTTCATCACACACGAGACAAACTCTGCTTTCACTCTTGCCTGCAGTTGTGCAGGTTGCAGGAATTTCGGGGTGAATCTCTTCAGTATGTCCCAGTGCAGGAATTTCCTCAAGCCCTTCAACAACTATTCCGCAAACGGAGCAGCGTCTGCCGGCTTTGAAGCCGACTTCGTCACATGTGGGAGCAACGGACTGATAATAAACCTCGGTGTGGCCTGAGGGAGGTGTAACCGTCTGCTGAACAATAACTGTGTCGCAGGTTTTGCAGTATCTGCCCTCGGTGAGACCTGTCTTAATGCAGGTTGAGGGTACTGCGGGGAGAATTTCAGGCTCGTGATTAAGAAGAGGAAGCTCTTCCTGAGCTGTGAAAACAAAGTCGCAGTCTGCGCATTTTTCACCCTCGGTAAGACCGGGCTTTGCACAGGTTGAAGGAACTGCAGGAACAGTTACCTTTGTGTGACCCTTTGCAGGGATTTCTTCACTTTTTACTGTTGCGAGACCGCAGTGCTTGCACACAACGCCTTCAGTAAGACCTTTTTCTGTGCAGGTGGGTTCAACTCTCGGCATATCTACATTTTCGTGACCGAAAGCAGGAATAACCGTCTGTTCGCTGATAACCTCTTCGCAACGGGCACAGAATATTTTGTCGGTAAGGCCGTCCTCTGTGCAGGTAGCCTCCTTGCCGTTTTCAGCTTTTTCGTCGTGACCTAAAGCGGGAACAACTTCATCAATCTCTTCCTTGCATACAGTACAGCTGAAGCGTCTGTGACCTTCTTCAGTACATGTGGGATTGATTATTGAAGCATCGGTGCTGAATTTGTGACCGAATTTTTCCAGTGTTTCTTCTTTTGCAAAACCGCACACTGTACATTCAGTACGGATTTTTCCGTCTTCAGTGCAGGTGGCTTCTTTTTCTGTTACGGCAGTACCGAAGGTGTGTTCAGTTGCAGGAATTTCAGTTTCTTCAACAACTTCACCGCAGGTTGCACAGGCAACTCTTTTAAAACCGCCTTTTGTACAGTCGGCAGAAACAAGAAATACTTCTTCGTTGTGGTCCTCTTCAGTTGCAAGGGTTTCAACATAACCGCATTTTGAGCAGGTTCTTGTCATTTCACCCTTTTCCAGGCAAGTGGCAACCTTGGTGATTTTCCAATTACCGTAATCGTGATTTACACACGTATAGGCAAAAGCAGGCGAAACTGCCGAAAAAACAAAAAGAACTGAAATCATAAGAGCAAAAGCTCTGTTAAGATAGCTTTTCATTTTGCTGTCCTCCTTTAAACATAAAAATACATTATAATGATACCATTTTTGAATTTAATTGTCAATTAAAAGCCGTTAAGTTAGTTTCATTTTTGTTAACGTTACTATCCTATGGCGCGAGTGTGAAATTATAATGATAAAAATAAACCCCGAAGGAAAATTTTCCCTCGGGGTAAGACTGTAAAATTAAATTATTTAATCTTAGGAAGACTTGCAGCAGCAACTGACTGACCTACACGGCGTGAGTTTTCGTCAGGAATGTGAAGCTGAATCTTCTTAGCAAGCTCGGGGAATTCCTTATCGAGAACCTCCTGAGTTCTCTCAAGAAGAATTGTTCCGCCTTCACCTGATGTTACACGACCCATAATGATAACATGCTTGATATCATAGAACTCTGTGTAGTAAGCGATAGCATAGCCGAAGTAAGCACCGATTGTGTCATAAATTGCAGCAGCTCTTTCGTCGCCTTCAGCCATAAGACCCTGAACAACCTTAAGCTTTTCAGCTGGTGAAAGGTTTTCGTCAAGCTCAATGCCCGCTGCAGGAGCAAGCTTAATTACGCCGTCCTGTGAGAAATACTTAACACCGCAGCCGTAGTCGCCTGACCATTCGTCAACCATTGCATCCTTGCAGTAGTCTACGGGAACAAATGCAAGCTCGTTGAGCCAGCCTGTGATGTTGCCGTCGGGATCAATGTAACCGCCTGCTTCACTTGTACCCATAGCAACACCGAGAACGGAATCGTCGTTAAGGTCCATAGCACCTGCAAGAGCAGTTACGTCGCCGTCGTTTGCAACTTCAATAGGAATGTTTTCACCAATTTCCTTTGCAATGTCGAGATACATATTCTTAACTCTCTTTTCACAGTCTTCTTCACTAACCTTAATGAAAAGAGAAGCAGCCATAATACGGTTGTTTACGTAGATACCTGCTGATGAAACACCGATTGCGTCAACTCTCGGCATTTTTGAAGCGGCAGTTTTCATAGCCTCAAGAATTCCCTGATAGTGATATTCGGGGTCTGAGTTAAGCTTGGGGAACCAAACAACCTCTTCTGAGTAAACGCTTTCACCGTCAATAACAGCACTTACCTTTCTGTCGCTTCCGCCTGCATCAAAACCGATACGGCAGCCGTCAAGGTGTCTGCCGATAGGTGCAGCTGATGATTTATCCTTTGGAGCATCTTCGAGAGCGCAAAGCTCAACAACGAAGTCCTTTTCGTAGGTTTTCTTCATATGACCTACATCGAAGGCGCGAAGACCTGTGGGAGTGTAAGCTTCCTTGATTTTCTGACCGACAATGTCAGCACCTGCAATAATAAGCTTCCATGCACCTGCAACCCATACAAGTGATTTTGCAATACGTTCAACAAAGCGGAAGTTTTCTTCGTCGTGACCTGTGCCTTCGGGGAAGATTCTTGTTTTGTATGTAGTTGTGTAGCCGTCATTCCTTTCAGCGGCGATTATGATATCCTGACCGTTATCCTTTGTTGCCTCGCGCATTTCACGAACAACAATTGAAAGGGGTTCAAACTGAGGGTCAAGCTTTGCTTTTACTTTAAGATTCATATCTTGTTACTCCTTTGATAATGGTTTTTTCTATATTGAATTCACTGTCGGTAATGATAATATCAGCATCTTTTCCGATTTCAAGTGAACCCTTTTTCTTTTCGATTCCGAGAGTTGTTGCAACATTGAGTGAAGCGCAGTTTACGCACTCGTAAAGGGGAATATCCGAGTTGGTATAAACATTCCAAACACCCTTGTTGAGCTTAAGCACACTGCCTGCAACGGTGCCGTCTTCAAGGCGGCAAACAATACCTTTATAGATAATCTTCTGACCACCGAGAGTGTATTCACCCTCAGGAAGTCCGCCTGCAGGTAAGCAGTCGGTAATAAAGCAAAGCTTTCTGCCCTTAAGAAGCCAGAGCATATTGTAAAGACTTGCATCCACGTGGAAGGTGTCAACAATCACTTCGCAGCTGATGTCTGCGTTAAGTGCAGCACCCACAACTCCGGGAGCACGGTGAGCGAGGGGAGTCATTGCGTTAAAAAGGTGAGTGGCATGCTTCACACCGGCATTTACACTTGCCATTGCAGTTTCATAATCTGCAGAGGTGTGACCCATTGAAACAACAACGTCAGTGTCACGGACTATTTCACGGATTGCTGCAAAATCGTTTTCGTCGCATTCAGGTGCAAGAGTAATTGATTTGATGATGTCAGCATACTCCTTAACAAATTTTGCGTCAGGCTTAAGAATATATTTTGCATCCTGAGCACCTTTTTTGCTTTCGCTGATGAAGGGCCCTTCTGCATGGCAGCCCAAAATTTCACTGCCGTTCCAGGTCTTGCTTTCTTCTTTAAGATTGCGGCAAACCTCAAGAGCCTTGCGAATAACCTTCATATCCTCGGTCATTGTTGTGGGAAGGTAGCCTGTTACGCCGTTAGCTAAAAGTCCTTTTGAAATTACCCGGATACTCTCTTCTTCGCCGTCGCATACGTCTTTTCCGAGATAGCCGTGAATGTGCATATCAATAAGACCGGGTGCAACATAGCCACCCTTTGCGTCAATGATTTCACAGCCTTCGGGGAGATTTTCTGTAGGTACAATACCTTCAATTACGTCAGAATAGAGAAGGGCGGAGCCTTCAATGATTCTGTCTTTGAGAATGATTTTTCCACCGATTATTGCTTTCAATTAATCACATCCCTTAAATCATATTTATTCCATTATATTCTAACAAAAGAAGAATAAAAATGCAATAGGTTTGTGCTTAAAAATAATATCTCTGCGTTGTAAATAGATGTGACCCATTTTTTGTAAAAAATAAAGTCAAAGTATAGTACAATGATTTTTGAAGCCTTTGGAGTGGAGCGTAGCGGAACGGAAAAGGCTTCAAAAAATCGGTGGTTACGCCGACAGTTTCTC
>JAZSQU010000059.1:0-4080 GCA_045538095.1 Acutalibacteraceae bacterium | reverse complement strand
CTCTTGCCGTTTGATTCGGGCTCCCACTTAACGCTCTGAGCGTTTCTGATAAGACGGGGTTTAAGCTCTTCTGTAGCAATAAACCATGAGGGAACAAGACGGTAGATAAGTTCTTCCTTACATCTCCAGCAAACGGGGTAGCTGTGCTCATGGGGCTTTACAAGATAAAGCTTATCTCTCTTTTTAAGCTCTTCAAATACTTCGTCAGCGATTGCTTTTGAGTTCTTTCCTGTGAAGAAGCCGAAGCCCTTAAGGAAGATACCCATATCGTCAACGGGCATAATTTCGGGAAGACCGAGTCTCTTGCCCAATTCGTTATCTTCTGCACCGCAACCGGGAGCGATGTGAACAACGCCGGTACCTTCTTCAGCGTCAACATCTTCCCAAGCTACGATTTTATGCTGGAAGCCCTGCTGAGCCTCGAGCTCGGGGAAGCAGGTGTCATATTTTTTACCAACAAGCTCTTCACCCTTGAACATACGAAGAACCTCAAGCTTGTCGTCGCCGAGATACTTGATTGCGTTCTTAGCGAGGATAAGTGTCTTTTCGTCGCTCTTAACCTTAACTTCAACGTAGTCAATTTCAGGGTTAACTGCAAGAGCCACGTTTGATGAAAGTGTCCAGGGAGTTGTTGTCCACACGATGATTTTGCTGTCTGTGCCTTCAATCGGAAGCTTGAAGAAAACAGAATTATGAGTAACGGTCTTATATGAACCGGTCATTTCATGCTCTGAAAGTGATGTACCGCAACGGGGACACCAGGGCATAGGCTTATATTCTCTCTTGATCCAGCCGTTGTTGTCGCAGGTCTTGAGGAAGTGCCAGATGCTTGTGATGTTAAGGTCTGTGTTGGTGTAATAGGAGTTATCCCACTGCATCCACTGACCGAGTCTCTTTGACTGTTCAGTGATAACACCTGAGTACTGCTTTACTCTTTCAACGCACTTTGTTGTGAACTTGTCGATACCGTAATCCTCGATATCCTTTTTTGATTCAAAGCCAAGTTCCTTTTCAACACCAACCTCTACCCAGAGACCCTGGCTGTCGAAGCCGTTCTGACAACGGCAATCATAGCCCTGCATATACTTGTATCTGATAAATGTATCCTTGAGGGTACGGCCCCATGCGTGATGGATACCCATTGGGTTGTTAGCTGTAATAGGTCCGTCTATGAAACGGAAGCGTTCCTTATCCTGATTTTTTTCTTTTCTTTTTTCGTAGCAGTTGTTATCCTCCCAGAACTTGAGCATGTCATGTTCCATGGCGATAAAGCTGTTGCTTTTTTCCATTTCTGCCATTGATGATTCCTCCGTAAAAAGTTTTTTACCGAAAACCGATGAACACATACTTCACCGATTATATATACCGTAACAGTATACAATATTATGTCAGATTTTTCAAGAGTTTATCGGCATAAAATCTGATATATAATAATAAATAAACGGTAAACATTACGTAATAAGTCTTGACCTTTGAGACGTAAGTATGTATTATAGCAGAAGTTTGTGCTAAGAAAGGAGCGAAAAGGAAAAAAATGAAGAGATTTTCAAGACTCACAGCAATTGTGGTTTCACTTACAATGCTTTTATCCCTCTCAGGTGCGGCGGCTTTTTCCGGTGAAGATGCAACTGTAGAAAAGACCATTACTCAGATTACAGGATACTTCAAATAAAAATTTAAAATATATGCAACACTTCTGCCTTGGATTTTGTCTAATATGGCAGAGGTGATTTTTTATGAAGAAAACAGTAGCTATTTTATTTTCGGTTATTCTTGTTATGAGCTTGTGTGCCTGTGCAAAATTAGAAAATAGGGCAGATACGTCTCTTAAAGAGGGAGAAATTATGCTGTCGGGTTTTGTCAGGGAAAGCTACGGCAACTCTCTTCTTCTTGAACGGACAGATAAGTATGACTGGGAGGATTATGTAAGTGACAGAGTTTTTGTAAATATCGGCATTAATATGGACTTTGTTGTTGACGGCTGGTACGTTACAGACCTTTCTCCTGACTCCTTTGTAGGTGAGTACATAAGCGTAATTTGCAGTGAAACTGTTCTTGAAACCTATCCGGCTCAGCTTCAGGGTGAAAGAATGATAATCCTGCTTGATTAACAAACATTTAAAATATTTACCAAAAAATTGAAATAACTGAAAAAATGTGGTATACTCTCCTTGTAATTTAAAACAAGGGGAGTTTTTTTATGAAGAAAATTTTAGCGTTCATGCTTTCGGTTATTATGATTTTTTCCTGCTGGGCAATTCCTGCCTCTGCAGCGGATTTAGGAGGGATTAATACGGAAAATTTACTCAACAGAATTCTAGGAACAGTTGTTGAAACCCTTATCGGTGCAGTAGACTTCTGTCTCGGTGAAAACGAATCCTTTGTAAGAGAAGAGGATTTCGTTTACGACAATTTCTATGAGGGTACAGCAGAGTTTATAAGCGAAGCAAAAGAGGGTGCAAAGTGGTCTTTAGGCTACAGCACTGTAAGTCTTGTGCCCGAAAACTTCAAGGATTATGACCTTTACCTCGGTGGCTTCATGAGTGAACAAAACCTTTTCACAAACGACGTGCGCCAGATTCTTGATGATATGAAGGTGCGTGTTATTGCACTGAATGACGGCTCAGGCAGAGGCACTTCAGTTTTTGCAACCGTTGACTCCATCGGCGTTTCAAACGGCGACATAAGACACATAAGAGGCCTTCTGAATGAGTTTGCAAAGGAAAACGGAATTAATTCAATAAACATCTTTGCAACTCACGTTCACTCAGGTATCGACACCCAGGGAATGTGGACAGAGATTATCAAAAAGTGGCCGAGAAATATTATGAGCTCAGCTCTCAGAAAATCTGACTGGCAGCTTCAGGGTACAGACCCCGAATATATGGAATTTTTCTACGGCAAAATCAAGGGCGCAATTGAAACTGCAGTTTCTTCAATGGAAGAGGGCGAAATGAACTTTGCAAGAAAGGATATCGGCGAAAGATATTTCCTTAACAAAAACCGTCCTTCTGCTTCTGCAATGGATACAGAGCTTAAGCGCTTCACCTTTACTCCGGATAACAAAGAAGCAAAGCCTACAATTATCCTCAATATGGCAGCTCATCCTGACGTTGCAGGTCTCGCAGTCGGTGATGAAGTAAACGGCCACGGTGTTTCAGGTGACTACGTTTATTACATAGGCGAAACCCTTAACAAAAAAGGCTATAACTTCATGTTCTTTAACGGAGCAATCTGCGGTATTTATATCGGTGCTGTAAAAGGCGAAGCAGAACGCAGAGTTGACACTCCTGCAAACTACGGCAGAGAAATCGGCAAAATGGTTCTTTCAATGACCAAAACAGAAGAAGAAATCAAGGCTGACCCCTTCCTTTCCGTTCCCGATTTCACAACTGAAGAAGATTACATAACATGGCACGACGGCTGGACTCCCGCAAAGGAAACAAAGGTTGAGCCAATTCTCAATATAAAACTTGAAAAAGTAGACTTCAAGGTGGAAAATCCTCTCATCAAAGCAGCTTCAAAAATCAAGCTGGTTAACTATCTCGTTAAGGTGAAGGGCTTCAGAAATTACTACCTCACAACTGAAATCGGTTATATGGAAATCGGCAAGGATATAAGGATTGCAATGGTTCCCGGTGAGCTTTGCACAGACATTGCGTACGGCGGAACTTCTCTTAAAGGCGAAAACAGCATAAGCGGCAAGGATTTTGAAGGCAAAACTCTCGCCCAAATTTTTGGTGAAGATGTAATCGTGTTCGGTCTTGCTAACGATGCAGTGGGCTACATTGTTCCCGACAATGATTATGTAATGCTTCTCAACCACGACCATTACGCAGAAACTCTTTCACTTGGCAAGCACACAGCCTCAACACTGGTGGCGGCCTTTGAGGAAATTGCAAAGTAAAGTTTAATAAATATCAAACAACCTGTAACAAGTGAACAAGTCCGTTAAAAACGGACAATAGAAAAAATAACCCTCCTATGGTAAAATGAATTATCATAGGAGGAATTTTTATGCCCAGAAGTTACAAACCGATACAGCAACACGAGAAAGAAATATTAAAAATGCGAGAGGAA
>JAZSQU010000011.1:0-22160 GCA_045538095.1 Acutalibacteraceae bacterium | reverse complement strand
TGAATGCAGTTATGAAAATGGGCTACAACAATGTGTGGGCAGCTTTCCAGCCTTTTACATATTCAAGCACTGCCATTCTCCTTGACGATTTTGCACGAGTGTTGCAGATTCCCGACAACTGCGTAATGACTGAAATTATGGGTTCACGCGAGGTCAACACCTACGGCATTTACACAAAGGATTTAGCTGACAAAATCCCCGGCAGCGTATGGTTCAACACCTTTGACGAGGTTGTTGATTATGTTCTGAAGAACGCAGAAAGCGGCGACCTTGTAATCACCCTCGGTTGCGGTGACATTTACAAAGCTGCAAAAATGATGGTTAAGAAGCTTCAGAAATAAAACCAAATATTTCCAATAATAAAAACGCATTTACTGCCCAAACTATTCTCAGTAAGGTAGTAAATGCGTTTGCTGCTGCCTTGCAATTCAAGACGGTGCAGGGCAGCAGCTTTTCACTGTCGCATATACAAAATCTCCCCTTCTGTGCATCAGTCGGGGAGATTGTTCTGTTTATTCAATTATTCGAAGCCTTCAAAGGTTACGTTGCTTTTTTTGATTACATCTTCGTTGCTGATTACTGCACCCGTTGAAGGAAGGCTCTTTGCCTTATAGCGTGAGGGTCTTGCAAATTCGCCTTCAATGTAATCACGCACCTTGGATATTTTCTGGTTCTTCTTAAGTGTGATACAAGCTACACCCTGAGTGTCCTTCATAGCCTTGGGAAGAATGATTGAAGTGTCAACAAGCAGACATCTGCCACCCGTTGTTTCAATTACAATATTCTTGTCCTCGGGAAGATACATAAGCTGTGAAAGGGGCGATTTATCCGAATAAGCCTTGATAAGCTTTTTACGGTTGGTCTTTGTGGAATATGAAGAAAGGTTTACCTTTGCACACTTTCCGTTATCAAAGAAGAACAGCATAAAGCCCTTGTAATCGTCGGTTACAACCATAAAAATGGCATTCTCCCCTTCTTCCATCTGAAGCTTTGAGGGAATATACTCACCGAGAACGCTTGCTTTTGAATCGGCAAAATCGCTGATTCGGGACTTATAAACCTGACACTTGTCTGTAAAGAAGAGGAGCTCTTTTGCGTTTGAGGTTTCCAGACTGAAAATGATTTCGTCGTTTTCCTTAAGCTTGTGGTCGCCACCCATTCGAAGAGAAAGGGGCGTAATCTTCTTGAAATAGCCTTCCTTTGTGAAGAAGACATTTACGGGATAATCAGGCACCTCAGGCTCGTCACTTTCAACTTCAGCCTCAGAAATATCAAGAATCTGTGTCTTTCTTTCCTGACTGTATTTCTTTATAACATCATTAAGCTCGCCGATAATAATCTTTCTGATTTTTGCCTTTGAGGAAAGAATATCCTTCATTTCGGCAATTGTCTTTTCAAGATTTTCAATATCCTTAAGACGCTTTAAAATGTACTCTCTGTTAAGGTGACGAAGCTTTATTTCAGCCACATATTCAGCCTGAATTTCATCAATTGAAAAGCCCTTCATAAGGTTTGGGATAACCTCAGACTCTTCTTCAGTCTGACGGATAATTGCAATAGCCTTGTCAATATCAAGAAGGATTTTTTCAAGACCGCGAAGAAGGTGAAGCTTGTCCTCAGCTTTCTGAAGGTCAAAGCTGACACGTCTGAAAACACATCTGCCCCTGAAGCGAATCCACTCAATGATAATATCCCTGACGCCCATAACTCTCGGATAGCCGTCTACAAGCACATTAAAGTTACATGAGAAGCTGTCTTCCAAGGGAGTGAGCTTATAAAGCTTTGTCATAAGCTTTTCGGGGTCAGTGCCACGCTTTAAGTCAATTGTAATTTTAAGACCAGCCTTATCCGTTTCGTCACGGACATCGGTGATTTCTTTGATTGAACCTGCCTTTACTCTTTCGATAATCTTGTCGATAATAGCCTCAGCAGTTGTTGTGGGCGGAATCTGCTTTATGTCAATGCAGTTTTCATCCTTATCGTAGGTATAGTTTGCCCTTACCTTAATACCGCCACGGCCTGTACGGTAGATTTCTTCCATTTCCTCTTTGTTATAGAGGATTGTACCGCCACCGATAAAATCGGGAGCAGGCATTGTATCAATGCAGTTGTGATTCTGGTCTTTGATAAGCTCAATTGTTGTTTCGCAAAGCTCTTTAAGGTTAAATGAGCAGATTGAAGAAGCCATACCAACGGCAATACCTAAGTTTACGTTTGAAAGAATTGACGGGAAGGTTACGGGAAGGAGAAGAGGCTCCTTCATTGAGCTGTCGTAGTTGTCAACAAAGTCAACGGTATTCTTGTCAATGTCTCTGAAAAGCTCATTACAGATGCTTTCAAGCTTAGCCTCGGTGTAACGTGGTGCAGCGTAGTGCATATCTCTTGAATAAGCCTTACCGAAGTTCCCCTTGGAGTCAACAAAGGGATTTAAAAGTGCCTCGTTACCTCTTGAAAGACGCACCATTGTCTCGTAAATTGCAGCGTCACCGTGAGGGTTAAGACGCATGGTCTGACCTACAATATTAGCTGATTTCGTTCTCGCCGAGCCCATAAGTCCCATCTTATACATAGTGTAAAGAAGCTTTCTGTGTGAGGGCTTGAAGCCGTCAATTTCGGGAATAGCTCTCGAAAGGATAACGCTCATAGCATAGGGCATATAGTTGATTTCAAGAGTATCGGTAATACGCTGTTCAATCATCTCCCCTGCGTTGGCAATATGGGTATTTTTAAGAAGGTCTTTTTCGTCGTCCTTCTTCTTTGATGTTTTCTTTTTTGCCATCAGACGTTTCTCCTTTCTTTAGCTTACATCGGTCATATCAATATAAAGGTGACCGTAGTTTGCAATATAATCCTTTCTGCCTGAAAGGTTGTCACCCAGAAGTAAATCGAACTTTTCTGCAGTCTGCTGAGCTTCTGCAGGGTCAATTTTTATAAGTCGTCTCGTTGCAGGATTCATAGTGGTAAGATTCATCATTTCCGCATCATTTTCACCAAGACCTTTTGAGCGCTGAACACTGTATTTTGCCTTACCAATCTGCTCGAGAGCATCGCTCTTTTCCTTTTCGGTATAAGCAAACCAGGTTTCGTTTCCGCTTGTAATTTCATAAAGGGGTGATTCAGCAATAAACACCTTACCCTCTTTTATAAGAGTAGGCACAAGACGGTAAATCATTGTAAGAATAAGGGTTCTTATCTGATAACCGTCAACGTCGGCGTCGGTACAGATAATAATTTTGCTCCAACGAAGGTTGTCAAGATTAAATGTTGAAAGGTTCTTGTTACCCTTTGAGCTAACCTCAACACCGCATCCGAGAACCTTGAGCAAATCTGTGATAATTTCGCTTTTGAAAATCTTATCGTATTCACTCTTAAGGCAGTTGAGAATCTTACCTCTTACGGGAATAATCGCCTGAAATTCGGAGTCTCTCGCCTGCTTACAAGCACCGAGAGCTGAGTCACCTTCCACTATAAAAAGCTCTCGTTTGTCAATATCCTTGCTTCTGCAGTCAACGAACTTCTGCACCCTGTTTGCCATATCGTTTGAGGTTGCAAGAGTTTTCTTAAGGTTAAGTCTTGTAGCTTCAGCCTTTACACGGCTTCGCATATTTACAAGCACCTGGTCGCAGATTTTGTCTGCTTCCATCTTGTTTTCAATGAAGTAAATCTCAATCTGATGGCGGAGGAATTCAGTCATAGCCTCCTGAATGAACTTGTTGGTAATCGCCTTTTTTGTCTGATTGAGGTAAGAAGTTTCTGTTGAGAATGAAGATGAAACGAGCACAAGACAGTCCGCAATATCCTGGAATTTAATTTTTGCATCGCTTTTTGTGTACTTTCCGCTTTGCTTCAGGTAAGCATCAATCTGAGCAACTGTAGCGCTCTTTACTGCGTTATCCGGTGAACCGCCGAATTCAAGAAAGCTTGAGTTGTGATAATATTCAATCATCTGCTTTTTATTTGAAAAAGCAAGGGCTACGTTAAGTCTTACCTTGTATTCGGGCAAATCCTCTCTGTCCTTACCGCTTTTTTCTGTCTGCCAGAACTGAACGGAAGAAATTGCATCCTCACCGACGAATTCTTTTACATAGTCGCTGATACCGTTTTCGTAGTAATAGGTGAAGGTTTCAAAGCCACCTTTGATTTCATTTTTAAGCTCAAAACGAACCTTCGGGTTAACAATAGCCTGACGCTGAAGGGTCTGCTGATAGTATTCAAGAGACACATCAATATCGGTGAAAACCTCAAGGTCGGGCTTCCATCTGATTCTTGTACCGGTATCCTTTTTTGAGTAAGGCTCACTTATAAGTCCGCCAACGTTTTCACCTTTTTCAAAGTGAAGGGTGTGCTTTTCACCGCCGGTTTTAATCTCTGCATCCATGTATTCACTGGCAAACTGAGTTGCACAAAGACCGAGACCGTTCAGTCCGAGAGAATACTCGTAGCTACCGCCTGAGTTGGTTTTATACTTACCGCCTGCGTACAGCTCACAGAAAACAAGCTCCCAGTTGAAACGGTCATATTTTTCGTTATAGCCAACGGGAATACCACGGCCGAAGTCCTGAATTTCAACGGAGTTATCCATAAATCTTGTCACGATAATCCTGTCACCGTGACCTTCTCTTGCCTCGTCGATTGAGTTTGAAAGTATTTCAAAAACCGAATGCTCACATCCGGCAATACCGTTTGAACCGAAAATAACAGCAGGTCTTTTTCTTACTCTGTCGGCGCCCTCCAGCATGAGGATATCGTCGTTTGAGTATCCTTGTTTCTTAGCCATTAGCCAATTTCCTTTCATAGGTTTTTAAGGCGATTTCTACCATATTTAGTAGAATTACCCTTTTAATGACACAACAGTTATAATTTACACTATTTTGAAGAAAAAATCAAGTGTTTTGACTCTCTTATCTCTTTTAATCTTCTCACACCCTGCTTTCTGCAAACCATTTTCCGTCGTCTTCAAAAAGAAAGGTGGTTTTTCCACCCACCGTAATTGTATATCTCACAGCCGTACCTCCCACATTCACGGCAAAAGCACGTCTTACATCAATCACCTTGTCAATCATATATTTTCTTCCGTCCTCCCATTTTATGCTGAGAGGTCTTTTGTTTCCCTCTTCGTCAATTTCAGCAATAACGCTTACATAAACCTTTCTGCTTTTCATAAAACCTCATCTACTTAAAAAATTTCCCGGGTAAAGTGTGCTTTATGTTGTGGTCAGGAATCTTGTTTTCGGTCATAAGACAGCAGTTGAAAATTGCATCTGAACCGAATCTTTCCCTTATTGCAAGAACTGTGTCGTCAATTTTTCTCTGCCTTTCGTGCACGGATGAATCCGAGAGAAAATCAAGCTGATAAGGTGTACCCTCGCTTTGCAGATTAATCGCCCTTACCGTAACTGCACGGACATCGTACGCCCAATTATAACCCTGCTCAAAAAGCTTCATAGCAATTTTTGCAATTTCCGTTGCCGACTGTGTGGCAAATTCCGTGGGACACTGAAACTGCCTTGTTACAAGCTGATTATCCCTTACACCAATCTGCACCCCTGTTGCTTCAAGCTTGTTCTTTTTAAGCTGTTTTGATACATCCTGAGAAAGAGAAAGAAAAACCTTCCACACCTCATCGGCATTTACCAGATCGGCACTGCAGGTAACACCGTGACCCACACTTTTTATGGGCTGACGGTAGCCGTCGGGCATAACTCTGGAGGTATCAAATCCGTTGGCATATTTCCATAACTCCTCACCTGAAACCCCAAGAAGAAGCTTCAGCCAATCAGGGTCACAACCGGCAAGCTCACCGATAGTTTTCACACCGTAGCGTCTGAGAGTTTCTCCCGTACTTCTGCCAACACCCATTATTGCTGTAGCAGGAAGATGCCATATTTTATCCTTGAAATCCTCTTTTCCTATTTTGTAAACATCATCCCTGCCTGCAAGGTCACTGCCAAGCTTTGCAAAAATCTTGTTGAAGGATACACCGATTGAAACCGTAACACCAAGCTCCTCTTTGAAGGCTGTGCGTATTTCTTCGCAAATCTTCTCTACAGATCCGAATGCCTTCAGACTGCCCGTAAGGTCACACCACACCTCATCCAGTCCCATAGGCTCAATTTTGTCAGTATAACGTGCATATATATCGTGGGCTAACCGAGAGTATTTTATATACTCTTCAAAGTGAGGCTCAATTATTATAAGTTCGGGACATTTTTGTTTTGCCTGCCAGAGAGTCTCACCTGTTTTAACGCCGAATTTTTTTGCCTCTTCACTTTTTGCAAGAATAATTCCGTGACGGTGCTCTTCACTTCCGCCAACAGCCACCGGTTTTCCTTTCAAAGAAGGATTCAGACTGCACTCAACAGAGGCATAGCATGAATTCATATCGGAATGTATTATAACTCTGTCCACAGCCTTTACTCCTTTTTTAAGATTTTTCACGCATTATTTATTATTATCATTATTATCATTCTTATCATTATTATATCGTTGCGATTTGGTTGCGATTTGATTGTTATCAGGATGCGCTTCTGTCTGTTATTTTCCTTGTGAACCGTCATTTTTGAAAACGCCGTAAAGCCAACAGCCACAAGGGTTTCAGACAATTTTTCTGTTTGTTATTCTGTCTGTTATTCTGCTTGTCAAAAAACAAGCACCTTACACTGACCCAACGTCGAGGGAAGGCTGAGGGAGAAATGCAAAGTTAAACACTTTAAAAGTCAAACCGAACATTTGTTCTTTTTATATTATAAAGCTTCCTGTCTCTTTTGTCAATAGATATCGCAATTTTTATAAAAACGAAAAGGAGCTGTAAAAAATAAATAGCTCTGAAAACTTTTTAAAACAAACAAATTAATATAATGAAAACCATTGTAAAAGCCGTAAATTTCAGCTGATACAATGGTTTTGCACTTTTAAATACTAATTTTCTGTAGGGACACGGCTTGCCGTGTCCGAAGGAACACGTTAATTATATATGTTTTTAGACGATACTACGGTTAAAACAACAATTTTTTTCAGCAAAAGTTCGGCTGAATTGCTGACACGGCAAGCCGTGTCCCTACGATATAATCAATCGTAATTAGCTTTTTACAGTCCTTATTTTTATGTTAAATTATCTTTTTCAGCATCAAACCTTGTCCAGAAATCCTTTCCCCAATCGTGGCTCTGCTCCTGCCACTCAGCTCTGTGTCTGAGCATTCTTTTTCGCATATTGAGAATTCTGTCGGCCTGACTTTTATCCTTGGCAAGATTAAATCTTTCCCAAGGGTCATTCTGCAAATCATAAAGAAAAGTCCACTTATCCTCTTCTTTGTCACCGTTACGGTATTCAATAAGCTTATATCTGTCATCTTTGATTCCGCGGACAAAGCTATCAAAAATCAGATAAAGCTCCTCTCTGTGAGCATTTCCGTTTTCGCCCTTAAGAAGGCTTTTAAAGCTTTTTCCTTCAACAGAGGAAGGAACATCAATTTCCGTTAAATCGCACAGTGTGGGGTAAATATCGTAAAGATAAACATATGCTTCATTTCGGCTATTCTTTTTAATACCCGGACCTGCAAGTATAAGAGGAATGCGGACACCGTGCTCATAAATATCCTCCTTACCCATCCAGCCGTGCTGACCCACAGCAAGACCGTTGTCACCTGTAAACACAATAATTGTGTTATCCTTTTCACCCGATTCCTGGAGTGCATCAAGCAGTCTTCCGATTTCGTAATCAAGGTGAGTAATCATTGCATAGTATTCGGCAATGTTCTCTCTTGTTTCCTTTTCTTCTCTGGGATATTTCGTAAGCTGCTCGTCACGGTGCACCATAAGAGGATAATTGGTATCAATAGTGGGCTGAAAATTCGGCGGCAAGGTTATTTTGTCGGGGTCATACATCTCTTTGAACCTGTCGGGCATAGTGCGCGGGTCGTGTGGCGCAAGATAGGCAAGATACATAAAGAAGGGCTTATCCTTTCCCGCATTTTTCTGAAGCAAATCAATTGCCGCATCTGTCAGAAGCTCACTTGAATGCTTGCCCGGTGTAAACTCATCGCAGTTCTGCTTCTGAATCTCGTTTTTATTGTAAAAATCCACAACAAAATTTATAACGTTATCATACTTGCCGTAAGGGTCAAATCTGCAGGTGGGAACATTCCAATGGTCCCACATTCCGCCGAAGAAAATTTTTGCCCCCTGAGTAAAGCTTCGTGCATAGGCAGGTGTGCCGTTGTGCCATTTTCCGAGACCGATTGTTTCATAGCCTGCATTTTTGAAATTTTCGGGAAGTGTAATGTGCTCCTCAGGTATGTTTCCTCCAAGACCTTCAAGCCTGAAGGGATTTCTTCCCGAAAGAATCATAGCACGGCTGGGCATACACACAGCACCGCAAGTGCCGCCTGCTATGTGGGCTCTTGTGAAAGTCATTCCCTCTTCGGTAAGTCTGTCTAAATTCGGAGTGATAATCTCTTCGTTTCCGAGAGCATGAATAGTATCAAATCTCTGATCGTCTGTAACAATGAACAGAACATTGGGCTTTTTTGACATACTGTCACCTTCTAAAAATTGATTTCATCATATTGAAAAATTCAGCAATAAATGTCTGCATTTTCAATTTTTAACAGCTTTTCTTTCACCTGAATTCCACCGGCATAACCTGTCAGTTTTCCGCCTTTACCCACAACTCTGTGACAAGGCACAACAATCCACAAAGGGTTATTGTGGTTCGCCATCCCCACAGCTCTTGCACCTTTCGGATAGCCGATTTTCTCGGCAATTTCTCCGTAGGTTCTCGTTTCACCGTAGGGTATTTTCAAAAGAACTCGCCACACCTTTTCTTGAAAGGGCGTACCTTTGATTTTCAAAGGTAAATCAAAGGTTTTTCTCTTCTTTCTGAAGTATTCCTCAAGCTGGCTGAAAGCTTCATTTGTGAGAGAATTCGGCTCATTTTCACAATCAACACTCTCTGTTGTTTTTATATAAAATATCTCGTCTTTGTCATATCCGATTTTAATAAAACCGAATTCACTTTTATAAAAGGCAAACTTTTTCATTATGCTCTCCAAGAAAAAAGTGGCAGCCATTTATGACCGCCACTAAATTTAAAATTATTCTGCAGCTTCTTCTGTAGCTTCAGCTTCAACTGCAACCTCTTCAGTTGCTTCTTCAACAGCTTCAACAACTTCTTCAGCTGCTTCTTCTGCAACTTCTTCCTCAACTGCTTCAGCAGCGGGTTCAAGAAGAGCACGGATTGAAAGGCTTACACGCTTCTTGTCAAAGTCGATTTCAGTAATCTTAACCTTAACTTCGTCGCCGATTGAAAGAACTTCCTTCGGTGAAGCGATGTGGCGGTCAGCAATCTGTGAAATGTGGATAAGACCGTCAATGCCGTCAATGATGTTTGCAAATGCGCCGAATGTTGTAAGACCAACAACCTTTGCATCAACAACTGAATCAACGGGATAATCTCTCTTAAGGATTTCCCAGGGATTGTCTTCGATTCTCTTGTAGCCGAGAGAAATCTTTCTGTTTTCAGCATCGAGTGACTTAACGAATACCTTTACAGTGTCGCCAACGTTAACGATTTCTGAAGGATGCTTGATTCTCTTCCAGCTGAGTTCTGAGATATGTACCATACCGTCAACTCCGCCGAGATCAACAAATGCACCGTAGTTTGTGAGAGACTTAACTGTACCTGTGAATTCCTGGCCTTCAGCAATGTCGGCCCAGAATGCGTCTGTAGCAGCTTTTCTTTCCTCTCTGAGAACAGCACGGATTGAACCAACAACACGCTTCTTCTGCTCGTCGATGTCGATGATTCTGAACTTAACTGTTTCCTTAACAAGAACTGAAAGATCCTCATCCTTGCCGAGACCTGTAAGTGAAGCAGGAATAAATACTCTTGCGCCCATGGGGTAGCAGATAATACCGCCTCTTACAGCTTCAGCAACAACAGCTTCAACAACTTCGTCAGCTTCCTTAGCAGCTACGATGTTCTTCCATGCAGATCTTCTGTCGTAAAGACGCTTTGAAAGCTTCATGGTGCCTTCATTATCATTTGTTTTCATGATAATAAGGTTAAGCTCGTCACCGATTTTCAGTTCCTTTGCAGGATCTGCTGTGGGATCGTTGCTGTATTCTTCAACAGGGATAAAGCCGGCATATTTTCTGCCGATATCAACCTGAATCTCATTCGGTGCGATACCAACAACAACGCCAACAACAAACGGGTTATCACTTGTGTCATCTATGCTATCAACCGCTGCAAAGAACAGCTCCTGATCCTGTGTCTCCTTTGTAAAATTTTGCTCATTAAAGTTTTCTGTCATAATGACTTCAACCTCCTTTATTATAGATGCAGGCGTGGAAGCACCTGCCGTTATACCAATCTTTTCTGCATTCCCGAAATCAATATTTTTAAGCTCATCAGCTCTTTCAATAAGAAAGGTTCTTGAGTTTTCCTCGCACACATTTTTAAGCTTCACTGTGTTTGAAGAAAAACGTCCGCCGATAACAATCATTAAATCGTTTTCCTTTGAAAGAAGTGCGGCCTCGTCCTGTCGATTTTGAGTCGCAGTACATATTGTATCAAAATAAATCGGATTTGTACATACTTTTTGAATAATTTCTGCACATTTTTTGCATTCTTTTACTGAAAAAGTTGTCTGAAAAACGAAAATTAGTTCTTTTTGTGCAAAATCTTCATGGCTTTTCAGTAAATTTTCCAGTTCTTCAGCATTTTTAAAGACGTAAGACTCACCTTTTGCATGGCTGCGAAAGCCACAGACCTCAGGGTGTTCACTGTCACCGCCGATTAAAAGTATATTGTTTTCGCTTGTTTTCTCTTTGACAATCTTATGAATCTTAAGAACGTAGGGACAAGTTGCATCAGTGTACTTCACCGAAAGCTCGTCAAGCTTTGCAGTAATCTCCTTTGTAACGCCGTGGGCACGGATAACAACCTCATAGCCCTGAGGCACCTCAGACGGGTCAGAAATTATCTTTACTCCCCTTTTCTCAAGGTCTTCAATAACCTGAGGGTTATGGATTACGGGGCCGAGAGTGGCAACCTTTCTGCCTTCACTGAGCATTTTATAAACCATATTTACGGCTCTGTTGACTCCGAAGCAGAAGCCTGCCGTTTTGGCTGTAACAATCTGCAAGTTTCTCCCTCCCGTTTCGTCAAAGTTGTATTCTCAGATATTTTCCTTAATAGTATTGATAACAAGGGCAATTGACTCTTCAAGACCGATTTCACTTGTATCGCAGAGAATAGCATCATCAGCCTGCTTTAAGGGAGCAATTGCTCTGTGTGAGTCGTCATAGTCACGCTTAATCATATCACTGAGCACGTCTTCATACTTAACGTCCATGCCCTTTTCAGTGAGCTCTTTGTAACGTCTTTCAGCTCTTGCTTCAGGTGAAGCAGTAAGGAAAATTTTTACATCTGCCTCTGGAAGCACAACAGTACCTATATCTCTGCCGTCCATTACGCAGTTGTTTTCTCTTGCAAGCTTCTTCTGTAAATCGAAAAGATACTCTCTCACCTTAGGTACTGCGGAAACTCTTGAAGCAGCCATTGAAGCCTCAGGTGTTCTGATTTTGTCAGAAACGTCTTCACCTGAAAGGAACATTCTCTGTTCGCCGTCAATGAACTTAAGCTCAACCTTTACGTCGTCTGTGAGAGTTGCGATAATTGCATCGTCACTTTCAAGGTCAGCACCCTTTCTGAGAGCGTTAAGACCAACTGTTCTGTAAAGAGCGCCTGTGTCTATATAGATATAGCCGAGCTCACTGGCAGCCTTTCTTGAAATTGTGCTTTTACCTGCACCTGCAGGGCCGTCAATTGCAACATTTATAATCTTCATATTATTTCTCCATAGTTAAGTTATATACTTGAGCCTGCTAATCTTCCTGTTGAAAAAGCAATCTGCAGATTGAAACCGCCCGTGTAAGCGTCAACGTCAATTACTTCGCCTGCAAAATAAAGGCCTTTGCAAAGCTTTGACTCCATTGTTTTCGGATCAATTTCCTTTACACTTACACCGCCAGAGGTAACAATCGCCTCTTCAATAGGTCTGAAGCCGACAACAGTAACCTTCAGGTCTTTGAGCAGATTAGTGAGCTCACTTCTTTGCTGTTTTGTAATCTGATTAACCTTCACCGCAGGCTTTATACCCGAAAGCTTAACAATAACGGGAACAAGCTTTTTCGGTAAAAGTGCATCAAGTGCATTTATAAAGTTCTTGTTGGAATTTTCGAGAAAATCTCTCTGTATTCTTTTATCAAGCTGCTCATAGCTGAGTGCAGGCTTCAGGTCAATATGGATTTCATACTTTCTCGGCTTGATGTCCTTCATATGTGAGCTTGCACTGAGTATGAGAGGCCCTGACACACCGAAGTGTGTAAAGAGCATTTCTCCGAAATCCTTATAAACTTCCTTGTAATTCTCTGTGTTAAGAACGCTGATTTCAACGTTTCTCAGAGAAAGTCCCTGCAAATCCATACAGAAGCCTTCGTGGCATTTGAGAGGTACAAGTGAGGGCTTCAGCTCAGTTACAGTGTGTCCTACCTGCTTAGCTAAAGTGTATCCGTCACCCGTTGAGCCCGTAAGAGGATAAGAAGCTCCGCCCGTTGCAACAATAACCGCATCAGCATAAAGCTCCTGTCCTTCTTCAAGCTTAACGCCCTTAATTTCGCCGTTTTCGGCTATAAGAGAGGTCGCTCTGCCCTTGATACGTTTTACTCCCGCATCTCTTGAAAAGGCATTCAGAGAGTCTACAATCTCCACAGCCTTATCGCTTTCAGGAAAAACTCTGTTGCCTCTTTCAACCTTAAGGTTAACGCCCATATCTTCAAAGAATTCCATTGTATCAATGGGCATAAACTTTGAAAATGCGCCGTAAAGGAACCGTCCGTTTGTGGGCACATTAGCTATAAGGTCATTTATCAGAGTGCAGTTATTGGTTACGTTACAACGGCCTTTGCCCGTAATCATAACCTTTCTTGCAACCTTGTCATTTCGTTCAACAAGAACAACATTATGTCCGTTTTCGGCAGCGGTGCCCGCAGCCATAAGGCCGGAGGCACCTGCACCGATAACTATAACTTTTTTACTCATTAAAGTTACTTCTCCAAAGAATTAATACTCTGCTTCACCTTCGTAAACGAGAACAGCATTACCTGTCATAAAGATACCGTCATCGTTATAGGTTACAGCAAGGTCGCCGCCCTTGAGCTTAACGGTAATTTCCTCGCCCTTCTTGCAGAAGCCGTTTTGAACTGCTGCGACAACTGCAGCACAAGCACCTGTACCGCAGGCAAAGGTTTCGCCGTTACCTCTTTCATAGGCACGCATTTTAATTGTATTTTTGTTTACCACTCTTACAAATTCGGTGTTGATTCTTTCAGGGAAGATGTCAGCCTTTTCAAAGAGAGGGCCAATCTTATTGATTTCAATTGAATCAATATCCTTCTTGAATACAACGCAGTGTGGGTTACCTACTGAAAGGCAGGTAATGTTATAGCTGCCTGCACCGATTGTAATGGGATAGTCGATAATTTCCTCTTCGTCAAGAGTACAAGGAAGAGCCTTTGTGCTGAAGTCGGGCTTGCCCATATTAACCTGAACTGAAGTTACTCTCTTGTTAGAAACGTAAAGCTTAAGCTCCTTGATGCCTGCACCGGTTTCAATTGTCATTTCTTCCTTGACAACAATACCGTTATCATAGAGATACTTGGCAACACAGCGGATAGCGTTACCTGCCATTTTGCCTTCTGAACCGTCACGGTTGAACACTCTCATTTTTGCATCAGCAATATCGGAGTTTTCAATAAGAACTATACCGTAACCGCCGATACCGTAGTGTCTGTCGCAGAAGTTGATACAGAGTGATTCGGGACAAGTAATCTGTCCGTCACGGTTATCAATGAAAATATAGTCGTTACCGGTACCCTGCATCTTTGAGAACCTGAACTTATTTCTTGTTGTTCTCATTGAGTTGATATCAATAAGCTCAGTGTTCTGCTGACTGTAGTTACTTGCAAGAATGTCAAGCATTGCATTTGCTGTATCAAGTGAAGTAAAGCAAGCGATACCAAGCTGAAGAGCCTTTCTGTGAAGGGCAATGTAGTTATCCATTGAGGAGTCGAAAAGTGCACCTGTGTAGAGAATGAAGTCAATCTTTCCGCTTTCAAGAAGTGAGAAGCAATAATCGCTTTCTCTGATACCCTTTACATAAGTTACGTTAATGCCGAGATTTACAATTGCTCTTGCTGTGTTCTTACTTGCATAAATGTTTACGCCAAGGTCCTGAAGCTTCTTTGCAATTGCAACAACCTCGTGAAGGTCGTGCTCATCAACGCTGATAAGTGCGCCGAGCTCTCTGTCGCCTTTACGGTTTACACAAAGACCTGATGAAGTAAGGCCCTTGAAGAGTGCTTCGTTAAGGGTTTTACCGATACCGAGAACTTCACCTGTGGACTTCATTTCCGGTCCGAGATAGCTGTTTACATCGTTGAGCTTTTCAAAGGAGAATACGGGAGCCTTAACTGCAAAGTAAGGAGGTGCTTCATAAAGACCTGTGCCGTAGCCTAAATCCTTAAGGGGTGTACCCGTCATAACCTTTGTTGCAAGGTCAACCATGGGAACATTTGTTACCTTACTGATGTAAGGAATTGTTCTTGAAGCTCTGGGGTTAACTTCGATTATATAAAGCTGATTTTCGTAGATAAGATACTGAATGTTTACAAGACCCTTTGTGCCGAGAGCGAGAGCAAGCTTTTCACTGCACTCAACAACGGTCTGCGTCATCTGGTCAGTAAGTGAGAAGGGAGGATAAACTGCAATTGAGTCACCTGAGTGAACACCTGCACGTTCAATGTGCTGCATAATACCGGGAATAAGAACATCCTTACCGTCGGAGATTACGTCAACCTCAATTTCAGTACCGCTCATATACTTGTCAACAAGTACGGGATTTTCAATGCCTGTTGAAAGAATCTTCTTCATATATCTTTCAACCTCAACGTCATTGTGAACAATCTGCATATTCTGACCGCCGATAACGTATGAGGGTCTGAGAAGCACGGGGTAAGTGAGTCTGTTTGCAGCTTCAAGAGCTTCTTCAAGTGTCATTACGCCTGTACCTGCAGGACGAAGGAAGCCGAACTTTTCAAGAAGTGCATCGAACTTTTCTCTGTCCTCAGCTGTGTCAATACCTTCCTGAGATGTGCCGAGAATCTGAATACCGCTGTCATCAAGGAATTTTGTAAGCTTGATAGCTGTCTGTCCACCGAAGGCAACAACAACACCAATAGGCTTTTCAACCTCAATGATGTTCATTACATCTTCGGGGCAGAGAGGCTCAAAGTAAAGTCTGTCAGCTGTATCGTAGTCAGTTGAAACTGTTTCAGGGTTGTTGTTTACGATAACAACATCATAACCAAGCTCCTTAAGAGTCCATACACAGTGAACTGAGGAGTAGTCGAATTCAATACCCTGACCGATTCTGATAGGTCCTGAACCGAGAACCATTACAACGTCCTTGCCTGAACGCTTGAAGCGTCTTGATTCACAAGCCTTATCGTATGATGAATAGAAATAAGGTGTTGTAGCGCAGTATTCAGCTGCGCAGGTATCAACCATCTTGTAGCTTGCACTTTTGTGGAATGATTCGGGGAACGAGCAGAACTTACGGAGAGTCTTGTCGTTATAACCAAGCTTTTTAGCTCTAAGATAAGTTTCTTCGTCGATTTCCTTACCCTGAATTTCGTTTTCAAAATCAGCAATATTGCGGAGCTTTTCAATGAACCACTTGTCAACTCTTGTGATTTCGTTGATTGTATCTGTTGATACGCCTGCCTTGATAGCTTCAAAGATAGTGAAAATTCTTCTGTCGTCCTGGTCTTCAAGTCTTTCCAGTAAAGGCTTGTCGTTTATGGGTTCAGCGTTGAGAGTATCAAGTGAAATCTCAGCGCCTCTTACAGCCTTCATAATAGCCTCTTCAAAGCTCTGACCGATGGACATAACCTCACCGGTAGCCTTCATCTGTGTACCGAGCTTTCTGCTTGAGCCGATGAATTTATCGAAGGGCCACTTGGGGAACTTACAAACAACGTAGTCAACTGAAGGCTCAAAGCAAGCAATTGTCTCGCCTGTGATGTCGTTCTGGATTTCGTCAAGGTTGTATCCGAGAGCAAGC
Source organism: Acutalibacteraceae bacterium (assembly GCA_045538095.1). Taxonomy (GTDB): domain Bacteria; phylum Bacillota; class Clostridia; order Oscillospirales; family Acutalibacteraceae; genus UBA6857. The sequence continues at coordinate 5,973 of JAZSQU010000011.1, read as the reverse complement.
TTTGTTGTCATTTTTGCAATAGGATAACCCGTAGCCTTTGAAGCAAGAGCTGATGAACGTGAAACTCTGGGGTTAACCTCAATAACTGCATATTCAAATGAGTCGGGATTGAGAGCGAACTGACAGTTACAGCCACCTACAATCTTAAGTGCGCTTACAATGTCAAGAGCAGCGTTCTTGAGCATATTGTACTCTTTTGATGAAAGTGAAAGAGCGGGAGCAACAACAATACTGTCGCCGGTGTGTACACCAACGGGGTCAAAGTTTTCCATTGAGCAGATAGCAATTGTGTTACCTGCTGAGTCGCGCATGGTTTCAAACTCAATTTCCTTCCAGCCCTTGATGTATTTTTCAACAAGAATCTGTGTGATAGGAGAAGCGTCAAGACCGGTCTTAGCAATAAGTCTGAGTTCTTCTTCGTTATAAGCAACACCGCCGCCTGCACCGCCGAGAGTGAAAGCAGGACGGACAATAACGGGATAACCGATATGTTTTGCAATACTGAGTGATGTTTCAATATCGTATGAGATTTCTGAAGGAATGCAGGGCTGATTGATGCTTTCCATTGTATCTCTGAAAAGCTGTCTGTCTTCAGCCTTATCAATAGCTTCAACGTCAGTACCGATAAGCTTAACACCGTTTTCCTGAAGGAAGCCTTCCTTCCAGAGCTGCATTGAAAGAGTAAGACCAACCTGACCGCCAAGACCTGCAAGAAGTGAATCAGGCTTTTCAAGAAGGATAATTCTCTTAAGTGTTTCAGATGTGAGAGGCTCAAGATAGATTTCATCAGCAAGAGCCTTGTCTGTCATAATAGTAGCAGGGTTGGAGTTAACAAGTACAACATTCATGCCTGCCTGCTTTAACACACGGCAAGCCTGAGCGCCTGCATAGTCGAATTCGGCAGCCTGTCCGATAACAATAGGACCTGAACCGATAACAAGAACTTTTTTAATATCTTTATTCAGTGGCATTGTTAAACTCCTCCATTAATTTTTCAATTTTTTCCATTACATAGTCAGCCGTTGCTTCAAACTGAACTGAAAGTGCAAAGCTTTCTTTGTATTCAATTCCTTCAACGGTTTTGTCATTGCCGTTCAGGTGGCTCACTGTGCCTTCCTTAATGCTGTCTTCTTTAACAGCATAGCTGTGGTTCTGTGAAGTGATGAGCGTTCTCGCAGTACCCACAACCTTTGAGGGCTGATTTGCGCCGTGGTGACCGTAGGGAAGCTTTATAATCTCTGCACCCTTTGCCATAGCCATAAGCTGATGGCCGAGACCTATGCCGAATACGGGAATTTTACCCATAAGCTTTCCTATTTCTGCAGCTGCTTCTTTCATTTCTTCAGGGTTGCCTGCACCCTCTGAAAGAATTACTGCCTTTGCGCCAAGTGAAAGAACATCCTCAGCCTTAATATCGTATGGAAGAACTGTCACCTTATAGCCTTTATTTGCAAGCTCGGTTTCAAGCTTCTTTGTTGAGCCGAAGTTTACGATTGCAAGGTGGTCTTTAACCTCAAGACAACCAATATGCTCTGTCTTTTCCTTTGAAGCGGTGTTCTTTACTGCATCAACGATTTTGTAGCTTTCAAGAAGAGAGTAATCAGAAGGAATTTCATCACAGATAATTGCATTCTGTGTGCCGCCGTCTCTGATAATGTTTGTAAGCTCTCTTGTATCAACACCGTAGATACCGGGAATACCGTTATCCTTAAGGAATTTATCGATATCATATTCACATCTGAAGTTATTGGGTGCGCTGCACCATTCACGCACAACATAACCGTTTAAAGCAGGCTTACCGATAAAATCTTCTTCAATAATTCCGTAGTTACCAATCGTAGGGAAGGTCTGAGCAACAATCTGTCCGTAATAGCACGGGTCGGTAAGAAGCTCGATATAACCAACCACATTTGTTGAAAAGATAAGCTCGCCCACCTTTTCGCAATCGGCACCGAAGGCATAGCCTTCAAACACCGTTTTGTCCTGCAAAACCAAATAACGCTTTTTCATGTTATTTTTGCCCTTGTTCACACAAAAATCTGTGAAACTTCCTTTCTTTTGTTATTATGGTAATCAGTCTGCCATGCACTTGACAAGAACTGCCTTCTGTGCGTGGAGTCTGTTTTCAGCTTCGTCAAAAATTTCGTCTGCGTGTTCTTCAAGAACCTTTGCAGTAATTTCCTCACCTCTGTGAGCAGGTAAGCAGTGAAGCACCATTACGCCTTCGTTGCTTACTTCAAGGGTGCTGTCGTTAATCTGATAGTCCTTGAAAATCTTCTTTCTCTCTTCTGCTTCGCCTTCCTGACCCATTGAAGCCCATACGTCAGTGTAAAGCACGTCTGAACCCTTTGCAGCTTCAAGAATGTTGTCAGTGCAGATGAAGTCACCGTTTTCCTTTGCCCACTTCATAATTTCAGCATCGGGCTGATATTCCTTGGGACAGGCAATTGCAACGCTCATACCTGTTTTGATACCGCCAACGATAAGGCTGTTTGCCATATTGTTACCGTCACCTATGTAGCAGAGCTTTTTACCTTCAAGACCGCCCTTGTGTTCACGGATTGTCTGAAGGTCAGCAAGCACCTGACAGGGATGACAGAAGTCTGTAAGGCCGTTGATTATGGGAATTGAACCGTGCTTTGCAAGTGATTCAACCTCTTCCTGGTCGAAGGTTCTTATCATGATACCGTCAAGGAATCTTGAAAGAACTCTGGCAGTATCCTGAACAGGCTCGCCTCTGCCTATCTGTAAATCCTTTGAAGAAAGGAAAAGTGCAGCACCGCCAAGGTCGAACATACCAACCTCAAAGGAAACTCTTGTTCTTGTTGATGACTTTTCAAAAATCATACCGAGGGTCTTTCCTTCAAGAATGTGGTGCTTGATTCCTGCCTTTTTTTCGGCTTTAAGTTTATCTGCAAGGTCAAGGGTTTCAAGTATCTCTTCCTTTGACCAATCAAGAAGTTTAAGTAAGTGTTTCATTGTCATTACGTCCTTTCAAACAAATAATAAATATTATACACCTTTTTCCCTGAAAAGTAAAGTTTATGAACGCTAAATTCAGCTGAAAAAAGGCTCAAAATATAAAATAAAACGAGCAACAAAAAGTTACTCGTTAAAATTAAAGATAACTGTTTCAGTGAAAAAAGAAACAGGTGTACCGATTGAAGAAAAAAGAGCATTTTTCATCTTCTTCATATCGTTTACACCACCTGTCTGAACATTTTTTTGGTGCCGGTGGTGGGACTCGAACCCACACGCCAAAGGCACACGATTTTGAGTCGCGGTCGTCTGCCAATTCCGACACACCGGCATTTCATTTTCAAGATATTATATAATACTATAGGTGCATTGTCAAGAGTAAAAAGCAACTTTTTAAAGGATAAAAAAATTAATTTTTTGCGTACGGACAAACCTTCATACAAATTCCGCAGACTGCACCTCTGCCAATGTGCTTGAAATGAGTTTTCATATAATTACTGCACTTCTCAGGGTCGAACATATCATCTCTTTCAGATTGGGCGTTCCACTCAGCGCCTTTGATTGCACCGGAGGGACAAGCCTTTACACATCTGTCGCAATCCTTACAGAGAGAAACAGGCTTTACATCGCTTACATAAAACTCACAATCGGTGAAAACTGAACCCAACCGCACATTTGAGCCGTACTTTTTATGAAGAAACATTGAGCTTTTCCCTATTGTACCAAGCCCCGAAAGAGCCGCAACCTTTTTATGGGAATATCTGCCCATATAGTTCCAGCCGTCTTTGTTTATACTCTGTGAAGCTGCAACGGTAATATACTTATATCCCCTGCTTTGCAGAAAATTACCGCACTTGAAAAGAAGGGAGTCAATAAAAGCGTTGACACTTCTGTAGTGATTGAAGTATGTGTGTGTGGGCTCTGCACCGATTTCGTCAACAATTGCATCAGAAAGATGCACTACTACACTTATTCCGTAGCGACACTCACCGAAATCGCCGTCATCAATTCTGCAGAAGCCTACATCGGCAGCGCCTTCTTTTAAAAGAAATTCTCTGAGCTCGTCCTGAATTTTCATTTCAATCAACCTTTATAATAAAATAACTTCTTTGCAATCTCTGTTTTTGCGGGAATGCTGTTAAGAAAAATAACAGTACCACCCTCTTCTTTTCCGTTAAGAAGATTTTTGCTTTCCAGAACTCTTCTACACTGTCTTGCAGCGCCAAGTCCGCCGTCGAAAACAAGCACTTCATCACCGAGAATTTTCTGTATAGTTTTTCTTGCAAACGGAAAGTGAGTACAGCCAAGCACAACTGCATCAACCTTATTTCCGCCGTATGGGGCAAGTATTTCTTCAAGGTAAGCTATCTCCTCTTCAGAGTCAAGCTCACCACTTTCAATATATTCCACAAGTTTCGGTGCAGGAAGCTTAATAAATTCAGCCTCAGATTCAAATTGTGCCATAAGGCTATTGAATTTTTCTTCTTTTAGCGTCAACGGAGTAGCCATTGCAAGCACTTTAGGATAATCCATAGACAGTGCAGCAGGCTTTAATGCAGGCTCAAGACCTATTATCGGATATTCGGGATACTTTTCACGAAGATGCTTTGCTGCAGCACTTGTAGCCGTGTTACAAGCAATTACAACTGCCTTACAGCCTTTTTCTCTGAGATAATCAAAGGCCTTTTCGGTAAGTTCTCTGATTTCCTCTTTGCTTTTTGTTCCGTAAGGTGCATTTATGGAGTCGCCAAAATAGATAAAATCCTCACCGGGCATAACTCTGCTCAGCTTTCTGAGTACACTTACACCACCCATACCTGAATCAAAAACACCGATAGGACTGTTCTTTTCTGCCATCTTAATGCTCCCTTTCTGTTAAAACTCCGCAGGACTCCGTAGAACCCTGCGGATATTTTTATTTTATGCTCTGTGCCACTTAACACCCTGAGGTGTGTCTTCAAGAACAATACCCTGAGCCTTCAGTTCGTCTCTGATTCTGTCAGCCTCAGCCCAGTTTTTGCTCTTTCTTGCTTCATTTCTCGCTTCAATGAGAGCTTCGATTTCGTCGTCAAGTGAAGCTGTTTTACGGTTATAGAGAAGACCGAGTACATTCATAAGCTCGTCAAATACGGTAATTGCATATTCGGTGAGAGCCTTTGACTTAACACCTGTGATGTTTGTGTTAAGGTCACGCACAAGCTCAAAGATTGCCCCAAGAGCTTCACCTGTGTTGAGGTCGTCTTCCATAGCTTCAATGAACTTATCTTTCTTAGCATCGATAAGTGCTTTGATTTCACTGTCATTTGCATCTGCTTCATCCTTAGCGTTCTTAAGAGCAAAATCAAGGTTATCACGGCAGGTGTAAAGTCTTTCAAGAGAAGCCTTGCACTGCTCAATTGCATCAAAGCTGTAGTTGATTGGACTTCTGTACTGACATGAAATCATGAGATATCTGATAGGCTCATAGCCATACTGTGCAGCTACATCACGCACTGTAAAGAAGTTGCCGAGAGATTTTGACATCTTAACCTTGTCAACAGTAATAAAGCCGTTGTGCATCCAATATCTTGCAAAAGGAGCACCGTTGCAGCATTCACTCTGAGCAATTTCGTTTTCGTGGTGCGGGAAAATAAGGTCCTGACCGCCGCAGTGAATGTCAATTGTGTCACCGAGGTAACGTCTTACCATAGCTGAGCATTCAATGTGCCAACCGGGTCTGCCGTGACCCCAGGGTGATTCCCAATAGGGCTCACCGGGCTTTGCATTCTTCCAGAGAGCAAAGTCCATAGGCTCTCTTTTAACTTCACCAACATTAATTCTTGCGCCTGCTTCAAGGTCTTCAAGAGGCTGATGTGAAAGCTTGCCGTATTCGTCAAACTTTTTGGGGCTGAAATATACATCACCATCAACAACATATGCAAAGCCCTTTTCGATAAGTGTTGAGATGATGTTGATTATCTCATCAATGTTTTCTGTTGCCTTGGGGTGAACAGT
>JAZSQU010000068.1:0-7441 GCA_045538095.1 Acutalibacteraceae bacterium | reverse complement strand
CAGATTTGCTTTGAGGCAAATCTGACCTTTGTTGTTACACCTTAAAGAGGTGTAACTGAAGATAATTTTCGAAAAAAATTATCTTCAATCGGCGCCCGAACCATCCGGCAAATCTCACTCAAAAAATTTTTTTAACTTGCGTCGGCTTTCGTCAAATATTTCAGCCCTTAACCCTTATGATATTTCAGCAATATCATAAGGGCTTTTCTTTGCCCCGAAAGGAGATAAATAAGTGTCAGCAAGAATAGAATACGGCAAAAAAGAAATCAGAGTTTACCTTGACGGCGAAATTGACCACCACAGTGCGTGTCTTATAAGGGTGAGTGTTGACGAGGCAATTATGAGAAAACGTCCGTCGCTGCTGGTCCTTGACTTTTCAAAAGTTACGTTTATGGATAGCTCAGGTATAGGCTTCGTTATGGGAAGATACAAGGCGATGAAAACCGTTTCAGGTAGAATACGGGTAGAAAACCTTTCGCCGTCGGCGTATAAGGTGATGAAGTTAGCAGGCCTTGAACGGCTTGGCGAGATAAAGCAACGGGAGGTAGTTTAATGCTTAAGACAAACGAAATGAAACTGGTTTTCAGCTCAAAAAGTATTAATGAAGGCTTTTCAAGAGTGGCGGTATGTGCTTTTGTGGCATCTCTTGACCCTAATATAGAAGAATTGACTGACATAAAAACTGCCGTCAGCGAAGCCGTAACCAACGCTATTGTACACGGCTACAGAGAAAAAGAGGGAAAAATTTACATAACCGTCAGCCTTTCTGAGAATAATATTATCAGGATAAAAATCCGTGATAAAGGTGTCGGAATAGAAGACATTGAAAAAGCTATGGAGCCGCTTTTCACAACCTCAGGCGATGAAAGGGCAGGCCTTGGCTTTGCGGTTATGGAGTCATTTATGGACAAGCTTAGGGTTTCCTCAAGGGTTGGTGTCGGCACAACGGTCACTATGGAGAAGAAAATCCGAGGCAAAAAACTTTGAGTTTGTCTGTTTTAAGGAGTTGATGCCTTGAAAAAGGAAAACGAAAACCGCAGTGAGCTTATAAATTCAAATTTCGGTCTGGTGCATTCCTGCGCTAACAAATTCAGGGGCAGGGGAGTGGATTACGACGATTTGTTTCAGGCGGGCTGTGTGGGGCTTATAAAGGCAGCCGACAATTTTGACAGCAGCCGTGGTTTTGCCTTTTCTACCTATGCCGTACCTGTAATCCTCGGAGAGATAAGACGGATTTTCCGTGATGGCGGCACAGTGAAGGTTGGCAGAGCATTAAAAGAAAAATCGCGGCATGCAGTGAAAATACGTGAAGAAATGGCTGTTGAGCTGGGAAGAGATATAACCATAACCGAGCTTTCTGAAAGACTGCAGGTGTCCGTGTCTGAAGCTGCAGAGCTTATCACCGTTTCAATGCCTGCCTTGTCCCTTACCGTTGACGACGAAAAAGGCACTACTGAGCTTGACATTCCCACAGACCCACCTGAAGAAGAAATTGCAGAAAAGCTTACTCTCAAAACGGTAATCGAGGGTCTTGAAGCCCCTGAGCGCAGACTTATTGAGCTTCGCTATTTCAAGGGACTTACTCAGGTTAAAACTGCAAAAGAGCTAGGCATGAGTCAGGTTCAGGTGTCGAGAAAAGAAAAGGCAATTCTGCTGAAAATGAGAAAAATGATGTGACAGATCGTCGACAAACGCACAAGAACGCGCAAAAGAAAAATCATAAACTATAGTTCATATGTTTTAAAATTTAATCTATTATATTTAATTGACATAACATCGAGTTATGTCAATTAAACTTTTGCGCTTGACGTTTTTTTGCCCTCTCGGAGTACCTGTGTACGCCTTCGGAGCAAAGAAAACGCCATCTAACACATTTCTCGACAATCTGAAAAAAGAACCGCCGATAATTTCGACGGTTCTTAGTTTACTGTTTTATTCAGCTGTAATAATCTCAGCTTCAAGCTCAGGCTCTTCAGCTGCGGGTTCTTCAAAAAGAACCTCAGTTACGGGAGCTTCTTCAAATTCTTCATCAATGTCAAGCTCGTCAAGTGATTCAACAAAGGTCTTTCTCTTGAAAATCATACCGAGAACGATACCTGCGAAGAAGCAGCCTGAAAGAACGAGAGCAACCTTATCGGCAAGGAAGAATGAAGCAACAACACCGATGAAAAGACCTGCCATTGAAAATTCAAGGATACGGTTTTCGCGCATTGGCTTAACTGCCTTTTGCTTCTTAGCCTTTTTAGCCTTCTTGCCCTTTTTTGCTTTTTTGTAAGTGTTGGGATGCTCAGCTTTGTTAACCTTTTTGCCGTAAATTGCAAGAAGAATTGTTGAAAGTGCCAAAAGAACAATCCAGATGTAATCCATTTTTATATCCTCCTAAATCAGATCAGAACAGACCTGTTATTTTACCGTTTTCGTCAACGTCAATTTTTTCAGCTGCAGGAACCTTGGGAAGTCCGGGCATTGTCATAATGTCGCCGGTGAGAACAACAATGAAGCCTGCACCTGCTGAAATCTTAACGTTTCTTACTGTTACAGTGAAGTCCTCGGGTGCACCAAGCTTTGAGGGATCATCTGAGAAACTGTACTGGGTTTTTGCAACACATACGGGAAGCTTGTCAAGTCCCATTTCTTCAAGAGTTTTAATCTGCTTCATTGCAGAGGGGAGAATTGAAACGTCTGTTCCGCCGTAAACCTTAGTTACAATAGCCTTGATTTTTTCGGGGATAGATGCGTTTTCGTCATAAGAGAAGGTGAAGTCAGTGTTGCTTTCTTCTTCGCAAAGACGAACAACTTCCTTAGCAAGCTCTTCGCCGCCCTTGCCGCCGTCAGCCCATACAGTTGAAAGCTTAACGTTTACGCCGAGTTCTTTACACTTTTCAATAACAAAGTCGATTTCCTTGTCTGTATCAGTGGGGAAACGGTTAACTGCAACAACGCAGGGGAGCTTATATACATTCTTAATGTTTGAAACGTGTCTGAGAAGGTTGGGAATGCGCTTTTCAAGAGCCTCAATATTCTCTTCGCCGAGAGCAGTCTTGGGAAGGCCGCCGTGCATCTTAAGGGCACGGATTGTTGCAACCATTACAACTGCGTCAGGCTTGAGACCTGCCATTCTGCACTTGATATCAAGGAACTTTTCAGCGCCGAGGTCAGCACCGAAGCCTGCTTCAGTAATTGTATAGTCGCCCATCTTAAGAGCTGTTTTTGTTGCAATAACTGAGTTGCAGCCGTGTGCGATATTTGCAAAAGGACCGCCGTGCACGAAAGCAGGGTTGCCTTCAAGAGTCTGAACAAGATTGGGCTTGAGGGCATCCTTAAGAAGTGCTGTCATAGCACCTGCAGCTTTGAGCTGTCCGCAGGTTACGGGCTTGTTATCGTAGGTGTAACCGACGATGATTCTTGAAAGTCTTTCCTTAAGGTCAGTAACGCTGTTTGCAAGGCAGAAAACTGCCATAACCTCACTTGCTACGCTGATGTCAAAACCGTCTTCACGGGGGGTACCGTTAATTCTTCCGCCAAGACCGTCTGTAATGAAACGTAGCTGTCTGTCGTTCATATCAAGGCAGCGCTTCCAGGTAATTCTTCTTACATCAATACCGAGAGAGTTGCCCTGCTGAATGTGGTTGTCAAGCATAGCAGCAAGAAGATTGTTTGCGCTTGTAATTGCGTGGAAGTCGCCTGTGAAGTGAAGGTTAATGTCCTCCATAGGTACAACCTGAGCATAACCGCCGCCTGCTGCACCGCCCTTAACACCGAAAACGGGGCCGAGAGAAGGCTCGCGAAGAGCAACAGTAACTTTCTTGCCGATTCTGCTCATACCGTCTGCAAGACCGATTGTTGTTGTTGTTTTGCCTTCGCCTGCAGGTGTGGGTGTAATCGCAGTAACAAGAATGAGCTTACCGTCTTTCTTGTCTTTTGTATCGCTGAGAAGAGAAAGGTCAATTTTCGCTTTGTAGTTGCCGTACTGTTCAATATATTTCATATCAACGTCGGCTTTTTTTGCAATTTCGCAGATATGCTTCATTTCGCACTGCTGAGCGATTTCAATATCGCTTAAGTATGCCATTGGTATTTCCTCCCTTTAAGTCAAACTATAACAGAATAAGTATACAACTTTAATCAGGATAAGTCAATCAAAAAATAAAAACTCCCCGATTTTTTCAGGGAGTTTTTGCAGTATGGATTAGTCTTCAATATATTTTTCAATGATTTTTACTGCGTCGCCGAGAGTTTCGATGTTAGCAACTTCACGATCGGGGATTTCAAGGTCGAATTCATCTTCGATTGCAACTGCAATGTTGATGAGCTCGAGTGAGTTAAGACCAAGGTCACTTCTGATGTTGGTTTCCTCTGTGATTGTTGCGGGATCAATGTCCACATACTGACAAATGAGTGCTTTTACCTGTTCAAACATAATTGATTGTCCTCCAAATTAAAATTAAGCATTTTGTGTTGCTTTTGTATATGTATCAATGACTTTCTGTCTGATAACCTTTCTTGTTGAGCTCTTGGGGAACTCATTGAAGGAGACATAAACGTTCTGTACCTTACGGTATGAAGGCTGACCCTTGTTGGACTCTGCAACGTCTGCCTTAACCTTCTTGATGATGTCTTCTTCGCTCATGTTTTCGGGATGGTCGCTCTTTTCAGTGTAAACTGCAGCAGCCATAACCACGATTTCTTTTTCGCCAATCATCTTCTTCTGTTCAAAAGCTACAACCTCGTGAGCATAGAGAAGATTTTCCATAATGTTGCTTTCAACGGTTTCAGGGAAGATGTTTTCGCCGTTGGGAAGAATGATAAGGAACTTTTTACGGCCTGTGATGTAAAGCTCGCCGTCTTCGTCAAGTCTGCCGTAGTCACCGGTTCTGAACCAGCCGTCTTCTGTGAATGAAGCAGCGGTAGCTTCGGGATCTTTGTAGTAACCCTTTGTTACGTTGTCACCTTTAAGAAGAATTTCGCCGATACCTTCTTCGTCGGGAGCGTCAATTTTGAACTTAGCTCTGGGGAATGCCTTACCGCATGAAAGAGGCTTGTTTCTGCCGTTGTTGTGAAGGGTAACTGTGGGAGAAGCTTCTGTCATACCGTAACCTGAAATGACGTTGAAACCGATTTCTGAAAGGCTCTTGATGTGGTCAGCTCTTGCAGGAGCACCGCCGCATGACATTGTGGGGAATCTGCCGCCGAAGTTGTCAGTAACCTGCTTGAATACCACGGGACGAATGTCAATGCCTACTTTGAGAAGCTTGTTGCTGATTTTGATCATCTTTTTCATAATGGGAGCCTTGCCGCTTGCTTCAGCCTTTGACCAGATGCCGTTATAAATAGCTTCAAGAACAAGGGGAACAACAGCCATTGCATGAGGCTTGAATTCGTTGATGTTGGGAAGAATGTTCTTAAGGCTGTCGTTGATATAAATGATACCGTTCATGTAGATAGCTGTAAGAACGCTGCATGAAAGCTCATAAACATGGTTCATGGGAAGGATTGACATTGTTGAAAGCTCTGAACCAACAAAGTCGAGAACGCCTTCACAGTTTGATGAGAAGTTATAGTGAGTGAGCATTACGCCCTTGTTTGTACCTGTTGTACCTGAAGTGAATACAATTGCAGCAAGGTCGTCTTTTTCAATCTTTGTGTCAGCAAATCTTGTGTCGCCTTTTTTGAGAAGCTCACGGCCCATATCAGCAAGGTCACCTATTGTGAGGAATTTTCCGCCTTCAGCTTTGCTGTGGGGAGTCATATTGAAAGCATACTGACATCTTTCATCGCTCTGGATGTGAAGTTCAGCAGTTTCCTTATAAGTTTTGCTATGGAAAACAGCTTCAGCGTCGCCCTTTGAAATGAGCATACTAATGTCCTTATCGGGAAGCTCCTTGTCAACGGGAACAGCAATACTCTTTGTGCAAACGATTGCGAAGAAAGCAACAATCCAATCGTATGAGTTTTCACTTACGATAGCGATATGCTTACCTGCAAGACCTAATTCATAAAGAGCTGTACCTACTTCTCTTACTTTGTCGTGGAATTCCTTAACTGTGTAAGAAACGGGCTGCTTTTTTACTTTTTCAACAACGGCAACTCTATCACCGAAAGCTTCACTTCTGTTGAAGAGGTCCTGAAGTGTTGAAAGAGGGCCCATCATATGAATTTTTTTACGAAGCTTGTAGAGCTCTTTAATCTCTTTTTTTGAAAGTTCAATTGTCATGGTTTGTCTCCTGAATTTTTATTTATTGAATGCGGAACTTCCGCAGAGATAACATTTTATTTGCCGCAATTGTCAAGAAGCTCGCCAACAGTAATGTCTGGATTTTCAAGACCGGCTTTAATAGTTTTGAGTGCATTTTCGTGGAGCTTCTCAATCTGAGCCTGGTTTGAAAGCTTGTATCTGTAAAGATAGGTCATATTGATACCCTTATCTGTGGGGTCAGGTGAGCAGATTGTATAAAGCGGTGTAAAGTAAGCACCGAGATCGTGAATCTGGAAGCTATACTTGAAGCCCATATCCCTGTCGATGGGAAGAGGAAGCCAGGTGAACATCATACAAGCAGGTCCCTGGATAAGGTTGTAACCGTAAACCTCTCTTGACATATCGCGAGCCTTGATGTAAGGATAATCAAGGTGACGGTAAAGCTGAGTTCTGACTTTTGTATATTCCTTGAGACCTTCAGCGAAAGTCTTATCTTCGGGAATAATTGTACGGACCTGAATGGGCTGAACAAGACAACCACTCATATTCTTTTCCTTAACAGTAGCGCGTTTGCTGCAGGTAACCATCATAAATACGTCATCTGTTCTGTAGTTGATTGAAGAACAGTGAGTACGAAGAGCAAACATAAAGAGACTTTCCGGAGCAATGCTGTTAGCTTTACAGTATTCGAAAATCTTTGCTGATGTTTCGGGATCTATATGAAGAGTGAGCTGTTTGCAGCTTGAGTAAAGGGGATTGTAAGCAGCGGGAACACGAAGGTTGGGATTCTTCTGTTTCTTTCTTGCTTTTTCAAGGAATTCGGGACCGTGAACACCTGCATAGAAGGGTTCTTTTTCCTTGTCCCAGTATTCTTCATAGAACTTTGCGTGCTTAGCCTGTTTCTTTTCGTCTTTGAGTTTCTCAAATTCTGCCTGAATATATTCTTCATAGGAATTGAGGGCTTCAGGAATGGGTTCACCCTTTTTAAGAGCAAAGTAAATGCGAAGAGTGTCGAAAAGACAACCAACCATACCGAGAGCATCCATTGCAAGGTGACTTACATTTATGTAAATACCGCCGCCAACACCAAGGGTCTTGGAAAAGTATATTCTGAAAGGAACACAGTCCTTGAATTTTACGGGTGTCTTTGCATCTTTGTCAAAGAAAGCCTGCTGTTCTTCACTGCTTCTGAAAAACTTCTTGGGAACAGTCATTTTGAAAGGAGGAATAAAGTACTGCTTAAGC
>JAZSQU010000007.1:0-7644 GCA_045538095.1 Acutalibacteraceae bacterium | reverse complement strand
ATTTCGGTGCAAAGGAATACAATAACTATGTAGAGGACATTTATGTAGGCTACAGATATTTTGAAACCTTCAGACCCGACGAGGTTCTTTATCCCTTCGGTCACGGTCTTTCATATACGAAGTTTGAAAAGAGCTTTGTTTCAGCAGAAGGTACCGATGACGGCTTCAGCTTCAGATATAAGGTGAAAAATGTGGGCGACTGCAACGGTGCTCTTGCAATTCAGGTTTATGTTGAAAAGCCTTGCGGTGTTCTCGGCAATCCCTACCGTGAGCTTGGCGGTTTCAATAAGACAAAAATTCTCTCTGCAGGCGAGGAAGAGGAGATTACAATCACTGTTCCTATGAGAAGTCTTGCTTCCTACGACGAAAGCGGAAAAACGGGCTTTGCTTCGGCTTATGTAATTGAAAAGGGTACATACGGCTTTGCAATCGGCGAGGATGTACGCTCTGCAGAAACAGTTTATACCTATGAAAGCGCTGAAAACACTCTCTTTGAGCAACTTACTCAGGTTGCAGCACCCAAGTATGCTTTCAGCAAGATAAAGGCTGAAAAGACCGAAAACGGCTACGAAATCAAAAGGGAAGCTGCATTCACTTCAAGAACAGACCTTCGAAAGATTATCAAGGATAACCTTCCTCAGGATATTAAGCAGACAGGCGACAAAGGAATCAAGCTTATTGATGTTAAAAACGGAAAAGCAACAATGGAAGACTTTGTGGCTCAGCTTAGCCTTAAAGAGCTTGAAGCAATTACACGCGGTGACTACACAATGAGAAGTAAGCTGGGAGCACCGGGTAATGCAGGCTGCTTTGCAGGTGTGCTTCAGTCAATGAGAAATAAGGGAATCCCTGCAGTAACAACAACTGACGGCCCCTCAGGTCTCAGACTAACGGCCAGCTGCTCTCTTATTCCTATCGGCACTCTTCTCAGCTGCAGCTTTGACACAAAGCTTGTTGAAGAACTTCTCACAGCAATCAGCGGTGAAATGCTCAAAAAGGGCAGTGACGTTATTCTTGCTCCGGGTATGAATATTCACAGAACACCTCTTTGCGGACGTAACTTTGAATATTTCTCAGAAGACCCCGTGCTCAGCGGTAAAATTGCAGCTGCTTATGTAAGAGGCGCTCAGAAAAACGGAACTTCAGCCTGTCCCAAGCACTATGCTTGTAATAATCAGGAATATAACCGCTGCAAAAACGATTCACGCCTTTCAGAAAGAGCTCTTCGTGAAATTTATCTTCGTGGTTTTGAAATCTGCGTAAAAGAAGGAAAGCCCAACAATATTATGACCTCTTACAACAAGATTAACGGTGTATGGGGACATTATCAGTACGAGCTTTGCACAACTGTTCTTCGTAAAGAATGGGGCTATGAGGGCAATGTTATGACTGACTGGTGGATGCAGGACTCAAACAGCCCCGAATTCCCGAACCTTAAGAATCAGGCTTACAGAGTACGTGCTCAGGTTGACGTGCTTATGCCCGGTGGTGCTTCAAGACTTCCCTTAAGAGTTTCTGACGGCACACTTCTCAAAACCTATGGTAAAGAGGACGGTATCACCCTTGGTGAAATGCAGAGAAGTGCAATGAACGTGCTGAGAATGGCAATGAATTCAACTGCAATGAACAGAATCAGTAAGTAAGGAGAATAGTTTATGCCTTTTATTAACACAAGAACAACAACAGAAATTTCAAAAGAGCAGGAAATCCTCCTCAAAGATAAGATGGGTAAAGCAATAGAGTTTATCGGAAAAAGCGAAAGCTGGCTTATGCTGAACTTTGAGGATAACTGCCGTCTTTATTTCAAAGGCGACAATTCAAAAAATCTGGCAATTGTTGAGGTTGCGCTTTTAGGTAAAGCAAGCGACAGTCAGTACGCTGCGCTCACAAAGGAGCTTACAAATGAGCTGTCAGAGATATTGGGAATTGAACCTTCAGGAATATACATTAAATATGAAGAAACAGACCATTGGGGCTATAACGGCTTCAATTTCTGATAAACACTTGCATTTTTAAGCCGATGCTGATAAAATGTAGAAAAAGTGTATAGTATAGGAGAGGAATTATGGGTAGTAATACCGTTCATTATAAGCCTACCTTCAGCAATATTTCCGAAGAAAAAAGAAGAAAAATTCTCACGGTTGCAGTAAATGAATTTGCAAACAACGGTTTCAACAATGCAAACATCAATACTATTGCAAAAAAAGCAGAAGTCAGTGTCGGTTCACTGTATAAATACTTTGATACAAAAACAGACCTTTTCCTTACAAGTGTCAACTATGGCATAAGTAATCTTGAGGCTGTGCTTGAGTCAGTTATCAACTCTGCTGAAGATGTGATGGTAAAGCTTGAAAAGCTTATCAGAATTGCAATTGAGTTTTCACGGAAAAGCGGTGTGCTGATTAAGCTTTATAACGAGTTTACCGGTGAAAATGACCCTGAACTTGCAAAGAAAATTGCAAGAAGTATGGAAACTGTAACTGCCGCAGCTTATAAAAAAGCAATTGTGGAAGGTCAGGTTAACGGTGAAATAAGAACAGATATTGACCCGGGTATGGCTGCTTATCTTGTGGACAATATCCTTATAAATGTCCAGTTCTCCTACGCCTGCGACTACTACTCTGAAAGATATAAAATCTATGCAGGCGAAGACGTTTTTGAAAAGGATGAATTCGTAATTGAAAACATTCTTCGATTTATAAAAGCGGCACTCAAAATGAACGAAAATTGACAGTATTGAAAGGAAGAGAAAAATGAAGAAATACGCACTCGCTTATGACATCGGAACAACAGGTGTAAAAACCTGTCTGTTTGAAATTGAAAAGGAAATTACTCTTATCGGCGCGGCAAGCGAAGGTTATGAGCTTTATGTTTTCCCTGACGGCGGC
The DNA here is from genome assembly GCA_045538095.1 of Acutalibacteraceae bacterium. Lineage (GTDB taxonomy): Bacteria > Bacillota > Clostridia > Oscillospirales > Acutalibacteraceae > UBA6857. Next base: position 4,756 of record JAZSQU010000007.1, on the reverse strand, counting down.
GCAGAGCAGGACCCTCAGGAGTGGTGGCAGGCAATGATAAACACCACCAAAAAGGTAATTGCCGAAGCAAAGGTAAATCCCGACGTAATTGACGGTATTTCCTTCTGCTCACAGATGCAGGGCCTTGTTCTTGTTGACAAAGAGGGTATGCCCGTAAGAAGAGCTATGAGCTATATGGATCAGAGAGCGAGAAAAGAGCTTAAAGACAATATGGCTTACGGTGTTCAGGTTGCAGGCGGTAACGTTGTTAAGGTGCTTAAGTCACTTGCAATTACCGGTGCTGCTTCTCTCAGCGTTAAGGATCCTGTTTACAAGTATCTTTGGGTAAAGGGCAATGAGCCCGAAAACTTCAGACATGTACATAAATGGCTCGACGTTAAGGAATCACTTATTGCAAGAATGACAGGCGAGTTCATTATGACAGAGGACTCAGCTTTTGCAACTCTTATTTATGACATCAAAAAGAAGTGCTGGAGCCCTGAAATGTGCAAGATGTTCGGTGTTGACACTAACCACCTTGCAAACATTATCAAGAGCACAGATAAGGTTGGCGGACTTACAGAAAAGGCTGCTGCTGAGCTTGGTCTTAAACCCGGCACAATGGTATTCGGTGGCGGCGGTGACGCTTCACTTATCGGTGTCGGTGCAGGTTCGGTAGGTCTTCGCGACACTCACGTTTATGTGGGTACATCAGGTTGGGTTTCAACAGTTGTTGACAAGAGCCTTGCAGATACAAGTGCTATGATTGCTGCAACAGTAGGCGCACGTCCCGGTTATTACAACTATTTTGCAGAGCTTGAAACTGCAGGTAAGTGCGTTGAATGGGTTAAGGACCATCTTGCTCTTGACGAAATCGGCATTTATCTCAAGAAGATTGACGTTGCTGAAGATATGGAAACACAGTACACAAACCTTTATCAGTATATGTCAGCAGTTACTCAGGAAGTTCCCGCAGGTTCAAACGGTGTAATCTTCACTCCCTGGCTCCACGGTAACCGTTGTCCCTTTGAGGATCCCAACGCAAGAGCAATGTTCTTCAACATCAGCCTTGAAACAGGTAAGAGCGAGCTTATCAGAGCCGTTGCAGAGGGTGTTTGTATGCACCTTCGCTGGTTCCTTGAAACAATTGAAAAGAAAACCGAAACCTCACAGATTATCCGTTTTGTAGGCGGTGGCGCACTTGCAGATTCAACAAGCCAGATTCTTGCTGACTGCACAGGCAGAACAGTTGAAACTGTACCCAGTCCTCAGAATGTAGGTGCTGTAGGTGCTGCAGTTGTAATCGCTGTAGGTCTTGGTGTTATTGAAAGCATTGACGACGCAGGAAAGCTCATTAAGGTTGACAAAATCTTCAAGCCCAACCCTGCAAACAAGGCAGTTTACGATAAGAACTTCAAGGCTTATAAAGAGCTTTACAAGGCTAACAAGAATATTTTTGAAATACTTAACGGTTAAAAAACTGAGCCACAAGAAGGATTCCCTTCTTGTGGCTGTTTTTTTATGTGCAGCAAACCTGAAAATGGGGGCGACGACAACGGAAAGAAAATGAAGTTTTCTTTCCGTTACTGAATAAAGGCTGAGCCTTAAAGCTCAGCCTTTATTCAGTTGCCCTGATTTTCCAAATGAAAATCAGGGCAGTCGTCGCCCCTTACCTGCTGGCAAGTCTATTTTTACTTATAAAGATTCGGCAAATCGCAGCTGTTTATATCCCATTTGCTACCGGTGAGAATACTCTCAACCACACCGTAAAGCCCTCTCGTCAGGTCAACATCCTTAATTTTAAGGGGTATTGCCATAAAGCTCATTACCATTTTATAGTATGAACTGCCCTTCGGATATCTTACAGTGCTTCCGTCAAGAGCAGAAAGAAAAATTTCATAAGCAAAATCCATCACATTTTTATGCTTGAATTCCTCAATAAGGCTCTTTTCAAAAAGTCTGCCCATGCCGAAAAGCTTAAGCTTTTTGTAGCCTTCGCCTACTGTACAGCCGTTGACATATTTAAGCATGGGATGAGCAATAATGTAAAGAATGGAAGCTTTGTCCTGAGGAATACCGAGAGCTGTAAGTCGGTCACAGAATTCGTCTTTACCCTTTTGCGCTGCTGAAAAAATATTATCTACAAGCATAAGTGAGTGTCTTTTCGTGTAACTGAGCGTATCGTAGGATATGCCCTTGTAGATGAATTTATCGGGATGCTCTGTCTCGATGTGAATGTTATCGTCGGTTATTTCAACATTGATAATAGGTGAAGGGTAACCTACAAGAGAACCAACATTAACCTCATAAATGGTGTTGCCTTTTTCTGATGTGAAGGAATTGATGTGCTGAATATGAGAGTGTCCTGCAAAAGTGTAACGCAGACCTGCATCAGCAAAGCGTGAGGCAACCTTTTCCTTGTCGCCTATGCAGGTGCCGCCACGGGCAAGCATGGGATGAATGTGAGCCATAATAAGGTGATGGGAAGCACCGAGCACAATTTTGCCTTCTTTTCTCGCTTTTTTTATTTCTGCTTCAATCCATTTAAGGTGGTCTTCCTTGTAGCCGGACTTGCCCTTTCCGTTCTGGTCATCGTTAAAGCAGAAAAGCCGCACCTTGTCGCCGATGTCCACAGTGTAAGTGCTTGTACCAAGGTGAGTGAAAAACTCACTTTTTGCATCCTCAGGGCCAAAATCCTTGTAGAAATCTCTCAGGTTTTCCGGCTTCATTACAGGTACATCGTGAAAGGTTGAGGTGCCCTCGAATCTGCGCGGATTTTTGTCGCAGCACCAGTCGTGGGTGGCGGTGATAACATAAACGGGCTTTTTCTTTTTTAGTGCGTAGAGTTTTTCTCTGATTTCCTCGTGAGAAACAATCTCACCGTTGTTTGTGATGTCGCCGAGAATAATAACCGCTTCTGTGTCACTCTCTGCAATTTTTGAAAAAGCCGAGTCAATAATGGCGCCGGTTTCAGCGAGACACTTCTGGTCAGAACCGCTTCGCAGTTCATACGCTCTGCCTTTTGTGCCGAGAGTTTCCGAATAGTGGTGCAAATCTGCAATAAAGGTAAGCTTCATAGTTTATACCTCACTTAAGTTTTATATATTAATTTTATAATTGCAAAGTGCTTTTGTCAATAAAGAGTGAGACCATTATATGAGAATTACTTTAGAATAGAATTAATTTTTGCAAAAGATTGACCTTTTAAGGTAAATGTAGTATAATACTTAGCTGTAGATTTATATAGTTTAATTTTAAACCTGAAAGGAGAAATATCCGAGATGGATGACCCTGGAAGTATTATCTTTCAAATTGTTTTACTGTTCGTACTTATTTTAGTTAACGCCTTTTTCGCAATGAGCGAAATTGCAATCATTTCTCTTAACGACAATATGGTTGAGAAAATGGCAGAGGAAGGCAACAAAAAGGCAAAGCAGATTATGAAGCTTACTGAAAACCCCAGTAACTTCCTTTCAACCATTCAGATTGGTGTAACCCTTGCAGGCTTCCTTACTTCTGCAAGTGCATCAACAACCTTTGCCGATATGCTCACTGATGCTGTTATGGTTAAATTCCCCACAGCACCTGCCGGAATCATCAGTGGTGTTTCCGTTGTGCTCATTACGGTTATTATGTCTTACTTCTCCCTTGTTCTCGGTGAACTTGCACCTAAGAGAATGGCAATGCAGAAACCTGAAGCGATAGCGTATAAGGTTGTACCCGTGCTTCTTGTTGTAAAGAAGCTTACATCACCATTTGTAAAAATTCTTTCTCTTTCAACCAATGCTGTTGTGCGCCTTTTCGGTTTTGACCCCAATGCTGATGAAGAAAGCGTAACCGAGGAAGAAATTAGAATGATGGTTGATGTTGGCGAGGAAAAAGGTGTAATTGAAAACCTTCAGAAGGAAATGATTAACAATATCTTCGAGTTTGACGATATTGACGTTTCCGATATTATGACTCACAGAACAGATATGGTCGCTGTTGAGGATACAGACACTCTCAAAGACGTTGTTGACCTTTCAATTGAGCACGGCTACTCAAGAATTCCCGTGTATCACGAAGATCAGGATAACATTATCGGTATTGTATATATTAAAGATCTTCTCAAGTATATTTACTCAGATAATTTCCCACAGAACGACAGCCCGAAGGATTATATGCGTGATGCTTACTATGTACCCTTCAGTAAAAACTGCGGTAGTCTCTTTGACGAAATGACAGAAAAGAGAGTACAGATGGCAGTTGTTGTTGACGAATACGGTGGTACTGCAGGTATTGTAACGCTTGAGGACCTTATTGAAGCTATTGTCGGTAATATTCAGGACGAATACGACAACGAGGAAGAAGAAATCGTTGAAGAGGGTGAAAATATTTTCACTATTGACGGAACGGCTTATATTGAAGAAGTGAATGAGCTTGTAGACGATATTATTCCTGAGGGTGATTACGATACTCTTGGAGGTTTTCTTATCAGCAGTCTGGGTTTTCTTCCCAAGGATGGAGACAATAACGAGATTCAGTACGAAAACCTGAAGTTTACCATTCTCAATGTTGAAGAACGCCGTATAGGTAAGGTCAGAGTTGAAATTGAGCCCAAAACTGAAAAAGAAACAGAATAAGAAAAATTCCCATGAATGATATGCACCCCAAAAGTTAGACACTTTTGGAGGTGCATATTTTTATGAGTAAAACAGGAAGAAAAAATAAAGTTTATAGTGCGGAATTCAAATTACATGTTATAATGGATATGCGAGAACACCATATGGGATACAAA
>JAZSQU010000047.1:0-17714 GCA_045538095.1 Acutalibacteraceae bacterium | reverse complement strand
TGGTTTCTTCAGCAAGACCAACGATTTCTACTTCTTCAGAGAGTTTAAGAACACCACGTTCTACTCTACCGGTAGCAACAGTACCACGACCGGTAATGGTGAATACGTCTTCAACAGGCATTAAGAAGGGCAGGTCTGCTTTTCTTTCCGGAGTAGGAATGTAAGCGTCAACCTGATCCATCAGAGCCAGGATGGGAGCATATTCAGGAGCAGAAGGTTCGGTAGCAGCACATTCTAATGCCATTAAAGCAGAACCGCTAACGATCGGAATATCATCGCCGGGGAATTCATATTCGTCAAGAGTCTCACGGATTTCCATTTCAACGAGTTCAAGAAGTTCTTCGTCGTCAACCTGGTCAACCTTGTTCATGAATACGATGATGTAGGGAACGCCAACCTGACGAGCAAGAAGAAGGTGTTCTTTTGTCTGAGCCATGGGGCCGTCTGTTGAAGCGATAACAAGGATAGCACCGTCCATCTGAGCAGCACCTGTGATCATGTTCTTAATGTAGTCAGCATGGCCCGGGCAGTCAACGTGAGCGTAGTGACGGTTGTCAGTTTCGTACTCAACGTGAGCTGTGTTGATTGTGATACCACGTTCTCTTTCTTCGGGAGCCTTATCGATCATATCGTATGCTTCGAACTTAGCGTAACCCTTCATTGCGAGAGTCTTTGTGATAGCTGCTGTAAGTGTTGTCTTACCGTGGTCAACGTGGCCGATTGTACCAATGTTAACGTGGGGCTTGCTTCTTTCAAATTTTGCTTTTGCCATTGGAATCTCCTCCTTAATATTAGCAATAAATTATTTTTTGGTTGCAGTTTTACTGCATTGTATATATTCTATCAATTATCTGACAGAATTGCAAGAGTTTTTTGAGAAAAATTAGTCTCTCTTAGCTCTTTCTGATACGATTTGTTCGGAAATTGACTTGGGAATTTCCTTATAACCGTCGGGTTCCATTACATACTGACCACGGCCCTGAGTCTTGGAACGGAGGTCTGTAGCGTAACCGAACATTTCTGCAAGGGGAACTCTTGCGTTGATCTGCTTAACACCTGAACGGTCTTCGAAGCCCTGGATTTCGCCACGGCGTGAGTTAAGGTCGCCGATAACGTCGCCCATATAATCTTCAGGTGTGATAACAACAACCTTCATGATGGGTTCGAGAAGAACAGGGTTTACCTTCTTAGCTGCATCCTTGAATGCCATTGAACCGGCAATCTTGAACGCCATTTCTGATGAGTCAACTTCGTGGTATGAACCGTCGTAAAGAGTAACCTTAACGTCAACCATGCTGTAGCCGGCAATAACACCTGACTGCATAGCGCCCTGGATACCTGCGTCAACGGGTCCGATGTATTCCTTGGGAATAGCACCACCAACGATGCTGTTAACAAACTCGTAGCCCTTGTCGGGGTTGGGTTCGATGTTGATCTTAACGTGACCGTACTGACCTTTACCGCCTGACTGACGAGCATATTTTGTATCTGAAGAAGCAGTTGCGCGAATGGTTTCTCTGTAAGCAACCTGAGGCTTACCTACGTTAGCTTCAACTTTGAATTCACGGAGAAGTCTGTCTACGATGATTTCAAGGTGAAGCTCACCCATACCTGCAATAATTGTCTGACCTGTTTCTTCGTCTGTGTAGCAACGGAATGTGGGGTCTTCTTCAGCAAGCTTCTGAAGAGCGATACCCATCTTTTCCTGACCTGCCTTAGTCTTGGGCTCAATAGCAACACGGATAACCGGCTCAGGGAAGTTCATTGATTCGAGAATGATGGGGTTCTTTGCATCGCAAAGAGTATCACCTGTAGTTGTATTTCTCATACCAACTGTAGCAGCGATATCACCTGCATATACTGTATCAATGTCTTCACGGTGGTTAGCGTGCATCTGAAGGATACGGCCGAGTCTTTCTCTGCTGTCCTTCACTGAGTTATATACTGTTGTACCTGCGTCAACAGTACCTGAATATACACGGAAGAAGCAAAGCTTACCCATGAACGGGTCTGTTGCGATCTTGAATGCAAGAGCTGCAAAGGGTTCCTCGTCTGAGGAATGTCTTACTTCTTCTTCTTCTGTTTCAGGGTTAACACCCTTGATAGCTTCGATGTCTGTGGGAGCGGGCATATAGTCAACAATGTTGTCGAGAAGGGGCTGAACACCCTTGTTGCGGTATGAAGTACCACAGCAAACGGGAACCATATCGTTAGCAATTGTCGCCTGACGGATGATTCTCTTGATGTCAGCTACTGAGGGCTCTTCGCCTTCGAAGTACTTTTCCATAAGCTCTTCGTCCATTTCGCAAACGGCTTCGATGAGATTCTGGCGGTACTCTTCAGCCTTGTCCTTCATTTCTTCAGGAATTTCTTCCACTCTTACATCTTTACCAAGGTCATCGTAATATACGATAGCATTGTTGTTTACAAGGTCAACAATACCCTTGAATGTGTTTTCTGAACCGATGGGGAGCTGAATGGGCACTGCGTTGCAGTTGAAACGCTCCTTGATCATTCCGAGAACACGGTAGAAGTCAGCACCCATAATGTCCATCTTGTTAACATAGATCATTCTGGGAACCTTATATTCGTCAGCCTGTCTCCAAACAGTTTCTGACTGGGGTTCAACACCGCCCTTTGCACAAAGAACAGTTACTGAACCGTCAAGTACACGGAGTGAACGCTGAACTTCAACGGTGAAGTCAACGTGACCCGGTGTGTCGATGATATTGATACGGTGCTCTTTCCAAAAGCAGGTTGTTGCAGCTGAGGTAATTGTAATACCTCTTTCCTGTTCCTGCTCCATCCAGTCCATAGTTGCTGAACCGTCGTGGGTTTCACCAATCTTATGGTTTACGCCTGTGTAATAGAGAATTCTCTCTGAAGTTGTTGTTTTACCGGCGTCGATATGAGCCATAATACCAATATTTCTTGTCTTTTCAAGAGATACCTTTCTTGGCATAATTATCCTCCATTTAACTTAACGTTACGTTTAACAAATTATTACCATCTGAAATGTGCGAAAGCCTTATTAGCTTCTGCCATCTTATGGGTATCTTCACGCTTCTTGAATGCTGAACCTGTTTCGTTTACAGCGTCGATGATTTCGTTGGCAAGTCTTTCCTTCATTGTTCTTTCTGAACGCTGACGGCTGTAAAGAGTAATCCAACGAAGACCGAGAGTCTGTCTTCTTTCAGGACGAACATCCATGGGAACCTGGTATGTTGAACCACCTACACGGCGAGCCTTTACTTCAAGTACGGGCATTACGTTCTCCATAGCTGCTTCGAAAACTTCGAGAGGTTCCTTACCTGTCTTTTCTTTAATAATGTCAAAAGCATCGTAAACGATCTTCTGAGCAACACCCTTCTTACCGTCGTACATTACGTTGTTGATAAGACGTGTTACAAGCTTTGAATTGTAAAGCGGATCCGGCAAAACATCACGTTTTGCAATCTGGCCTCTTCTTGGCACTGCGCTTCCCTCCTTCATAGTAATGATATCATAGGTACTCGAGTGACAAATTCCCGTCGGCACCAGAGAGGCATATACAATAATATATATACACTCTCACATCTAGACTAAAAAGTCTGGCCTGCAAGAAGATTTGTCAATTCATAGTCTTTTTCCGCCTGACTGCGGAAGTTTAAAAAATAGGTTTCAGTCTTAAAGTGCTGAATTACTTCTTGGCTGCCTTAGGACGCTTAGCACCGTACTTTGAACGGGACTGCATTCTTCCGTTTACGCCCTGGGTATCAAGAGTACCGCGAACGATGTGGTAACGAACACCGGGAAGGTCCTTAACACGGCCGCCACGGATAAGAACAACGCTGTGTTCCTGAAGGTTGTGACCTACGCCGGGGATGTAAGCTGAAACTTCAATGCCGTTTGTAAGACGTACTCTGGCGATCTTACGAAGAGCTGAGTTCGGCTTTTTCGGTGTAGCTGTCTTAACTGCTGTGCAAACGCCACGCTTCTGAGGAGAGTTATGGTCTGTCATAACATTCTTCTTTGAGTTGAGGCCTTTGAGAAGAGCAGGAGCCTTCGGCTTCTTAACGAGTGTTTCTCTACCGTTACGAACTAACTGGTTAAAGGTAGGCAAATGTAGCATCTCCTTTCTTGAATATTCATATATGCATAATCGCACACTTTGAAATTATACTACCTAATGCAATTTTTGTCAACAACTTTTTCATTTTAGTATTGACCTTTGATGAATATTGTATACTTGCTTATTTTATTAGCGGTATTGCACAGTAAATTGTAGGAAAAGTGTACAAAAACACGAAAAAACCGCCCCGTAAGGAGCGGACTGCTCAAGAGCAACAGAGAAAACGGCAGGTTTTATCCCGCCGTTTTATGTTTTTTACCAACCGGTCCAATAGCCGTTCCAAAGCTTGTTCATACCTTCATTGTCAGTACCGAACATTGCAGCAGGAATCATAACAAAGAAAAGCATCCAAGGGGTAAGTAAAATTTTCCAAGGCCAAGCAAGTGCTTTAAGCATTACATCTTGCATTATTTTTTCTCCTTTCTTTAATATTAATCTCTATTTGCGTCGCGATATCCCTGTAAGGGGTATCAATAAAGATTTCATGTGGGCGAGCTGCCATATAAAACTGCATCACTGCGTCGCGGCAAAAGGATATGTCATAAGGTTAGTAGCCTTTGCTGTCCAAGGCTTAGGAATATGTAATCTCGATATTTTCTGTTTCAACGCCTGCAAGACCAATTGTTGCCTGAATAAAGCCAGCCTTTCCGGTTGCATAGCCTTCAACGGGATGATTAAGGGTGAAACCTATAAGTCTGCCCTCAGCATCAGTCTTAGCTGTGATTGTTGCACCGTGATAGTAAATATCTGCTTTGGATATAGTAACAGGGCCGAGATCTACATACTCAAGACGAATCTGTCTGTAAATTGCTTCGTGATAAAGGTCATATACCTGAGCTTTACCGTCAACATATTTTATAGCGTAGGTCCTGTTGCCGTCAAAGTGTGCAACTTCATTGACAAGTACAAACTTGTAATCTGTTGTGCCGTCAGCGTTCACTGTCTTTTCTGCAACGGTAAGTCCTTCAGGGAAAAGGTCGATGGGAGTTACATAATAGGAATAGTCGCCTTTGCTTACGATTTCTTCCTGCCTATTAGTGCCTGTGAAGTTATCAATTACAGGGTTTATGATAGAAGCAACTGTGCTACCGCCGGGGCAATCTGTAACGGTTGCATCAATTGTATTTTCATACTTGATTGTTGCGTCGTCGGGTACACCGTATGAGAAATTGTAAAGAAGTTTTTCAAATTCTTCGCAGAGTGCGGCTGCGTCTTCGTTACCTTCAAGAGTTTCCTGTTCGTCAGGAATGAGGTCTGTGTCAATATCAAAGTCAAATCCGGGATAAGTAATTTCGAAGCTTTCGTTTCTGTAGCCCTTAACTTCAACATTGAGACCTGCAAGATAGAGCTGTGCTCTACCGCTGCCTTCAACGGGCATAAGAATGTCGAGAGTGATAAGTCTGCCCTCAGCGTCAGCTGTTGCTTTCACTGTTGTGCCGGGATAGTAAACGGTAGCTCTCTTAACCTTAACGGGGTCTAAATCAAGATAGTTGAATATAAGCACATCAGCTACATCATAGTTGTAGAAATAACCGTAGCTGAGCTCACCGTTTGAATTAAGGTAATAGTCATCCTCGCCGTCATAGAAGGTTGCTTCGTCAATAAGTACAAATTCATAATCTGTTGTACCGTCGTCGTTTACTGTCTTCTTGGCGCTTGTAAGACCTGTGGGGTATACATCTACACGCTGCATAGCTGTTGTGTAGTCAATCTCATTTTTGTACTCTTCAACTTCATCCACAAGGAAATTTTTCACAACGGGGTTAACAAGTGCGGCTGTTACCTTTCCACCGGGACAGTCTGTGATTTCGATGTCAACCTTTTCAGTCTTAACATAGCTGATAGGCTCATCGGGATAATACAGAGCGTATGTTTTTTCGTTGAACTCCTCGCAGATTGCCCATGCTTCTTCATTCTCGCCAAGATTTACTGTGTCAGCTGAGGGAAGGTAGTTCTTGTCGATGTCGCTGATTCCGAAAGCGTCTTTGAACTTTTTCTTAAGGTTCTTGAAGAAATTCTGAATGTTGTATCTGATTTCTTCAATTCTTTCACGGATAACTGTGAAAATGTCTTTGTTGCTTGCCTGTCCGTAATAGTAGCCGTCGTTGTAGCCGTTGTCATAGCCATCATATATGCCGTCATAATAGCCGTCGTTGTAACCGCTGTCATAGCCGTCGTTATAGCCGTCATCGTAGCTGCCGGTTGTTGACTCATATGCAGTTACTTCTGTGTTTGCTGCACTTGCAAGTGTCAGCGAACTGAAAAGCATAGCTAAAACAAGAAGCACGCTTACAACAAGGGATGTTTTTTTGATATTCATAAATAAGCCTCCTTTTTTTTATGTGCGACAAAAAACAACACTCCTCCTTTCAAAAAAAACAGCGTCACGGAAAAGGAAAGCAAAACATTCTTTCCGTAAGCCGTAACGCACAAAAAATATAACAAAAATAACCCCGCTACTTAGCAGAGAAAATTAAAAAGTGCGCCCCGACAAACGGAACGCACCGAAAAACGCATTCCTTTTGCCGCGACGCAAAATATTAAATATAGACCATTCAGGGATATAGTTTAATAAAAGGAATGCATTTTTTCCAATATTAATGTTCCCCGAATCATCATAGACTATATTTAATTTTACGTCGCAATGTTATTATAGCACATTTTTCACAAAATATCAATGTTTTTATAGAACATTCGTAGTTATCATTTGCAAAGTCAGCATCTGTTTTTAGACGTGTTATAAATTTTGAACAACAAAAACCCGACACCAAATCGGGTGCTCAGACTGCCGATAAAGACACAAGAAAATACCGTTTTAATGACAGTAAATACAATTCTTAACCGAAAAACGCACAAAGCATTAAGCCCTGTGCGTTTACTGTAAGTCTGCAAGCCTGTCAACGATTAATATGTTATCTCAAACTCTTCAGTGATTGTGCCTTCAACGTTAGTTGTGAAGTTAATCATTGCCTTTGCTGTTACTCTGATTTCAAAGTTTGTAACAGTCTTTAAGCTTATAACATTACCGTAGTTGTTAAGCACTGCTACAACTTTTACATCTTTGTATGAGATGTCAGCTTCTGTAACTGTAATGGTACCGAGGTCTATAGTTCCGAGGTTTATGGGATTAAGTACACTTGCATAAACTTCATCGCCTGATGTGCTTGTGCCGTCATATCGTGCCTCATCATCGATAAGTTCAAACTCAATTTTTGTTGTATCATTTATCTTGTTAACACTGATATACTCAACGTTTGCACCGTTGAGAGCCGAATCTCTGTCTGTGGGAGGAATAAGACTGTTAATCTTTGCCTGTTCATTGTATGTGAAGTCTTTGCCTGATTCAGTTCTGCCTGTTATGTCTTTCATAACGTTGTTGATGACTGAGGAAACTGCTGCAGGCACATCAGCTACCTGAGCAGAAATATCCTTTGTATGGTCAATTCTAAGAGTTTTATTATGCTTCTTAAGCTTATTGATTGCATCATTGTACATCTTTGCTGCTTCTGCTTTATTGTAACCGCCTTCGCCCTCAGCGTCACCGTAACCGTAATGATTATCGCATATAGGACAGTCCGCGCCGAAAATTCCGAATATTTTTGCAATAAGGTCATGGAAGAAGTCAGCAATTTTGTCAAAAATTGAAACAGCTGCACTGCCCGCATAGCTGGGGTCTGAGTCACCTACATTACCTACTTTAGCTGCAGCAGGCATAGCCATAAAGCTGAAGATGAGTGTGATTGAGAGAATAATTGCTATTAATTTTTTCATTGTTTTATCTCCTTTTTATTATTTGATTTTTGCTGTATAGGTTTTATATTCACCGTAAAGATTACCGTCATTTTTTTCAATATATCCTCTGACTCTGAACTGATAAGTGCCCTTGTCAAGGTTTTTGATTTTATATGAGGTTTTCTTTGTGGTTGCAATTCTTTTGAATTCACCGTCACCTTTTTTCATATATACGCAGTAACCTGATATTATTTTGCTATCAAGCTTCTTCCATGAAAGAGTGACATTTTTGCCCGACAACTTAAGTGTTACATTAAAAGCTTCCGGTTTAGTTATGAATCCTGCTGAACTATATGCCTTCGCCCAGCAGGTTTCGCCGTCAACCTTTGCGTAAGCCTTGACCGCATAACTGTAATGAGTTGCACCCTTCAGATTTTTGAAAGTATATGAGGTAGATGTTGTGTTTTTAACCTTTTCATACTTACCTGTCTTTTCGTTACGGATATATACTCTATAGCCGGTTGCACCTTTTACTTTGCTCCAAGAAATCTTCGCCGTTTCAGCAGTGACAACAGGTGTTTTAATACTTGGTTTATTCAGACGGATTTCAAAACTTAATGTCTTAGTTCCACTATAATTACCTTTGAACACTACCTTATATTTATGTTCACCAAGTGCTTTTCTGCTTGAGGGATAAACAATATCGTAATCCCTGCCTTCTTTAAGCTCCTTATTTGCTGCATCCTTAACTGTTACCTCAGGCGTCTTGTTTTTGCCATTATAGTAATAGTACGTTGTTGATGGATAGAAATAGCAAGGTCTGTTCAATTCCTTAGTGTTATGAACCTCACCGCAGGTACAATCATAAATATATTTGCCGTTTTTCTTCAGTGTTGCCTTTTCAACTCTGCTTGGCTCTTCACTTATATGAAAATGCTTTCTTGCATTCCATAACTGAGATATTTCATCAAGGTCGTTTGATTTCCAGAGTTTTTCAGTACCGCTGAAGAATACCTCTTCAATATTATCTGTACCGCTGAAAGCTTTAGAGTACATCGAATATACTGTTGCCGGTATTGTGATTTTCTTTAAGCTTGTGCAGTTGCCAAAGGTATTATTCTCGATTTTAAGAACACCGTCAGGAATTACGATTTCTTCAAGGCTTTCACAACCATAAAATTCATCGATGCCGATTGAATTTACTGTATCAGGTATTTCTATCTCCTTTAAGGCTATGCATCGATTGAAGGTTGAGCCTTTGAGCTCTTTAAGCTCAGACGGAAGAATCACCTTTTCAAGTGATGTACAAATTGAAAATATACCGTATCCTATGGAAGTAACACTGTCGGGCAGTATAACTTCTTTAAGAGATGTGCAAAACGCAAACACGCTATTGCTAATAGTTTTGACGCCCTCATTGATAGTTACTTTTTCAAGTGAAGAGCAATATCTGAAGGCTGCCTCGCCTATTTTCTTAACCTTTGAGGGAATAACAATTTCTTTGAGTCCTTTGCAGTTTTCGAACTGACTTGACAGAATTTCAGTTACATTCTCACCGATAACAATGCTTCTGATGTTTTCACCAACAAGACCGTTTATGGATTTGATTCCGCTGCCCACCACTACATTCTCTAAATAACGAGTGTCAAAAGCACCGCCGTAAATTGCAGTTACACTGTCGGGTATCACAAGGTCGGTTATGGGACAGTTCGAAAATGCTTTTGTTTCAATTGTTTCAAGTCCGTCGGGAAGTATTATTTTTCCGAGAGAATCACAGCTTTCAAAAACACATCTGCCGATTGTTATAATATTTTCTGAAAGCTCAACATATTCAAGCTTATCACAATCTCTGAATGTATAATCTTCAAGAACAGTAATCTTATCAGGGAGAATAACATTAGTTAAAGCTGTATAGCTGAATGCTCCCCTGCCGATTTGAGAAAGAGTCTGAGGCAGAAAAACTTCTTCAAGGTTTCTGCAAAGCATAAATGCCTCTGCACCAACGCTTGTTACACCATCTTCAATTGTTACTGCTTTTATTGATTCGTTTTCATTGAACACATTGCCGTAATCTGCTGAATAAGCATCTGCCATTTCACCCTTACCGCTGATTACAAGCTCTCCGTCATCATAAAGCGCCCAAGTAAGATTGTCGCCGTCAATTCCACAGAAACCGCTGTCAACGGCGGTTTTCTCGGCGCTTACTGAAAGAGCTGTAAAAAGCAATAAAAGGCTTATGGTAACTGTCAGCAAGCTATACTTTTTAAGTTTCATAAATTACATTCCTTTACATAAGCCTAATTATTAAGTTTTTATTTAACCTTTACGCTGAAGGTTTTATAGCCACCGTAAATATTCTTTCCGTCAACCTCTTTATAGGCTCTTACACGGAATTTGTAAGTAGCACCTGACTTAAGTCCTGTTACATTGTAGTTAGTGTTTCCTGTAGTCTTAATGCGCTCAAAGTCTGCACCGGGTGCCTGAATGTAAACCTGATAACCTGAAGCACCTCTTACCTTATTCCAGGAAAGGCTCACCTTTTTTGAACCTGCAGTAGCCTTAACTTTGAGTGTATCGGGCTTGGTTGCAGTGGTAATTGTACTATATGAATTAGCCCAGATTGTTTCGTCATACTCGTTCTTGCTGTAAGCTTTTACGGCAAATTTATATGTAGTGCCTGACTTAAGCTTTTTGTGGGTATATTCTGTGCCCTTGAGAGTCTTGATTTTTTCAAACTTACCTTCTTCCTTATTATAAAGGTAGACTCTGTAGCCGGTTGCGCCGGTAACTTTTTTCCATGAAAGCTTGATTGAATCGGTAGTCTGTGTAACAGTTATCTTGCTTGTTTTACCGGGACAGATTTCAAAGTTAAGTGTCTTTTCGCCCTCATAATCACCCTTAAAGGTAACCACAACTTTATAGCTGTCGGGATTTTTTCTTGAGCCTTCATACTTAACCTTATAGTCCGTATCAGCCTTAAGAGCCTTTCCGTTAACGTCCTTTACAATTACTGCGGGTGTTTTAACCTTGCCGTCATAAACGTAGCTTGTTTTTTCAAGCTTGACAGTCTTCGGTCTGTAGATTGTGCCCGTCGAGAAAACCTCATCGCAATTAACACAGTTTTCTAAATAGAAGCCGTTTTCTGTAAGACTTGCAGGATCTGTTGAAAAGCTTTTTACATGTTCAAGCTTAGCTATAGGCTTGCTTTCAACAAAGGTAACCTTGCAGATTGAGCAGTACATACCGCTTGTTCTGCCTTCTTCCTTACAGGTAGGTTCAACTTTCGGTCTTAACACCCAGTTGTGACCTTCACTTTCAATAACTCTGCTCTGTGAAGTCTTACAGCGCACACACACGCTTGTTTCAAGACCGTTTTCTTTGCAGGTAACCGGGCTTATTACAGTCCATGCGTCATAGGAATGGCCGAGAGCTGAATCGGGGTCAGCCTTTGTATCTTTTACGCTGCATCTTGAGCAGGTTGCAGTTTTTGTACCGTCTTCTGTGCAGTTTGCGTTACCGTCTGCAGTATATAAATTGAAGTTGTGGCCGAGAGCGCTATTTTCAACAACACGTGTAGTCTGTTCGCCGCACATTGTGCAGATACCGGTTTCAGTGCCGTTACGCACGCAGGTTGCATCACCGTTAGAAGC
This sequence comes from Acutalibacteraceae bacterium, assembly GCA_045538095.1. Taxonomy (GTDB): domain Bacteria; phylum Bacillota; class Clostridia; order Oscillospirales; family Acutalibacteraceae; genus UBA6857. The sequence continues at coordinate 6,221 of JAZSQU010000047.1, read as the reverse complement.
AAAATTCTGATAATCGTGATCTCTTTGGCTGTTTTCGTCACGGATTGTCTTCTCAGCACCGCAGAGTGAACATACGCCTGTTTTTGTGCCGTCTTTTCTGCAGGTTGCATCGCCGTTTGAATAGTAAACGAGAACTGCGTGAACTGCAGAGCCGGGGTCTTTTACAACGCTAGTTTCGTCGCAGTATTTACACTTTGCAGTTTTTGTGCCGTCAAGGCAAATTCCGTTATTATCGGAAATAAACTCGCCGTAAGAGTGCACACGGCAGTCAACGTAAATTTTCACGGTCTGAATGAGAGTGTCGCCACTATAAGTATAAAGCACACCCTCGCCTTCTCTTACAGCCTTGATATTAGCATAGTAAGTAGCATCCATAAGAAAACCGTCCATACCGGGCTCACCTTCAATTACAAAGGGAGCATTGTCGGAAGTCTTCCATGAAACTGTAAAAAGGCGCTGACCCTTATCCTCGAGTCTGATTTTACGCACCTCGTGGTTTTCCATATAGTATGTACCGCAGCTGCAGACACCCTCTTCAAAAATATGGGTATGGTCAGCAGCCAGTGAACCGAAATTGATTGCTCCGAAAGCAAAAAGTATTAAAGCAAAAGTACAAAGAAGCTTAGTAATCTTTCTGGTCATAGTTTTTCCTCCCAAAAGTAGTTCTTAATATTTTATCACGCAGCAGTCGAAAAATCAATACTACCACGGCAATATTTGGCTTTTTCGGAAGAATTCTATCATAACAGTGTGAAATTTCTGCAAAAAGGCGATGCAAAAATGCACCGCCTAAAAATTATTTCACCTTAACCTTAACAGTTTTATATCCGCCGTAGATATTTGTTCCGTCGACCTTTTTGTATGCTCTTACACGGAAGTAATGATTTTGACAGCTTTTTTATTATTTATTTTGCCGAAATAAGATAAAACCGATCAAGGTCAAGCGGATAAACAGAAAGCTCCGCAGCAGTTTTCCAATCACCCTTCTGAGTGGTATATCCGTATCTTCTTGAGCCTGTATCCTTACCGTAATAACTTCCGGGGTAGGAATCGAAAACAAGAAATTTTCCTGTATTCGCATCATAATCAACTATGGCTAAATAATGATAATAAACATGGGCAACCGCAACGCCGCCATTTTCAATATGCTTTATCAAAGCTTTTCTTGCAGAAGATGAGGACTTGAGTGTACCATAGTTCGTATAAGTTGCCACAAGTCTGAATCCGTATTTGTCACCGAATTTTTTACACACCTGAGGAACCAGTTCAAGCATCGCACCACCATCTCCTCCACGATTATAATATTTATTCTTATATGCCCAATCAGCAATTTCACGAGGGTCAATAAACTTTCCGTTAAGATTATACACTGCATTTACAATTGAAACAACTCCACAACCTGAATCGCCAAGTGTCATTTTTCCATAAATTTTATCTGACCACGAGCTGTGAATCTGCAGTATATTAATTCTTCCGTTGAGCTTATCTGTTGATGTTTTAATTTTTTTGTAAGACTCTGACCAAAGGCATTCGCCATCGATTTTTATATATGCCCGAACCGCAAAAGTATAGCTTTTACCTGCCTCAAGCTTAACCATGCGAACCGAAAGCTTTTCTGTTCCTTTTACAACGATATCCCATTTGTCAAGTTTGGAATTCCACTTGTAAATTCTATAACCTGTTGCCCTAGGCACCTTTTTCCATTCAAGGCTGACTGCATTATAATCGGCATCATAAGTGATTTTTTCTGTTACTCCCGGATACAATGTTACGGAAATTTTTGTAGAGGAATCTGCCCAATAATTTTTACCATCTAATTTTTTGTAAGCCTTAACCGCAAATGTGCAATCTTTAATATTTTCAGATACTACGTAAACAAATGAATTTGATTTTGTTGTTATTAACTTTTCCCATTTGCTATTATTACGGATGTATACCCTATACCCGGTTGCACCGGTTACACTTTTCCAGGAAATCTTAACTGAATCTGCTGATAAACTATGCTTAATTTCACTTGTTGCTCCGGGTTTTGTACAGGTCGAAAGCTTGACATTTGATGTTGACCAAAGCACTTCACCGTCAATTTTAGCATAAGCTCTTATGGCAAATTTATATGTTGTGCCTGCCTTAAGATTTTTTACGGTGTATGAAGTACCTGTAAGGGTTTTGATTTTCTCATACTTGCCGGTTTTGGAGTTGTACTGATAAACTCTGTAGCCCGTTGCACCGGTTACTTTTTTCCATGTGAGCTTGATTGCGCTTGTGGACTGAGTAGCGGTGATTTTTGAGGTTTTACCGGGAAGGATCTGATATGATACTTTCTTTTCACCTAAGAAGTCACCCTTGAAAACTACTCTGTATGTATAGACACCCACTGCCTTACGGCCCGTTGGAAGTTCAATTTCATAGTCAGTGCCTTCCTTAAGCACAACACCGTCAGAAGTTTCAACAGTAAGCTTGGGCGTTTTTGTTTTTCCGTCGTATGTATACTTGGTAGTTGAAAGTTTGTACTCTGTAGGACGGCCGAATGAAATGGACTTAAACACTTCATTACACACATCACAAGCAGTTACATAAGCTCCGTCGCTGTCAGGAGTGGCTCTTCTTGTATAATCGATAATTGTATGTCTTGTTGCAGGAATTTCTCTTTCGAAATCGTTATCACAAATCAGACAGTATGACCATTCAAGACCAGATGCTGTGCAAGTTGGGTTCTTTTTTGTTTCCCACGGACGGTATTCGTGGTCAAGTTTTGCAATCGCTTCTGTGTAACTGTCACCACAGGAGCAGGTGTAGGTTGTTTCGCCGTCTCTCCAACAGGTTGCTTCTTTCGTTACGGTTGGAGTGTAAGAGTGGGTGTGAAGCATCGGAATTTCTTCGTGACCTTCAAGCCAAGTTTCACAGTCAGGACAGTATTTGCCTGCTGTGTAGCCTACTTCTGTTGTTGTAGGTGCTTTACCTGTATCGGTTATTGCGTTGGGGTGATTTGTTGCAGGGATTGTTTCTGTTTCTGTTTCCTCACATCTTGAGCAGCCATATACTGTGCTTCCTTCGGTTGTGCAAGTGGGAGCAACTGTAGTTTTCTGTGCGAAATCATGACCCAAAGCGACCTCCTTAACACCTTCACTAATTAATGTGTTACAATCTTCGCAATAAATATCACCGGTATAACCTTCGTTAATACAGTCAGCTAAAACCTGATTAATTGTCTTTTGGTTTCCTGTGTGATTCAAAGGATCTTTATCACCTTTTTCACTGCGTTTATCTCCACATGTACATGTATATACTATTTCTTTTTCGGCTATGCATGTGCCCGGTATTTCTTTTTGATCATACATATGAACATGTTCTGTGACAACAACTTTAGCTTTGGCTAAAATAAAGCCTCTTGCATCTAAAACTAATACTTCAGCTGTTCCTTTTTTCATGCCTTTTAAAGTTACATATAAATGATAATAGAAATTACCATTTTCATAAATATAGCTACTTGCTTTATCCTCCAAAGCAACTATATCTGATTCCGTATACCATAAACCGTTTGACAACCCTGTATATTCAATTCTGTGAGTTTCACCTTCTTCGATAACAAATGCTTTACACTTGTTACATTGTCCATTTGTAGTTGTATGTTGACATGTATCAAGTTTTGGAATTTCAGTATGACCTTCAATCCAAGTTTTACAGTCAGGACAATACTTTCCTGCTGTGTAACCTGTCTCTGTTTCTGTTGGTGCTCTACCTGCGTCAATTATTGCGTTGGGGTGGTTTGTCGCAGGAATTGATTCGGTATAACTGTCACCACATGTGCAAGTAAAGACTTTTGTACCTGAAGTTGTGCAAGTTGGTGTTTTTGTGATGAGATAGGTGTATGAATGAGTGTGCGCTTCTGCCTTTGGAATTTCTACATGACCTTCAATCCAAGTTTTACAATCGGGACAATACTTACCAGCTGTGTAACCTGTCTCTGTTTCGGTTGGCTCTTTACCTTCATTAAATGTTGCATTGTAGTGTCTTGTTTCAAAAATATCTTCGTTATATACATCACCGCATGAGCAAGTATAAGTTTTTTCACCTAATTCTGTGCATGTCGGTGCAACATCAATTGTTTCAGTGTACTTATGGATATGCGTACTTGAATCAATACTAGCATTGCACTCATTGCACTTATTATCTTCATCGTAATCCTGGTGTTCTTCAGCAGGTAATCCTATTTTGTAAAAACCACAACTGCAGACAAAAGTAATATAACCGCTTCCAGTACAATCAGCATCCATTTTTCCTATTGCATCACGAATATGGAAATGGGTTCCATAAACATAGTTCATAGACGCAAAATCGTATAAATCAGATTCACCTTTTTGAACCTTTTTCCATTGTTCTGATGTTCCTTCATAATAAATATCAATAATACCAACATAAAACATATTATTGACAATCGGACTATATGTCATGCAATCGAAAACATAATATCCAAGTTTCTGAAGACTGTCAGGTAAAACTACAGTTTTCAAATAATAACAATCGCAAAAAACTGAATTTCCGATGGAAGTTGTACCTTTCGGAATAACAATATAATTTAAACTGCTATCTTCAAAAGCACGGTCACCAATCGTTTTTAAATTTGCACTCAATTCTATTTCTGTAATATCGCAACCTGAAAATGCGTACATTCCGATTTCCGTAACAGTATCAGGCATTTCAACTTCTTTAACATTATAGCAATTCATAAAACTGTGTTCACCAATTTTAGTAATACCTGATGAAATTATAACTTTTTTGACATCTTTGCTAAGATTATACCACGGTGCAGGATTCAAACTAATATAATGTGCTTCGTCATAGTCTCTCATCGCACCGGTACCGTCAATAACAAGTTCACCATCATCATAGAGTACCCAAGTGACATTGTCGCCTTCAGCACCGCATTCTCCACTGTCAACAATTGTTTTAGCGCTCGCCGACATAGCAAACAGCATAATCATAATAACTGTCACAAATAAGATCCCAAGCTTCTTCATAAATTAACCTCCAAAATTTATTACAAATCAAATATAACACTTTAAATCAAAAAAATCAAGAGGATTTTCACTCCTTCAGTCACACTGCGTGTGCCACCTTCCTCAAAGAGGAAGGCTTTAAAGCTCCCTGTCGAGGGAGCTGTCACGAAGTGACTGAGGGAGTAAAAAAGCCGTGCTCAACTGAACACGGCAAAACTTATTTCATAAACAAATTAATCTTATCTATCTCTCTGCTAGTATCAATAAGTACCTTTCTGCACTCTTCATCCTTCTTCAGAAATCTACCGAGCCTTGCAACACGACGAATAAACGCCTTATTGAACATGACCTCATCACCAAGCGATACTAGAGGGCAAACGCCTCTGCCCCTGCTATCAAGAACAGCCTTAACCTTTCCGTTTTCATCGATATATGGAAAGAAAGGAAAAATCATACATGATAAGGGTCGGTTTTCTCTGTTACAGCTGCCGTTACACACGCACAGACGGTTACCGTTTTCTTCAACAACTCTGAGGTTGGTTTCCTCACCCGGGAATAGCAGCATACCCGTTGAATCATCACCCATGCAGCAGGCTTTGTCGCAAATCAGACCGCAATCCTTATAAATCGGCGTCTTATCGCCGATTATTGCCTTCGCTTCTTCATAGAACGTAGAGTAATCTTTCATAATTTCACCTTCCGATAAACAAAAAATCCACTCAAAGTGAGTGGATTCATAGGCTTGCACCCTCAAAACTGAACAAAGGTTTTAGTAACTGTATTTTTGAGTCACATTGTAGAACCAAGATCTATGGTCAAGCCCTCGACCTATTAGTATTGCCTAGCTGAATGCATCACTGCACTTACACTTGCAACCTATCAACCTCATAGTCCTTGAGGGGTCTTACTAGCTTATGCTATGGGATATCTTATCTTGGAGATGGCTTCACGCTTAGATGCTTTCAGCGTTTATCCAATCCGCACTTAGTTGCCCAGCTGTACCATTGGCATGATAACTGGTGCGCCAGCGGTGCGTCCATCCCGGTCCTCTCGTACTAGGGACAGCGCTCCTCAAATATCCTACGCCCACGACAGATAGGGACCGAACTGTCTCACGACGTTCTGAACCCAGCTCGCGTACCACTTTAATCGGCGAACAGCCGAACCCTTGGGACCGAATTCAGCCCCAGGATGTGATGAGCCGACATCGAGGTGCCAAACCTC
>JAZSQU010000018.1:0-23475 GCA_045538095.1 Acutalibacteraceae bacterium | reverse complement strand
TGAATTGAAGAAATACATTCATTACTACAACAATGAACGTATTTCCTTAAAACTAAAAGGAATGAGCCCGGTGCAATACCGAACTCATTCACATACAATTTAATATTGATTTTTGTCTAAACTTTGGGGTTCACTTCATTTCAGGTGGTTTTTTTTCATGCTGTTATATCATAGATTGATAATACACTTTCACCGAATTTGTAGCTTTCATCCTGATTTTCAAAAGCGTCGCTGTACTTTTCTATTGTTTCCTTCACATCTTCGTCTTTTATGAATTCAGAATAATCCTCTGTATCGCTGAGATTTCCAAGCATTACAGCTCCATGGCTTGAGGAAACATAAAGCTCACCGTCGGTATCGGTGTTCATTAGAAAGATTCGCACATCGTTTTCTTTCATAATCTCTCCTGTAACAAGCTCCATCTGCTTTCCGTTGACAGAAGGACCGCTTCCCTGCTTTATGGTGATATCCTTCTGAAGAACACCCTTGATATTTTCGAGTACGGTAACCTTGTAGCCCGTTTCAGGAAAAGCATCGATTTTTGCTATGGGAAAATCGTGATAGAAAAGCCTCGCATCGGCATAGGTGACACCTGTCACCTCTTCAACCCTGCCCACAAAGATATAGTCAACAAAACCTGCATGGGCATTGAGGTCATTGGGATCAAAGACATAATCAACAATTATATCCGCTATGGGCAGCTCTTCGTAATTTTCAGGCAGCTCATAAACTGTCTCTGAAAGAGTTTTAACCTGCCACTGCTGATAAACTCTGATTCCGAACAGTACACCCGCCAGAACGAGAGCAATCAGAAAGATAACTTTAAAAAACTTTTTCATCTGTCGTACCTCCTTTGAGCCTTAGAAAAATTTGCTTTTTTCAACGATTTCAGCTTCAACTGCAATTTCTGTGTCAGGCACCTTATACGGCTCAGTTATAGCAGGCTCAGTCACTGCTGATGAGGTCTGTGCTGTAACCGTTGGCGGTACAGTTGTTTTTGGGGGAGTATCAAAATAATACATAGGTGCAGTCTGTGTTGTGTCGGCCTTTTCGTCGTAGTCACCAAGAATATCGACCGTTCTGAGCTTTTCGCCTGAGGTAAGGCTGTGCTCTGCAACGGTAGCTCTGTCAATTGTGTAGAGCTTTTCTCCGATGTAAGTGCCTCTGAAAAGCTGGAAGCCGTATTTGCCGTATTCGTCAAAATCAAGAGGATGGGTAAAGCCCTGATGGGAGAGTATCTTTCCGTTTTCAATTCTGATAATCTTATAGCTCAGAACATTATAATACCCTTCAGGGGAATAGTGCTTTACGGGAATGCCGATAAAGCCCATTGTCTTACTGCTGATGAAAGCCTTAGGCTCAAAGTTTACATCAGTTTCGGCGTCCTTTATTACAAAGGTGTCCGTTTCCTTGGGGTTTCTCAGGTCGGTTACGTCAAAAACAGAAACCTTGACCGTATTGAACTTGGCATTCTGTTCGTCACCGTCATAACCGATACCTACCATATATCCGTCACCGATAGGGTGAAGGTAAGCCGAGTAGCCGGGAAGCTTGATTTCGCCTAAAACCTTTGGATTTGTGGGGTCTGATAAATCAAGGGTGAAAAGCGGGTCAGTGTTACGGTAGGTTACAACATAACCTGTATCACCCATAAAGCGTACTGATTTAATCTGTTCGTCGTAGGCAAGATCCTCTAATTTACCGATAAGCTGAAGGTCTTTGTTGAGAACGTAAATGCTGCTTACGTCCTTATCAGTTTTGTAGTCGTAATAGTTGGTGGCAACTCTGAGACAGTCCTTGTGTTCATCAAAGCAGAACTGATTGAGGAACTGACCCTTTACTGCTCCGCTTGCCTTATAGGCTACATTTGTGCCGTCAAGGGTGAAGGAGAAAATATCGGTCTTTCTGTCGCTGTAGGTGTATTCATACATACCCACATAAAGGGTGTCAGCAGTGCAGTAAACCTCTGCACCCTCACCTAAAACGGAAACCTTGCCTATTTCGCTGTCTTTATCCTTTGTATCGACTGCAGTAAGCACCGTATAAGAGGTTGCTTTCTCGTCGTAGATGTAAATGCAGTCACAGCCGATGGACTCACCGTTTACCGTCGGCATATAGTTTTCGTCAAGGTCTTCACTGTGAACCGTATAGGATGTTACTGTGTAAAGCACCGAGCCGTTCATTCTTGTGCTGATAATTCTGCCGTCCTGATTTATACGGCGGACTTCCTTGGGACTGCTTCTGTCGCTTATATCAAAGATAACATTTACGGTATCGGAGCTCCACGGATTATATCCGGGAGTATAAATAGTATCATAATAAACGTATTCACCGTTGTCATAATTTGACTCAACGCAGTTTGCTACAAGGATATCACCGTTTACATAAATTTCTCTGATGCCGAGAGTGTTGTCCTTTTCGCCTTTGATGAATTCATCATAAAGCAGAGTCATTGTTTCCGTGTCCACAATTTTCAGCCTTGTATCCGTCTTCACACCTGAGGAGACAATATAGAGATATCTGCCGTCGTTTTTGATAATATCAGCTTCGTCAATGCCCTCAACCTGAATGTTGGTCTGACCGTATTCTTCTGAAATGCCGTCATCTGTACTGCCTGCAGAATCCATAAAGTCCTGGCCTTTAAGCTCAGATGATTCTTCATTTACTGCTGACTGGGTAGGAGCCGTGCCGACTGCACTTTCGGGAGCCATTGTGGGAGCTATACCGTTCATATTTTCGATAATCACATCATCAGTGGCAACCTTGTCACCAAAAATGTCCATTATATAGTTGTATGTGTTTTGTCTGAGAAGATTTTCCATAAGCCTTTTAAGCTCGGCATTGCTGTCGGCTTTTTTTAGTGTAACAGGTTTTACGGAGTTTTCTATTACGGGGTAGGTTATTTCAATATATTCCTGCTCCTGCTTTTCCTGAGGCTCTGCAGGCTTTAAGCTTACGGGAATGAGATGATATACACTCATACAGATAAGAGTTACCGCAAGCACTGCTGCAAGAGAAGCTATTTTAGGGAGAACCTTAACTCTTTTTTTCGGGGAGATGTTCTTTTCCTTAAGCATTTCTACCATCCTTTCCTTTGAGAGGCTTTCGGGTAAATCGGGTGAAGAAGCAAAGGCATCTTTAAGTGTGTAATTATTTTCGTCGTTTCGTTTCATAATGTCACCGTCCTCATTCAACTAAAAATATACGGAGCTTTTCCGTTGCTCTTTTGATTTTTGAGCGTACCGTACTGTCCTTCAGTCCGAGAATTTTACCGATTTCCTTGCTTGTGTACCCTGAGGCGTAGTAGAGTATCATTATCTCTTTTTCCTCTGCTGAAAGCTTATTGAGAGCATTCATAAGGCTGATGCTTTCGCTGTGGTCTTTTTCCTCTGCCGAAAGATTATTTACCTCAGAGAGCTCTACCTCATTTTTATGGAGATATTTTATTTTCTGGGCATTTTTACAGCAGTTATGTAGAATCTTGAACATCCAGGATTTGAATGCCTCATCCTTTTTAAGGTTGGGTATGTTTTCAAAAGCAAGGCAGACAGCCTCACTGACGCAGTCTTCAGCCACGCTGACAGAGCCCACTGAGTAGTAGGCAAAGCGGAATAAATCCCCGGCATAAAGTCCGTAAAGCTCACCGAAGGCATCGGCAGAGCCGTTTTTAGCTTTTTTAACAAGATTTGAAACAATTTCTGAGCTCATAAATTATCACATCCGTTTCACCCTATTAGATGGAAAAGAAAGGTAAAATGTTGCATATAAAATAAAAATATTTTTTCGGTCAAAAATATAATTAAAGTTGAAAGTTAAAAGTTGAAAGTTGAAATAATGGTCACTTCGCTCCGGATTATATTACTGACAAACCTCAAAGTTGTCATTCCAAGGAAACACTGAGGATTTTTTGTCATTCTGAACGCAGTGAAGAATCTTAAAAAACAGCTGAAAGATTCCTCGGTAAACCTCGGAATGACATAGGTGCCGTAGGGGCGCCCATTAGGCGTCCGATTAAAATCCACCCTTTACCCTTATCGTATCAGATGAATTCCGCAGACTGTAACTACCCGTTTGCAGAACATGAAGTTGCGACCACATTTTAACTTTTAACTTTCAACTTTTAACTTTTTATCTACGAGGTGATTATAATGGAAAATAAGGATAAAAGCAAGAAGCAAAAAAAGACATTTAAGTTTAAGGGCAAGAAAGAGGAGATTATCTCCGACGTAAACGGCTCATATACGGGTGTGCCCACAGATCCTATGGACATAAGACCCGTGCAGGATGCAGACGATTTGTAAAAGCTTTTGGCTTTTACAAATGAAGCGTGCCTTCGGCTATGAAATGCGAGGGCACGCTTTGCTTCATATTGATCTTCAGTTCAATGCTTCATGCGAGCAAAGCGAGTGCTTCATTTAAATGCAAAACGCAGAACAACTGACATCACAATTGACCGTCAGTCGTTCTGCGTTCTGCGTTCTGCGTTTAAATGGTGGTTGCCTGCGGACCGTCGAGGTTACGGCTTTGCCGTGTCTGACCCTTCCTTTAAAAGGGACGGCAAGGCTATTGTTTCTTACGGTCTGAAACCCCTCTGAGTTTTACTGCGTAAAACCCATCTCCCCTTTCAGGGGCGACAAGTTTTTTGTTTCTGTCGGTCAATTATAACGTCAGCCGTTCTGCGTTCTGCACTCTGCACTTAAAAAACCCGAAGGAAGTTTTTTAACCTTTCGTTCCCTTTGCTCCCTTTGTGCCGCCGCCAAGGTTTACACCCTGAAGCACGTTTGAGTCAAAGGTATATGTGATACTGCTGTTTTCACGCTCTCTCTTGAGTGCAAGTGAAATCATTCTGTCGAGAAGCTCTGTATATTTCACGCCGAGAGGCTCCCAGAGATAGAAGGAAAGTGAGCCGGGAATGGTGTTGATTTCGTTGAGCCAGATGTTGCCGGTCTTGGTGTCCATCATAAAGTCAATTCTTGAAACGCCGCCACAACCGAGCACCTTGAATGCCTTAACTGCATATTCTCTGATAAGAGTTCTCTGCTCGTCTGTAATGTCAGCAGGGATTTTTCTTTTAAGTGTAGCCATACCCTTGCTGCCGCCTGAGCCTTTTACGCCACCCTTAGTGCCTTTTGCACCCTTTGCACTGCCGTCGCCGATGTACTTTTCAGCAAAGGTGAGAATTTTGTCTGAGGAAACGGGTTCTTCACACTCTGAAGCCTCTGCTTCTTCATAGTCGCCGAGAACTGAGCAGTTGATTTCCTTAAGATTCTGCACTGCAGTTTCAATAAGCACCTTTGAAGCGTATCTGAAGGCTGTATCAAGTGAATCGTAAAGCTCGTCACGGTTTTCTGCCTTAGAAATACCGATTGATGAGCCAAGGTTTACGGGCTTTACAATTACGGGATACCCGATAGCAGTTTCAACCTTTTCGATAACTGCATCCACGTCGTCGTCATACTGCTTTGCAGTGAAGCACTTGCAGTCAAGAACGGGAATACCGTTGTCCTTGAGTACGGTTTTCATAACGTATTTGTCCATACCTACTGCTGAGGAGAGCACGTCACAGCCTACATAGGGGATATTGAACATCTGAAGATAGCCCTGAAGTGTACCGTCTTCAACGTTTGTGCCGTGAACTACGGGGAAGGCAATATCGATATAGTCAAGCTCGTTTTTGCCGAATTTCTTCATAGGGTAACGGATAAGCTTTACCTTGCCGTCTTCATTGAGCATAATAACTCTCTGACTCTCTTTGAGAAGAGAGTTTATATCTGTATATGACTTGATGTCGCCCACCTTTTCGCCGATATAGAACTCGTTGTTCTTGGTTATGTATATGGGGATTACATCGTACTTTTCTTTATTGAGATGGCCGATTGCCTGAATGGCAGAGATGATTGAAATTTCGTGCTCAACGGTTTTACCGCCGAACATTACACCAACTTTGATTTTCATTTTATCACCTGTCCTTTATTAATAGTTGTCGGGAAGGTCGTTTTCAAGAAGAACGATTTTCTTTTTACCCTCTGATGAAAGTGCGCAAACAAAATTAATTGCTTCATTGATATTATTGGCAACGAAGATTTTTTCTTCGCTGTACTTTTCGTCAAGAAGACCTGCTTTAATTGGCACAGCCTGCTTTTCGCCTACAAGCACCACAAAGTCGCAGACCTTTGCAGCGTTTCTGCCGAATTCACGGTTAAGCTCATCCTGCTTTGAGCCAAGCTCAACCATACCGGGAGTAACAAGAATTTTGTAGCCGTCAAAAAGGCTCAGAGCTTCAAGAGCCGCCTTTGTACCGCTGGGGTTTGAATTGTATGCGTCGTCGATTATGGTAACAGCACCGTTTTCCTTAAGTTCAAGACGGTGAGGCACACCCTCAAGCTTACGTACTGCACCCTTGAGGTCTTTAAGAGGGATACCCATTTTGTGGCTTATTGCAATTGAGCCTACAATGTTAAGCACGTTGTGTCTGCCGATAAGCTTTGTTGTGTACTGCTCAGTTTCGCCATTCGGAGCCTTTACTGAGAAAGAAGTACCTCTTTGTGAAACGGAGATATCGTAAGCCTTGTAGTCTGCTTCATTTTCGATTGCATAAGAGATGTAAGGTCGATTGCTGCCGTGAGCTTTTATGTTTTCATCGTCAGCGTTAAGGAAAAGCATACCGCCTTCGGGAAGTGAATCTGAAAGCTCAAACTTAGTGTTTTTTACTGCATCGAGAGTCTTGAAGGATTCAAGGTGCTGAGGGCCGATTGAAGTGATTACACCGTGGTGAGGATGAACAATATCGCAGAGCTCCTTAATGTCGCCAACCCATTTTGCACCCATTTCGCAGACGAAAATTTCGTGGGTAGCCTTAAGTGAGCCTCTTATTGTCTTTACAACGCCCATAGGTGTGTTGTAGCTTTCGGGAGTCATAAGCACGTTGTACTTTGACTTGAGAAGAGTTGTAAGGTAATACTTTACGCTTGTTTTACCGTAGGAGCCTGTAATACCGATAATTTTAAGGTCGGGACAGCTTTTAAGAATTTTCTTTGCATCTTTTGTGTATCCGTTGTTGATTGAAAGCTCCATAGGCTTATTGATAAGGTTAGAGAGGAGCACAAGGCAGGGTGCAAAGGTATAAAGAAGCACTGCAACAAGAAGCACAACACTTTCGTGGTGGTCCTTAAGCATAAGACGGCAGGTAATAAGAAGTGCGATTGCTGAAAGGGTGATAATTGTAAGGAGCATTCTCTTTACTCTCGGAGTGTAAACGAGAGGCTTTTTTGCTTTCTTTGGCTTTTCCCAGACGCAGGAAAGAGCGAAAAGCACAATAAGAACTGCCGATTTGATGTTGATTGAAATTTCAAGAAAAAGGCAGATAAGCATGAGCACAGCGAAAATGCAGTGAGTGAGATACTTTCTGCTGTTTTCCTTCATCCACTTGGTGTGGGTGTCAAATCTGTATGAATTAAGCTGGAAAAAGTGCATTGAGTCTATTGTGCAAAGTGCCGTTGCCAGAGAGAAGGCAACAATTGAAAGCGACATAAGAATTTCGGTTATCATAGATTGGTTCCTTTCGGTATTGATGAATGATGAATAATGAATAATTGTGGTCGCAGGCAAGCTCTCTGCAAATGGAAAGCTTGCTTCTGCGGAATTTATTCGGGAACAAAAAGGGGAAAGGGTTGATTGTAAGACCCCTCTGTCAGAATTGTCAGACAATTCTGACATCTCCCCTTTCAGGGGAGACGAGTCTTATCCTCTTATATTCGTGCAGCATTTCTTGTCGCCCCTGAAAGGGGAGATGTCACGCAGTGACCCGATATTCTGCGTTCTGCACTCTGCACTCTATTAAATATTCATAAACGAAGCAAGCACTCTGAGGAACTGAGCCTGACATTCAAGAAAGCTGTAATGTCCTGCACCCTCGAACCTTACAAGGGCAGCTTCAGGCATAAGCTTTTCCATTGTTTCGCCGTCTGAAAGAGGTGTTGCATCGTCAAGTGTGCCCCAACAAAGAAGGGTGGGAGCTTTTACGTTGGGCATAAGGTGGCACAAATCTTCGTTGACTACCCTTACAAGGGTCTGTCGCATAATCGGTGAAGCAGCATTGTAGTCTGCTGAGCCGTTTCTCTTTCTGAGGTTTTCAAGTGCATTCGGGAAAAGCTTCATAACAATAGAGAGGGAGAAAATCCACTTTGTAAGCTTATAGATTTTTTCCTTGATTTTCTGCTTAAGACTCTTCTTCGGTTTTACACCTGCAGCATCAACAAGAATTGTTTTTTCTACCTTGAAGGGCAGGTCTCTTGAACAGAGCTTGATTATTACTCTGCCGCCGAAGGAGTGACCTAAAAGAGTGATTTTGTCGAATTCATAGTCCTTCAGAAACTCGAGAACAAAGTCAACGTAGTTGTCAACATCCCAGGGCTCCTTCGGCTCTTCACTTTCGCCAAAGCCCGGCATATCCATAGCAAGAACCCTGTATTTTGTTTTAAGAACGTTTATCATGGCATCAAAAAGCTTTATGTTTGAGCCCCAACCGTGAAGCAGAAGAACAAGGTCGCCTTCACCTTCACAGATATAGTTTATGTTAAGTCCCTTTACGGTTTTATTCATTTTGGGCGGTTCCTTTCAGTAAATTGTTAATACCAACTATTTATTATAACATATTCACTCTGAAATTTCCATATTTATACTGCATTAATTCTTAAATATTTTATGACAGAAACTTCTCTCTTAAAACTCTTACGGCATCCTCTTTTGTGAATGCACCGGGAGAGAACTTGAAATTGTTGGGAATACTGTCAAAACGAACAGTGTACTTTTCAATTTCTTCCTCAGTCATTGTTATGTCTTTTATGTCTGTAAGCTCGTTGATAATCCTTACAAATTCGTCCATATCAGTATTCATAATTGAAAGCACACGGTCTGTCTTTTCTTTTTGGAATTCAGCGCTTCTCTTAATGAAATCCTCCATATAAACAGTACAAGCCTTGCCGTGAGGAACACCGTAGTTTTCTGTAAGAATATAGCCCAAGGGGTGGGGAAAGGCTGTTCCGCAATAAGATAGGGTAATACCTGCATAGAGAGAGCCGTAGTAGAGCTTTTCACGAAGTACGCTGTCGGGAAGAGCTTTTTCGTTATAGAGATATTTGAGTCCTTCCCAGATGAGCTCAATTGCCCTTTCGCCGAAAAGTGTAGGTATATCGCTGCACTTGATACTCATATAACCCTCAAGAGCGTGTGCGAGAGCGTCAAGAGCAGTTGAAACCGTAATATCGTAAGGTACGGTTTCTGTGTAAGTACTGTCTGCAAAAGAGAGGGTAGGGTAGCAGTCGTCGGGAGCAATACTGCCTTTTCTTCCTGTTTCGGGATTGGTAAGTACGCTTACTCTGCCAACCTCACTGCCTGTTCCTGCAGTTGTGCCCACAAGAACAATTGGAAGAGCCTTTTTTCTGTCGGTTATTGAGTAAATGTCTGTGAGAGAAAATTCGGGGTTCGTGGCATAAACAGCAACTGCCTTTGCAGCATCAAGAGGTGAGCCGCCACCGATACCTACAATAAAATCAGCACCGAATTCTCTGGAGAGCTTTCCTGCCTCGTGGCAGTGGTCAAGTCGGGGGTTAGGGCCGATTTTGTCATAAACGGTAAACTCAATTTTATTTTCGCTCAGAGCTTCCTTGACGTCTGAAAGAGCACCTGAAAGAACGGCACTTTTTCCACCCGTTACAATTACACATCTTTTACCGATAGCTGAAAGCAGATGAGCGTTATTTTTAACGGCGTTTTTGCCGCTTACCACCTTTACGGGAATGTTTAAATTGAAATCCATAATCTGCACCTCGAACTTCATAAGTATAGTATTATTTAATTTATTATAGCCAATTTCATCCTTTTGTGCAAGAATTATTTCAATTCACTTGAAAAAAGTTGAAAAATGTTATAAAATAAGCTGATACACAATAGGGTGTATATTTTCTATTTGTACAGATCTTTTTAATTTTTGCTGTCAGGGTGATGAAAAATGACAAATAAAAAAAGAATGCTCAGCATGGTTCTGTCTGTTTCTTTGACGGTTCTTGTTGTTGCTTCTGTTCTTTTTGTGTCCGGCAGAAATGAAAGATTCACTCTTACGGAAAAAAGCATAATCGCCATGGGTACCGTGGTGACGGAAAAAATTTACGGTGACAATCAGGGAACTGCCGTTAAGGATATAGGAAGTATAATAAACGGCCTTGAAAACACAATTTCGTGGAGAAAAGAAAACTCAGCCGTAGCCGTGCTTAACAAAAACGGAACGGTTGAAAACAAGTATCTCGGTAAAGTGATTTACGATATGCAGTCTCTTTCAAGGCTTACGGAAGGAAAATTCGACCTTACTGTGGGTGCTGTAAGCAGACTTTGGAATATAGGCGAAGAAAACGAGAGAATTCCCTCGGAAAAAGAAATCGAAGAGGCTCTTAAAACCGTGGGTACTGACAAAATTGAAGCACAGGGCTACACACTTAGCGTGGATGAGGGAACACTCCTTGACCTTGGTGCAATAGGCAAGGGCTTTGCCTGCGACCTTGTATATAATTACCTGTCCTCAACTGACATAAACGGTGCTATAATCTCAGTTGGCGGCAGTGTTGTCGCTTACGGTGACTATAACAAAAAAGGTGACAAATGGCGTATTGCCGTAACTCACCCGAGAGATGAAGAGAAATATCTCGGAGTGCTTTCCCTTGATGAGGGCTTTGTTTCCACTTCGGGCGATTATGAGCGTTATTTTGAAAAAGACGGCAAGAGATACCACCACATTCTTGATGCCACAACGGGCTATCCTGCAGACAGCGGACTTATAAGCGTAACTGTTGTTGCCGAAAGCGGAATTATTTCCGATGCACTTTCAACAGCCTGTCTTGTTGTGGGTGAGAAAAAGGCAATTGAAATTCTTGAAGGTGCAGGTGCCTCTGCAATTCTCGTTGACGAAAACCTTAATATAACCACAGTAGGTGAAATTGAATTTGAAAAGCAGTAAAAAAAGAAAACTGCCTCTTTTAAAAGGCGATGAGTTGCTTATAGCTTCACTGTGTATTTTAATTCTGCTTCTTTTTCTGCCTTCCTTTGGCGGCAGAAATGAAAAGCTTACTGCAGAAATTTTTTATGAGGGCGAATTGGTAGAAACAGTGAGTCTTTCAGAATGTGAGGATGAAGAAATCACCGTGGGAAACTGCAAACTGCTTCTCCAGAAAGACGGAGTGACCTTTCTCAGCTCAGAGTGTCCCGACAAGCTGTGTATAAAAAAAGGCAAGCTTAAACGCAAGGGCGACACTATGGCATGTGTACCCGAAAGGGTTGTGGCAGTTATCAAAGGTGAAAAGCAAAGTGATTTTCATATTGCAACTTATTAAACGCAGAACGTAGAGTGCAGAACGCAGAACGACTGACGTTATAATTGACCGACAGAAACAAAAAACTTGTCGCCCCTGAAAGGTGAGATGGGTTTTACGCAGTAAAACTCAGAGGGGTTTCAGACCGTCAGAAACAATAAACCTGTTGCCCCTGAAAGGTAATGTCATTCTGAACGTAGTGAAGAATCTTAAAAACAGCTGAAAGATTCCTCGGCAAACCTCGGAATGACACGGGTACCGTAGAGGTGCCCATTGGGAGTCCGCCACCAACACACAATTTAAATGCAAAATGCAAAATAACTGACGATACGGGAAACTATCTGTTAAAATCTATTTGCGATAATGCCGTAGGGGCTGCCATCGGCAGTCCGATTAAAATCGACTCTTTACCTATAAAAAACAATTTTACTCTGCGGAATACATCTTTAAATTTTCCGAAGTATAAAGGTGCGACCTTAACTCCACACTCCACACTTTTAAAAGCTCCGTTGAGGTGACTTATGAATACAAAAAAAACAGCATTTCTCGGAATGATGGCTGCTCTTTCATTGGTGCTGTCCTTTCTTGAAGGAATGCTTATACCTGATATACCTTTTCTGCCTGTTGGGGCAAAGCCGGGTCTTTCCAATGTTGTAACAATGTTTGTTGCATCAGCCATGGGCTTTCCCGGAGCAATATGTATAACTCTTATAAAGGGTGTGTTTGCCCTTATTACAAGAGGAGCAACGGCCGCTTTTATGAGCCTTTCGGGAGGAATTCTCAGCACCGTGGTGCTTTGTCTTGTAATTAAACTGAAGGATAAGCTTTTTTCCTTCATTGGCATAGGAATTATTTGTGCCGCAATGCACAACATGGGTCAGCTTATGGCTGCCATGGTGGTGTCAGGCACGTATTCACTTATAAATTATGCAAAATATCTGTTGGTTTTCTCGCTTATTACAGGAAGTGTAACGGGCTTTATGCTTACTGTGCTTATGCCCAGAGTAGAGAAAATCAGTGTTAAAGAGAATAAGGAGATGAGTTCATGAGCAAGAAAACCCAAGGGGTGCTTTCAGCCGTAAGACGAGGTCGTGGCGGCGTAAGAGTATCCCACAGCAAAAACACTGCTGAAATGCCTGTGGAAAGAATGCCCATACCCTCAAAGGTTGTAATTTCCATGCAGCAGCACATTGGTGTTCCCTGCACTCCTCTTGTAAAAGTTGGAGACACGGTAGCGGTAGGTCAGAAAATCGGTGATTCCGACAAATTTGTTTCTGCACCTATCCATGCAACAGTTTCAGGTAAGGTAACTGCCGTAGGCGATATCAAGCTTGCAAACGGTATCATTACCAAAGGCGTTACAATTGAAAGTGACGGCGAAATGAGAATGTGCGAGGATATAAAGCCTCCCGTTGTAACCAATAAGGAGGAGCTTTGTGCAGCTGTACGTGAGTCAGGCCTTGTAGGTCTTGGCGGTGCAGGCTTCCCCACTCACGTTAAGCTTAATGTTCCCGCTGATAAAAAGATTGATACTCTTATTATCAATGCCGCTGAATGTGAGCCTTATATCACAGTTGACTACCGTGAATGTGTTGAAAACTCAGAAAATGTGCTTAAAGGCGTTGAAAAGGTAAGACAGCTTCTGGGCATAGAAAAGGTTATTATTGCAATTGAAGATAATAAGCCCAAGGTGTTTGAGATTATGAAGGAAATTGCCGACAGAGATAACGAAATCGGCGATGCAATAAAGCTTATGACCCTTCGTTCACAGTATCCTCAGGGTGCTGAAAAAATGATGGTTCTTTCAGCAACGGGCAGAAAGGTTCCACCCGGAAAGCTTCCTGCAGATGTGGGCTGTATCGTAATGAACGTTGCTTCCGTTGCATTTATTGCAAGATATCTTGAAACAGGTAAGCCACTTGTAAGCCGTTCAATTACCGTTGACGGCGGTGCAATCAAGGAGCCTAAAAATCTCCGTGTACCCATCGGTACCAACATCCAGGATATTATTGACTTCTGCGGTGGCTTTAAATCAGAACCGAGAAAAATTATTTCAGGCGGTCCTATGATGGGTATTGCAATCTGCGACACAAATGCACCAATCTGTAAGCAGAACAATGCGCTTTTAGCCTTTGACGACAGAAAAGACCTTATTAAAACAGAGCGTGAGTGTATCCGCTGCGGCAGATGTGTTGATGTTTGCCCCATGAGTCTTATGCCCACTCTCATTGAAAGATATGCACGAATCAAGGATGCCGACAAGCTTCAGAGTATCGGTATCGGTGTCTGCATGGAATGCGGTTCATGCGCTTATGCATGTCCCTCAGGCAGACCCCTTGTTCAGTATATGAGACTTGCAAAGCAGGTTCTCAGAGAGGAGAGTGCAAAGAAATGAGCAAAAGATTAACTGTCAGTGCTTCACCTCACGTCCGTTCAAACGAAACCACAACCGGCATTATGCTTGACGTGATTATAGCACTTATTCCTGCTCTTGTTATGAGCGTAGTTTATTTCGGCTCGAGAGCATTGGTTCTCACAGCCGTAACCGTAGGCTCTGCAGTAATTGCCGAGTACCTTTCAAGAAAGGTTATGAAAAGGTCAAACACCTTAGGTGACCTTTCAGCAGTTGTAACGGGACTTATCCTTGCATTTAACCTTCCTGCAACTCTTCCCTTATGGATGGCTGCAGTAGGCAGTGTAATTGCAATTGTGGTAGTTAAGCAGATGTTCGGCGGTATCGGTCAGAACTTTGTAAACCCTGCAATGACAGCGAGAATTATCCTTATGGTGTCCTTCCCCACAGCTATGGCTAAGTGGGTGGTTCCTTTCCAGAACGCATGGAGTGCAGATGCTGTTACTTCAGCTACACCTATGGCAACTCTTGCAGGTGCAAAGGGCGGTGACCTTGGGGCTGTTGCCGATGCACTTCCCACACTTACCGATATGCTTCTTGGTAAGCACGGTGGCTCAATGGGTGAGGTCTCAGCAATTGCTCTTATCTGCGGCGGTCTTTACCTTATGCTCAGAAAGGTTATCTCTCCCATTATTCCTTTTGCTTTTATCGGAACTGTTGCAGCTACAATGTTCCTTTACAGCGGCTTCAACCTTCAGTACACGGCTTATCAGCTTCTCGGTGGCGGACTTATGCTTGGTGCCTTCTTTATGGCAACAGACTACACAACCTGTCCCATCAACAAAAAGGGTAAGCTTGTTTTCGGCATCGGCTGCGGACTTATCACCTTTGTAATAAGAGTATTCGGTGCTCTTCCTGAAGGTGTTTCCTTCTCAATTATTCTTATGAACATCCTTGTTCCTCATATTGAAAATCTCTGTGCATCAAAGCCCTTTGGTACACTTAAGGAGAAAAAATCAAAGAAGGAGGAGGCAAAAGCATGAAAAAGATGAATCCTAAAGCAATTCTCGTTCCTGCAATAGCTCTTCTTCTTATCTGCCTTGTGGCAACAACTCTCCTTGCAGGAACAAATATGATAACATCACAGAAAATCTCACAGAACGCTGTAGAAAAAGAAAATTCAAGCCGTATGGTAGTTCTTCCCACAGCAGGGGATTTTTCAGAGGTTACAGCTCTTGAAAGCGGAATTACCTACTGTGCAGGTCTTGACAAAGACGGCAATACAATCGGCTATGTATTTACCTCAGGTGCAAAGGGCTACGGCGGAACAGTCGGAGTTATGGTAGGTCTTGACAATGAGGGCGTAATTACCGGTATTGAAATTCTCTCTCACAGTGAAACTCCCGGCCTTGGTGCAAACGCAACAGGTGAAGCCTTCAAGAGCCGTTTCAGCGGAAAATCAGGCGAACTTACCGTAGACAAAAACTCAAACGACGGTCAGAACATTCAGGCAATCACTGCCGCAACAATCACATCAAAGGCAGTTGTAAGTGCCGTAAATGCTGTAATCAGTGAATTTGCAGCAATTAAAGGAGGTGCAGAATAATGGCTGAAAAGAAAAGTTTAGGCAAAGAGTTCAGCAAGGGTATAATTGCAGAAAACCCTGTTCTGCGTCTTGTTCTCGGAACCTGTCCCACTCTTGCAACAACAACCTCAGTTGAAAGTGCAATCGGTATGGGCCTTGCTGCTTCAATCGTTCTCATCTGTTCAAATATCGTTATTTCTGCCCTTCGTAAGGTTATTCCCGACAAGGTGCGTATTCCTGCGTATATCGTAGTTATTGCTTCCTTTGTTACTATAGTGCAGATGGCGGTCAAGGCTTTCCTTCCTGCTCTTGACGAACAGCTTGGTGTTTATCTTCCTCTTATCGTTGTAAACTGCATTATTCTCGGCAGAGCAGAGGCTTTTGCAAACAAGAACCCCGTTCTCGCTTCAGCTCTTGACGGTCTCGGAATGGGTGTGGGCTTTACTGCGGCACTTTTCGTAATGGGTGCAGCAAGAGAAATTCTCGGTGCAGGCACCTTCCTCGGTATGAGCGTACCCTTCCTTTCAGAGAATCCAATGCTTATCTTTATTCTTCCTCCGGGTGGTTTCTTCACCTACGGTCTTATAATGGCTGCAGTTAACAGAATGGCAGAGAAAAAAGGCAAGCCCAGAGCAGAGCTGAGAGGCTGTGAAGCTTGTCCTATGGCTCATAACTGTGCCCTCAACAGCGTTAACAAGAAAGAGGAGGTAGCAGAATAATGGAAATGACAAAAGGACTTATTTCAATCCTTCTTACGGCTATTCTTACGAATAACTATATTCTTGCAAAGTTCCTCGGTATCTGTCCCTTCCTGGGTGTATCTAAAAAGACATCAACTGCAACAGGCATGAGTGCAGCCGTTATTTTCGTAATGGCTCTCGCCACAGCAGTAACCTATCCCATTAACAAGTTCCTTCTTGTTAAAAACGACCTTGAATATCTTCAGACTATTGTATTTATTCTTGTAATTGCTGCTCTCGTTCAGCTTGTTGAAATTATCCTCAAGAAGTATATGCCTGCTCTTTATAACGCTCTCGGTATTTATCTTCCGCTTATTACAACAAACTGTGCAGTTCTCGGCGTTGTTATTCTCAACATCGACAGCGGTTACAACTTTGCAGAGTCCATGTTCAACTCAGTTGGTGCAGGTCTCGGCTTTATGCTCGCTATGGTAATGTTCTCAGGTATCCGTGAAAGAATGGAGTCTAACGATGTTCCGAAATTCCTTCAGGGACTTCCCATTACACTCATTGCCGCTTCTCTTGTATCTGTGTCCTTCTTAGGCTTCACAGGTATCGTTGAAAACATTTTCGGTTAAAGGGGGTAAAACGATGAATCAGATTTTAATTCCCGTAATCATTGTTGCAGCAATAGGTCTTATTGCAGGTCTCGGCCTTGCAATTGCCTCAATTGTTTTTGCTGTTCCCGTTGACGAAAAGGCTGAAAAGGTTCGCGAATGCCTTCCCGGTGCAAACTGCGGTGCTTGCGGATATACAGGCTGTGACGGTTATGCAGCTGCTCTTTCAAAGGGCGAAACAACTGAATGCAATCTCTGTACTCCCGGCGGTAACGATGCCGCAAAGGCAATTGCCGCAGTAATGGGTCTTGAAGCAGGGGAAGTAATGCCCATGGTTGCTGCTGTTATGTGTCAGGGCAACAGAATGAACACCCAAGAAAAGCTCGACTACAGCGGTGTGCATTCCTGCAAAATTGCAACTCAGCTTTTCGGCGGTCCCAAAAACTGTGTTCACGGTTGTATCGGCTTCGGCGATTGCGTTGAGGTTTGTCCTTATGAGGCAATCTTCATCTGTGACGGTGTTGCAAGAATCAATCCCGACAAGTGCAAGGCTTGTAAAATGTGCATTAAAACCTGCCCGAGACAGCTCATTGACCTGTTCCCGTTAGATACAATGAAAGCTGCAGTTCTCTGCAAAAACCACGCAAAGGGTGCAGAACCAAGAAAGCAGTGCAAGGCAGGCTGTATCGGCTGTATGAAGTGCGTAAAGGCTTGTGAATTCGGTGCAGTTACCGTTGAAAACTTCTGTGCAAAGGTTGACTATGACAAGTGTACAGGCTGCGGTAAATGCCACGAGGCTTGTCCGGTTGGTTGTATAGACCTTTATACAATTACAAAGAATTAACTTAATAAAAGCAGTTAAGGACTGTCCGGTTAACGGACAGTCCTTTTTATAGTTATCAGGAAAAACAAGCCTTAAAAGCCATATTTTGACGCATAAAACATAGCTTAAAATGAAGCGACACTGCAACCTTAGCGAATTTTCTTCAAAAACGCCATTTTAAGAAGAGATAACAGTTTACCGCTAACGGAATACACAAAAAATAAAACCGCCTTAAAAGGCGGTTTTTGGCAACTATTTAGAAATTTAGAAGACCTTCATAAAAATCCTTGAAGATATTTGTGAAATCTGACGAAGTCTTTTTGTCTTCTGTGTCCTTCTGAGGTTCCTCTGTGGGAGCTGTTGAAGGTTCTTCTGTGGGCTTTTCAGCAGGAGCTTCAGCCGGTTTTTTAGTGGCCTTTTCTGTTGTTGCAGTTGCAACATTTGAAGATTCGGTATAAATCTTCTTGTCGCCTACTTCAACATAAGCCTTAACCTTGAAGCTGTATTTTGTGTTGCTGTCAAGCTCTCTTACCATGAAGGCATTATCCTCGTCTGCTGAAGCAACACCAATCTGCTTCCAGCCATCAGCGTTCTTCATATAGATACGGTAGCCGTCAGCGTTCTTGTATTTGTCCCATCTGATTTTGATTTTGGTTTCGGTAATACCGGTAACTCTAAGGTTCTTTACCTTTGATTCTTTTACGTAGTCGCTGTAAATAACCTTTGTTTCCTTAACCTTGTCACAAACCTTACAGGTGTAAGTTCTTACTCCGTCTTTGCTTTCGGTGGGAACAGTTGTGATTTTTGAAGAATAGTCGTGCTCACTGCATTTGATTTTAATGCTCAGCACGTTGCTCTTTACTTCCATACCTGTAACCTTGTTATAAGCATAGACGTAAATCTTATATGAGCCAACCTTCATGTTGTGAGCTTTTACTGTAAAGCTTCTTTCTTTTGCGCCGAGTGAAGCAACCTTTGCGTTCTCGTAATCGTATTTGCCGCTTTTAGCGTCCTTCTTTACGAGATAAACTTTATAGCCGTCAGTATCTTCACCTGCTGAGGTCCATTTAACGGTGAGCTTTTTGTCGGGCTCGTAGGTTGTGCCCTTTGCAACTGAAAGCTTAGGAGCAGTAAGCTCTATGCCGCCGTAAACAGGCCAGTAGTTTCTGATTGCTGAGTTACCTCTCTGAACTGACTTTGAGCTTCTGTTGGCGGGAATTTCAAAGTAGTAGCACCAGTAGTGTGCTGCGTTGTATGCACCCTGTGAGGTGTCTGCAACGTTTTTGAGATAGTTGTAAATGTGTTTGTAATAGCTGTTTTTGAGTTCAACCCCAAGATAACTGAGCTGACCTTCAATTGAAAGATAGTTGAGGCCCTTGTTAGCGCAGTGTTTTTTAAGGCTGTTGAGTCTTCCGCCGTTCCACATACAAAGACCGCCACTGGGAAGGCCGTTGCTGTCACGGATGATTACGTTGGATTTGAAGTTTGATTCCTTTTCAATGTTTGCCATAATACCGCAGGCTGCTGCTGAATTAAAGCCTAACTCTTGAGTGAGGTATCGGAAGATTGTTGTTTTATTGCTGCTGGAACTTGCGTTTGCTGAGAGTGGCATGACACCGGCGATTATAACAATACTTAATGCAACAAGCATTATTCTTGCTAAAGCCTTTTTCATTTTATCACCTCTGAATTTATTTTGCCCTCGTCCGTCTTAGCTTCTGAAAACGTGGTACGGAGTCAGACAATGCGGCGTTATCTAAATGACTGCGTTTTCTCCTTCGCATTTTAAATTTGCATAGACCTTAAACAAGAACACAAAAAATCCTTTTCTCTGATTATTTCGTATGATGTGTTGTCGTTTTAAGCTAAGGTGTTCTGTCCGGTCTCTGACCTTGCAGATGCGAAAGGGGGCTGTCATTTGCCGCTTTAGAAGGGGTAAACCCTTCAGAATTTACTTTTTCCATATCGGCAACAGGGGGTATTATATCTATTTATGGCTGAATTGTCAAGTTTTATACAGTTCCGGAAAGGTTATAATGCTATTAATGAATTAAAAAGCAGGTGTACAGGGGTGAGTAGCAGTTCATATTTCGTGCAAGTTTTATAAAATCACCATAAGGTATAGGTCGACTTTGTGAAAACCTAACGAAAATGGCTATTTTTTAAAGTTTTTGAGATTTCGTGAAAAATTTTCAGCAAACTAATGTTCGTTAAATAAGTAAATTCCCTTATTTTAAAGGGAGTTGCAGCCAAGATGTGATTTATTTTTCACAAAACTTTTTAATTACAAATTGGAAGAAAACGCAAAAATACGGGTTTTAATTCCGATTTAGAATTAGTATATTCCTTTTCGGAATAAAAAGAGGCAAAATAATTCCGGAGTATTGTGCAAATTGCAACACTCCGGAACTGAAAATTTCATAATAGGAAACAAAAATCAATAAGCTTTGCCCCAATATACCATATACTGTGCAGGCTTGCCGCAGCATACACAAACGTCGGAGAGATTTTCCTGCTGAAGAGGAATACATCTTGAGCCAACGCCGGTTTCTTCCTTGACCTTGTCTTCACATTCTTCGTCGCCGCACCACATAGCCTTGATGAAACCGTCGCCCTTTTCGTCGAGAGCCTTTGTGATTTCCTCAAGAGTTGTACAAGCGTAGGTTTTGTTCTCTCTGTTTTCGAGGGCCTTGTTGTAGATGCCCTCACGAACCTCTGTGAGCTTTTCAGTAACTGTTTCAGCAAGACCCTCAAGAGAAACAAAGCTCTTTTCTCTGTTGTGTCTTGTTACGATTACGCACTGATTGTTTTCGATGTCACGGGGACCTACTTCAATACGAACGGGAACACCCTTCATTTCGTATTCTGAATACTTCCAGCCTGCGCTGTTGTTGCTGTCGTCAAGCTTAACTCTGATGCCTGCAGCTTCAAGCTCAGCCTTAAGCTCTGCAGCCTTTTCAAGAACGCCTTCCTTATGCTGAGCAACGGGAATAATAACTGCCTGAATGGGAGCAACATCGGGAGGAAGAACAAGACCGTTGTTGTCACCGTGTGTCATAATGATTGCACCGATAAGTCTTGTTGTCATACCCCATGAAGTCTGGTGGGGATATTCAAGCTTGTTCTCCTTGCTCTGATACTGAATGCCGAAAGCCTATGCAAAGCCGTCGCCAAAGTAGTGTGAGGTACCTGCCTGAAGAGCCTTACCGTCGTGCATAAGTGCTTCAATTGCATAGGTTGAAACTGCACCTGCAAACTTATCGCTTTCGGTCTTTTTACCCTTTACAACAGGAATTGCAAGGTATCTTTCACAGAAATCAGCATAAACATTAAGCATCTTTTCTGTTTCAACAATAGCTTCCTCAGCAGTTGCGTGGATTGTGTGGCCTTCCTGCCAGAGGAATTCTCTTGAACGAAGGAAGGGACGGGTTGTCTTTTCCCATCTTACAACGCTTACCCACTGATTGTAAAGCTTGGGAAGGTCTCTGTGTGACTGGATGATGTTTGCATAATGCTCGCAGAAGAGTGTTTCTGAAGTGGGACGTACACAAAGTCTTTCTTCAAGCTTTTCGCTGCCGCCGTGAGTTACCCATGCAACCTCGGGAGCAAAGCCTTCAACGTGGTCCTTTTCCTTCTGAAGAAGACTTTCAGGAATGAACATAGGCATACACACGTTTTCGTGACCTGTGTCCTTGAACATCTTATCAAGAATTCTCTGAATGTTTTCCCAGATTGCATAACCGTAAGGTCTGATAACCATACAGCCCTTTACGCTTGTGTATTCAACAAGCTCAGCTTTTTTACAAATATCAGTATACCACTTCGCAAAATCTTCTTCCATGGAAGTGATATCTTCAACCATTTTCTTGTCGTTTGCCATGGATTATTTTCCTTTCCTTAAACCGATAAAAAACTTATATATAATAGTATACGAAAAATGCGATTTTTTGTCGAAAAATGACGAATAAAAATCCCTATATATAATAGTATACGAAAATCAGCTTTTGCAGTCTTTTTAAGTTCACCCTACAGTATAACTGCAGGGTGAAAAATTCGTTTAATTTTTATGCTTTCTTTACTGAAATTGTAATTTCATCGTCGCCGATTGAAACCGTCTTCAAAAGGTCAGCTTCAATTTCACCGCCGAGGATAATATCATCAGCAAGAAGCTCTGCGGCCATGTGGTCTTTAGCTTCTGCGAGAGCAGCCATTACGCTTTCTGAAGAAGTCACGAGAGCCATTACAACTCTCTGTTCAACCTCGTAGCCTGCTTCCTTACGGATAAGCTGACACTGACGGACAACATCACGAACTGTGCCTTCCTTGATAAGCTCTTCAGTGAGAACTACATCAAGAGCGATTGTGTCCTCGCCGAATTCAGCTGAAACAATGCCTTCCTTGGTCTTCTGCATAATTGTGAAGATTGCGGGGTCATAAGCTTCTTCAAAGCCATTTACGAGAACTGCTTCACCACTGAGAGCCTTAGCTGTGTAAGCAGCCATTTCTTCTGCGGAGGCAGCTTCAAGAGCCTGCTTCATCTTATTTACATTTTGCTTAAGAACGGCACCTGCAACCTTGAAGTTAACGGTGAGGTAGCTGTCCTTGAGAACGGATGAATCTGTGATGTATTCCAGAACCTTGATGTTAAGCTCATCAAGAATGTTCTTTTCGTAAACCTTAACGTTTGCAGCCTTAGCTTCGTCGCAGCATACAAAGAGCTTTGAAAGAGGCTGACGAACCTTCATCTGATGCTCGTTACGAAGCTTCAGTGCTGTTGCAATAATTTCTCTTGCATAAGCAGTACCTTCGATAATGCCGTCATCCTCGAAGCCTTCAAGAGCTGTGGGCCAATCGGAAAGGTGAACTGAAAGCTCAGCTGAGGGAAGAACTCTTCTTGTAAGGTTCTGCCAGATGCTTTCTGTCATAAAGGGGATGATGGGAGCCATAACCTTAACGCAGGTATTAAGAGCGTTAAAGAGAGTCCAGTAAGCAATCATCTTGTCCTTTTCGTCGCCTGTCTTCCAGAAACGGCGACGGTTTGTTCTGATATACCAGTTGGAAATATCATCAACAAAGATTTCAAATTCCTTAATAAGGTTATATGCCTTGTAGTCGTCCATCTGAGCAGTTGCCTTCTTAATGAAGTCGTTTGTTCTGATAACGAGCCACTTGTCTGTAATTGTCATAGCGCTCTTGTCAGGTGTGTAACCCTCAAAGTTGGGCTTGTCAATTCTTGCGTAGGTTTCAAAGAAGGTGTAAATGTTCCAGAAGGAAAGGAGCTTTCTTCTTGCTTCGTCACCGAGATTGAAGCCGAAACGCACGTCGTTAGCAACGGGGCCGCCTGCATAGAGATAACGGACAGTGTCTGCACCGATTTTTTCTGCTGCTTCGTCAAAGCGGATCATAAAGCCTGTTTTTGAGAATTTCTCGCCGCTTTCCTGAACAACACTTGAATGGCAGAGAACTCTTTCGTAGGGAGCCTTGTCTTCAAGAACGGTACTCATAAAGAGAAGTGAGTAGAACCAAAGACGAACCTGCTCACGCATTTCAACAACCCATTCAGCAGGGAAGTTCTTTTTCCATTCTTCTTTGTCGGTGAAGTAGCCTGTTGTTGAGAAGGGAACAATACCTGCGTCAAGCCATACGTCACCAACGTCGGTAATACGCTTTACATTTTTGCCGCACTTGGGACACTTGATTTCAACTTCGTCAATCCAGGGTCTGTGAAGCTCGGGAAGAGCATCAACCTTAGCGGGGTCAGCTGCAAGGCTCTTGAGCTCGTCAATTGAACCTACAACGTGAACGTTTCCGCATTCCTCACATACATAGAAGGGGAGAGGCATACCGTAGTAGCGCTTACGTGAAATGTTCCAGTTGCCCATATTGTTGAGCCAGTCAAGCATTCTCTTGCCGTTTGATTCGGGCTCCCACTTAACGCTCTGAGCGTTTCTGATAAGTCTGGGCTTAAGCTCTTCTGTTGCGATGAACCATGAGGGAACAAGACGGTAGATAAGCTCTTCCTTACATCTCCAGCAAACGGGATAGCTGTGTTCGTGA
>JAZSQU010000026.1:0-40605 GCA_045538095.1 Acutalibacteraceae bacterium | reverse complement strand
CACCGAAACGCTGATAGTGTACTACCTCTCTCGCTCTGAGGAACTTGATTACGTCGCAAACGTCGGGGTCATCCACAAGGCGCAGAATGTTATCATATGTGGTTCTCGCCTTTTGTTCGGCGGCCATATTTTCGTGAAGGTCGGTAATTACGTCGCCTTTGGACTGCATAGTCATAGCGCTCCAGGGCACTCCGCCTGCACTTTGCGGATACACACCTGTAGTATGGTCAACAAAGTAAGCATCAAAGCCGTGGCGCTTGATTTCATCAATTGAAAGGTTTCTGGTCAGCTGATACACAAGTGTGCCTATCATTTCGAGGTGAGAAAGCTCTTCTGTACCGATATCCGTCAGAAGTCCCTGCAATTCTCTTGTAGGCATAGCGAAGCGCTGACTGAGGTATCTTAGTGATGCTCCCAATTCGCCGTCAGGTCCACCGTATTGAGAAATTATTATCTTCGCATAGGTGGGATTGGGATTTTTAATGTTTATAGGGTACTGCAGTAATTTTTCATATTTAAACATCAGCAATCGCCTCCTGCATTATCCCACGGAAATGGTTTGCCGAGCCAGTTTTCACACTTACATCCCTTTGACGAAATGCATCCATATTTACATTCGTACTCTTCTTTAAGGGCTTTGTATTGCTCCTCATATTTTCTGAGAAGCTCTTCTGCTGCACTGTCTTTACAGTGGGTATCAAGATAAAGGTGAAGGTCCCAGATTGCAAAACGGACTGCCATTATTCTGTGCTTAAGATTGTTCCCTGTGTTCAGCATCTTACACACCCCATAAGAAAAGGTTTGTCAAGGCACGGAAAAATTGTGCCTTGTTTCAGAGCTTTTTCGCAAGAGTAAACCTCAGCGAAATGCTGAAAGGGTACATAAGCCATAGCCACAGATACATTTTCAGGAAAAGCAGACACAACTTCGCCCTTTCTGACCCACTGACAGCTCCTCGGCTCTGCGCTCTGACAGTAAGTATTGTTGTTCAACGGTATCTCTCCTTCTTTGTTTCTGAGCAGAGTTTTTTACTCAGCTCATAACATACTATGTATCAATAATTTTTCACGTTACAAAAAAACAGACCATTCTTCGGAAGGTCTGTTTTTTTATGCACCGACAGCTTTGTGATGAGCAGGCAAAATTATTTTAATTTTTGTTTGTCGGCGATTTATCTTGCATAAAAATCATAACACTTTATCTGTCGTCGGTCAATAGGTCTGACCGACCTTTCGCTCGTCAAATTAGCCCCCATTATCTGCCGCTTTTTCCTTTTGTGAGTCCACTCTCCAGCATTATACGGCAAGTTACAAAACCTCTTTGTTTCTGCACCGTTTTTCTCTTTAGCGACACAAAAACTCACCTTTAGCAAATTAACCAAAAAATTTTTTAATTTTCGTGCAAATTAGTCGTTCTCATAATTGACTTTTAACACACATGCTCCTATAATTTGAAACGGTAAAAAGATATAGAAAGAAAGTGCAAAAAAATGGAAACTTTGTTAGGAATTTCAATTGCTTTATCTGCGGGACTGCTTATGTCCCGTGTTGTAAAACCGATGAAGCTCCCTGCAGTTACCGGTTACCTTGTTGCAGGCATTCTTATCGGCCCCTATTGTCTCGGTCTATTAGGCGTAAAAGGTCTTGGCTTCACTTCGGTACAGGAGGTTGCTGACCTTTCAATTCTCAACGATATTGCTCTAGGCTTTATCGCTTTTGCAATCGGTGACGAATTCAGACTTTCTCAGCTTAAGAAAACAGGTAAGCAGGCAACTATAATAGGTATTTTTCAGGCTGTGTTTACTACCCTCGTGGTTGATGCAGCTCTTATCGGTCTTCACTTTGTGCTTGGCGAAGAAGTTTTTCCGCTTCCCGTTGCAATCATTCTCGGTGCTATTGCTTCGGCAACCGCACCTGCCGCAACTCTTATGGTAGTAAGACAGTATAAAGCCAAAGGTAAGCTCACTTCACTGCTTCTTCCAATTGTTGCTCTGGACGACGCAGTAGGTCTTATTATCTTTGCCGTTTCCTTCGGCGTTGCAAGAACCCTTATAAGTGGCGAAGTGAATATGTACTCCATTATCGTTGACCCCATTGTTGAAATAGTTATTTCCCTTGTTTTCGGTGCAATTGTGGGTTGGTTCCTGTCCTTTGCAGAAAAGTACTTCAAGTCTAACAGTAAGCGTCAGGCTCTTGTTGTTACTGCTATAATTTTTGCCGTTGCAATTTCAAAAATCAAATTCAACATCGGTCATGTTCATGTTGGCTTCTCTCCCCTTCTCGTTTGCATGATGCTGGGTACAATCTTCTGCAACATCTGCGATTTCTCTGCTGAACTTATGGAAAAAACCGACAAATGGACTGCACCTCTTTTCATACTCTTCTTCGTGCTCAGCGGCGCAGAGCTTGACTTCTCGGTTTTCACAAACCTTTCTGTAATCGGTACGGGTATCATTTATATCATCACACGTTCTTTCGGCAAGTATTTCGGTGCTTCAATCAGTGCAAAAATGGCAAAATGCGAACCCAACATAAAGAAGTACCTCGGTATAACTCTTCTGCCTCAGGCAGGTGTTGCTCTCGGTATGTCCATCACTGCTATGAGCATTGGCGAGCAGGGTATTATAATCAGAAACATTGTACTC
Organism: Acutalibacteraceae bacterium; assembly: GCA_045538095.1. Classification (GTDB taxonomy): domain Bacteria; phylum Bacillota; class Clostridia; order Oscillospirales; family Acutalibacteraceae; genus UBA6857. Next base: position 37,961 of record JAZSQU010000026.1, on the reverse strand, counting down.
TTCGGTGTGCTTATTTATGAGCTTTTCGGTCCTACAATGACAAAGATTGCGCTTATGAAATCAGGCGACATCAGCCCGAAGGTTGAAAAGCCCCGTATTCCTCCTGACAAGGACAGACGAGGCGAATAAAAGCACTTTATGAAAAACGAAAATCGCTCACGGCATCTGTCATGAGCGATTTTTTATTGTCCTATTCTCCACCGTATAAGGCGTAGATTTTGCTTGCTTTTTCTGAAACATCCTTCTTCAGGCTCTCGGGAGCAATTACCCTGATTTTATCGCCGAACTGCATAATCCACGACACAAGTCCGTCACTGACTATGCACTTTGTAACCATTCTGAAACGGTTTTCTTCGTTGGAGCTTTTAATCTCACCTGTCTGACCGAAACGGTCAAGAATTTCCTCAACAATTGAATTGTGGCAACAGATTTCAAGTCGCTGAGTGTCACCGCTGAACATATTGAAAATCTTGCCCGAGTAGTCAGCTGAGTCAAAGAAGGTCTTATACGGCGAAACCTCGGCGAAGTTTCTAGCCTTCATATCGAAGATTTCAACCTTTCTCATTCGGTCAATTCTTGTGTGCATCAGATTGTCATATCTTGAGTTGTTGGAAACAAGATAGTAATGGTCATTGCTCCAGATAAGAGCATAGGGGCTTACGGTGAACTCTTTTTCATCGGTTACAATAACCTCTTCAGCTTCATCAAAACGGCGCTTTCTGTAAATGAAGGAAATTTGCTTGTTCTGCTGAATTGCACGGTTAATTATATCGATATTATAATATATTTCCTCGTTGGTGCATTTTACTCTGTTGTCAATATAGACCTGCTTTTCAAGAATATCAGCCTGATATTCGCTACAGAGGTTGCCTATTTTTTCAATAAGCTCCTTAGATTTTTTGGGAGTAATAAAATTCGCCGCCTGAACTGCATCAATGAGAAGACGAAGCTCAGGAATTTCAAAGTCACGGCTGAGAAGCGCATAGCCCGGTCTCGGACTTCTTACAGAGGAAATATCCATTCCGTATTCCTTAAGGGTTTTAACATCACTGTATACGGACTTTCTTTCGCACTCAATTTCCTTTTTCTGAAGAAAATCAAGAAGCTCCTCAACGGAAACGGGGTTATCCTCGTCGCTCTTTTTTTCAAGATATTCCTTTATATACAGCATTTTAAGCTTTGTGCTGCCTTTGTCTGCCATAATACTTCATCCTTTTCAAAAAAGGGCCGTCTCAACACCATTCGGAAAAGACAGCCCTATTTTTTTATTAATAAGTCATTTTTGCGTTAAGCTCTTTTACTGTTGCTTCATCAAGCTTAACAATTTCACGGTCGTATGTAAGCATACCGTTTACTTCAAATTCAACGTCGGAAACCTGTGTATAAACTGTTGCTGAAAGACCCTTTTTGATTGCAGGGATAACCTGCTTTTCGTGAAGGTTCTTGTATGCCTTTGTAAGTGCTTCCTTGCTTGTATACATCTGATAACCGAAGCTCTTGAGCCAGTTCCATACGTGATTTTCAATTTTCTGACTGTATCCGCCGTACTCACTGAGAACAATAGGTCTGCCGTCATACTTGGGAAGAATTACGGGAAGAATGTACTTGTGCATACTTCTGAAGTCGCAGCCCTTCTGGTCGTACCAACCGCTTGCGTGGTCAACGAATCTTGAGGGATCATATTCCTTGATTGCGTCACCGATTCTCTTTGCATCAAACTGTCCCCAACCTTCGTTGAAGGGTACCCAGCAGCAAATTGAAGGATAATTATAAAGAGAGTCAATCATTTCGAAAAGCTCTTCCTCAAACTGTGTTCTCCACTCTATTCTGTCTCTGTTGAAGGTTTTGTAAGTGTCATCCTTCTTTGAGAGGTAGAGAACAGGGTTAAGGAAACCGTGGATATTGGGAAGCACACCCGCATGGAAGAGATTAAGTGCTTTGCCGCCACTTACCATATCCTGCCATACGAGCATTCCGAGACGGTCACAGTGATAGTACCATCTTGCGGGCTCAACCTTGATATGCTTACGGAGCATATTGAAGCCAAGCTCCTTCATCTTTGCGATATCGTAAATCATAGCTTCATCAGTGGGAGGTGTCATGCCGCCGTCACTCCAGTAGCCCTGGTCAAGAAGACCTTTCTGGAAATAAGGCTCGTTGTTGAGGAAAAGTCTTGCATAGCCTGCATGCTGACCGATGCTGTATTTTCTCATAGCAAAGTAGCCCTTGACTGAGTCAACTTCGCTGCCGTTTGTAAGCTCAAGAACAAAGTCATAAAGGAAGGGATTTTCAGGACTCCAGAGCTTCATATCGGGAATTCTGATTTTTGCGTCAGCTGAAATCTCTTCTTCGGTTACAACATTTTCACCGTCGAGAACCTTGATTTTAAGTGTTCCTTCACCTTCAACGTCTGTCTTTATTGAAAGTGTACCCTCGTCAATGTCGGGAAGAAGCTTATATCCCTTGATGTAATCAGCGTTAACTGCTTCCATCCATACTGTCTGCCAGATACCTGAGGTTGATGTGTACCAGAAGCCGTGGCTTTCGCTTGCCTGTTTACCTCTGTTCTGCCATCCCTCATCTGTGGGGTCGTAAACCCAAACTGTGATTTCGTTTTCGCCCTCTGTAAGAGCATCGGTAATATCAAAGCTGAAGGGACAGTAACCGCCGATGTGGCCGCCAACTTCCTTTTTATTTACGTAAACCTTGCATTCCCAGTCAACTGCACCGAAGTGAAGTATAACCTTTTTACCCTTGAATGAATCGGGAAGAGTCACCTTTTTTCTGTACCACATACGGTCAGATTTTGAAACTCTTTTGCAAAGACCTGAAAGACAGCTTTCAACTGCAAAGGGTACTCTTATCTGTTCTTTGTATTCATCGCACCACTGAGCGTTTTCGTCAGTGATTGCATAGTCAAACATACCGTTAAGGTTAATCCAGTTTTCTCTTACCATCTGAGGTCTGGGATATTCGGGAAGAGGTTTGTCGCACATAGCCTCTTCTGCCCAACGAGTTGCCAATGTCATCATAATATTTTCTCTCCTTCGATTTTCTTACTTAAGATATGCAGTTGATACCCAACCTGAAACACCGTAGGTAAGGTCTGTTACATATACCCAACCTGAAACACCGCTCTTTGAACCGAGCACCTTAACGGGATATCCTGTTGCAATAATCTGCACTGAGGGATATGAGGTTGAGGGACCCTTTCTGATGTTCAGTGAGTATGTTGTATGCATTGTCTTTGCCGCTGTCTTTACGTCAGGCTGCACTGTACCGGTGTAAAGCTTTGAGGTGGTTTCCGTGGGTCTTGAGGTTGAAATGTAAGCCGCACTTACCCAGCCTGAAACTCCGTATCTGTTTGAATAAACATAAAGGAAACCGTTTTCCTTTGCAAGAACCTTTACGTCTGCACCCTTTGAAAGATAAAGCACTCTGTCAGAGCTTGTTGTGGGCTTGGCTCTCATATTAAGACCTTCAGCAGTTACATAAGCCGTATATGATTTAACATAGTTTGTGGGCTTTTTAACCGTAACATCATTGATTCCGTAGGGATCTGTTGTAGTGTTCGGTTTAGTGGTTGCGGGCTTTGTTGTAGTAGGTCTTGTAGTTGTCGGTCTTGTTGTAACCGGCTTTGTTGTAGTGGGTCTTGTAGTTGTAGGTTTAGTTGTTGTGGGTTTTGTGGTTGTAGGCTTTGTTGTCGGAACAACTTCGTTTTCGCTTGAAGGTTCTGTTGTTACAGCTTCTTCGGTTGTTGTTTCTTCAGGTTCTGTTGTTTCTTCTGTTGTAGCTTCTTCAGTGGTTTCTTCTTCGGTAGTTTCTTCGGTGCTTTCTTCCTCAGTTGTTTCCTCTTCTGTAGTATCTTCTTCTGAGGGAGCTACTGTTGATTCCTCCTGAGAAGTACCTTCTGTGGGAGCTATAACGGGAATGTAGTCCTTAAGAGCATAAGCGCCTGCACAAACCACACAGATAATGAAAATTACTGCTGCAACAGCAAGTCCCTTTCCACTCTTTTTCTTGCCCGGTTTATCTTCTTCTACGGGAGTAATGTCTTCGTATTCTTCTTCCTCCTCGTAGTACTCGTCTTCTTCACTTGCAGAGCCTATCTCTTCAAAAAGGCCGACAACTGCAGGCTGTTCTTCAACGGGCTCCACAAATTCTTCGTATACTTCCTCTGCAGTTTCTTCTGTAACCTCAGGAACTTCCTCGATTACAGGTTCTTCCACAATCTCAGGAACTTCCTCGATTACAGGTTCTTCCACAATCTCAGGAACTTCCTCGATTACAGGTTCTTCTACAATCTCAGGAACTTCCTCAATTACGGGTTCTTCCACAATCTCAGGAACTTCCTCAATTACAGGTTCATCAGGAATATCTGCAACAACGGGAGCAACTGTAATAATTTCAGGCGCCTTTACTGCTTCCTTGAAAGCTTCTTCGTTTTCCTTTTCGATTTCAGCTTCATTTTCTTCAAGAGAAACGTTCTCTATATCGTAGGTCTCAGCATAAATCTTCTTGTTATGCTTTTTCTTTTTTCTTCCCTCTTTCTTGTGGTTGCTTTCCTTGATTGCGTCTGAAGCCTTTTTAGCCGAAATTACAACGTCAGGAACGGGAGTATATTCCGGTGCTTCAAACTCTGCTTCAATTGTGGGAATTTCATCCGCTGCAGGAAGATTTTCAACTTCTTCCTTAAGCACTTCTTCAGCCTCTTCAAAAGCTTTTTCGGGCTCATCAGTATAATCTGCAACTGTTTCATCTTCGGGAGAAGACACATATTCGGGAATATTATGGCTCACTTCAACAGTTTCCTCATAATCGGAAACAGGAAGCTCCATTGCAGCAATATCAAGCTCTGAATCGTCAAAATCAAGAGCCTGGAAAATATTCTGAGTAAACTCTGTTTCAACTTCAGCTGAAGTCTCTTTCTTATCGTCAGCAAAGCCGAGAATCATACCGCACTTTTCGCAAAATTCAGCGCCGTCGTTCAGCTCGTGACCGCAATAACTACACTTCATAATTTCACTCCATTCTTATATTTTTAAATTGCCTTTGTGTTTATATTAATTAACTTATATATTTTAACACAGTTACACTGTATTTTCAAGAGAAAAAAAGTTAAATACTGTCGAATAAATTCACTCTTTATACAACTTCCTTGATTGCTGCAAGGATAAACAGATGCAACGGATAAAACCAATAGAAAAACCACTTTGAAAATTTTGAGTTCCTTCCCTTTTCACCATTATATGAAAAGAGCATAAAAGGAAAGAGAAACAGTCCGAGTTGGCAGTATTCACCGTACCAAGGATATCCTGCTTCAATGCAGTTATATGTGGCTCTTAAAATCCAGAAAACCGCCACTGCAAGGAAGTAAACAGTCTGCTTTTTTCTGCTTTTCGAAAAGCAGTAAAAGCCAAGCACCCATAAAGGTGCAGTAATTCCCCAATCGCCGAACTGCGACAGAGCTACGATAATCACCACGGACAGAACACGCAGGAAACTGTTTCCAAGCTTTTCAAAGCAACAAAGCATAACAAAGCAGAGAAAAAGGGTGAATATCATATTAAAATCTGCCGTTAATAGTGTATTACCGTGGGCGAAGGCGTAAAAGGGCTGAGAAATAAGAGCAAAAATGAAAAGCCTAAGTGCGTACTTCTCTTTTGAACGGGTATGTCTGAACCCTTCTGCAAGAAACATACACATAATCGGCGCTGTAAGTCTGCCGATTATTCTGCAAAGTGTGCCGAGAGGTGTGCTTACAGGAATAAACATCATACCGATATGGTCTGTAAGCATAGCTGCAGCAGCGATGTATTTAAGCTGAGTACGGTTGAGAGATGTCAATTTTTCACTTCCTTTTTACTGAGTGTAATATGGGTGTTTTTGCACACAACACGGTATGCTCCGTAATTTTTTCCTTTACTGCTGACATTTACCTTGTCACCGTAATTCACGGTTATTGCATAAGGCTTTTTTGAAAAGGTGAGACACAGCGTCACCTTAGTTTTTTCTTTTTCTTCAAAGATTGTGTCAAGAGTGATTTTCTTTCTGAAATAATCGTATCTGTTGTCCTCACCGAAAAAGTTTTTGTCCTTAATAAGACTATAATCTTTTCGGACAACCTTATATTTCTTTTTGCCCACACGGATAACAAAATCAACGTTTTCCTCTTTGCAGCAATCAAAAACCCACCTTGCAATAAGACCTTCAAGGATGAGTACACTCTTTCCTGTTTCGGGATTCAACTTTATTTTGCAGCTGTTTATATAACAGATTTTGTGGCGACCCTGCAGCTTTAACAAACTCATATCTTTATAAAAAATTGCTTCTTTTTCTTTATCAAAGTAAGTTTCTGAAAGCAAATCCGTGCCGTCACGAAGACGAAGAAGAGCAGTCTTATAGCCTATTCTTTTATGCACACGGCTGCTGATGATATACTTTTCCTCTATAACACCGAGATAATCTTTCAGCAGTTTGCAGTAGCTTTCATAAATCTCTTTTCTGCTGAGAATTATTTCCGAAGGTTCTTCGCGTACTCTCCATCCTATGTCGTAAGCAAGTACATTCTGAATATAAGGTACAACTTCACCGTAAAGCTCCACCGATTTTTCCGTAAGAAAGCCGTAGTAATTCTTCGGCGACGTGGTATAATAATCCACAGATGCAAACTGAAGCTGAGTTGCAGAGCTTTTATCGCTTCGCTTACGGTAGTAGTAAACGGCATCGGGAATTATACCAAGCTTCAGCTTACGCAGAATAATGCTGCTAATAAACATTGAGTCCTCACCGAATTTTACATCTTCTGCAAATCGGTCGGTTTCTTTTATAGCCTCAGCTTTTATGATTGCCGTACTTGCGTGAGACTGTACGAGGCAGGATTTTTTCTCATCGCTTAAATCCACCACTCGGCTGCCGTTTGCAAATTTAAAGTCAAGCACATGCCAGCTATCAGATGCTTCAAACTTCTTCACTCTGCAGGAAACAACATCAATTTCATCGTAATGCTCTTCAAAAAAGTCGAACGCTACCTTAAAAGCATTTTCGTCCCATTTATCGTCAGCATCAAGGAAATTGACATACTTACCTTCAATCAAGTCAATACCCATGTTCCTTGCTGAGCTTACACCGCTGTTTTCTTTTTGCAGATAAACCACATTATCTTTATGTTGCTTTTCAAATTCACGGCAGATTTCACCGCTTTTGTCGGTGGAGCCGTCGTTAACGAGAATAAGCTGAATGTTTTCAAAGCCGATGGTCTGATTCAGAAGAGAGTCCAGAGCTTCGTAAAGGTATTTTTCCACATTATAAACAGGCATAATAACCGTAAAAATGTATCGGAACTCTTTCACCTTCAACCACCGTCCTTTATTGAAAAGTATCAACCTTATTATAACATTCAAAAACAGCTTATTCAAGTTTTAATATCTTACAAAATTATTAATCAGAGTCTATTTACCCACTAAACCGCTTTTTAATTATTTCAAATAAGCAATTTGCAATTTATCTGCATTATTCACAAAATCAGTCAAAAAATATCAAATATTGTTTATATTTTGATTATTGTTTTGTAATGGATAATATGCTATAATTTTGTGCGATTGCACAACCGCGAAATATTATATTTCGTAAAAATATAGATTGGTGGTAAATTACAATGAAAGAGAAACTAGGCATTTTTGTCCGCTCAGGCGCACCTGAAACAAAAAAGTTCGATATGTATAAGCCCATCACTTATCAGCCCGAATTTCTTTTGAAAACTCTTGTGTGGCCTGTATGCACACTCAGAAGAGTTATTCGCAAAGGTACAATCAAGAAAGTAAGAATGGAAGGCCTTGAAGCTCCCTTTATCCTTATCTGTAACCATAATGCTTTCTATGATTTCTATGTTCTCAACTCAGCAATGAAGCCCTACAGAGCTGTTTATCCTGCTGCAGTTGACGATTTCATCGGCAGAGAGTTTCTTCTCAGACTTGCCGGAGGCCTTCCCAAAAGAAAGTACACTTCAGACCTTAATACTGTAAGACAGTGCCAGGAGGCTATCAAGAACGGTCACGTTTTCGGTATTTACGCTGAAGCAAGATACTCCCTTTGCGGTGTTACTGAATATGACGCATTCACAGACTCAATCGGTCAGCTTGTAAAAATGATGAAGGTTCCCTGCGTTGTTCTTAACTGCAAGGGTCACCACCTTTACGATCCCTTCTGGGGCAACCACATGAAGAGAGATATTATGGGTGTTGAAGCTGTTATGACACAGATTTACACTGCTGAAGAAGTTGAAAAGGCTTCTGCTCAAGAAATCAACGCAAAAATCCGTGAGTACCTTTACAATGACGACTGGCGTTGGCAGAGTGAAAACCGCGTTACTCTTAAGTATAAGAAACGTGCTCAGGGTCTCCACAAGCCTCTCTATCAGTGTCCCCACTGTATGACAGAATACAAGATGAATTCAAAGGATGACACTCTTTTCTGTGAGCACTGTGGCAAGAGCTGGTGGCTTAACTACTACGGTGAGCTTGAAGCATCCGACGGTAATACAGAGTTCAAATTTCCCTCAGACTGGTATGCTTGGGAACGCGAACAGGTTAAGAAGGAAGTTCAGGAAGGTAAGTACTATTTTGAATGTGACTGCCATGTAAATGACCTTCCCAACTCAAAGGGTTATGTACGTCTCGGCAGAGGTAAGCTTATTCACGATATGAACGGCTTCAACCTTCAGGGTATCCGTGATTACGACGGTGAACCGTTCAGCATGAAGCTTGACGCCGCTTCACAGTATACAATTCACGTTGAATACAACTACCGTTTCGGTAATTTCAAAGATTGTATCGATATGAATACCCTTCAGGATACATGGTATGTTTTCCCCGAAAACTGTGATTTCTCTGTTACAAAGGTTTCACTTGCAACAGAACAGATTTATAAGGAAATCTGGCGCAAGCGTAACGAAGAAAAGGCAAACAAAGAAAAAGCCTGATAATTATTTCACTGTCCACGATTTTTTTGTGGACAGTATTTTTTTGTGTTTTTTTAGTTAAAAACTTTACTTAACTCTTTCTTTGTGTTAAACTGAAATCAATCACAAGGTAACAGCTGTTACCTTATTTCAAGGAGAAAAACGATGAAAGCAAAAATCACTGCAGCTGCCGAAATGAAAATCGGCGAAATTGACAGAAGAGTCTTCGGTTCATTTATTGAGCACCTTGGCAGAGCGGTTTACGGCGGAATTTATGAGCCCGGTCACCCTTTAGCTGATGAAGAAGGCTTTCGCACCGATGTTATAAAAATGATTAACGAGCTCGACGTACCAATTGTGCGTTATCCCGGCGGTAACTTTGTTTCCGGCTACAACTGGGAAGACGGTGTAGGGCCCGTAAGTGAAAGGCCTAAAAGACTTGAGCTTGCCTGGGGCGTCACTGAGCCTAACCTTTTCGGTACCAATGAATTTATGCGTTGGTGTAAAAAGGCTAAGACAAGTCCCATGATGGCAGTAAACCTCGGCACAAGAGGCCCCGATGAAGCAAGACAGCTTGTTGAATACTGTAACCACAAATCAGACTCAAAGTTTTCAGATTTACGCATCAAGCACGGCTATAAAGACCCCTGGGATGTTAAACTCTGGTGTCTCGGTAACGAAATGGACGGCCCCTGGCAGATGGGTTCAAAAACAGCCTATGAATACGGCAGAACTGCTAACGAAGCAGCTAAGCTTATGAAGTGGGTTGACTCTTCAATTGAAACCGTTCTCTGCGGTTCATCAAGCAGAGGTATGAGCACCTTCGGTAAGTGGGAAGCAGAAGCACTTGAACTCGCTTACGACAACGTAGACTATATTTCACTTCATCAGTACTACGGTAATCACAGCAACGACACCCCCTCATTTCTTGCAAAAAGCCTTGAAATGGAGGATTTCATTTACAGCGTAATCTGTGTTGCCGACTATGTAAAATCCTTCAAGAGAAGCAAAAAAACCATTAACCTTTCATTTGACGAATGGAATGTATGGTATCACTCCAACGGTGCACCCATTAAAAGATGGAGCACTGCACCTAACCAGCTTGAAGACATTTACAACTTTGAGGATGCTCTTGTTGTGGCTTGTATGCTTATCACACTTCTCCGTCACGCAAACAGAGTTAAGATTGCCTGCCTTGCTCAGCTTGTAAATGTAATTGCACCGATTTTCACAAAGACAGGCGGCGGAGCATTCAGACAGACTATTTTCTATCCCTTTGAAGCTCTTTCAAAGTATGCACGAGGGGCTGCTCTTCGTCCTATAGTTACCTGCGACAAGTATGACTGCAAGGAATTTACAGACGTTCCTTATATCGAAAGCATTGTTACCTATGACGAAGAAAAAGAAGAGGCAGTTGTTTTCTGCGTTAACCGTTCACTTGACGAGAAGGTTGAGCTTGACATTTCTCTTCTTGGCTTTGAGGGCTACAGGGCAATTGAGTTCTCATCAATGGATGGCTATGACGTAAAGAAAGAAAACACCTTTGACAAAGAAGAGGTAAGAATGCATCTTAACCCCCTGCCTCAGAGTGACGGCAAGGTTACAACTGCTGAGTTGAAGCCTCTTTCATTTAATGTAATCAGATTTAAGAAGGCGTAATAAAATCAGATAAGCCGTACACAGCAAATGCTATGTACGGCTTTAATACTGCTTTCATTGCAATCAGATGATTTTATAAAGCTGGTGTAAATTGTTTATTACTCTATATTTCTTTCCGACACTTTTGATTTTCTCTCTTATGTAAACTTGCTTATTCCTGCAAAGAAGAACAGCGTTTATGCCAACCTCTATAGCCCCTATACAGTTTTTGAGACTGTCATCAATAAATATCGCTTCTTCAGGTTTAACATCTAATTCTTCAAGGGCAGTATTATACATTTTACTGTCAGGTTTCGTTGTACCGAGAAAAGAAGATATTACAATTGAATCGAAATACGAAGTCATATTGTTTTCTTCATAGACATCTAAAAGCGACGGCCAGGCATCTGATACAATTGCCAATTTGCATTTATCTTTCAGTTCGGGAATTACAGAAAGTGCATCATCATAGAAAACATACTTTTCGGGGTTGAAAACTAGATCTCTTGCAATATATTCTATTGCTTCAGAGGAAAGTTTCAGTTCAGGTAATTTGGATGAAAATATTTGATAAAACTTTATAAAATGCTGATATTCTTCCTCTTTGGTAGTCATTAGTTTTTGATTGACGATATATTTATCAGCCTCAGCGAAAGCAGAAGCAATTTTACTTTTATCAATAGAATCAAAAATATCTTTATTGACATATTCCCAAAAGTTCGGTGTTATAAACCAATGTCCAGTTACAGGTCCGTTAAGAACTCTTCCGGAATCAAAAAGAATTGCTTTTATACTCATTTAACCAATCTCTCCCTTTAATCAGATTATACCATTGCGCTGAAATATTATCAATATATTACCAACAAAAAAGCTGTCACCAAAAAAGGTAACAGCCTTTTATGCTTTATGCTTATTTAAGCGAAGCAATGTAGTCAGCCATTTCGCCAACAGTTTTGTATGTAACGAAATCCTTGATGTCAATTCTTACACCCATAGCTTCTTCGATTTCATCAATAATGCAAGCCGTGTCAAATGAGCTGAGAGCAAGGTCTGTCTTGAAGGTTGAAGCTCCAACTATTTCTTCCTCTGTGTAATTTTCGAGCACTTTGATAAGTTCTTCCATTTTCATTCGTTCCTTTCTTTCAGAGTAGCTCTGAACCTCTTAAATTCCTTTTAAAAGTAAAATGCTGTTCTTTTAATCTTTCCTGAAGATGTTCTCGGGAAGGGAGTGTTTCTTATCTTAAGCGAAGCAATCTGTCTTGTTTGAGGTGACTGCAGATTGATTTCATCCACAATTCTGTGAATCTGCTTTTCAATTTCTTCTGCTTCCATTCCGTCACAGAATTCTCTGTCAGGGAAGGCTTCGCAAACAATTTTATCGTTTTCGCCGTAAACTACAACTTCCTTGACAATGGATTCATCAGCAAAAAGGTTTTCGATTTCTTCCGGCGAAACGTTTTCGCCGTTTGAAAGAATAATAAGATTCTTCTTTCTGCCGACAAGATAAATGTGATCGTCCTCAAGATAACCGAGGTCGCCTGTGTGAAGATAGCCGTCTTCTGTGAATGCCTCTTTTGTAGCATCGGGACGCTTGTAGTAGCCGAGCATAACTGAGGGACCTTTAACCTGAATTTCGCCGTCCTGAACTCTTACCTCATTAACTGAAAGCACCTTACCGGTTGAGTATTTGCAGACATCTGAGAAGTCTGAAGTTGTAATTCTCGGACTGCACTCACTCATGCCGTAACCCTGACGGGCTGTGATGCCGTACTTTTCAAATTCATCAATAAGTGCACCGCTGAGGAAAGCACTGCCGGCAATCATTCTTCTGAAGTTTTTGCCCACAACTCTTTCAGCAGCTTCTCTTGGAGTAAGCTCAGGGTTATTTCTTTCAGTTACCTTGATTCTTGTAAGAATTGACTTACAGAGAGAGGGAACTATTCTCATAATTGTGGGCTCAAATCTGAGAAGGTTCTTATAAAGGTTGCTCATAGGGCCGTTAAGGCAGAGTGTACCGCCGTCATAAACGGTTTTGAGCACGTCACAGCAGTAGCAGAACACGTGATGCATGGGAAGCACTGAGAAGCTTACGTCGTCGTCATCCATATTGTATTCGTTATAGCAGGTGTTTGCTGCAATATTGTGGTTAGAGAGCATTACGCCCTTTCTGTCGCCTGTCGTACCAGAAGTGTAAATAATAAGGGCACAAGCATCAATATCAATTTCGACATTTTCAAGTCCTTCATATTCACTTTCGGAGTTATAAGTTTCAAAAACATTTGCAAACCATTTGGTGTCACCGAGAGAAACGATTTTCTTAAGAGCAGGTGTCCTCTTCTGAATTTCAATTGCAGTTGCCATCATTTCTTCTTCGCAGAAAAGCATTTCAATATCTGCATCCTCGAAAAGAGTTGTAGCCTCATCAACTGTAATATCCGGCGCAAAAGGAACAACAACATTACCGCTGAAAATCATACCTGTAAGACAAGCAATATATTCGTAGTTTGTTTTTCCTATAAACGCAATATGCATTCTCTTAGGGTTGATATGACGGATGTATCTTGCAACGGCAAGAGCATCCTCATAGAACTGTCTGTAGCTTTTTTTATAGGCATAACTACCTAAGTAATACCTACAAAAGTCCTTGTCGCCGTAGCTTTCGGCTGCGTACGCAACTAACTGCTTTACGCTTTCGATTTCACTCATGCTTTAACCTCGTCCTTATATTCGCGCTTAATCTTAAGGGTAGTAGTTTTGGGGAATTCTGTATCTCTTGTGTGTACCTTTCTGATTCTCTTATAGAGCGGAAGTGTACGGTTGAATTCGTCAACGTCTTTTTTAATCTGCTCTTTTGCGTTTTCGCAAAGAGTTTCGTCAAGGAAGAATTCAGCGTTGATTACGTCGTTTTCGCCGTAAACAAGAACTTCCTTAACATATTCAATCTTCATAAGCTGGTCTTCAAGTTCTTCAGGAGCAACGTTCTTACCGTTTGAAAGAACGATAAGGTTCTTCTTTCTGCCTACGAAATAGAGGAAACCGTCCTTGTCCATATAACCGTAGTCACCGGTCATGAACCAGTCGCCGTCAAATACAGAAGCTGTTGCTTCCTCGTCCTCGAAGTAGCCCATCATTACGTTGTCTCCTCTTACAAAGATTTCGCCAACGCCGTCTTCATCGGGATTGTTGATTTTAACCTGGCAGCAAAGCATAGGCTTACCGCAGGAGCCTGAACGGTGTTCATACTGAGTGTTGATTGTAACGCCGGGTGAACATTCAGTTGTTCCGTATGCACAGAGAATGTCAATACCAAGGTCTGTCATACCCTTTTCATATTTGGGGTCAAGGTAAGCACCGCCGCAAACAATGTATTCAAGGCTGCCGCCTACACCTGCAATTACTTCTTTGAAAAGCTTTCTTCTTACGTCGATACCGTACTTCATAAGGAAGTTACTGATTTTAAGACCCTTTCTGAGCTTGTCTGCACTGCCCTTCTGTTCAGCAGTTCTCCAGATTGTCTTATAGATTGTTTCAACGAGCATAGGTACGCCTGCCATGTTCTGGGGGCTGTACTTTTTCATATCATTAGGAATATCCTTAAGGCTGCGGCAGATATAGCCCCAAGCCTGGAATACGTTACTGAGGAAGAGAGCACTTGCCCATGCGAAAAGGTGGTTCATAGGAAGGAAACCGATAGCGTTTGTACCCTGGATAACCTTTGCTGAAGCAACTGCACTTGCAGTGATGTTCTTGTGGCTGAGCATAACACCCTTGCTCTTGCCTGTTGTACCTGAAGTGAACACAATTGTTGCAAGGTCTTCAGGCTGAGGAGGATTATCAAGGTAGCTTGTGTTACCGTTTTTAAGGTCTTCGTGACCTTCTTCAATAAGACTGTAGAAATCGCTGATTTTGATGTAGTTTGTAATCTTTACATTTTCATCAGCCTTCATTTTTTCAATTGTGCCCGCAAAATCGTCTGAATAGAAAATTGCATCACACTTACTCTTAACCATAATGTTTACAAGGTCGGTATCTGTAAGCTTTGCATCAAGAGGAATTGTTACATAGCGACCGGTCATAAGAGCATAGAAGCAGGCAATCCAATAGTAGCTGTTTTCGCTGAGGATAGCAACCTTTTTGCCTTCAAGTCCGTTTTTGAAAAGATACTGACCGAGACCTACTGTGTCGTGCCACACTTCGTTGAAGCTCTTTACTCTTTCTTTTGTGCGTGTTTCAAGATAAACATACTGCTTATTGTCGCCGCCCTTGATGTGGCCGTATTCGATCATTTCTCTTACAGTTTTAAAATCAGGAACGTCCATAAAGATGTACTTATTTTTCTTGTTTGCCATTTTAACAATCTCCTCTTTTTTTATAAGTTTCCGTAGACCCAAAAGAGCCTACTTACTCAAAATAACACTCTTTATTTTATACCTTTTTCTCCTGTGGGTCAATGGTTTTTGAAACAATGATACATGAAAAAAACGATTTGATGGTTTTGCAATGTTTTGTTGTTTTATGTTTTTAATGCAACACTTTTAAGCGTATTTGTAGCTCTTTTGGCATCCTTATAACAGCCTGTTCACACATTTATTACACAAATGTCTAATTTCGATTTCTATGTTTCCTTTAGGAATTATAATTTACATAATAAAAAAGAAACACAGTAAATTCTTAACAAACTGTGTTTCTGAAAAATTGTAAAGTCAAGGGAAATAGCTTCTTATTCTGTCATATTCTTCGTCCGTTATGCTGAGCACCGAACCGTGTCTCGGAGAAAAATCAAAGGAGTAATTTTCTTTATTTACAGCCTCAAAATTTACCATATCAGTAGTTTTTTGCATAAGGTAACCACCCTTTACATAGGAGTCCATTATCATAAGATAATTATCGGTACCGTACTCTTTATACATACAGCAACCCTCCGTATGCTCAGGAAATACCGTAATGTTCTTTTTTTCCGGTTCTTGATAGGGACCTGTGAGACAGTCGGAATAAACATAGCAGATGGTCTTTTCGTTTTCGTCTTTATAGTAAAGATAATATATACCGTCTTTTTCGATAATGTCACCGTCAATTGCGTCCTTTTCTGAGGGTGGTGCATAGAGAATCTGAGGCATTGTTTCAAGAGTACGGAAATCCTTCGTATAAGCGTACCACATAACGGTTTTAGTCCACTCGTCAGTTTCTCTGAAATGCTGACAGTTTGCCCAGTAAAGCATATACATCTCTTTATCTCTGTCATAGAAAACTTCGGGTGCCCATGTGCGCACACTGCCGGGAAGACCGTTAAAGTTCATATCAATAAGCTCATACTGCTCCCAATTGAGGAGGTCGTCGCTGTGCCAGACACAGATTGCATGGTTTGATGCCCAGCCGTTGTCACTGCGCATATCGGTACCGATTATGTAAAATGAACCGTCTTCAGCTCTGAAAACAAAGGGGTCACGGACACCTCTTGTACCTTTGGTATTAAAAAGGAATGGTCTGTTATTGTTGACGGGCGTAAAATGATAACCGTCACGGCTGAGAGCGTAGTTGATTGACTCTCTTTCGGGCTCGTTACCGGTAAAATAGCAGAATAGATAGTTTCTTTTTTCTGACATAAAAATTCTCCTTACAAGAGGGGGGTAGCTTCAATAACTACAAATATTTTTTCGTATTATAACAGAGTGAAACTATAAAATCAATACACGGGGAAATTTTTTATAAAATATACCAAAAAGAATAAGGAGCCTACACACAAAGCGCAAACTCCTCTATCATATTTTATCTTGTTCCGCCGCCGAAGCCTCCGCCTCTGAAGCCACCGCCACCACCAATGGAAACACGTCCGCCTGAGCCGCTTGCTGCACGGCTTCTTGCCGCTTGCTCGGTTTTCATCATATTTGAGTACATATAATGTCTGCAAGTACGTGCAAAGTGGATATCTCTTCGGTAAACATTGACCTGGGTTTCAATCTGAGGATTCACCTTTACAAGCTGGTCAGCGACCTCATCTGCAATTCCGAAAAGAGTTGCGTAAATAAGATACTCCTGCCAGATGTATGTATCGTTTACCGTTCTTTCATCTATAAGCGAAAACTCTTTAAGATACTTTTTGAGACCGTACAGGTCAGACAGCATTTTTATGCCTTCCTCAGAAAGATAAGCCACAGAGCTGTATCTGCCTTTTTTACTGCAGCCCAGCTCATCAAGTCTTTCCTCACCACTGAGCTTACAACGGTTGATAAATGCTCTCAGGACTGACGGATGGTCTCTGCAATAAAGCTTCATTTCCAGAGGCTCAAGAATTCCGTCGCCTCCTGCAGAAGCCTTGAGAATTGCGTAAAGCTTTTTATCCCAGTGTTCAATTTCATTTTCGTCAACTGTATTTATTCTGAATCTTACCTTAGTTCTTGAAATCTTTCTACCCTCATGTTCTTCATCAATAGGCGTAATTATGCCCCTACTGATAAGTCTGAGGATTCTTGCAGAAACTATGTCGCCTTCTTCACATTCCTTGAGAGAATTGAGAAGTGAATAGCTTACATTAATATCTTCTTTCGGAACATCTCTTACATACTGAGCATTCTTTTCAAGTTTCTTCTTTTTAACCTTTTGCACAATTGCCCATATCAAGCCCACAGCAAAGCAGCCGAAAACAAGAACAGTCATCAGCATTGTTATTACAAAGAAAATATCAAAGGTTTCTTCATAATCTTCATACGCTTCATAATAGCTTCCGTCGAAAGCAGGATCCTTTACCTCTGTTTCAAAGTCACCGCTTATAAAGCAGGTTGGGTCAAAAAGACCTTTTTCAAACTGCATCATTATCGTCATATGGTTCCTGTAGCTCAAGGGATATATAGTAGCTCCTTGAACATAACCACTGTTAAAATTGATATCACCATCATAGCCGAAGCCCCATATATTACAGTTTTCGTCAGTAAGGGGCGTTCCGTCTGCCATTTTAAAGGTTATTCTTGCATCGGTGGGTCCGGTATTCATTTCGGGATTTATAAAGCGGAAATTGAAGCCGTCTGAATCCTCATAGGCTATAACGACATTTTCCACAGTATAGCTGATTTTATAAGTGTTTTCACCATATTGCGAAATACCCCAGCAAACCTCGTAATCATATCCGCCAAGATGATTAAGACCGCAGGTGTATGCTTTCTCAGAAAAGGAAGCGTTTACATCCCAATTTTCGAGAGTTTCATACTGCTTGCCGTTACAGGAAGCAGTAAAGTTTTTCAATCTGAGAGAGTTATCAGCATTGAACTCATAGTAGCATTCTGTGCCTTCATCAAAGGTGCCTTTCCATTCCTGCTCAATAAGTGCTGAACCGTCTTTATTGAGAGTTACATCGATATCAATATTTTCAACATGATTTGACGCACTTACTGAAAAAGCAAAAAGAAAAAGCATCGCAAGAACAAAGGCTGTTTTTAATAATATCTTGCTTTTTTTCATACTGCTGCCCTCTTTTACTTCATGCTCGGCATATCAGCCTTACTGTCGTCAGCTTCAAGGTAGTCTCTCTTAGAAAAGCCGAACATACCTGCAACAAGACTTGTGGGGAACATCCTGATTTTTCTGTTGAGCTTTGTAACGCTGTCGTTATAAACAAGTCTGCCCTGACGCACTGACTGTTCATACTGATTTACTGCGTTCATTGTCTCTTTGTAGTTTTCGTTTGCCTTAAGCTCGGGATAAGCTTCAGCAACTGCGTTGATTCTTCCGAGAGCTTCAGTAATAAGGTTTTCCTGTGCTTTAGCCTCGGCGGCTGTTGACTCGGCAGTAATCATTGTTCTTCTCGACTTGATTGTTTCACTGATTGTTTTGTACTCGTGTTCAGCATAGCCCTTAGTGAGATCAAGCAGCGCTGTAAGAGCATCAAAACGGCTTGAAAGAAGAACACCAATCTGACTCATTGCGTTGTTGATATTTTCGTCAAGTGTTGCAAGACTTCTCTGAGTCGAAACAAGCCAGATGCCGATAATAACAACAAGTGCTACGGGAATAATCCATACTAAATAGTCCATAATTTTTACCTCCGCGACAATTAGATTAATATTATTATACATAATTCTCCGACAAAAATCAATATTTTTTGTCAGCTATAACGCAAAAGCACCTGCATACGAACATTTTCAATGCAGGTGCTCTTTTCATTCACTTGTAAGAAGATACTTAAGAAATGAGTATCTTCTTGTTTTTTTGTCGTTGTCAACCATCTGCTGAACCTGTGCTTTTGAGCCTACAAGAATAAGCCTGCTTTTAGCTCTTGTAACAGCCGTATACAACAGATTTCTGTATGAGAGCTGAGGCACTATACCGCATACGGGCATTATTACTGCTTCGAACTCGCTGCCCTGACTTTTGTGTACCGTAATTGCATATGCAAGCTCAAGCTCTGCTATATTGTCAAAGGGATACAGAGCCATTCTTCCGTCAAAATCTATTTTCATAAACCCTGCGTTGTGGTTTATAATCAATATTTTACCTATATCACCGTTGAAAATCCCCGCTGAGGTTTCGTCGCCTTTCTTCCAGATTATATCGTAATTATTTTTAATCTGCATAACCTTGTCGCCCTCACGGAAAACTCTCGCTCCGCTCTGAAAGGTTTCCTTATCCTTGCTCGGCGGATTAATCATTTCCTGCAATCTTCTGTTAAGGCTGACCGTACCTGCCTCGCCTTTTTTAGACGGACAGATAATCTGTATATCATCCATTGCACTGTAACTGTACGCCTTAGGCAGACGGTTGCAGTAGAGCTCCGTTACGGTTTCGGCAGTTGAAGCCACTCCCGTTCTCTGCATAAAGAAAAAGTCCTTATCCGTTCTTGAAAGGTCGGGATACTCTCCTCTTACAATACTGTGTGCATTGGTTACAATAAGGCTTTCCATTGACTGACGGAAAATTTCCGTAAGAGCTACTGTAGGCAAAAGTCCCGACACGATAATATCCTGAAGCACATTTCCTGCACCAACGGGAGGCAGCTGGTCAGCATCGCCCACCATAATAAGTCTGCAGCCCAAGGGAAGTGCATTTAAAAGACTTGCAAAAAGATGAGTATCTACCATTGAAAGCTCATCAACTATAACTGCGTCGGCTTCAAGGGGATTTTCAAGATTACGGGTAAAAATCTGTCGGTCACCCTCACCCCATTCAACCTCAAGAAGTCGGTGAATTGTTTTTGCCTTTCTGCCCGTAACCTCACTCATTCTCATAGCAGCTCTGCCCGTAGGCGCTGCAAGAAGTACACGCAGCTTCTGCTTTTCATAAAGCTCAAGTATACCGTTTATGGTAGTAGTTTTACCTGTACCCGGACCGCCTGTAAGCACAAGAAGACCCTTTGTAACGGCAGTTCTTATAGCCTCTCTCTGCTTTTCCTCAAACTTGATTGAACGTTTTTCTTCAATTTTTTCAATATCCTTATCAAGAGTTCTTGCCCCTGCCGGCGGAAACTGAAGCATAACCTTTATACGGTCGGCTATGGTCTTTTCGTCATAATACTCCTCAGGCAGAAACAGATAACTCTTATCACCGTGGAACACTTCAACAATTTCCTTATCCTCAATAAGGTCGTCGATAATCTCCTGGGTTTCTTCTCTTTCTGTGCCTAAAAGCTCAAGGGCAGGAATAATAAGCTTTTCTCTTGGCAGACAGGTATGGCCGTTATTGAGATTGTGCCTTAAAATGTGCAGAATGCCTGCTCTGTGGCGATAAAGCGACTTTACAGTAACGGGAAAGCTCTCCGCAATTTCGTCAACTCTTTCAAAGCGCATACCTACCCTTTTAGTGCAGAGTATATAGGGGTTTTCGGTGATTTTTTCAACTGCGTTTGCCCCGAAAGCCTTGTAAGCGTTAAGACACTCAGCCGAATTCATATTGTATTTTTCAAGTGCAATAATAACCTCTCTTACGGCAAACTGACTTTTAAATCTTTCGCCGATTTCTTCAGCTTTCTGACTTGAAATGCCTTTAATTTCAGCCAGAAGCTCAGGTGAATTTTCCATAACCTCAAAGGTTTTATCTCCGAAGCGTTCAACAATTTTTGCTGCCGTTGACGGGCCTATACCCTTTATTGTACCGCTTGAAAGATACTTCAGCATATCCGCGGCACTTTTTGGCATTGAGCGTTCACATTCACTTGCCTTAAATTGCTTTCCGAAAGTCGGGTGGGTTGTCCATTCACCCTTCAGCCTGATTTTTTCACCTACACAGCAAGACGGCATAATGCCCACTGCAGTTACAAGAACACCGTCTGCACTGAGGTCTATTACACTGTATCCGTTTTCAGGATTGGAATACACAATTCCTTCAATTGTACCCTCAATAATAATTGGGTCAGTCATATTCTCATTCCTTTAAATTATTCTGTATTTAAGAATATACTATTTTGCCGTAATTTACAAGTCAAAGATAAAATTTTCTTTTTACAGCGTGAGAAAAGGGACTGCACTTTAATGCACAGTCCCGTAAAACTTATTCATAGATAAACTCTTTGAGTATTTTTTTGTTTGCCTCAAAGTCAAGTGCAACAACCTGCTGAGAGCCCACCCATCGGTCAGCCCATTCACCGTCTGCAGGAATCTGCTGCTGAACGATATCGTACCTCAGATATCTCAGCACGGCATTAACGGCAAGTCCCAGAAGCTCCGTCGTCTTAATGTCCGTTGAAACGTTTGGAAGCACTTGTTTACAGATATTCATAAGGGTGAAGATATCCGTCTTGATAACCTTATCAATAATTGCAGAGATTACTTTTCTCTGTCTTTCCGTACGTCTGAAATCGTTATCGATGTATCTTATACGGCAGTACCATAGAGCTGTTTTACCGTTCATTTTATTCTTACCGGCTTTTACCGTAGGGATTTTAACTTCCTCACGCATATACTTTGCTTCTCTTTCCGTTACGCCGTCAACAGTTATACCTCCAAGGAGATTTACAAGCTGTCTGAAAGCGTTGAAATCCACCATTACGTAGTTGTCAATCTTAACGCCGAAGTTATACTCAAGAGTATCAATAAGTGCATTCTGACCGCCGAAGGAGAAGGCTGCATTAAGCTTGTCGCTATAGCCCTTTGCAGGGATATACACATAACTGTCACGAAGGAAAGAGGTCAGCTTCAGCTTTCTGTGCTTCGTATCAATGGAAAGCAGAATCATAGTATCTGAACGGTTACCTTCAACGTCGCCTCTTGCATCGCAGCCCACGAAGAGCACATTTTTAACTGACGGAGAAGTAACAAGCTCACTCTGGCTTACGTGCTTATTCTCTTCTCTTTTTTCATAATTTATACCGGAAAGAACGGTAAGTCCGTAGACACCAAGGCACAGCACAAACACCAGAAGAAGTGAAACAAGGCCCACAATTACTTTACCCTTTGCAGACTTCTTTTTCTTTCTCTTGCCCTTAGGAACACGTGAGGGTTGTGACACCTGCTTTATAACGCGTTCACCCTGAGGCGTTCTGCTTTTAGGTGCAGGGGAAGAAACGGGTTTACCCTGAGGCTCTCTGCCGGAAGAAATCATCTTTGCCTCTTTTTTTCCGTAGGGGTCATATTCAGGCATTTTTATTGACTCCTCGGTTTTCTTTTTGAATTCAAGAACAAAGTTTTCGTCGGAATAGTCAGTATCGGAAAAGCTTTTATCTTTCTCTGCGCTTACAGGTTTACCTTTTACCTCTCTGCCGCTGACAACGTCTTCACCTTTAGGAGCTTTAGCCTTGTCCGAAGAAATTCTTTCCTTTGACTGTGATTTAGCTTTCCGGTTATCCTTTTTTTTATCTGAGAAATATATATCATCCATAATAAAGTTTTGCACCCGAAAAACTCCAAGTGCATCCTTTCATACCAGTTTGTATATTACTTGTATTTTACCTCAAAGAGCAAAAAAACTCAAGTGTTTTTTGTAACAGTTAAGATAATATTAAGTTTTTAAGAGAGAATTTGACTTTTTCACGGGAGTTGTGGTAAAATACCAGACGAGTGAGTTGGGCAATTGCGGGCTCGTTTTACGGGCGTGAGGAAAGTCCGAGCTTCACACAGCAGGGTAACGGCTAACGGCCGCCGAGGGCAACCTTAGGGACAGTGCAACAGAAATAAGCCGCCGTTTTACGGTAAGGATGGAAAGGCGAGGTAAGAGCTCACCGGCGCACAGGAGACTGTGCGGCCATGTAAACCCTACCCGAAGCAACACCGACTTGTCAGCTGTCAGCTGGGCACAAAAGACAGACGGGTGGCTTGAACCTTGGAGCAATTCAAGGTCTAGACAGATGATTGCCTTAAATGACAAAACTCGGCTTACAGACTCACTCGTTGATTTAACGGAAAACTCCACCTGGGTAAGGTGGAGTTTTTTGTTGTTTGAGTATCGCCCCTTCCGTCTTCGTGCCATCTTTTCTTCCAAAAACTGGCATCCTTTTGTCCGGCGTACATTTCCCTTAACAAGGAAATTCCTTTCAGGGGCGACGAGCGCAAACACATAAAATCCGTAGGGACCGGCGTCCTCGACGGTCCACAGGCAAGTAATTCTTTGCGGTTAAACGGACCGTCGGGGACGCCGGTCCCTACAGTGCACTGGGTCATTCTGAACGCAGTGAAGAATCTTTAAGATTCCTCGACAAGCTCGGAATGACAGTTATTCATACACCATCCAACAAAAAAGACAGAGAACCCAATCTCTGTCTTTTATACATTTAACCTTATTTCGTTCCCGTTGAGCCGAATCCGCCCTCGCCTCTGACAGTGTCGTCAAGGCTGTCGCTGAGGATGAAGTTCGCTGTAACATAAGGGGCAATCACCATCTGTGCGATTCTCTCCCCCATTTCAATGGTCTGAGCCTTGGTTCCGTGATTGTGAAGTGCAACCATAACCTCACCACGGTAGTCGCTGTCGATTACGCCTACCTTATTTGCGGGAGCAAGACCTCTCTTTGAAGCAAGTCCGCTTCTTGCGTATACTAAACCTGCATAGCCTGTGGGGATTTCCATAGCAAGACCTGTAGGAATGAGCTTCGTTTCATTCGCTTCAATTGTAACCGAACCGTCAACCGCTGCATAAAGGTCAGCGCCTGCAGCAAATTCTGAGCCGTATGTGGGCACTGTTGCGTTTTCTCTGAGCTTTTTAATTTTTACATCATACTGCATTTGTGTCACCCTCCCAAAGGATAATTTTATTTTCTTTAAGTGATTTCTGTACGTCTATAATTCTCTGATTCTCTGAGCCTTTGAACCTGAGCTTCAGATTTTTCAGCTCCTCAACAAACTTTCCGTCAACGAGAATGTCGATAGAGGAAAGCATTCTGTCGGTAATTTCCTTGTCGCAGATTCTGCCCGTAATGAGATCCTTCTCGAAGTCGTATCCCGTGTAGCACCAGATGTCTTTTTCGGGGTAGGCTTCTTTTATTTTCGGGAGAAACTCGGAGAGCACTTCCTGATTTCTCTTTTCAAAGGGCTCACCGCCTAAAAGGGAAAAGCCTTTAATATAGTCGGGCTTCAGAGCTGAAAGGATTTTCTGTTCTTCCTTTTCGGTAAAGGGCTCACCGTAGTTAAAATCCCAGGCTTCTTCATTGAAGCAGTTTTTGCATCGGTGGGTACAGCCCGAAACGAAAAGTGAAACTCTCACTCCGGGGCCGTTAGCCACGTCAAAGGGTTTTATTGTTGCGTAATTCATATTGTCACCTGTTTAGACCCTTCCGTCACACTGCGTGTGCCACCTTCCCTTTCAGGGACGGCAAGTCTTGTCTCCCCTGAAAGGGGAGATGTCAAAATTCCTTAAAGAATTTTGACAGAGGGGTTTATTTTGCATTTATTACAAGTGCAGCACTCTCGACTTGATTTCCTTGGTCTTGCCCACATTCCAGAAGTTTTCGCCAAGGTAACCGCAGGTTCTTCTTGTAACGTTCATCTTTCTCTGGTCCTTGTTTCCGCAGGAAGGGCATTCCCACTGAAGGTCGTCGTTAATTTTGATTTCACCGTCATATCCGCACTGGTGGCAGTAGTCGCTCTTGGTGTTGAATTCAGCGTACTGAATGTTGTCGTAAATGAACTTTACAAGCTCTTCAAGTGCTTCAAGGTTGTGTCTCATATTGGGAATTTCAACGTAGGAGATTGCACCGCCTGAGGAAATTACCTGGAACTGACTTTCAAAGGTGAACTTTGAAAAGGCGTCAATATCCTCACGCACATCAACGTGGTATGAGTTGGTGTAATAGCCCTTGTCGGTTACGTCCTCAATTGTGCCGAAGCGCTCCTTGTCAATACGGGCAAAACGGTAGCAGAGTGATTCTGCAGGTGTGCCGTAAAGACCGAAGCCGAGACCTGTCTCCTTCTTCCACTGTTCGCAGTGACTACGGAGAGTTTTCATAACCTTAAGAGCAAATTCCGTTCCTTCAGGCTCTGTGTGGCTTACGCCTTTAACGAGCTTTGTTGCTTCATAAAGACCGATATAGCCGAGAGAAATTGTTGAATAGCCATTATGAAGGAACTTTTCAATTGTTTCACCGTGCCCCAGCCTTGCAATTGCTCCGTATCTCCAGTGAACGGGGCTTGTGTCGGAAATTACATTGTGAAGTGCGTGGTGTCTGCACATAAGTGCTTCATAGCAGAGCTCAAGTCTTTCTTCAAGAAGAGCCCAGAATTTTTCCTCATCGCCCTTAGAGAGAATACCAATCTGAGGAAGATTAAGGGAAACAACGCCCTGATTGAAGCGACCCTCAAACTTGTAGTTGCCCTCTTCGTCCTTCCAGGGTGAAAGGAAGGAACGGCAGCCCATAGGCGAGAACACATTACCCTCATAGTTTTCACGCATTTTCTTTGCTGAAATATAGTCGGGATAAAGGCGCTTGGCTGAGCATTTAACTGCAAGCTTTGTAATGTAATCGTACTTTCCGCCCTTAAGGCAGTTGTGTTCATCAAGGACGTAAACAAGCTTCGGGAAAGCAGGGGTTACATAAACGCCCTTTTCGTTTTTGATACCCTCGTATCTCTGACGGAGAATTTCCTCAATAATCATTGCATTTTCTTCGATGTACTCGTCGTTCTTTTTAAGGTTGAGGAAAATTGTAACGAAGGGTGACTGACCGTTGGTGGTCATAAGTGTATTTATCTGATACTGAATTGTCTGAACGCCTGAACGAAGCTCATCACCAAGACGGTGATTAACAACAGCTTTAATCTGCTCATCGGTAAGCTCACCGCCTAATTTTTCCGTAATCTGCTTTGTGAACTTGTCACGGCTTTTTCTTAGGTATTTACCAAGGTGGCTGATATCAACGGACTGTCCACCGTATTGGCTTGAAGCAACACTGGCGATAATCTGTGTCATAACATTACAGGCAACCTGAAAGCTCTTGGGGCTTTCAATGAGTTTTCCGTTCATAACGGTGCCGTTATCAAGCATATCACCGATATTGATAAGGCAGCAGTTGAAAATGGGCTGAAGGAAGTAGTCTGCATCGTGGAAATGGATTGCACCCTCATCGTGTGCCTTTGAAATATGTTCGGGAAGAAGAACTCGTCTTGTAAGGTCCTTGCTGACCTCACCTGCAATAAGGTCACGCTGAGTTGCTGCCATTACTGCGTCTTTGTTTGAGTTTTCTTCCATTACGTCCTTGTTTGAGTTTTTGATAAGGCTGAGAATGGAATCGTCTGTTGTGTTGGCCTTTCTTACAAGGGCTCTGTTGTAACGGTAAATAATATATGTTTTTGCAAGAGCGTATTTATGAAGCTCCATAAGCTTACATTCAACCATATCCTGAATGTCTTCTACGAGGATTCTCTGTTTCTTTTTCTCGGTTATGAAGTCGGCAATTTCTTCAATCTGAGAAGAAGTGATTCTTTCGTTTTCCTCTACGGCATCGTTTGCTTTCTGAAGAGCAACAACGATTTTACTGCGGTCAAAATCCACATTTGTGCCGTCTCTTTTAATTACTGTCATAAAGTTTTATCCTCCTTTTTCAAAAATAGTGAAGCCCTATTATGATACAATATATCTTGTGGTTTGTCAATTAAGTCGCAACAAGATTTTGTGATTTCGTATAGTTGCACAAAAACTGCGTTTAAATGCAGAATGCAAAGTGCAGAGTGCAAAACGCAGAACGCAGAACGGCTGACGAAACGACAAGGTTACTGTAGGGACCGGCGTCCCCCGACGGTCCGCAGGCAACCAACGTTTAAATGCAAAATGCAAAACGCAGAACGCAGAACGGCTGACGTTATAATTGACCGACAGAAACAAAAAACTAGTCGCCCCTGAAAGGGGCGATGGGTTTTACACAGTAAAACTCAGAGGGGTTTCAGACCGTAAGAAACAATAGCCTTGCCGTCCCTTTTAAGGGAATTCCCCTATTAGGGGAAATGTCTGCGTAGCAGACAAAAGGGTAATGGCAAAGCCGTAACCCCGACGGTCCGCAGACAACCAACGTTTAAATGCAAAGTGCAGAGAAACTTGTCAAGATTAATGGACAGAAAGAATAGTGAAAAATTGATTTGGTATAGAGTAATTTATGCCTGAATGAAGTCTTGAAGAATTGTAATACAGTTCAATATACTCAACTATTGTTCTGCTTGCTTCTTCGAATGTGAGATGGCTGATATCAGCCATCTCACATTCGAGGGTTTTCCAAAAGCTCTCTATCGGCTGATTGTCGCTCGGAGTCCCCGGCCGTGACATACTCTTTCTAAATCCGTTTCTTTCTATCAACTCTTTTGTTTTTCTTGCAGTATACTGACACCCTCTGTCACTGTGATATACTGCACCATCAGGGCGAATTGGATTTCTTCCTACTGCCATTTCAAATGCACTTTGAACCAATCTCTGTGTTTGATTTCTTGCAATACTCCAACCAACTATTCGTCTTGTTGCTACATCTATTATTCCGCAAACATAAACCTTGCTTTTAAAACATTTTAGCTCGGTTATATCAGAACACCAAAGATAGTTTGCTTCCTTAATTGCAAACTTATCTTTTATTAAATTCTCTTCAATATATTGCTCTTCTGTTGGTTTTGGGCGTCTTGGTTTACCTGTTCTACCGCTTTTAGCTACTAATCCATGTTTTTTTAGTATTCGTGAAATTCGATATTAGCTTATGTTTGTCCCTTTATCAAGCAACTCTTTACGAATTCGAATCCTTCCGTAATTTCCCTTATGTTTTTCAAAACAGTTAATGACTTCTTTTTCTACCTCTTTTTCTTCATTATCCTGCTCTTTGCATATACGGTAATACTCGCTTCTTGACACACCCAACAGCTTGCATACTTCACTCGTTTTATAGTTGTTTAATTCCTTTTTGGCGAATTTTACTCGTCTGCCGGGTGTTTTGCAAAGTATGCCGCTGCTTTTTTTAATATTTCGTTTTCCATTTTCAATCGTTCATTCTCTTTGCGAAGTTTTCTTAGTTCCGCATCTTCTGAACGTTGATTCCCACTTCCTACAAAAGCCTCTTCACCGTGAGTTTCATACTCATCTATCCATCGGTATAACATTATGTGATTTATTCCCATTTTTTCAGCTACAACCTTTGGCTTGATTCCGTCTTTTAACACCAACTCACAGGCTTTTGTTTTGAATTCTTTACTAAATCTTCTTCTCATAGTGAACACTCCTTGTGTCTATTTTATCATTCACTATTTGTTGTGTCCACTTTTACTATACAACTTTCAGAGGTCAATTATTCATTATTCATTAAATAAACAAGGACGCCCAATGGGCGCCACTACGGTATTATGTCATTCTAACGCGGTGAAGAATCTTTTTAAGATTCCTTGGCTTTGCCGTGTCTGACCCTTCCGTCAAATGCTTCGCATTTGCCACCTTCCCTTAAAAGAGACGGCAAGGCTATTGTTTCTGTCGGTCAATTTTATCGTCAGCAACTCTGCGTTCTGCACTCTGCATTTATTTTCAGGCGCACAAAACCGTTGTATCAGCTGCATTTTCAGCTTTTACAACGGTTTTCATTATTTGCTTTTATTTAAATATCAGCCTGCAAAGTTTTTGATAAGTGTTTTAATTGTCTCCAGAAGTGCTGAAATGAGATTGTATATACTCTTTAAAGCTGACGGTTTTTCAAGCCTTTTAGGTGATGTGGTGTCCTTTTCAAGAGTAAATTCAGTTTTGTCGCAGATTGTAAATCTTCCTATTTCAGCTGTATCACAGGTCAGCTCCTCTTCAGCAAAAAGGAACATATCGTAATACTTTTCTGTAAGTTCTCCGGTTTCAAAATGTCCCGAATTCTTTATGAACCAGGTCTGTTCAGGGAAAAGGCAGGTTGAAGCATCAACTGTTCTGTCAGGAGAAATCAAAGTCATATCCTTGCCCTCAATATATTCATCGCTGAAGAAATCACCGAGATTTGCAGTTGTTGCACCGAAGGAGGTTGAAGCAGTTTCAATTATGAGGTCTCCCATATTCTGAGCTGAGCCTGTAAGAGGAATTGTCTCATTTGCGTATCTTGAAAGAATTGCAAAATATCCCACATCGTTGAATTTTTGGAGAGTTTCGGTTCTCTTTGCTCTGACCGTACTGTTATAAAGGTCGATTTTTCCTTCAATTACAGATGTATCTGTGTCTTTCATTATCTCATCAAATATGAAGGATTTTGCTTCTTCTATATCGGAATCGGGTAACATTGACCAGATTGTAAGCCAACAGCCCACAAGGGGTGCTACGGTATCTTTGTAAACAATCGGAGCAAGACGCTCAATAAGCACATCGGCAAGAAGAGAGAAAAGCTCAAAGGCGCCTGCAACCTCAAAAATGTCAATCACCGACGAAACAAGTCTCTCATATTCTGACTGACCGAGAAGGTTTTTAAGAAAGTAACCGATTGAAGCTGCATCAAGATTTACCTTTCCCGTAAGCACATTTCCGATAAGTGCAACACCGTTGCATGCAGGACTGTCAAAAACTATGCCTGAAATTCTGTCGTTGCCGTATCGGGTAAGATAAGCCAATGCCACTGTACTGCCTAAGGAATGGCAACCGAGAACCACCTTTTCGCTACCGCTGAGCTTACACACAGTTTCAATGTAACTGTTGAGACTTTCTGCAATTATCAAAGGGTCACTTCGCCAATCGTAGCCGAAGATAAGCCTTGAATCAGTCGAAACATCCGTAAGTACGGGTTCAATAACACCTGAGCCTTTTTTGGTTTCACCGGTGCTTTCATTGAACCAATACCGAAACATCTTGTTTATTCCCTCAGTCACCTTATGGGCGAAATTATCCAGATCTTTGTCAACCGAATATGTAAGCAAAGCCGGCAGAATAGTTTCTTTAACAAGTGTAAGTATACTGTCCGTTCCGGGAAAGCTCACAAGAGTTGACTCATCGTTAACGTCAGCGTAGATTGCACTGGAAGAAAAGCCCGGAATAAAAATCAGTGGGCAGGTCTGCTCTGTTTCTTTAACGGCAAAAGCCATAGTTACCGAAGAAAAGAGCACAAGCACTACGAGGAAAATGCTGATAAAACCTTTTGCTTTTTTCATAAAATTCTCTCCTTTATGAAGCGTCACAGCTTATGATGCCCGACACTTTTTATTTGCTGCACTCAAAGCAGACCCAACCGCTTTCGGTGTGACGTGCCTTGATTTTAAAGCCGTATTTATTGAACGCATCAATAACGTCCTGCTCTCTTGTATCGATTATGCCTGAGGTGATGAAAACACCGCCGTCCTTCATAAAGGAAGCTACGTCCTTGCAGAACATTATGATTACATCTGCAACAATATTAGCAACCACAACGTCGAATTTTCCGCTTACCTTATCTGTAAGGTTGCCCTGAAGAATTGTGTATTCAGGCTCTCTGAAGCCGTTGACTTCGCCGTTTTCCTTTGCAGTTTTTACTGCAAGAGCATCAATATCAACACCCACTGCTTTTTCTGCACCGAGAAGAAGTGACGCAATTGAAAGTATACCGCTTCCGCAACCGATATCCAGAACGTTTGTACTTTTTTTTATGTGTTTTTCAAGGGTTTCAAGGCAAAGTCTTGTAGTTTCGTGAGTACCTGTACCGAAGGCAAGACCCGGCTCAATGTTAAGCACTGCTCTGTCCCCTGCTTCAAAATCATCCTCCCACAAGGGTCTGATGAGAAGCTTTTCGCCCACGGGAATGGGATGGAAATACTGCTTCCAGTTATTCTCCCAATCTTCGTTTCTGCACTCATTAAGCAGAATTTCATTTTCAATATTTTCAGCTGTATAGCGCTCACGAAGGAAGGCAACTGCCTCCATAGGATTTTCCTCAGGTGAAATGTAAACGTGCACTATAGCCTTGTTTCTGTCCTTTTTAAGAAGGTCTTCGTCGATAAGGTCAATGTGGGCAATTTCCCAGGCTTCCTTTTCAAGCTCGCTGTAATCTTCGATGTAGATACCGTAGGGCACAACCATTGAAGCAATATCGCCTGCTCTGTCCACATCTTTTGAATTTACGCTGATTTTAACCTCTGTCCAGTTACTCATAGTTTATGTCTCCTCTTAAAATATAGATATGTTTTGGTTTTGTAGCGGACCGTCGGGGACGCCGATCCCTACGGTTATCTTACCGTTTCGTCAGTAATACAATCGGAGCGAAGCGACCCGCATTTCAACTTTCAGCTTTTATCTTTCAACTTTCAGCACAATTCCCTCCAAAGCACCGAGGTGAGCTTTGTCGCCCTGCATTTCTTTGCCGAAAATGCACTGGGCATTGTGCCACTCATAGGGAAGATAGTAATCTATTTCGTGCTCGTTTCTGTTGATTATCACAAGCACCTTGTCCTTTTTGCCCTGACGTGTGAAGGCAAGACAAGAGAGCATAGCTGAAAGCGTAGTATACCTGCCTTCTTTGAAGCAGTCGCAGCTTTTGCGCATTTCACCGAGAGCCTTGTAAAACTCAATAAGCTCCGTGTTTTCCTTACCCCAAGGGTAACAGAAACGGTTGAATGGGTCTTTGTAGCCCTCCATTCCCGCCTCGTCGCCGTAATAGAGTGAGGGCACACCGGGAAGAGTATACTGTATCATTGAAGCCAGCTTAAGAAGCCTCACACCTTTGTCATACTGCTCAGCAGTGAGCTTTTTCTTGCTTTGCCAGTATCTGTCACGGTATTCACAGCTTTCTCCTGCAAGGGCAGTAATTGCTCTCATTGTGTCGTGAGTACCGATATGGTTCATAAGCACGTCAACACAGCACTTGGGGTAATTTTCAAGCACTGTCATTATTTTTTCAGAAAAACCTTCCACCTGACCCGTACGGATAAAGGAAATAATTGCGTCAGCAAAGGGATAATTCATTACGGAATCAAGCTGTTTTCCGCCAAAGTATCTTCGTCTTTCACCGTAGGCGAATTTGTTTGAGGCATCCTCCCACACTTCGCCGAGAATAATTGCCTCACTGTTTTCTTCTTTAACTGCTACTCTGAGAGCATCAAGGAATTTGTCGGGAAGTTCATCGGCAACGTCAAGTCGCCAGCCTCTTGCACCAAGTGAAAGCCATTTTCTGAGTATGCCCTTTTCGCCTGCAATAAAGTCAATGAATTCGTTTGTTTCCTCAATCACCTCAGGAAGAATGCTTATACCCCACCAGGAGTGATAATCGTCGGGGTGCTTACGGAATTTATACCATTTGTAGTAGGGTGATTCAGTGGACTGATAAGCACCGAGGCTGTCGTATCTGCCGTACTTGTTGAAATAGATGCTGTCGTCACCTGTGTGGCTGAATACACCGTCTAAAATTATTGAAATGCCGTATTCCTCAGCTTTTTTGCAAAGGAAGGTGAAATCCTTTTCCGTTCCCAAGGTCGGGTCAATTTTGCTGTAATCGGCTGTATCGTAACGGTGATTGCTCTGAGCTTCAAAGATAGGGTTGAGGTATATGCAGGTAACGCCAAGGGAAGCGATATAAGAAAGCTTTTCGGTTATGCCTTTAAGGTCACCCTGAAAGTAATCGTTGTTGAGCACCTTACCATCTTTTGTGGGGACCCATTCAGGTTCGCCGAAAATGTCTGTACGGAGCTTTCTTCCTAAGGGTATGTCCTTCTTTTCCTCGCCTGAAAAATAAAATCTGTCGGGAAAAATCTGATAAATAAGCCCACCCTTAAGCCAGTTCGGTGTAGTGAAATCTCTGTCGTAAACAGAAAGCTGCCAGTCGTCACTGCCACCTGAAAGACTGCCCAGACAACTGCCGTCGTGTTTTATTGCAGTTCTGCCGTAGGGTGTGTCATACTGAAAGTGGTAGAAGTAAATGTCAGCTTCATTTACAGTGTAGCCAAGTGCCCACCACTCTTCGTTTTCGCCCTCCATTGAAAGCCAGTTCATTGAATGACAGGTGTAATCGCCCTTATCGCTTTTTATAACAAGATCAACATGGGAGCACTGCAGACTTCTCGGAAGGATAACCTTAAAGACGATTGTATCACCTTCACGCACTGCCCCGAAGGGACTTTTATGAAGTTCATTTCTTGAATTAAAGGGTATGTAATCCATTTTATACCTCACGATTTTTGCATTATTGCCCAAAAAGGCTCATATATATAAATAAGTAATTTTAAAGTCGGTGGTTATATGTTCGTAATATCTCTCAAATCAAAACACCTCAAAAGACTTTTTGCCCTTACTGTAGCGATTATAGTAACCGTAATAGGCGGAGTAGTCTATGTCTGGGGCGACACCGGTATGCCCGTTTCAAAGGTAAATTCATACTCTATGAAGGCTGAAACACCTGAGGAGCGTCAGATGTTTTTCAATCAGGTGGGTTACGAGGTCAGTCCTGCACCAGTTGAAATAAAGGAGATTATCATTCCCGAAGAATTTGACGAAGTCTACAGCAATTATAACGAGCTGCAGAACGCTCAGGGTCTTGACCTCACCCCTTACAAAGGCAAACGGGTAAAAAGCTGGAGCTATGAAATAACCAACTACCCGAATTATGAAAGCTCAGGGGTTATCCGTGGCAATCTGCTGACATATAACGGGGTTGTTATTGCCTGTGATATAAGCAGTGTTGAGATGAATGGGTTTATGGAGAAAGTTTTGTAATTCCTTTAGTATGGCGGACGCCCAATGGGCGCCCCTACGGGTGTTATTCCGAGATTTATCGAGGAATCTTTTAGTTTAAGATTCTTCACTGCGTTCAGAATGACATTTCGTCAGTTGTTGGCTGGGTTGGCGGACACGGCACGCCGTGTCCCTACGATAATCTTGCCGTTTCGTCATTTATTTTGCATTCTGCGTTCTGCACTCTGCACTCTGCGTTCTGCATTTAAATAAGCCACTCTTCCACCTGAGAAAGCAGAGCAACATCAATTATAGCCCGCATATAAAGTCCTTCAGGCTTGTATTCCTCTTCTTCAACTGCACCTTCGTTTCTTATTCTTGCCGCAATTGCTCCCTGAGAGAAGGGCAGCATAAGCTCAACCTTTCTTCTTGTAGGCGGGAGCTCTTTGAGTATTGCTTCTAAAAGCTCGTCAAAGCCCTTTTTCTGTAATGCAGAAATCATTACGGTTTTGCCGAAGGTGTGCATTGAGTAAATGTCGCCCACCTTGTCGCACTTATTCATTACGGAAATTATGGGCTTATCCTCATAGCCAAGCTCACTGAGAAGCTTTTTTGTAACCTCAAGGTGCTCTGCTGCGTGTTCGTCTGAAGCATCGCAGACGTTGAGCACAAGGGTTGCCGAAGCAGCCTCTTCAAGAGTTGACTTGAAGGCCTCAACAAGCTTATGTGGAAGTCTTCTTATAAATCCAACGGTGTCAATAAGCATAACCTGTCTGCCGTCGGGCAGAGTGAGAGCTCTTGAGGTTGGGTCAAGGGTTGCAAAAAGCTTGTTTTCTGCAAGAACACCTGCATCGGTGAGAGCATTCATAAGAGTGGACTTACCTGCATTGGTATAGCCGACAATAGCAACGGTCTGCACACTGTCTTTTTCTCTGCGTTTTCTCATCTGATGACGTCTTTTTTCCATAGCTTCAAGGTCTTCCTCAAGCTTCTGAATGCGTCTTCTGATGTGTCTTTTGTCGCTTTCAAGCTTAGTTTCACCGGGACCTCTTGTACCGATACCGCCACCGAGACGGGAAAGTGAAGTACCCATACCTGCAAGACGGGGAAGCTGATAGCGAAGCTGAGCAAGCTCAACCTGAAGCTTACCTTCGCTGCTTCTTGCTCTCTGGGCAAAAATATCAAGGATGAGCATTGTTCTGTCAATAACTCTCACACCCGTAAGCTTTTCAAGGTTTCTTTGCTGTGAGGGTGAAAGCTCAGAGTCAAAAATAAGCAAATCTACCTCATTGCTCTGACAAAAGGCTATAATTTCTGCAAGCTTACCGACACCCACAAAGGTGGCCTTTTCAGGTGCTTCCTTTTTTTGTATAACCTGACCTACAGTAACTGCACCGGCAGTTGAAGCAAGCTCTTCAAGCTCATCAATAGAAGTCTGAGCATCAAAATCGCCTGTATCAACGCTTACAAGAAGGGCTCTTTCAGGTCTTATTTCGTTTTCGTACATCGGCATTGGTACACCTCGGATTTATTAAAGTTGAAAGTTAAAAGTTGAAAGTTGAAAGTTGAAATAAGGTCGCAGATTTATATTTACCAATGGATAGTAATAGTCTGCGGAATTTGTTCGGGATAATAAGGGGTAAAGAGTTTAATTTTAAACTTCTCTGTCACTTCGTGACATCTCCCCTTTCAGGGGCGACGAGGCTTATCTTTTTATATTTGAACAATATTTCTTGTCTCCCCTGAAAGGGGAGATGTCAAAATTCCTCAAAGAATTTTGACAGAGGGGTATCATTTTATTTATAAAACAATAAGTTTCTTTTCTGAAAGTGTGAGATTTTCATAGCCGTCTTCGGTAATAAGTGCCATATCCTCAATTCTTACGCCAAACTCTCCGGGAAGATAAATACCCGGCTCGTTTGTTACAATGTTACCCACTTCGAGAAATGCTTCGCTTGAAGGGTTAAGTGAGGGTAATTCGTGGATTTCCACACCTACACCGTGGCCGAGACCGTGGCCGAAAAATTTACCGTAGCCTGCATTCACAATAACGTCTCTTGCAGCCTTGTCAACCTCTTTGCAGGGAATTCCTGCCTTCATCTTTTTAAAGGCCTCTTCCTGAGCCTTAAGAACAGTTTCGTACACCTCAATCTGCTTTGAACTTACCTCTCCCACTGCAACGGTACGGGTCATATCGGAGTGATAGAAGTTGCAGACTGCACCGTAGTCCATAGTAATAAAGTCGCCTTTTTGGATTTTCTTATCTGTAGGCACACCGTGAGGCATTGAGCTGTTTTTTCCGCTTACGGCAATTGTTTCAAAGGAAAGTGCATCTGCACCGTTTTTAAGCATAAAATATTCAAGCGTAAGAGCAATTTCCTTTTCTGTTACACCCTCTTTAATAAAGGTGAGGATGTAGTCGAAGGCTTTTTCAGCAATTCTCTGAGCCTTGATAATAGTATTAACCTGCTCTCTCGTTTTAACAGTACGAATTTCGGATATTGCCTTGTCAAGCTCACCGTTTCCGTTGACTGTAACACCTGAGAAAAGAGCTTTAAGCTCAGTATAACGGCTGAGAGTTATTCTTTCAGCTTCAACAAAAAGCTCAGCTTTATCAAGTGAACTTATAAAAGGCGCAAGCTCCTCTTTTACGCTTTTTAGAAGAAGCACCTCGTCGCAGGATGTGATTTTATTCTGTGCAGCCTCGATATATCTTGAATCGGTGAAGAAGTATGCCTTCTCCCCTGTTACAACAAGATAACCGTTACTTGAATGGAATGAAGTGAAATAACAAATGTTCTCTTCACTCATTATAAGTGCAGCTGCGTTTTTATCTTTTAAAAAAGCTTTCAGCTTGTTAATCATTTATATCAGACCTTTCGGCAATAATGATAAAATCACCCAAAGAAAAGCCCTCGGGTGATTTTCGTTAATTACTTAAATTTACGCTTACGAGCAGCTTCAGACTTCTTTTTTCTTGCAACTGAAGGCTTTTCGTAGTGTTCTCTTTTACGAACTTCCTGGATGATACCGTCGCGTGAAGTCTGTCTCTTAAAACGTCTGAGAGCGCTGTCAAGTGACTCGTTCTCTTTTACTTTTACCTGACTCATCTATATTTCCCTCCCTTACCTGTTAGCAGGGGTATATTTCCATCTAAGGATACGCAAAATATTATACATCATAGTTTTAAGCTTGTCAAGAGAAATCGCTCAACAATAATTCACTTTTGATGCAAATTTTGCATTTTTTCTTATTTTACAACAATATTTACGAGTCTGCCCTTTACGTAAAGCTCCTTGATTACTGTTTTGCCACTGATTTCAGCAGCAATTTTCTCGTCTGCCTTTGCTTTAGCGATTGCTTCGTCCTGAGAGCATTCAGCAGGAACCATAAGCTTTGCTCTTACCTTGCCGTTAACCTGCACAGCAATTTCAATTTCTGAGTCAACACACTTTGCCTCTTCGTATGTGGGCCAGGGTGTAACTGCAAGAAGCTCATTGCAGCCAAGAACCTCGTTGATTTCTTCTGTTACGTGAGGTGCAAAGGGATTAAGAAGAAGGATAAATGTCTTAAGCTCTTTTCTTGTAATTGAACCTGCATCGTAAATTTCATTAAGAAGAGTCATAAGAGCGGCAATTGCAGTGTTATACTTAAGGTTTTCAATATCCTCAGTTACCTTCTTGATTGTCTTGTGGAACGGGGTTTCAAGCTTCTTTGAGTACTCGTCAGAGTCATTCATAATCTCAAGAAGATTCCATACTCTGTCAACGAATCTCTTACAGCCCTTAACCGAGCTTTCTGACCAGGGAGCAGCCTTTTCGTAGTCACCCATAAAGAGTACATATGTACGAAGAACGTCTGCACCGAATACTTCAACAACATCGTTGGGGTCAACTACGTTACCCTTTGATTTTGACATCTTATCGCCGTCAGGTCCGAGAATAAGACCCTGAGCAGTTCTCTTTGCATAAGGCTCAGCTGTGGGTACAGCACCGATATCGTAAAGGAATCTGTGCCAGAAACGTGAGTAGATAAGGTGACGTGTTACGTGCTCCATACCGCCGTTGTACCAGTCAACCTGACCCCAGTACTTAAGCTTTTCCATATCAGCGAAGGCTTCTTCGTTCTTCGGGTCGATATAGCGAAGGAAGTACCATGATGAGCCTGCCCACTGAGGCATTGTGTCGGTTTCTCTCTTAGCCTTACCGCCCCACTTGGGACAAGTGCAGATTACGAAGGAATCGATTTTTGCAAGAGGGCTTTCGCCGTCCTGACCGGGTTCAAAGTTTTCAACCTTGGGAAGCTTAAGAGGAAGCTCTGAATAAGGTACGGGAACGATACCGCAATCGGGGCAGTGAACAATGGGAATAGGTTCGCCCCAATAACGCTGACGGTTGAAT
>JAZSQU010000027.1:0-4291 GCA_045538095.1 Acutalibacteraceae bacterium | reverse complement strand
CGAAAGTCAGCTTGAATTCGCTATGGATATAATCGAAAAGGAGGAGGATATTATCAACGGACAGACAGGTTATATTGAAACCCGCTATGAAGGACAGGCTCCCTTCAAGCCGGGAAGTATGAAAAAATAAGGATGTAAACTTTCATAATAAAAAATATACGGTTTGTTATTGTATTTTTTGAAATACTGTGTTATAATGACTTGAATAATAGCTTGCCGTGGGCTTTTCTGAACGGCAAAAGATAAAAATTACCAATTTCAAATATATTTTAGGAGGAAGTAAAATGGGCTTCGTAATGGATAACGAAAACATCGCTTACAACCAAATTAAAGTAGTCGGTGTCGGCGGTGGCGGCGGTAATGCCGTTAACGGAATGGTTGAGTCAGGAATTATCGGCGTTGAGTTCCTTTCAATCAACACTGACAGACAGATTCTTGAAAATTCAAAAGCTACTCATAAAATTCAGATTGGCGAAAAGGTAACAGGCTGCATGGGTGCAGGCGGTGACCCTGCAATCGGTAAAAAGGCTGCAGAAGAAAGCCGTGATGTAATTGCAGATGCACTCCGTTCAACTGATATGGTATTTATCACAGCCGGTATGGGCGGCGGCACAGGTACAGGTGCAGCTCCCGTAATTGCTGAGGTTGCAAGAGAGCTCGGTGCTCTTACAGTAGGTATTGTAACAAAGCCCTTTAAGTTTGAAGGTAAAAAGAGAATGCTTCAGGCAGAGCAGGGCATCAAGGAGCTTGAAAAGCACGTTGACAGCCTTATCGTTATTCCTAACGAAAGACTTAAGCTTCTCGGTGACAAGAGTCTCAGCATGAAGGATGCATTCGGTCAGGCAAACAATGTTCTCTGGCAGGGCGTTAAGAGTATTTCAGATACAATCAAGGTTCCCGGTTACATCAACCTTGACTTTGCTGATATCAAGAGCGTAATGAAAGACGCAGGTCTTGCTCATATGGGTATCGGCCGCGGCAGAGGTGCAGACTGTGCAGCAGAAGCTACAAAGCAGGCTATTACAAGTCCTCTTCTTGAAACTGCAATTGACGGAGCAAGCGGCGTAATCATCAACGTAACATGCTCATCAGATATGGCTCTTGATATGATTGAACAGGCAGGTTCAATCATTTCCGATGCAACTCATCCCGATGCAAACATCATCTTCGGTTCTGTATTTGACGAGGATATGGGTGACGAAATGCTTATTACTGTTATTGCAACAGGCTTCGGTGCAAACAAGGTTGGCGGTAAGTCAGTAGCTCCCTCAAGCTTTGACAGCACTCCCTTTACTCAGCCTCAGGCAGCTTCCGAAAAAGCTCCCGAATTCATCAGCCAGTCAACAAGAACAGCAGGCGGTTCAATCTTCGGCGATGTAAACGCTGAAGCAGTTGATTTCGCTTCAACAAAGTTCGGTCAGAGCTTCGCTTCAATTTTCAACAATGCATCAGCAAATCCTGCAGGCGCTTTCGATTTTGAAGCAGCAAAGGCAAACGCAGCAGCTCAGGCTCCCGTTGAGGCAGCACCTGCAGCACCCGCAGCAAACGTTGACGTAATTGAAACACCCCCGAAAAAGACAGGCTCAATCTTTGACGATCCCGATGAAGACGAAAGCGACATTCTTCCCGTATTCAAGGGCAGAAACATTTTCGGTAACAACTAAACCAAAAAGACGGCTCGAGTAGCCGTCTTTTTTTATAAAGCTGAAAGATAAAAGTTGAAAGTTGAAAGTTGAAATGTGGTCACGGTTTTATATTTTTGCAAATTTTAAGCGAAGTGCCGCGAAATCAATTGAGTTTTATAAGGGCAAAAAGCAATTATATCCGCCTTAATGTTTATTATAAAAGTAAAATCAAACCCGCCGGATTTATATAATTACCTTGGCGGTCTGCAAATAAAAATCAAGTAAATTTTTGAAACGGATACAATTGGAGCGAAGCGACCCACATTTCAACTTTTAACTTTCAACTTTCAACTCTTTTTCAAACTGTGTACAATTTTATAAAAAATTATAAACCCTATTGACCTTTTGAAGAAATAATGTTAATCTATTAGATGTATAAAAATGTCTTATTATGGGTAAATGTAGATTTATTCAGGAGGTACATAATGAATTTTCAGATGAACAAAAAAACAATAATCGCTCTTGCCGTGCTGGTTGTTGTTTGTTGCGGTTCAATTTTAGGAATAAAGGCGATGACTGATTCTCTTCCCGAGCCTCAGACAACTATGCCTACTGTCAGCCAGACACTTCCTACTGTTCCGTCAACAACAGCTCCTACAACTACAGCACCTACTACAACAGAGCCTACAACAACGGCACCTACAACAACGGCGCCTCCGCTTACTCTTCCCACAACAGTGCCCACTACAACACCTACAACAGTGCCCACAACAACAGCGCCTATGCTGACAATGCCGTCATTACCTGATTTTCCAACAACTCAGGCCTCAAACGGCAATCCTCAGGTGAATATAGACAATGCGGTACTTTTCGACCAGGGATTTATGAGCTATAAGTACAATCCCAGCGGAAATTTCTATTACA
Organism: Acutalibacteraceae bacterium; assembly: GCA_045538095.1. Lineage (GTDB taxonomy): Bacteria > Bacillota > Clostridia > Oscillospirales > Acutalibacteraceae > UBA6857. The sequence continues at coordinate 1,742 of JAZSQU010000027.1, read as the reverse complement.
CAAGTGAAGACCCCTGGCAGAGGGCTCTCGGTTATACAGAGCTCTACGACATCGGTGCTCCCTTCGTTGCAATTTACTTCGACACAATCAGATGTAAATTCCGTTATGCCGATAAGGACTGGATGATTCAGTTCTGGAAGGGTCAGTACGGCTATGTATTCCTCGGTGCTGAAATTGGTGTATATTACAAGCCTACAAACAGAACAGCAGAGTTTTATGACTGTGTAACGGACGAGGATGCACTTTATATGTCGATGACCTGTTACAGAAACGGAAACGAAATCTTCACCCGTGACTACTCAAAATACTGGTGGTGCACAGGCTTCGTGCCCGGAAAACTTGAAAACTTCTCAGACCGTTCAGAGCTTACAGTTAAGTGCAGAATTACAATGAAGGATTATAAGATGCTTCTTGCTTTCACAGGTGCACTTAAAGAAAACGGCTTTATTCTTGACGAAGATTTCAGAACTTCAGGCCTTGACGTGTTCTTTACTTGGCAGTAATTTCAAAAAAATCTCAATTTTCTCTTGAATTTTGAGATTACATATAGTATAATGTAGTTTGATAAAAAGCAAATATTGTATATTTTCGGCATTTTATGCTGTTGATATAAATATTATGAAAGGATTGATTACAAATGAAAAAGTTTCTTGGTGTTATCGTAGCTCTCACAATGTGCGTTTGCCTTCTTCTTCCCACTGCTTTTGCTGCAGATTCAGCAATCGGTGATGTAGATCTCGGCTCACTCTCATCAGACGAACTTGCAGCTCTTCTCGGTGATGTAGATCTTGGCGATCTTGACCTTGACAGCATTCTTGCAGATATCGAAGCTGGTGACGAAGACGCTCTTGCTACTCTTGAAGACGCACTTGCAAAGATTCAGGCAGAAACAACAACTTCAGCTACAGGTTCAGTTGACGACGGTTCAATGGACATGGGCGCAATCGAAGATATGGTTGGCGATCTTTCAGGTGACGAAATGTCTTCACTTCTTGACACTATCGGCGGTGCTTTCAGCGGCTTAGGTATTGACCTCAGCGGTTTTGGCCTTGGCGGTTTTGATGTTGCAACAGTTCTCAGTGGCAGCGGCAGCAGCAGTGAAGGCTCAACAGAAGGTGGCGACATTGCAAGCGGTGCTACTGATGCAGTAACCGGAATCGTAGATACTCTCATGGGTGGTCTCGAGGCACTCGGACTTGATACTTCTATGATCGAAGGTATGCTTGATAACGAAATCGTAAACTTCTTCGCAAATATGTACATCGGCTACGTAGGTGAAGTTGAAGAGACAACTACAGCTGCTCCTGAAACAACAAAGAAGCCTGCTGTTGTTACAACAGAGACTCCTAAAACCGGTGATACTTCAGCGGTTATCGCTGCTATCGCTACAATTTCAGTAGCTTCTGCAGCTGCATTTGTTTGCCTTAAGAAGAAGGAAAACTAATTTGTTATCACTTTTGTTTTAACTTTTTTAAAAAAGCTAGTACAAAGGACCGTTATGGAGACATAACGGTCTTTCTTTTCGTTAACAAAAAATAAGCCGTGAAAAAACCACGGCTTAAAAATTGTAAAACTGTTAGTTTACAACATTAATGGGATTACCGTCAAGAAAAGCAGTAACATTTTCTTTGAATATACCCATCAGTCTTGTTCTTGCCTCAAAGCTTGCCCAGGCAATATGGGGAGTAATAATACACTTATCGGTGAAGAGAAGGGGATTGTCAGCCTTCGGAGGTTCAGTT
>JAZSQU010000035.1:0-29666 GCA_045538095.1 Acutalibacteraceae bacterium | reverse complement strand
TGTTGCTTCTGTTGCAATTTTCTTGCCGTTTTCTGACTTTGCATCGATATCAACAAGGGTAATCATTGTGCGAATCATTGCGGCTGTGTCTGCGTTGGTCTCCAGCACCTTTTTGAGTACGGGCTTTACAAGATTGATGTTCTTGAATACGCTTCTGAGAGGCTCGCCTACATAAGGGCCGAAGCTTTTGAGCATCCCTTCAAGCTGACCGGTAATAGTGGACTTTGTGGGGCTTTTTTCAAGAGCTGCAAAAGCTTTTACAATCTTCTGAGGAGCTGAAAGCTTGCTGTTGTTTTTGGTTGCCTTTGCAGCCGGTGCAGTACCCTGAGCAGTTGCCTTAAGCTTCACTGTTGCCCAACCTTTTTCTGATACGGCTACCATTGCGAAAGGCGTCTTGATGCCCATAGGAAGGTCTTCCATAATTGCGCCGCCTTCGTCAAGTACAAACCAGGGCTTGATTTTATTCTCTTCAAACCACTCCACAATTATTTTCATTGTGTCCCCTGCAACCTCTTCGCAGTTGCTTGAGCAGTAATAAATATCTCTCGGCGGTGTGTAGCCCTCTGCAATAAGCTTTTCCATTGCTTCAAGAGTTGCCGCAAGAAGTCCCTTTGTGTCAATTGAACCTCTCGCCCAGATTACACCGTCGTGGATTTCTGCTTCAAATGCAGGATGCTCCCAATCCTGACCCTCATCACCCACAACGTCGTAGTGTGACATAAGCACAACGGGATTAAGGGTTGAATCCTTTCCCTTCCATTTGAGAACGATGCCGAATTCATTTATAAGCTGAGATTCCACCACCTCAAAAACTGTGGGGTACATCTCTTTAAGCATAGGAAGATATGAAGCGAAAACCTCTCTGTCGAAGTTGCCGTCTTTATCTGATACTGTTCTTTTTCTGAGCATAGCCTGAAAACGCTCTACTGCTCTTTCCTTATTGATTTCTGCCATATTTTTAAACCTCCTTGAGTTTCTTTACTATTCTTAATAATAGCACAACGAAACACTAAAGTCCATAGCAAAAAAGAAAAGCTACCGTATTTCGCAGTAGCTTTTGTCATTATTATTCAGCGATATGTGAAAGGAAGAATTCTTCTCTTTCGGGTGTATTGATAACAGTTACAGGCTTAATCTGGTTGAGCACCTTACCCTGCTTTTTGAGGAAATCTCTGTAATCAGCATATGTATCCTTCTTGAGAATGTTAAACTTCGGTGCTGCAAGCATACCCCAACGTCTGTACTTGAAGTACTTTTCGTTGCTTTCGTTAAGGAATTCGTCAAGGATTGCTTCAATTTCAGGAATTCTTTCAGCAGGAATATCTTCTTCGGGTTCTGCAAGGAGCATATAACGAACAGGGTCAACGCTTGTATCTGCATAGAAGCTGTAGCCCTTGAAAGCAATACCTGTCTTCTTCTGTGTTTCAGCAGCTGCCCAGTCAACCATCTGTGTTGTTGTCTTTTCGTTTGCAATGTTCATTGCAAGGTTGTTTCTGTAAAGGAACTCAATCTTCGGTGTCTTGTTGTAGAAGCCGGTTACACGTACAACGTCTTCAATCTGATATCTGTAAAGACCTGAGAAGTTTGTAACAACAAGTTCATATTCCTTGCCCACTTCAATTTCCTTCATTGTAAGAGGTCTTTCACATTCGGGATCGTCAATGGGAATGAACTCAAAGAAGATTGAACGGGGAAGAAGAACGTAGTCGTTTACATCAAGCTCTACAGGCATTGCCATATAGCCTTCTGCAGCAGCGTAACCCATATTGTGAATGGGAGCATCACCGATATATCTTCTGAGCTTATCAACATAGAAAGCAAGGTTTGAACCAACCATACCGTATGACCACACGAAATCCGGCCAGATTCTCTTTGCAATGGGTGTGTCAAAGCCCTTTGCGCATTCTCTTCTGATTTCCTCAGCACGTTTAGGCATGGGCTTGAACTTCTTTTCCCACTTTGCTCTCAGTTCGGGTGGACATTTTACGCTGGGATCGATTGTACCCATTTCGATGTCCTTGCAAACCATTTCCCAGTTTTTCTCGAAGTAGTCAAACATTGTTGTAAGAAGAGTTACAACCATTGAACCAAGGAATGTAAGATCACTTCTCTGAAGAGCGAAACGAAGGTGGAAATATGTTGAATCAACAGCATCCTCGTTTTCGGGATACATGAAATCGTTTGGAGTTGTCATAAAAAACTTTGAAATAGGCTTAAGGTATGTAAAGGGCACCTGTCCTGCACCGTTACACATTTTGCCGTCCTTCATTTCGTGACCTGTAAGGATAACTGCAACGGGACCAATCTGCTTCGGGAATTTCATACCCTTCTGCTTGAACCATCTTGCAGCACAGGCAGGTGTTGCAGCAAAGCCCATACACTGCATATTCCAAAGGTCTTTACCTGACTTGGGAAGCACCTTGGGCTTACCTACCGAACCTGATGATGAACAGTAGCGCTTACACTTTCTTGCCATCATAAGGTTTTCTTCGCCTTCAAGCATACGCTCTACATAGTTGTCATATGTATCGTAGGTTGAAAGGGGTACAATTCTCTGGAAGTCTTCAATTGAATGAACATCCTTGAAGCCGATTTTCTTACCGTATTCGGTGTCCTTGTTTTCGTCCATAATCTGAAGAAGGATTTTCTCCTGAGTTTCAAAGGGGATTGAAGTGAAACGGTTAACGCCCTTAAGCACCATATTGCCAAGCATTACGCCAAGATCTGACATTGCCATTTTACATTACCTCTCTTTTTTCATATTTTCATAGCTGAGTTGCTCATTATTTTTCAATATGTGAAAGGAAGAATTCTTCTCTTTCGGGAGTGTTTACAACTGTTACAGGCTTAACCTGATTAAGAACCTTACCCTGCTTTTTAAGCATTTCTCTGTAATCAGCATATGTGTCCTTCTTGAGGATGCTGAGCTTCGGAGCCGAAAGCATACCCCAACGTCTGTACTTGAAGTACTTCTCGTTGCTTTCGTTAAGGAATTCGTCAAGAATTGCTTCGATTTCGGGAATTCTTTCGTCGGGAATATCTTCTTCGGGTTCTGCAAGAAGCATATAACGAACGGGGTCAACGCTTGTGTCTGCATAAAAGCTGTAGCCCTTGAAGGAAACGCCTGCCTTCTTCTGTGTTTCAGCAGCTGCCCAGTCAACCATCTGTGTTGTTGTCTTTTCGTTTGCAATATTCATTGCAAGGTTGTTTCTGTAAAGGAATTCAATCTTGGGAGTCTTGTTATAGTAACCTGTTACACGAACAACGTCTTCAATCTGATATCTGTAAAGACCTGAACGGTTAGTAACAATAAGCTCGTATTCCTTACCTACTTCAATTTCGCCGATTGTGAGAGGTCTCTTACATTCGGGATCATCCATGGGAATAAATTCAAAGAATACTGACTGAGGAAGAAGTACATAGTCGTTTACGTTAAGCTCAACGGGCATAGCCATATAGCCTTCTGCAGCAGCGTAACCCATGTTGTGAAGAGGAATATCACCTGTATATTTCTTAAGTTTATCAACATAGAAAGCAAGGTTTGAACCGATCATACCGTAGCCCCATTCAAGCTTCGGCCAGATTCTCTTAGCAACGGGTGCTTCGGGAGTATCAAAGCCTTTTTCGCACTCTCTTCTGATTTCAGCAGCACGTGAGGGATTGGGCTTGAATTTCTTTTCCCACTTTGCTCTGAGCTCGGGAGGACACTTAACTGAGGGGTCAATTGTACCCATTTCAATGTCCTTACAAACCATTTCCCAGTTCTTTTCAAAGTAGTCGAACATTGTTGTAAGAAGTGTGATAACCATTGAACCGAGGAAGGTAAGGTCACGTCTTACAAGAGCAAAACGAAGGTGGAAATATGTTGAGTTAACAGCATCCTCGTTTTCAGGATAGAGGAAGTCGTTGGGAGTTGTCATAAAGAAGTTTGAAATAGGCTTAAGGTATGTGAAGGGTACCTGACCGGCGCCGTTACACATTTTGCCGTCCTTCATTTTGTGACCTGTAAGAATAATTGCAACGGGACCAACCTGCTTCGGGAACTTTCTGCCCTGTTCTTTATACCACTTTGAAGCACAGCCGGGAGTACCTGAGAAGCCCATGCACTGCATAATCCAAAGGTCTGTTGCTGACTTGGGAAGAACCTTGGGCTTACCTACTGAACCTGATGATGAGCAGTAACGGATGTTGCGGGCCTTCATCATAAGGTTGCCTTCGCCGTTCATCATACGCTCAACATAGTTATCGTATGTGTCGTAATCTGAAAGGGGTACAATTCTCTGGAAATCTGCTACTGAGTGAACATCCTTAAAGCCGATTTTCTTACCGTATTCTGTATCCTTGTTCTTTTCCATAATGCCTTTAAGGATTCTTTCCTGATGCTTCACGGGGTCTTTTGTGTAAAAATCTACCTTTGCGAATTCGCAGCGGCCAAGAAATACACCTAAGTCTGAAAAATGCATAGCGTTACCTCACTTTTAAAATTCTTTTGTTTATCTTGCCTTAAAATAAAACTTTATCAATTAATGATACCATTTTTATATACCTTTTGTCAACTGCATATCCGGTTATTTCCACTCTATATCCCAGGTTTCGTCGATATATCCTTCCATCACGCAGGTTGCGGTAATGCCCATTGCACCACCTTCACCCACACCGTACGTATCGAAGTATTCGTGGTATCTTACAACCTTGCCTTCAGCGTTATAGGTGACTGAAATTTTTGTGCCTGAATATCTATAGTCTGCTTTTGTGATTTTTGCGGGAATGTTAAGATCTTCAATAGTGATTACATCGCAGGCAACACTGTGATGTGGAGGAACGCTATCTAGTGAGCTTTCTTCAGGAATAATCTCAATTGTATAAACGGTATTTTCGCCGTCCTTTTGAGTATACGCATCCTTTACTCCGGCACTTGTAAGCCCGAAAGAGACAAACGAAGGCGGAATTGCCTCATTGGTTGTGATTTCGCCACCCTCTTCAGGGTCTTCAGCTACGCCGTTTGTAAAGTCATATTCAAACTTTTCCTCGCCCATAAAAAGCTTCAGGACATTGTTGATAAGTCCGGTTACCGCGGGTACACTGCAGTCTGTAAGCTGAATATCAATATACTGATTCTTTTTTCCGATATAAGAAGCATCTGAAGCTTTGAGTGAGTTTACACCGTCAACAACCTTTTTAAGAATTTCCTCTTTTTCATCCTTTTTCGGTTCTTCTTTTTTGTTTTCGGTTACAGGTTCTTTCTGAGGCTCAGTGCTGCTTACGTCAAGTTTTTCAGTTGTTGTCTGACTTTGCGAAGGAACTGTTGAAGGCTCGGTTGAAAGAGTGCTTACAGAAGGCACACTTGTGCTCAGACTCTGGGTTGTGGTATAAGCATCAGCACCTGTAGGATCGTCACTCCAGAAAGCGCCTGAAGTTTTAACAAGAAGTACAAGGGCAACTACAGCCATTACGGCAACAAGTGCAATATGCTGCTTATCCTGCTTTGAATATGCGTTCTTTCTTGCTTCACGCTTTTCCTTTTTGATTTTCTTCTTTTCTTTTCTTTTTTCAGAACGATCAGACATGAAAATCTCTCCTTTAATAGATGATAATTCATAATCAGTTAAATTATAACATATTGTTCATATTTTTCAAGCTTTTGAGTCAATTTAACAATTCGCAAAAGAAACCAACAACTTTTGGTAACAAAAAAGGAACTGCAATTAAATTACAGTCCCTGAAAAGCCTATTTCTTGCTGATTTTGCTGACAAGCCATTTAAGCAGAATCACCCTTATTTTTCAGATAAAAGCTCAAGCAAATCAGGAATGTCATTTTTTAATGTTTCATACACGATATTCAAATCAACATTACCGTAATCGTGAACAATGCGATTTCTGAAACCATACACGGCATTCCACGGAACATGAGCATATTTTTCTTTATATTCGTCTGATAATTTTTTACTGTTTTCTGAAATCTGAATCATACGGAACAGCATAGAATCCAATAAAACTTCATTGGCATTCAGTTCATCAATATCGACATTCTTCATCTGTGTTATAACAAAATTCAGGTCCTTTGTGATTTTTTGAACATAGTAATTATCTGTCTTTATGTTATCCATATATCTTCACTCCGTCTTTAAGTATTTCTTCCATCAGGTCGATGTTGTCTTTAAGCTGATTAACGTCAAGAACATCAACCTTTTTGTGAAGTGTACTTCGGATTTCTTCTACCAATCCATAAAACTTTAAGCCTTTGATATTTGCAGAAATCAACAAATCTACATCACTTACAGAAGTTGCTTTTCCTTTTGCATATGAGCCGAAAAGATAACAGTATTTCACATCTTTATTTTCGAAAATATTTTTACATTTTTCTACAATATCGTCCAATTCAAGAATGCCGTTTTCTTCATCAATAATATTTGTTTTTTCAAGCAAATTCACGATGTAGTTGTATTTTATTGTATTTGCCTTTTCCGGCTCGTTTTCATAGGATTTATATGACCGTAAAGAAATGCCAACTAAATCGGCAACCTGCTGTTGTGTCATTTTCTTTTCTGTTCTCAATTCTTTCAGCTTTCTCATATTTGCACCTCCAAGTTTATTATAGTGCAAATTTTGCACCTTGTCAATGTTTTAAGTGCAATTTCTGCACTTTTGCTTTTTAATATTATCTGCAAAAATTTTCTCATTATATTTTTGGAAATGGAGAAATATGAGGTTCGGTAGTATATTTTCTGACTCTATTATCTTAATTTGGGAATTCTTTTTGCCATTCTGACAATTTTACCAAAACCAACAACTGTCATATCAAAAGAAATAAGTTTCTTTCGCTCTGAATTGTAAAACCTTATTGTTGATAATTCATTTCTCGTTTTATCTCTCTTAATAAGTTTATATGTAACATCTTTCCATAAAACTTCTTTTTTCACTTTGAAGCAAAGTATAAAATATTCTTCTTTCATAGATACTCGGTCAATATAGCATTTATAAGAAAAAAGGGTAGGCAAAAGCAGTAAAGAACCAACACCTAACAAACCAAACAGCATACCTACATCAATTTGTTGGTAAACAAAAGTAATCAAACTGCTTAATCCTGTTGACATCAAAGCTGCTGCCAACATCGTATATTTAATACCTTTTGATTGTACCGCTATAAATTCATTTGAAGTAATATTGTTTTCTTCAATTTTACGTTGGCTGTCAATGAATTCATCTATCATTTCCGAGGTTCTGTGGTTCACTGATTTCAACTCCTATTCTGCACAGCATAGTTGAATTATACCATTTCCACAAAACAAAATCAAGGGAGCAGCCTTACAACTGCTCCCATATAAAACTGTTTTACCAAATAATTCTTTCTTCTACTTCCTTAACGATAAGGTCACAGAAATCAGCCACTGCCATTGAGCCCTGGTCGCCGAAGCCACGTTTTCTTACTGAAACTGTACCCTCTTCTGCCTCCTTGTCACCGACAACGAGCATATAAGGAATTTTTTCCAGCTGAGCTTCACGGAGCTTGTAGCCCAGCTTTTCACTTCTTGTATCAACATCAACGTCTTCAATGCCTGCCTTAAGAAGAGCTTCCTTAACTGCATAAGCAGCGTCCTGATGGCGGTCAGCAATGGGCATAATGCGAACCTTTTCGGGAGCGAGCCATACGGGGAATGCACCTGCATACTTTTCAATAAGAAGAGCAAGTGTTCTCTCGTAGCAGCCGATTGAAGTACGGTGGATAATGTAAGGATTCTTCTTTGTGCCGTCCTTGTCAACATACTCCATACGGAACTTTTCAGCAAGCATCTGGTCAATCTGAATTGTGATAAGTGTATCTTCCTTGCCGTGAACGTTCTTTATCTGGATGTCAAGCTTAGGACCGTAGAAAGCAGCTTCACCGATACCGATTTTGTAGTTGATGCCAAGGTCATCGAGGATTGTTTTCATAATGCCCTGAGCTTCGTCCCACTGTTCAGCAGTACCGATGTACTTTTCATTGTCGTCAGGATCCCACTGTGAGAAACGGTATGAAACGTCGTCATAAAGGCCGAGAGTTTTAAGCATAAAGATGCAAAGGTCAAGACAGTTCTTGAATTCATCTTCAAGCTGTTCGGGAGTACACATAAGGTGACCCTCTGAAATTGTGAACTGTCTTACACGGATAAGGCCGTGCATTTCGCCTGATGCTTCGTTTCTGAAAAGAGTTGATGTTTCACCGAGACGCATGGGAAGATCTCTGTAGGATCTTGCTCTGTTGAGGTATGCCTGATATTGGAAGGGACAAGTCATAGGGCGCAGAGCAAAAACTTCGTCGTCTGTTTCCTCGTCACCCATTACGAACATACCGTCTTTATAGTGATCCCAGTGACCTGAGATTTTGTAAAGATCGCTCTTAGCCATAAGAGGAGTTTTTGTTCTGAGCCAGCCTCTCTTCTTTTCTTCGTCTTCAACAAAGCGCTGAAGTGTCTGAATAATGTGAGTACCCTTGGGAAGAAGAATGGGAAGTCCCTGACCGATATAGTCAACTGTTGTAAAGATTTCAAGTTCACGGCCAAGCTTGTTGTGGTCACGCTTCTTTGCTTCTTCAAGCTGCGTAAGGTGCGCTTCAAGGTCAGCTGCCTTTGTGAAAGCAGTACCGTAGATTCTCTGAAGCATCTTGTTCTTGCTGTCGCCTCTCCAGTATGCACCTGTGCATGAAGTGAGCTTGAAAGCCTTGAGTCTGCCTGTGTCGGGAATGTGAGGGCCTGCGCAGAGTTCAACGAATTCACCCTGACGGTAGAATGAAATCTTTTCTCCCTTGTCTGAGTGTTCCTTGATAAGCTCTACCTTGTAGGTTTCGCCTTTTTCTTCCATCATTCTGATTGCTTCATCAGCATCCATTTCGAACTTTTCAAGAGGAAGTGCTTCTTTCACAATCTTCTTCATTTCAGCTTCGATCTTCTCGAGAATTTCGGGAGTGAAGCTGATTTCGCTGTCGAAATCATAATAGAAACCGCCGTCTACTGAAGGGCCGATTGCAAGAAGTGCAGCGGGATAAAGTCTTTTTACTGCCTGAGCAAGAACGTGTGAGCAGGTATGATTGAAGGTCTTTTTACCTTCTTCGTCGTCAAAAGTGAGAATTTCAACCTCACAGTCACCGGTTAAAACTGTGCGAAGGTCGCAGACCTCACCGTTTATCTTACTGAGACAAGCTGCCTTAAAAAGTCCTGCGCCGAGGCTTTTTGCAACGTCCATTACGCTTGCGCCATCTTCGTATTCGCGGACAACGCCGCCTTTGAGAGTTACGTTAATCATTGTTATTACTTCCTTTCAATAAAAAATGAAAGCTTCATCCCATAAACTATGGGATGAAGCTGAAAAAATTCAGTTCCACGGTTCCACCCGTATTCCGCAAAAATGCGGCACTCTTCTGACCTTAACGCAGTCATACGGCTTTCCTTATTTCGGAAAGCACTCGAAAGTGGTAAGCTTTTTCTCCGGTCTGCCGCACTCACAGCCAAGGTGCTGACTCTCTGAAAGACTTTAACGATAATAAAGCCGTCTTTCTCAACGATTTATTGGGATATTCGCTTTTTTGATATTATAGTACGCCTTGATAATTTTGTCAAGAATAAATCAATAATTATTATCCACTGCAGTACCTATGGCTCTAAGAAGTGATTTTTCATTTGAGGAAGGCAGGTCACAGCTATAATGCCAGATCATAACTCCGCCGAAGCCTTCATTTATTGCATAGTCGGTTTTATCTTCAATAACGTCAGGGGTATTGAACCAGAAGTCCTTGCCGATATTTTCATCGCGGTACCAACCGTTTTCATCAATCTGCGTGTAGTAATCGTTATAGCCGTACCAATAAGCACCACTGTCTGTGGGACGGGCATAGAAAGGCAGACCGAAATTAACTTTTTCCAAAGGAATGTTCGCATCCTCGATTTTTTTAGAAAGCATTTTTGCTGTCTCAGCTGTGGAGTGTTTGCCTTCTTCGTCATACATATCGTAAAGCATAAATTCAATGAAATCCACTGCAGCTACAGCGGCTGTTGAGAGATTTAAATTCCAATCGCTTATTGCTACACCTAAGGTGCGCTTTTCACCGAGCCATACTCTGAGTGATACAAGGAAGTTATTGAAATTGAACCACGCAAAATCGGTAATGGGATATTCATAGTCAAAATGAACACCGTCAAAACCGTATTTATCAATTACATCCACAATTCTCTTTTTAAAACCGGGATTGATGAAGGCTTTGTTATGTTCTCTGCTCTGTCCTTTCATCTGCTCATTCCAATCAGTTGATGTACCCTTATATCCCGGGCCAAGCAGATTAAGGCTTATTCTTATATCTCTTTCTCCGATAACCTTGCGAAGATTTGAAAGCGCTTTTTCAAGAATATCTTCCTGAACAGTTATTTTACCCTTTGAATCAAAGGTTGCACAGCCGAAAAGAATAACGTCGGTTATAATGTCAAAATCCTCACTGTGAACGCTTGCTTCATCCTGAATTCTGTCTGCAATAACATAAGAACTGACTCTGAAATTTTCTACCTTTGTTTTTTCAACAGGCTTATCTATACCGAAAAAGCCCGTTATAAGGTTAATAACTGCCATAAAATACGCTACTATTCTTTCTATCATGTTTTTTACCTCCTGTTAAGCTTCAAATGTTCCTGCTTCAATAGCCATAATCTGATCAACACGTCTCTGATGTCTGCCGCCTTCAAACTCGGTGTTCAGGAAAACGTCAACCATTTCAATTGCAAGTCCTGCACCAACAACACGTCCGCCAAGGCAGAGAATGTTTGCATCGTTGTGAAGTCTTGTGAATTTTGCGCTGAAGTAGTCGCTGCAGCAAGCTGCACGGACACCCTTCACCTTGTTTGCCGCCATTGAAATGCCGATACCTGTTCCGCAGCAGAGAATTGCTCTTGTGCTTTCACCTGAAACAACACTTGTACCGACCTTGTATGCGATTGCCGCATAGTCAACGGATTCCGAAGTAAATGTTCCGTAATCCTTGTACTCAATGCCCTTTTCTTCCAGGTACTTTTTGATTTCCTCTTTAAGTGCGTATCCGCCGTGGTCTGCTCCGATTGCTATCATTTACATTTCTCCTTTAAATTAGTTTTATTTATTGTTCAGCCTGTTGTTAAGCTCTCTTTCTGCCTGAGGCAGTCTGAGATAAACAGGCAAAAGCTCTGTACCTTCTATGGGTTCCTTTTCTTTAAGCAGTTCTTCTGCACAAAAAGCTACACTGCTGCCTCTTTGGAAACGGTTGCCTTTTCCTGCAATTTCATACCCCAATGCCTTATGGCAAAGCTCTGCACCGTCACCTACGAAAACAATCTTGCCGTCGTAGTGTTCCAGCTTTTCGCCAAGATCATCAATTTTTATTGCTTCATCCTCTGAAAGTCTTGTCACCTTTTCACCTTCAACAAGGAAGATTCCGCAGTAAACCTGATTGCATCTTGCATCCATTACGCTGACAGCAATACATTCCTCACCGAGAAGATTATAGGCCAAAGCTTCAAGGGTTGAAACAGGAATGCACTTTTTTCCCGTTGAATCGCAAAGTCCCTTGATTGCCGCAACGCCTATTCTTATTCCCGTAAATGAGCCTGGACCTGCACTGCAGGCAAAAAGGTCAATGCTCTCTAAAGGGATTTCCGCATTTTTAAGGGCGGAATCAATCATAGGTAAAAGCGTTCTGGAATGGGTAAGTCCCGTGTTGGTGCTGCATTCGGAGAGGATTTTTCCGTTTTCCGTAACAGCTACCCCTGCACAGACGGCACTTGTATCCACCGCTAAAATTCTCATTCTATATCAAGTCCTTCAACTGTTATAATTCTGCTGTTTTCGTCTTCGCCTTTTTCAATTGTGACTCTGACTGTGTTTTCGGGAAGAGCGTTTTCAATGTTTTCGCTCCACTCAACAGAAAGCACTGCACCCATATCGAGATAATCGAAAAAGCCGCTTGAATAAAGGCTGTCCCAGGAGTCCACCTTGTACATATCAAAATGCACCAAGGGAGGGTTTCCCCCGTAATCATTTACGATTGCAAAGGTGGGGCTTGAAACATGACAGTCAATGCCCATACCTCTTGCAAGACCTCTTGTAAAGGCGGTTTTACCCATACCGAGGCCGCCAAAAAAAGCAATACAGGTGCCGGGAGTAACAACTTTGCCGATTTTCTCTGCAAAGCCTTCAGTTTCTTCAACGCTGTTTGAATTGAAAACTGTCATTCCGTCACCTGCTTTCTGAGTTTTGGTTTATCTGATTTATTATATCAACTACTCTATTCTTTGTCAACCGGAGTTACCGCTTTGAACAATCCTCTACATTATTGATTTGCATTCTCTTTTTCAACACTAATTTCATTAAATCGAGATTCGTAGAATTTAAGCCTATTGCCAAAATTAATAAAATAATCGAAATGAAAATTTGTGAGTTTTCCTGAGATAATTCTAAATTTTCAAATATAAATTTGGCTAATAAATAGCCAATCAAAGCTCCTGCATAAGGATACAGACTGTTTTTAGTTTCTTTGTTCCTATACTTGTATTTACCGCTGTTTACAACAAAAAATACAACACTCCATAGGACACTTACTAAAACAAAAAACACTAAAAAGCAACACAGCAAAATATATAAATTCGCTCTGTTCAATACCTTATAGGAAATCAAAGCCATCATACAAGATAAATAAAAATTAAATGTACCGTTGAATAAAAGTCTGTTTTCTATTTTATCAAGATTTCCCATTAGCTTAAACAAAAGTATACTGATAACAAGGTTCATTACTGAAACAAATATACCTGTATAAACTGAATTCGTACCAACAAAATAAAATATCACATTAAACAACCATATACAAATTATTCTATCCACACATCGTTTTTCATTAAGAGGTTTAGATTCATATTCTATAAATTTATTAATATTTACATTGTTCATTTTTTCACCTGCTTTTCTATTATGACAAATTTACATTTTCTTGCTTCATTATACCAACTGCACTTTTCTTTGTCAAACAAAGTTTGAGCTGTGGTGCGGTTTCCCTTTACATCAAAGAAAAGGCAGAGATTGCTCCCTGCCTTCGGTTAATATGGTTATACACTTCTGCTCACAATTCCGGAACTTATCGGAAAAGATGGGTCTCGTTTGGTTAAATAAAGAAGTCTGCAAGCAGCTCCGTCAGGGTGGTTGCGTCCGGCTTCCCATGCTTCAACGGTTTTTACTGACACACCCATATATTTAGCAAACAAGTTCTGAGTTAAACCAGTACTGTTTCGTATGGACTTGATTTCACTTGAAGTGAATACTGCGACCGGTTCAATTGTCAACGTAGTTGTTTTTGCTTTAAGGTTGCCTTTTTCATATTCGATAGCCTCATTTAAACCTGTTTTTATTTCATCAAATAAACTCATGATCATTCCTCCTTATCTTCGTTTTCTTTAAGCTGCTGTTCAAGAATGTGAATCATTTGTTTTAATTCATTTCTTTCTGCCTGAGTGAGGTTTTCTTTTTCATTTTTAGGATATGCAGTTATAAGAAAAATTTTCTCATAAACTTCAAAGTCAACATAGATAACTCTTACACTTCCGCTTTTTCCACGCTTTTCAAAAGCAAACCGCATTTTTCTGATTCCGCCTGTCCCCTGCATGGCAGCTCCGACTTTAGGATCGGCTATCAACTCTTCCTGTAACCGTTTGAGGTCTTTATCATCAAGTCCCATCGCTTTCCATTTTTTCTGAAAAAACGGAAGTTCAACAAATGTTCTCGTCATAAATTCTCAACATCCCTTCTCTTTGGTTTTATTATACCCTATTAAATAGGGTTTGTCAACAGTTTTTAGCTATCCTATGGTTTTCCGCAGCATAAAGAAAAAGGCAGAGATTGCTCCCTGCCTTTAAATTCACTTTGACGGATTATTCTTCAAAAACTCAAGTGTCACCTCTGCGGCCTCTTCGGCATAGTTTTCAATAAACAGGTGTCCGCCACCTTCTACTATATGATACACGCTATTTTCGGGAAGGTTTTCGAGGAGTGTTGTAACGGCACTCTTTTTTATTACATAGTCCTTACTGCCGTTGATGTAAAGCACCGGCGGGCCGTTTTTGATTGCTTCATAATTAGTGTCAGTAATCATTGCGAATGAATAGAAAATGCCCTCACCCGTACCCGGTCTTTTAAAGCTTTCCACTATTTCGGAATAGTCGTAGCTTTCAAAAAATCCGTTATCGAAGAAACAGAATTTAACCGCAACCTTTATAATTTTATCAAGAATGCCTCTGTCAGATTTTGCAAGAAGCTTAAGAAAAGGTACAACCAGCTTGATAAGTATAGGATTGCCCATAAGCTTTGACATTTCAGGTGAATTGATGTTGCCTGTTGTGCCATAAAGCAGTATGTTGTTTACGCTTTCGGGATACTTGTCATAAACCGACTCAGCCACAAAACCACCCATAGAATGTCCTGCCACATACCAGGGGTCATCAGAAAGGTAAGTCATAAGTGCGTGAACGATTTCTTCTCGTGAAAGTCTTTCCATTTCCATAGTGTCTCTTGAAGAATAACCGAAGTCGGGCAAATCGACAAGCACACAGGTGTAGCCCTTATCCCTTAAAATTTCAGCCATATTATGCCAGCAGTATGTAGTGTGAGCAAAACCGTGGAGCATAATTATCTGACCTTTCGGCTCTTCGGCTTTCCACTGTCTGTAGTGGAGTGTGTATCCCTTATACTCAAAAAACTCACTGTCCTCATAGGGTGTTTCAGTCACTGCAAAAGCGGGAAGTGCAAGGGTAAAAATCATAACTAAACTCAGTGCCAAAGCTAAAAGCTTTTTCATAGCAAAACCTCTCTTCTTTATTGTAAAGTAAAATCTTTATTTCATCCTACCATTAAATAAATCCATTGTCAATCAAACAGAAAGAAAAACCACTTGAAATCTTCCTCTCTTTCTAATATAATATAGAAAGATAAATTCAGGATGTGATATATTTGAAATTCAAAATTGATATAAAGGAGATAAAAACTGCACTCAAAGGCACTGACCTTCTCCTTCTCGCCCTCACCCTTGCCCTTTCAATTTTCGGCACGATTATGGTAAGCAGTGCAACTTTTGATGCAGAAACGGGTGCTCTTTTTTCCCGAGACAGTAAGGTTATGATTCTTGCCGCTTTTCTCGGCCTTGTGGCTTCACTTGTAATTTCCGCAATCGACTACGACATA
Source organism: Acutalibacteraceae bacterium (assembly GCA_045538095.1). Lineage (GTDB taxonomy): Bacteria > Bacillota > Clostridia > Oscillospirales > Acutalibacteraceae > UBA6857. The sequence goes on along the minus strand of JAZSQU010000035.1, from coordinate 14,449 downwards.
ATTCTCAAGCTGTGGCCCGTTGCGGCGGCAGGCTCGGTATTTCTGATGCTGATGCTGTTCCCCTTCGGCGTTTCGCCTGATGCCCGTTCAGACGCTTTTTCCTGGTTCAGAATAGGCTCGCTTTATTTTCAGCCGTCGGAAATTGTAAAAATCGGCTTTATTATTACCTTTGCTTTTCATTTAAGTAAGGTAAAAAACAACATCTCCGACATCAAGCACGTTTTTCTTCTCTGTATGCACGCAGCAATTCCCATTCTCCTTGTAATTGCAACGGGTGATATGGGTTCAGCCCTTATCTTTATGTGTATGTTTATCGGTATGATGTTTGCCGCGGGACTCAACTGGATGTACTTCCCTGCAGGTGCACTCGTTGTTCTTGTTGCTTCACCCGTAATCTGGTTCAAAATCTTCGACGATATTCAGAGAAACCGTATCCTCGCACTTTTTAGACCCGAGGAATACACCAACGAAATCTATCAGCAGAATCAGGCGCTTGCCGCAATAAAAGAGGGCGGTCTTTTCGGCGCAGGTCTTTTCAAGGGTCAATATACCCAGACACCCAACGCCATTCCCGAGGTTGAAAACGATATGATTTTTTCAGCGGTCTGCGAAGAAACGGGCTTTATCGGTGCACTGATTCTTATGGGGCTTTTCATCTGCCTTGCAGTAAAAATCGTTTCAGTCGGTAAGCGTTCAAAGAACTTTGCTGCTCTTATGATGTGCTACGGCGTTATGTTTATGATTATTTCTCAGGCGGCAATCAATATCGGTATGTGCACCCGTCTGCTTCCCGTTATCGGTATCACTCTCCCCTTTATCAGTGCCGGCGGTTCCTCAACGGTTTGCCTTTTCCTTGCTATGGGACTTGTGCTGAGCATTTACCGTTCATCAAGAGAGCTCAGATATGAGGACTACCGATTCAGCCGTATGACAAAATAAAATTAAGCGACACGGTTTCAAGAAATTCGTGTCGCTGTTTTGCTATTTGATCCTTATAAGCCTTCCGCCACAAGTACATCTGTAAGACTTTGTATCCTCAATAAGCCTGCTCATTTTGTACCGTCCGATTTCGGCTCCGCATTTTTCGCACTTTACGATATACTTCGCCTCAGGCATTTCAACGCCCTTTTCCTCGTTGTCGGAGGTTCTTTTTATGTTGTATCCGTAACGTCTGTTCAGCTTTGCGGCGTAGCGTTTCCACATTTCACCGTGTCCGCTACACTCCTTTACACTGTGTAAAAGCTCGTGGTGGATTGTGGTTTTTACCGCCTCGTCGCTTACTGCGTCATCTAAAAGTCTCAGGGCAATTGTGATTTCATGAGTGCCGTCAGGCTTTCTTTTGCACTGACCCCACTTTCTGATGTAGGCAGAGCTGACCTTCCAGGTAATATTTCTGCTGTATTTTATGCCCAGTGCATCCTGTTCACGGACGCACTCCATAACAAGCCCTTTTAAATCCTTCATCAGCTGTCATACTTTCTGCAAAGAAAATCTGCACCTATGCTTTCTGCGATTTCCTTTGCCTTTTTTATTTTCTCTTCGCCAATTACATCAACTACTGAAAGGCGGACATTTATGCCCTCATTTACGCAGTCCCTTGCAAATTTCAGCATAGCCTCGTAGGCTTTGCCGGGATAGATATTGCGTGTGATTTTATCGTATTCCTCACTTGTAACATCGTTGAGAGAAACAGAAACCGAATCGAAAAGAGCGCAGATTTCCTTTGCAGTTTCTCTGCCGTTGATTAAGTCTGAAAGACCGTTTGTGTTAAGTCTGAGCTTAACACAAGGCTGCTTTTTCTTAAGATATTCAGCCGAAATAATAAGATTTTCTAAAGCGTTTGTAGGCTCACCGTAACCACAGAAAACTGCAGTATCTTTGCCGCTGAAATCATAGCCGTCAATAGCCTTTATGATTTCATCAATGGTGGGCTCGGTTTCGTGAAAAAGGTTTTCAGCTTCGCCTATTGCATCCGTTTTGTCTCTGATGCAGAAAACACATCTGCAAGGACATTTATTGGTGATGTTGAAATACACGGAATTGTGGTATGTATAAATTATATCTGCCATTTGTATCACCTTCCCATAAGCTTTTGAATTTTTGCTGTATCAAGTGCTTTTCCAAAAAGCATAAACAATATCGCACTGCCCACAGCCTGAATTATACTGAAGGGTACACTTGTTAAAGCAGTCGGGAAAGTATATAGCAGGCTTTCCGCAAAGAGATATCCGAAAATAGTAATAAGTGCCGAAACAAAAGTCATCAGTACAGTATAAAGATTTACAATTTTAAACTCGCCTTTTTTCTTTATGTACATACGGGTCGCAATAACAAAGGGCACACAGTTAAGCGCCTTTATAATTGCCGTAGGAAGAGCCCACACAGCCGCACCTGCCATTATGTCAGCAAGAGCACCGCCGATTGCCGCAGAGATGATACCCAAGGGACCGACGATACAGCCCGCAAGATAAATCATTGAATCACCGAAATGAAGATATCCGTTATTTATGCCTGTGTTGAATTTCACAAAAGCAGTAAAAACTGCAATAATAGCCGCAAAAAGACCTGAAAGACATATTTTAAACATTCTGCTTTGTTTCATTATAATACTCCTAATTCTGACAAATATTTTTCAAAGTGAACACCGTCCATACGGTTATATTCTCCCTTTGTGTCCCTGATTGTCTCTTCAATTGACTTGCAAATGAAAGCTGAAGCCTCTTCTACTGCCTTTGCAACAGGCACACCTTTGATGTACTGAGCCGTTACAAAAGATGCCAGAATATCGCCTGTGCCTGAAAAGCTTCCGCCGTAATGCGGTGTTACAATTACATCGAATTTTCCGCCGTCGTAAACTGTATTGGCTACCTCATTTTCACTGAGGTGTATTCCGCTGGTTACCACGATTTTTGCCTTATCTCTGTTCTGCAAAAGGGACATATTCTTTATCTCTTTTAAAAGCGCCTTTCTATCCAAAGCAACAATATCACAGTAATTCTTACCGCTTAAAAGGCAAAGCTCTGTGAGATTGGGAGTGATTATATCTGCCCTTTCGGCAAGGCTCATTATCGCCTTTACACTTTCCTCGTCGTAGCATTTATAGATTTCACCGTCATCAGCCATAACCGGGTCAACGGCAATAACCGTGTTTTCTTTCCCGAAAGTATCAATCAGCTTGTGAATGATTTTTCCCTGCTTACCGTTGGCAATAAAACCTGTGAGTATTCCGTCAAAATTTGCATCAAGCTTTTTCCATTCTTCAATGCAAGGCTCCATATCGTCTGTACAGTCTCTGCAGTAAAAGCTGTCATAGCCCGTCTGATTGGAGAAAACCCCCGTAACAAGCGGACAACACTGCACACCGAGAGCAGAGATTATGGGTATCGCAGCAGTGAGAGAGCACTTTCCGAATCCTGAAAGGTCATTTACCGCAGCTATTTTTTTCATTGGTATCACCTTTTTAATTTTTCTTAATCGGTTCCGATTTTCAAAAACAGAGAACAACATTTCTGCCGTCCCCTGTCCGCTTATAAAGTTCAGTCACCGTAACCCTGAGGGTTATTCTTCTGCCAACGCCATGAGTCCTCGCACATTTTCTCAATACCTCTTTCAGCCTTCCAGCCAAGCTCAGCATAAGCCTTTGAGGGGTCTGAATAGCAGGTTGCAATATCCCCGGGTCTGCGCTCTACAATCTGATATTTGACTTCCGCACCGCTTGCTTTTTCAAAAGCTTTTACAACGTCAAGCACACTGTAGCCGACACCTGTACCAAGGTTATATATATTGCAGCCGTTCTGACCGAGCACCTTATTGAGAGCCTTTACGTGGCCGAGAGCAAGGTCAACAACATGGATATAGTCTCTTACACCTGTGCCGTCGTGTGTATTGTAGTCGTCACCGAAAACGCTGAGCTTTTCACGCTTACCGATAGCAACCTGAGTTATGTAAGGCATAAGGTTGTTGGGAATGCCGTTGGGGTCTTCACCGATTCTTCCGCTTTCGTGAGCACCGATGGGATTGAAGTAACGAAGAAGAGTAATCGCCCATTCGTTATCACTCTTGTAAAGGTCTTCAAGAATAATTTCAATCATATATTTTGTTGTGCCGTAGGGGTTGGTTGTACCGCCTGCGGTCATTGTTTCCTTAAGAGGAGAAACGTTGTTGCTGCCGTAAACTGTTGCTGAAGAGCTGAATACAAGCTTTTTGCAACCGTTATTTCTCATAACCTCACAAAGGCAGAGAGTACCGTTGATATTGTTATCATAATACTCAAGGGGCTTCTGGCATGATTCGCCTACTGCCTTAAGTCCTGCAAAATGGATAACTGCATCAATTTTGTTCTGCTTGAAAACAAGGTCAAGACCTTTTTTGTCGCGAATGTCGCACTCATAAAAAGCAAAGGACTTTCCTGAAAGCTCTGCAACGCGCTTGAGAGATTCCTTTTTACTGTTATAGAAGTTATCCACAACTACAACATCGTAACCTGCTTTAATAAGTTCAATACATGTGTGTGAGCCGATATAACCGGCACCGCCTGTAACAAGAATTGACATATTCGTTCACCTCGTTTATAATATAAAAGTAATTCAATCTATAGTATACATCAAAATTCAAAAATTGCAATAGTAAATCTAATGTTCGGAGTGAGTTTATGGAAAATTTATCAGATATATCCGTAGTAAGAGGTGTACTTTCAAAGCACGGATTCAACTTTTCAAAGGCGCTGGGTCAGAATTTTCTTATCAATCCCTCAGTTTGTCCGAGAATGGCTGAAAACTGCGGAGCTGACGAAAACACGGGCGTAATTGAAATCGGTGCAGGTATCGGCGTACTTACAGCTGAGCTTGCAAAAAGAGCCAAGAAGGTTGTTTCGATTGAGCTTGACACAAGACTTCTTCCCGTACTCAGTGAAACCCTCGGCGAATTCGATAATGTTGAAATTGTAAATGCCGATGTTATGAAAACTGACCTTCACGCACTTATAAAGGAAAAGTTTCAGGGAATGGATGTGGTTGTTTGCGCTAACCTTCCCTACTATATCACCTCACCTATTATAACTATGCTTCTTGAAGAAAAGCTTCCCATCAAGGCTATAACGGTTATGATTCAGAAAGAAGCTGCCGACAGACTTTCAACTCCTGTGGGTTCAAGAGATTCGGGTGCGATTACAGTCTGCACAAATTACTACGCAGAGGTAAAACACCTTTTCAACGTTTCAAGAGGCTCATTTATGCCACCACCAAATGTTGACAGTACAGTTATCAAGCTTGAAATCAGACCTGAGCCTGCAGTGAAAGTCAGTGACGAAAAAAAGTTTTTCAGAATGGTTAAGGCTGCCTTTGCCCAGAGAAGAAAAACTGCAGTGAACTCAATTGCCAGCGGTATGGGACTTTCAAAAAGTCAGGTTGCCGAAGCTCTGCAGAATAGCGGTCTTGATGTAAATGTGCGAGCTGAAAAGCTGACTATGGAGGAGCTTGCAGCCCTTTCGGAAAATCTTTGAGGTTTTTGCATTATCTATGCAGTTTTTATGCAAAACTCTCTGATTTTAACGTAAACACAAAAACTTTACAGCGATTTTTTCGCTGTAAAGTTTTTTTCTTGTCGATATAGTTTTTGTTATTAAAAATGTGGAAAACCCTGAGTTTTCCACATTTTTAACTGAGTTTTTGACTTTTGAACATTAAAACCGTAAAGTTTTCAACTTTACTAACAGACTTTTCAACACAAAAATGAGGAAAAACTGCGGATTATTCATTATTCACTGCAAAATGTATATACACTTATAATTCATTAATCGCCTTTATGAGTGCTTCTGCATCGCCTTCCTGAGTTGCCCAGCTTGTGCAGAAACGCACTGTGTTAAGCCCCTCATTTCTGCCCCAATATGAAAAACTGAAGTCGTTTTTAAGCTTATTCATCTGCTCATCAGTAAGCATAGGGAAGAGCTGATTGGTAGGTGAATCGTAAAGAAGCTTTATACCTTTTGCTTTAAAGGTGTCTCTGATTCTGTCTGCAAGCTTCATAGCGTGCTTTGAAATTTCAAAGTAAAGTTCGTCAGTGAAAAGGGTATCAAACTGCAGACCTAAGAGTCTGCCCTTTGCAAGCATAGCACCCTTCTGCTTTTCAATATAGCGGAAATCTTCCTTGTACTTATGGTTTACAATTACAAGTGCCTCGCCGAAAAGTGCACCCACCTTTGTGCCGCCGATGTAAAAGGCATCGCAGAGCTTTGGCAGGTCAGAAAAGGCTACATCGTTTTCTTTACACATAAGTGCATAGCCAAGTCTTGCACCGTCGATGTAAAGAATCAGGTTTTTACGTTTGCAGCAATCGTAAATTGCCTCAAGCTCAGCTTTTGAATAAATTGTGCCGTTTTCTGTGGGCATTGAAAGGTAGACCATCTTAGGCTTTGTGATGTGCTCAAAGGAAGCATCGTTTTCGTGATTGACTACCATTTCTTCAATCTGCTGAGCGTTGATTTTTCCGTCAAAGCTGGGTATGGGTAAAATCTTATGACCTGTTGCTTCAACTGCGCCGGTTTCGTGGACATTGATGTGTCCCGTTGAAGCAGAAATTACGCCCTCGTGAGGTCTGAGACAAGCTGCAATAAAAGTGAAGTTGGTCTGTGTGCCGCCTACGAGAAAATGCACTGCAAGGTCGTCACGTCTAAGCTCTTTTCTGATTTTGTCTGCAGCTGAAAGACAGTACTTGTCCTCACCGTAACCGGGAGTCTGCTCCATATTTGTTTTAATAAGCGCCTCAAGAATCTGAGGTACTGCGCCCTGGGTATAGTCACTTTCAAATCTTATCATATTTTATTCCTCCAATCCTAAAATTTCTACTGCTTCGCTTTGCTCAATTGCCTCAACACTTTTGAGCTTTTTCTGAATAATGTTGTTTCTGCTCTGAGCATCTTCAAGGCTCTTTCCTGCCTCGTCAATCTTTTTCTTTGCCTTTTCAAGCACTACTCCGAATTTTTCATACTGCACCTTTGCAGCAGCAAGTACAGCTCTCACTTCCTTGGCTTTTTCGTTAATTGCCATAGCCTTGAAGCCGATTGAAAGAGAGTTGAGCAGCGCCGTAATAGTGGAAGGTCCTGCAATCATAACGCTGAATTCATTCTGACATCTTTCAACTATGCCGTTTTTGGATGAAATAACCTCGCTGTAAAGCCCCTCTGTGGCAAGGTACATAATTGCAAAGGGTGTTGTGTCAGGCTCATTGATGTACTTTTTAATTTCCTTTGCCTGACCCAGAATTGTTGTTTCAAGTGCTTTTCTCTGCACCTCAACTGCTACATTGTCGCCTCTGTCTGCAGCCTCGCAAAGACGGACATAGGTTTCAACGGGGAATTTTGAGTCAATAGGCAGATAAGTAAACGCCTCTTTATCGTCACCTGAGGGAATTTTAACGGCAAATTCAACGATATTTCTTGAAAGCGGAACGGTCATAACGTTTCTCTCATACATACCGGGAATGGTCTGGTCAAGAAGACCTTCAAGCTGAACCTCTGCCCAGGTGCCTCTTGCTTTTACGTTGGTGAGAATACGGTTAAGCGAAGTTACATTTTCAGTAACACTGCCTGAAAGCACCTTCATTTCACCAAGTGATTTATAAACATTCTCAAGCTGCTCGCTGACAGTCTTAAAGGACATATCAAGGCGCTTTGTGAGAGTTTCGTTAAGCTTTTCGTCAACGGTAAGACGCATCTGTTCAAGCTTTTCCTCGTTGCTCTTGCGCATATCGAGAAGTCTTGCAGAAATCATATCAGCCATTTTGATATTGAACTCATAGTTATCAGCTGTCATTTTTGAAAGTCTTTCGGCCATATCCTTGATGCCCTCACCGATTTCCTTTCTCTGCTGACTCTGAGCGTTGGCGTTTTCAACACGGCTTCGGCTGAATTCTTCACGCACTGCAGAGTTGATTTCCGTTGCAGTCTTGCCGAGAGCTTCTCTTGTTTGCTTTTCAGAAGATAAAATGCTTTCATATTCTTTGTTATTATTCTTTTTAAGCACCATAACAAGGAGCCCTATGCATATAATAAGTAGTATAATAATAAGCGCTGAAAATATCAGCAAAATTTTTGTTAAATCCACAAATATAACCTCCTTTGAAAAGTCAGATTAATTGTACCACAAAGATAATTGGTCTATTTTTCATTTGAGAATTAAAAGTATATTTCTGAATTAAGGAATGAAAAAAATGAAAAAGATAATTTCTCTGCTTCTTGCATTAATGCTTCTGTTTACCCTTTCTGCTTGCTCAGAAACAAAGGGCTCTGATGCACAGCTTATTTTCCCTATTGATAATGACCCGCTTTTCCTTGACCCGCAGATAATTTCCGATACGGGCGCAAAGAACATTATCCTCAACACCTTTGAAGGTCTTGTTACTCTCGGTGCAAACGGTGAAATTCTTCCCGGCATGGCAGAAAAATGGGACGTTTCCGCTGACGGCAGAACTTACGTTTTCTATCTCAGACAAGATTCGAGATGGAGGGTTACCTCTGCAGCGAAGAGAGTCCTTGGCGGCGACGAGATTCAGCTTTATCCCAGTTATAACGAAAAGGGTAAGCTTAACCCCGTTGAGGAGGGTAAAGAGGTTTTCAATATTACCGTAACGGCACACGATTTTGTTTTTGCCCTTAAACGTGCTCTCAGGCCTGAAACAAAATGCCCTACGGCGTACAAGCTTTATGCTATCACTAATGCAAGGCTTATCAATGAAGGCTTTTCTCCCGAAGGTGACCTTGGTGTGGCTGCACTCAACGACCACACACTGAAAATCACTTTAGAAAACAACGACCCTGATTTTCTCTATACTCTCCTCGACCCTGCCTGTATGCCCTGCAACGAAATCTTTTTTGAAAAAACCGGTGGCAGATACGGCCTTGCAACCCGTTACCTTATATATAACGGTCCCTTCTATATCAACAACTGGGCTGACGATGCCTCAGTTTCCATAAGAAAAAATGCAGATTACTACTATGACGATGAAAACGTTATGCCCTACTCAGTTTATTTTTCAATTAACGATGAGCAGGATACCCGTCTCAGAAAGCTGAAAAACGAAACCTACGACATCACACCCTTCAATGAAAAACAGGCAGCTTCTGTAAGCGGTAACAAAAACTACCGTGTGGACAGTTTTGATTCGGGTATGTACTCACTCATTTTTAACTGTAAGGACACCTATCTTAAAAACGTTGACATCAGACGTGCAGTTGCTTCAGGATTTAACTTTAATCTTGTTCAGTCTGACTTTGGCAAAGAAACTGCACCCCATATTTTCCCCTCAGCTTTGACTATAGGCACCGAACCCTTCGGTCAGCTTACCAAGAAATTCACTGCATACACCTCTTCCGATGCAAAGGCAACTCTCAGAAAAGGGCTTGATGCAATCGACCAAAACAGAGCCGAAGTTGTTCTTCTCTGCAAGGCTTCAGACGAGCTTTTTGCACGAAAGCTTATACAGAACTGGCAGGCAACTCTTGGCGTAATATTCAACGTTTCCGTTGAAACAACCGACGAATATACCCTTGAAAAACGCATCAAAAAAGGCGAATATCAGCTCGCCCTCAGTGAAATCTCCTATGGCGGAAACTCTGTTCAGGACGCAGCACTCAGATTTACCTCTGAAAACCGCGACAATATTTCGGGCTACTCCTCAAAGGGTTATGATGATGTTGTGAAAGCAATTGCTCAATCTGATGGCGGAGCAGCAAAAGCCAATGCTACCCAAAAAGCTGAAAGCTATCTTTCGGGCGCAGCAGTTGTTCTTCCTCTTTACGAGATAAAGAGCTATGTGGCCTACGACAAGGGTGTGTCGGGTATAATTTATAACCGTACCGGTGATGTGCTTTATTTCAGAAACGTACTTGAAGAATAAATCAAAAACAGTATCAACCACACTCAGATGATTGATACTGTTTTTTTACTGTTTATACGTTACAAAGTTTCTTATCGGTTTTCACAAGGGAAGTAAAATTAATAACAAAGAGGAAAACTTCCATCATCGCAATCGGTACCATTTCCATAATTGCGCTTTTTCCTACAAAAACAAAGATCACAAGGAAAGTTGCAAGAATCATAAAAGCAACAACAGTAAGCACTTTGAACTGTTTATGTTTTTTGATGTTGGTGATGAAGAAAAGTACAATCGGAGCCAGGGTGAACACGATAAAAATTCCCGTTGCAACCCAGTGTGCAATTCTTTTCGGGTTCCAGTTTTCAATGCTGTGGCCGAGAGTGAGCGCAACAATGCAAACGCTGATAAACCCCAGTGCGCAGAGAATATCGTAAAACTTGTTTTTGTAGCTGAATTTTCTGTACATATACTGTGTGTTAAGAATAATGCTTCCCGATGTGAGAATACCCCAGATCCAGAACCAGATTTTTCTGTCTTCGCAGAGAAGTGACAGTGTGCCAAGCTCACTTGCAGGATTGTTGCCCCAACAGAAGGGAAGAACAAGTCCGTATACAAATGCCACAAGCAAAGACACTATACAGGAAATTTTCAAAGCCGAGTTTTGATTTTTCATTTTAAAACATCCTTTCAAATAAGCATCTGCACTATTATATACCCTATTGGCTGATAAGTCTATACGATTTTTTATAAATTTTAATTTTTTCCATTTCTGTGCAACTTTTCAATATGCTCAGACGTTCTATAAGGTGAAAGGAGCTGATAAAATGAAAGATGAATTTGAACTGCTCGTAGAAAAATATGCCGACACGGTAACACGCATCTGTTTTGTGAATCTCGAGAACCGTGCCGACGCCGAGGACGCTTGGCAGAATGTTTTTCTGAAGCTATTCAAGGCAAAACACTTATGGCATAAGCCCGACGAAGAAATAAGAAAATGGATAGTTACGGTGGCGCTTAACGAATGCCGCGACATAAAACGAAAGCTTTTCAGGAGAAATCACACAGACATTAACGAGCTTCAGGTTTCATATACGGAAGATTTCAACAAGGAGCTTATATGTGAAATAAGAAAACTGCCCGTAAAATATCTGCAGGTGATTGAGCTCTACTACTTTGAGGGCTACAGCATAGGTGAGATTTCAGAAATCCTTTCAGAAAAAGAGAATACCATCAAGTCCCGACTTAAACGGGGCAGAGAACTTTTAAAAGGAGGTCTCAGCGATGAATGAATTTAATGTAAAAACTCCCGACGAGTGGAAAGAGAATTTGTACAGAAAAACAGCTGAAACAAAAGCTTTCAGGCTCAGACCTGCAATACTTCTTGCAGCAGTAATCGCAGTTGTAATCTGTATATCAGGTTCAGCCTTTGCAGTGAGAGTTTCAAGAGCACCGGAATATTTCGGCTCAAAGTATTTAGGTCAGAGCGAAAGCTCAGATCAGGTTTATTCAGAAAAGAACCTTGTTCTTAAAAGTGACAGGGAAGATTTGGAGCTGGTTTGTAAGGGTATTGTGGGTGATGATTATAATATAAATCTTATATTTCACCTGAAAAGCACAGGCGATATAATTTTCAAAGAAGATAAACGTTATTGGATTGAAGAGATTTATGATTATATTCCTTTAATTAATGGTCGTTCAAGAGGAACTAATGTTATCACTCTGGATGAACGGACACTGCAGATTGAAATAGGTTACGGCTCTATAAATGGTGTCGCTATTGCAGGAAGAAACATAAAGTTGAGTTTTCAAAATATTATAGAATATAAAAAGAACTCCTTTATACAGACAGATTTATTTGACTGCAATTTTGAAGGAAAAATCACAGTTGACTACAAGAGTACAAACAAAAAGCTAAAGAAAACCGAAAACATTGTAAATATGCACGGTGTTACACTAAAGCCCGTCAAAGCAGAAATATCAAACCTCAACCTTTCTTATGTTTTAGAAGTGGTCGACGGAGAAGAAATCTTTGAAGCTATAGACGAATTGGATATAATCAAAGGGACTCTCACTCTTAATTACAAAGACGGAACAGAAGAAACTTTCAACATCACAATGCCACCTCAAAGTGAAAACGATATAGGTGTAGGAAGTGTCGGAAAAAGAGGCGGTCAGCTCAGAGTTAAGCCTCATTTCAAACACACCATCAATGCAAGCGAAGTTACCTCGGTTGAGCTTAACGGAAGTGAAGTTTTTGTAAGTCCATAAAAAACACAAACTGCAAGGAATCTCCTTGCAGTTTTTTCTTTATTTAAGCTTATATGTAAACTTTGTATAGTCGCCTGTAACGGGTTTGCCCGTAAGGAAGTTTCTTGCAGTGAACTCAACTCTGTCGTCGTAAACGCAGCAGTAGTAGCCTGTTCCGCAGTCACGGTGACCGAAGTTGTTGGGCTTTCTGTATGAGGGAATGCTGAGAGAATAAACACCCTTTTCTTCGTTGAGCACCTCTTCAACATAATCACAAATACCGCCGTGAAGATGGCCGTTGATGAAGAATACGTTATTGTACTTCTCCATAACTGCTCTTACTTCGTCAGACTGCTCGCCCATATCCCCGGTTTTCCATACCTCGGGAAGTCCGTGAGTAAACTGAAAAGCCTGATGACACATTACAAAAGCCGGTTTGCCGTTTTCTGTTGCTCTTTTAAGCTCACTGTCAAGGAAGGTAATCTGCTCTTTTGAAATGTACGCCTTTTCAAGCACCGCTTTTTCAGTGCAGATTACAATAAAGGTGTAGCCGTTGATATCGTATGAGTAGTAGCTCTTTTTGCCGATATCAATTCCAAGGTGCTTGCTCTGCCAGTCCATAACGGTCTTTCTTGCTCTGCCGTAGAAAAATCTTGCGTCGTGGTTACCGAGAGTAAGGAAGATGTGAGGAACTGCGTCCTGCTTGCTGTAAACATCAAGAAAGCCCTTGTATTCGCTCTTGAAGCCGTAATCGGCAATATCACCTGCAAGAAGAAGAGCGTCGAACTTTTCGCCTGAGTTCCTGATATCCTCAAATGCGTTGTTAAGGTTCTTGAAAGCGAACTCGTTGTTTACAATGTGGGTGTCAGCAAGTGCCACAAAGGAAAGCTTTACGTTTTCTCTGTCCTCAAATGACAAAGGCTCATCCTTTGAAAAAGGGCACTCTGTATCGTAGTTAGGCATCATAGCCTGAAACTGATAAATATATTTTCTTATACCGAAGGGTAATTCCATAATAAAAACCGCCTTTCTGTAATAATTACTGTAGATTTAATTAAGCTGCCTGCTTTTTAAGCTTTGAAATAACCTTGCCCACTGCACCGCCGAAAGCCCCTGCAGCCACAGCTTCAACAATACCGTTTACACCTACGAAAGCTGCAAAAAAAGCAATTACATTTGTAGTAGCAAACTGTATTTCAAGACCGCTGTAGAACTCTGTGCTTCCGAAAAGCACAATGAATGAGCCCACAAAAAACAAAGTGTTAAGAACTGCGGCAGTGAGGAAGCTTATAAGTGAGCTTATGTTATCCTGCACATTTTTCTTCTGAAGGAGCTTATAAACAAGTGCTGAGCAAACGCCCATAAGAACTCTCGGTACAATGCAGATTATAAAAGTAAAAATGGGGTTTATACTCATAAGGGTTGTGCCGAATGCACTCATACCGAAGCACTGAATAAAACTTGAAATACCGAATGCAAGGCCGAGAATTGCACCTGAGGTTACGCCCATAATTGCACCGCCGAAAGCAACGGGAATTGCAAGAAGAGAAGCCTCAATTGCAGTACCGATTCTGAGATAACCGATGGGTGTAAAGCTCATAACCACAATAATTGCAATAAAAGCAGCATTGACAGTAAGCCTCATAATCTTTTTTGAATTATTCATTTTTTACCGCCTTACAAAAATATTTCAAACCGCCGAGAGATTTCGGCGGTTCAAATTTTGTGGTTTATCTTCTTCTGTTGTTGTCTCTTCTCGGTCTTCTGGGTCTGTCTTCTTCGCCGTTATCTTCAGGAACAAGACCTTCGATTTCGATAAGAGCATCTCTTCTGGAAAGGTTGATTCTGCCCTGGTCGTCGATTTCAAGAACCTTAACGATTACTTCGTCACCAACGTTTACGCAATCTTCAACTTTTTCTGTTCTCTTAACGTCAAGCTTGCTGATGTGAACAAGGCCTTCCTTACCGGGAGCGATTTCAACGAATGCACCGAAGCTCATAAGGCGTGTTACGATACCGCGGAAGATTGAGCCAACCTCGGGATCGTTAGCGATTGTTTCGATGATTGTGATAGCGCGTTTTGCATTCTCGATATCAATAGCTGAAACAAATACTGAACCGTCTTCGCTTACATCAACCTTACAATCACATTCAGCACAAATCTTCTGGATAACCTTACCCTGCTTACCGATAACATCACCGATCTTTTCGGGGTCGATCTTTGTTGTGAGCATCTTGGGAGCATACTTTGAAAGCTCAGCTCTGGGCTCAGCGATGCAGGGAAGCATAACTTCGTCAAGAATCTTCATTCTTGCATCATAAGTCTTTTCAA
>JAZSQU010000031.1:0-43170 GCA_045538095.1 Acutalibacteraceae bacterium | reverse complement strand
AAAATTACCTCCCGTTACACCTCTTAAGGGTGAAACAACAAAGGACAGATTTGCCACAAAGAAAATCTGCCCTTTGTTATCGGCGCCCGGCTCACCGGTACCGCTATTTTTACTGAATACCTCTTACAAAAGCTGCAAGGTAAAAAGACCCGGCTACAATAAGCGCCCCGTCTTTGTTTGTTGCATCAAGAGCCATTTTATAAGCCTTTTCGGCATCGTCGCAGAAAAGCACGTTTTTGCAGTATTTTTCAGCTTCACTTGCGAGAACTTCACTGCTTTCGCCGCGAATTTTGTCTACATTTGTAAAAACCATTGTATCACAAACGGGTGCAAGACTTTTAATGCAGATTGCGTAGTCCTTATCCTTCATAAAAGACAAAAGGAAAGTCACTTTTTTATCCTTCAGATATTTTCTGACAGTATTTTTCAGCACTGCAACTGAGGCTTCGTTGTGCCCACCGTCAAGAATTACAAGAGGATTGTTGGAAATTTTCTCCGTTCTTGCAGGAATTGTAAAATCTGCAATTCCTTTTTCTATGGCTCTGTCGGTTATATTGAAGCCCTTTTCTCTGAGGATTTTTACAGTTTCAATTGCCGTAAGAAGGTTGCCAACCTGAAAAGAACCCACCATTTTTGTTCGGAGCATAAGTTTTTCATAACCGAACAACAGACCGTTTATGTTATCCTCTTTAATCTGAGCCTTTGTACAGTCAGCCGTAATAAAAGGACAACCTTTTTCTTCGCTGACCCTTTTTATAACCTCTGCTGCTTTTTCATCCTGAGGAGTAAAGCCAAGATGCTCTGAGTTCAAGGGATATGATACCACAGAGGTACCCTCTTTGATAATTCCGCTTTTCTCCTTAGCAATTTTTTCCGTTGTATCTCCAAGCATTTCTGTGTGGTCAAGAGAAATCGCAGTAAAAACTGAAACCAACGGTGACGGAATAATATTTGTGCTGTCATGTTTTCCGCCGATACCTGCTTCAAGAAAAACAATATCGCACTTTTCTCTTTCAAAGTAAACCATAGCAAGTGCCGTTGTAACTTCAAATACGGTTGGGTGCATATCTTCGTTTTCCATAAGCCTTGTTTTATCTTTTATAAGCTCACAGATTTCTGCAATTTCTTCTCTCGGAATATATTTTCCGTTAACCTGAATTCTTTCGCCGAATTCCACAACATAAGGTGAGGTAAAAAGACCCGTTCTGTACCCCGCTTCATTAAGTATGCAGGACAAAGCCGTTGAGGTTGAGCCTTTTCCGTTGGTTCCCACAATGTGCGCAAAACGTAGCTTTTTGTGAGGAGAGCCCAGAAGCTCCAGAAGTTTTTCAATTCTCTCGTGGCCGCCCGTTTTCTGGAATTTTCTGTGTGACATTATAAAGTCAATTGCTTCGTTATAATTCACTTCTTTTTCCTGCCTTAATTTTAGTATCAGCTTAGTATATAACTTTATTCACTTCAAGTCAACTGCAAAGCTCGTTAAACTTCAGCTTCTGCAGTTCTTTCACTTCACAGAGTTCATAAAGTGCCGAGGCGAAGTAAAGCTTATTTATTTTTTTACTCATCAAATTTTCGTATTCTTTAGACAGAGCAAATCCACCCGGTGTAAGACTTTTTCCGTTAAGAAGATACCTTTTGTTCTTGGAAAAAACTGTTCCTTTATATGAAAGAGGCACACTCTCTGCATCATAATCAAAAAGAAAAGGATTTTCGCCTTTATCCTCATAAAATTCTTCCCTTATAATCAGCGACACCCCATAGGCGCTCAGAAGCTCATCAGAAAGATTTCTGTATCTTTCGTCATTAGTTACAACAGTTATATGGGAAGCAAGTTTTATTACTTCTTTGAAAAAATCAACATAACGTCCTTCCTTGTCTATAACGGTTATCTGCGTTTTTGAAGGTGGTAAGGCTTTTTGTTTAATGTGCTCCACAGCTGAGTTGAAAAGCATAAGCTGCGGAAGCTTTTCAGGGGCAAACACCTTTACGGGTGGCTTTTCCGTAATATCATACGGCAGGATAAACATTTCTGTAGGTGAAGCAGCCTTTATTTCTTTCCAGGGAATTTTGCCTTTTCTGACTTCTGCTTTGCAAAGGTAAAAGCTTTTGCCGTTTTTCAGTTCCACTGTCTCGATTTCTGCTTTCGGTCTTCTGAAAAGCCTGCTCAGGTTGTGAAAACCTTTTCTGTTTTCTTCGTTTAATTCAACAACTGTAAACAAACTGCTACCTCTTTTCTTTGTAATCTTTTAAAAATTAAATATATTATTCATTTGTCGTATTTTTGTTGACAATCTAAGGTTAAAATTGTATAATTTATATAAATATACTACGCAAGGAGAGATTATATGAAACCGTTCTTCCTTTTTTCAAAAGAAGAAAGCGAAACAAAGGTAGCCAACAACAGACTGTTCAGCTACGCTTTGGGTCTTACCGGTCAGAATATGACCTACAGTTTTATTCAGGGACGACTTTTTGTATTCCTCAACACCATTCTCGGAATCCCTGCCGAAAAAACAGGTATGATTACCGGTATCAGCACAATGTGGGATGCAATCAATGATCCTCTTATAGGTTCAATAATGGACCACAGAAAGTATAAACCCGGTTATAAGATGCGTCCGTTCCTCATCTGGACTGCACCTATTATCGGTATAATTTCTGTGCTTATGTTTGTGGATTTCGGTCTTACTGAAACTCAGACAATCCTTATGGTGCTTTTTCTGTATATGGCTTTCGACGCCTTTTATTCATTCCAGGACGTTGCTATCTGGGGACTTTCAGCGCTGTCTACCCCAAGTGCCGTTGAACGAAGACGTGTTGCTCAGTGGATTTCAATCGGTGCAGGTGCAGGTGGTACAGTTGCCGGTGTTTATCCTATGCTCAAGGATATGTTGGTTCAGAGTGGAATCATTTCAGAAAAAAATACATATCTCCTTTTCGCTTTTATTTTCGGTCTCGGCGGTATGCTTATTTCAATGCTGGCTTACCGTATGAAAGAAAAGGTTGAGTATGCTCCCGAAGAAAACAAGGGTGTATTGAAATCACTTTGGAATCTCCGTCACAACAAGACTCTCATCATTATCTGCCTTGCAAGAGTCGTGCAGTGTCTTTCACTGACTCTTCCCTGGGAATACTTCTTTGAAAGTGACGGACTTGTATACAACTTCTTCGGTAAAGAAATTACCGGCGGTACAGCTTTGGTTGTTTTCGGAGCCATTATGGGTGTTCCCGGTGCTGTAACTAACTTCTTCACTGTTCCTATGATCAAAAAGCTGGGCAGCAGTAAAAAGCTTCTTGTTGTTGCTGAAATTGCAAACTTCTCAACAAGAATTCTTGCCTTTGCTATCGGTACAAACGAAAGATACAAACAGCTCAGCTTCCTTATTATTGCACTTACAGTTGTAGGTTCAGCTCAGATTTTCACAAACATGAAAGGTATTGCTGAACGTTCACTTCTTACAAACGCTGTTGACGAAATGGAGCTTAAAACAGGCGAAAGAACAGAGGGTATCACTTTCTCAATGCAGAACTTTGTTTCAAAGCTTACAGGTGCTATTCCCAAGTTCATTCAGGGCTATATGCTTAAGTTCCTCGGCTTCAACGAAAAGCTGGGTACAGGAGGCAGTGCTACCATCAAGGCTCAGACTGCTCCCCGTTTCCTTAAATACCGTTGGCATCAGTTTGTTTTAGGTCCCGCAATCGGCTCAGCTCTTTACCTTATTGTTATCCTCTTCCTTCAGGAAGACAACGCTGAACACGTTGCAGAGGTTGAAAGACTCATTCAGGAAAAGAGAGATGCTGCGAGACTTGAGTCTGCCAATAAAACCGTTGAGTCATAAATCTTTCTTCAGAAGTTCAATGTAAATGCTCAATAAAACAAAAACTGCTCACCTCGCAATGAAGTGAGCAGTAATTTTTTGTCTTTAGATGTGGCAAGCGTCGTGGTCATGTTCCTCAATCTTGCCTACGATGGGTTCGGGGTCGATGCCCTGTCTCTTATAATAATCAGCAAGAGCTGCCTTGATTGCCTGTTCAGCGAGAACTGAGCAGTGAATTTTAACTGCGGGAAGTCCGTCAAGAGCCTCAACAACTGCCTTGTTTGTAAGCTTAAGAGCCTCTGAAATGGGCTGACCCTTGATCATATCGGTTGCGATTGAGCTTGTTGCAATTGCACTTGCACAGCCGTAGGTTTTGAACTTTACGTCAACGATAATGTCATTTTCAATTTTAAGGAACATTTTCATGATATCGCCGCACTTTGCATTGCCGATTTCACCAACACCGTTTGCGTCGGGGATTTCACCAACATTGTGGGGGTTTGCAAAATGTTCCATTACTTTTTCACTGTACTGCATAAATCTATCTCCTTTTACTGTTTTTCGTTTTCCATAATGTGATCCCAAAGAGGTGACATCGCACGAAGTCTGTCAATAATTCCGGGAAGAACCTCAAGTATATAATCAACATCCTCAACGGTGTTGTTTTCACTGAGTGAAAGACGGAGTGAACCGTGAGCAACCTCATGCTTAAGACCGATTGCAAGAAGCACGTGGCTGGGATCAAGTGAGCCTGAAGTACAAGCTGAGCCACTTGAAGCCGAAATACCGTTCATATCGAGCATAAGAAGAAGGCTTTCACCCTCAACGCCCTCAAAGCACATACTGAAGTTACCGGGAAGTCTGTGCTCAGTGCTGCCGTTAATTCTTGAATGACTGATTTTTGAAGCACCTTCAAAAAGTCTGTCGCGAAGTGCTGAAACCTTTTTTGCATTTTCGGTGAGGTTTTCGCACATATCTGTAATTGCAACGCCGAGACCTACAATTCCGGGAACATTTTCTGTACCGGCTCGTCTGCCGCTTTCCTGGGCACCACCTTCAATAAGGTTAGGAAGGCGAAGACCCTTTCTGCAGTAAAGAGCGCCTACGCCCTTTGTTGCGTGGAACTTGTGTCCTGAAAGTGAGAGCATATCGATGTTCTGCTCTTTAACGTCAATTTTGATATGACCTACAGCCTGAACTGCGTCGGTGTGGAAAAGAACACCCTTTTCCTTACAGATTTTTCCGATTTCAGCAATTGGCTGAACAGTTCCGATTTCGTTGTTTGCATACATAATTGTAACAAGGCAGGTTTCATCTGTAATCGCCTTTTCAACGTCCTCCACTCTTACGAGTCCGTCTTCATAAACATCAAGGTAGGTTACGGTAAAGCCCTGCTTTTCAAGGGCAGCCATTGTATGAAGCACTGCATGATGCTCAAACTTTGTTGTGATAAGGTGCTTTTTGCCCTTCTTTTCGCCAAGAGCAGCTGCACCGCGGATTGCCCAGTTGTCAGCCTCTGAGCCGCCTGAGGTAAAGAAAATTTCATTTTTCTCTGCGCCGAGAGCTGCCGCAACCTGCCCTCTTGCCTTGTCAACAGCTGAAAATGCAGTCTGTCCGATTGTATAAAGGCTTGAGGGGTTGCCGTAATGCTCGGTCATATAGGGAAGTATTGCTTCAACAACCTTTTTTGAAACAGGAGTTGTTGCCGCATTGTCTGCATAAACATATCTCATTTCAAACACTCCAATTCTGTTTTTTCTATTGTCCGGCTTCTTTCTGCCAGATCCTTAAGTGTGATTTTGCTTACTACATCAATTGTTGCCTCGTAAATTCTTGTCCAGATAAAAGAGGTAACACAGTCGCAGTAATTTTCACATTTGCCGTTATCTTCGGCGCAGGCAACAGGAGCAAGTGAGCCTTCCGTAGCCTTCAGAATATCTTCAACGGAGATTTCCTCCGCCTTGCGTGTAAGATGATATCCACCCTTTGCACCTCTTACGGATTTTACAAGTCCTTCCTTAGAAAGAAGGTTGATTATCTGTTCAAGATACTTTTCGGAAAGATGCTCTCTTTCAGCAATATCCTTGAGTGAAACACAACAATCGCTGCCGTAAACTGCAAGGTCTGTCATAATTCTTAAGCCGTATCTTCCCTTGGTTGAAATTTTCATCTTTTCACCGCCTTTTTGATAATTCCTAGTTTAATACTAGTATATCACCTTTTTTAATTCATAGCAAGAGGGTATGAATTATTTGTTGGTAGAAATATACACGCCATTATCTGTTATTTTTGTATAAATTTTACAGTGATATACAAAAGAATCTCACAGCAGTTTTTAGCTGTGAGACTTTTTTGAATTTATTCAGTTCTGAGTGCTTCAACGGGGTCTTTCTTTGCTGCAAGTGATGAGGGAACAAGACCTGCAATAAAGGTAAGGAACATGCTGATGCCAACAAGAATTACGCCTGCTTTAAAGGGAAGCTGAGCAGCAGCGCCCGTTTTTGTAAGATAATCAAGCAGAAGGTTAATCGGTATTTCTAAGAGAAGGGTTGACAGAATACCTATTATACCTGCCGCAAGACCCACAATAATTGTTTCCGCGTTGAACACTCTTGAAACGTCGCTCTTTGAAGCACCGATTGCTCTGAGAATACCGATTTCCTTTGTTCTTTCAAGTACGGAGATATATGTGATAATACCAATCATAATTGAAGAAACCACAAGGGAAATTGCAACGAAAACTACAAGCACATAAGTTACAATGTCAATAATTTTTGTAACTGAATCAAGCATAATTCCGATGGGGTCAGTGGGGCTGATTGAATATTCCGGATGACCGTCTTCAGTTACCTTGTCGTTATAGTAAGAAATCATTGCGTTGAGCTCGTCTTTGCTTTCAAAGCTCTTTGGATAGAAATAAATTGATGTGGGTGTGTCTGCAGGCTGATAGCCAAGGGTTGCCATTGTTTTTTCATAAGAACACTTTGCATTTACCGTATCGATATATGCCTGCTTAAGAGCAATAACCTGTTCGTCGTTGAGATAACCTTCCATAAGCTTTTTCTGGAGGTTGCTCATATCACCGAAATCGAAAATTGATCCCATATCCATAATATCAATTTCAGAAAGATCAACATCAGTTGCCATACTCATAAAGGGCCCGATATCAAGATAATTCATATCAATGAGCTTCATATCGATGTCAACAAGAACAAAATCGTTAACCGTTAAATCAATAAATTCCATACCCGTAATAATGTCTTTTTCAGGACTTGCAAGCTGTTCTTTAACGGGTGCTGAATTTGCTGTGTACTCTAAAGCGTATTCCATAAGCTCAGTTGTATAACCGACTCCGCCTGTGCCCACTGAAAGCACATTATCCTCGTCAGGTCGGATAATACCTACAATGCTTATTTCAAGGCCCTTGTCAACAAGCTTTTTAACATAAGCGAGATTTGCACTTCTGTCACTCCAAAGACCGGTTTTCTCGTCTTTCACCACATAATCACAGTTCAGAACAAGCTTGAATTTCATCTTGCAGATATCCTCATAGGTAAAGCTTTCAGGTTCCTCTGTGTTTTTTTCTTCGCCCGAAATAGTGCTCATAATGTTTGAGGACATTTCGCTTTGGTTTCTTATTCCCAAAGCATAGAGCATCATTTCGTTGATTTCGTTGTTGCCGTCAATCATAAGAACAACTTCGTTTTTATCTTCCGGAAGTCGACCGTAAAGAACATCATACTGTCTTTCGATAACATCATTGTCACCGATAAGCTCTGTCCATGCATCCATCATGCTGGAGCTCATAAAGCCTTCCATTCCCTGCATAGTGTTTCCTGCCATATCTGACATTGCAGTGTTGGGATTGACCTTTACAACGCCGTTGCTTGTGTCAGCACTATAGATATTAAGAGGGGTGGAATATTTGAACTGCAGGTCGTTACAAAGCTCCTTGAATTTTTCGGAGTTGTCGTCAATATATTTTTTAAAGCTCTTAATGTTGTTTGATGATGACTGAGCCACAAAGATTTTTATCATTTCGGTCATCATATCGTTTACATATACCTTATCCTTATCGTGTCCCAGCTCAAGCATTGATTCACTCATACCCATCAGGGCATTCATAACATTATCAGTATCTACAGCCTCTCTTTCAACAGACATAGGATAAGCTAAAAGGGTGTCATTCTGCACCTTGTCAACATAATTCTGAATACCGTTTGAAAGTGCAAGAACAAGAGCAATACCGATAATGCCGATACTTCCCGCAAAGGCAGTAAGGAAGGTTCTGCCCTTTTTGGTGCCGAGGTTACGCATTGAAAGACCGAAGGCTGTTGCAAAGCTCATTGAGGGCTTTCTGCCCTTTGCTTTTTCCTCTTCAGCTTTTGTCTTTTCGTTTTCGTAATCCTCTTTCTGGGGCTTAAAAGGATTGGTGTCGTCAATAACCTTACCGTCCATACAGCGAATAATTCTTGAAGAATACTCGGTTGCAAGGTCAGGGTTGTGAGTTACCATAATAATCAGCTTATCCTTGGCAATTTCTCTGAGCAGCTCCATAACCTGAACGCTTGTTTCACTGTCAAGTGCGCCTGTAGGCTCGTCGGCAAGAAGAATGTCAGGATTATTTATAAGGGCACGGGCAATTGCAACTCGCTGCATCTGACCGCCTGACATCTGGTTGGGCTTTTTGTGAATCTGCTCTTTAAGACCAACCTTTTCGAGAGCAGCAATTGCTCTTTCTCTTCTTTCCTTTTTGCTTACGCCTGAAAGAGTAAGAGCAAGCTCAACGTTTGCCAGTACACTCTGGTGCGGAATAAGGTTATAGCTCTGGAAAACGAAGCCGATTGAGTGGTTTCTGTAAGTATCCCAGTTTTCGTCTGTGAATGACTTCGTTGACTTTCCGTTGATTACAAGGTCTCCGCTTGTGTATTTGTCAAGACCGCCGATAATATTGAGAAGTGTGGTTTTACCGCAGCCTGACGGGCCGAGAATTGAAACAAATTCGTTTTCTCTGAAATTGATGCTTACATCGTTGAGGGCTCTTACGGTGGTATCACCCGTTACATAATCTTTGACTATATTCTTTAAAACAAGCATTTATTCCGCCTCCTGTTCTTGTTTACTCTGAAACTCGTCTTTAAGCTTTTTCTTCAGCTTTCTGTCTTCAACAAATCTTTCGATTCTTATGCGATTTTTCACGTACACCAGTTCACCTGCACAAATAATAAGAATTGCGAAAATGAAGCCCTTTAAAACAGTGTTTTCTTTTTCGGGTTCATAGATAATTGTGGGCAGATAGTCGTCCTGAGGTTTGATTTCCTTAACGGCTCTTTCTCTGAAGAAAAGCTTATAGAGCCATTCAACAGTTTCGTCGGTGGTCATTGCTGCCATCTCATCGCCTATGCCTGCTGAGTAGGTTGCAAACATATCGTTGCCGCCCTCAGCCCCGCCACTCATAAAGCCGGTTACAAGGCTTTCGTTACCCGGTGCTTTCATAAGCTCAACAAAGTATCTGAGTATTGTTACAAGCACGCCGGTCTGATTTGCCTTTACATAAGAAATCGTCTGAGACTTTCCGTCAAGGGTACGCTTACTTTCCATTGTTTCAAGTGAGCCCATTGCACCGAGAAGCTCAAGGTCAAATTCCGGAAGCTTCATTCCAAGGTCAAGCCCTGAGGTAAGCTCCGAAAGCAGCTTATCAGTGTCAATTTCTTCCGTCATAGCCTTTATTGAAAGCATATCGCCCATACCGAGCTCACTGAGAAGTGAGGTTACGGGATAAAGAAGATTTTCTATACAGATTGCAATGCCGTCATTTTTAAAGAAGTAAATAAGGTTGGGAGCAATTTCAGTAATTGTATAAACGGGCTTTTTCAGCATTCTGTCGAGAAAAACACAGAGAGTTTCAACAAGAGGCTTGATTGCGCCTGTCTTATAGGATTCTTTTTTATACTGCTCATAGGTAAGGATTGTTTTATCTTTACAGCCGAGAGCCTCGAAGAGAGGAATTACTGCACTGTTATAACCGTCACTGCCATAAAAATCAATTCCTAAAAGGCTGATTTTACCCTCTGCAAGGAGCATTTTTACAAGAGGCTCGAGAGGACTGAGGCAAAGAGTAACTGCCTTAGCGAAGCCCTTTGAGTCGCCGTCGTTAAAGCCCCAGTAGATATATTTTGAACTTACGGATTTCCATGAGGGTGAATTATAAAGGCTCTTTTTTGCACTGTAAAATCTGCTTTCGGTAAGTCCGTTTGCTACAAGTGTAGGCGTGATATTCAGCCCGAGGACACTGCTAAAAGCTTTCAGCTCGTCGCTTTGAAGAGCAGAGTAAACACTGCTTACAAGCGTTGTCACTGTTTTAGATGAGTAAATCTCCTTACTGAGCATCGCCTCAAGGGTTTTGAACTGACCTGATTCAGCAACAAATTCATCAATAAGGTCGTCTATTCCGTCAAGTACCCTTTTGAATTTTTCTTCACCGAGATTTTGTGTATAGGTTACTTCTGTAGGTGTAAATTCGCCGAAAGTCCACTCATAGTTGTTCTTTTTTCCGCCCTCAGCAGTGAGAAGAGAAATGAACATTGTAATAAGCTCGTCGGTGTCTTTAGCCATCATACCCGAAAGTGCTTCGTTAATATGAGCGGACATTTCGTCCTTTGACATTTCAGGCATAAGCTCAGTCATTTTATCACTGTTATGCTTCAGCGTGTCAATAATAAAACGCATAAGTACAATAAAGCATGCACCCTTGTCTGCAATTACAGTGTCGCCTGAAACTGTACCGCAGGAAGCTAATTCTTCAAGGTTTATTTCGGCAAGCTTAAGCTCACCTGAACTCATTAGTGTATTGATGTCAAATTTTTCCGTCATAGCTGACGGGTCAGCGATAAGCCTTAAAAGAGGTTCGATTTTAATAAAGGTTGTAATTTTTCCAAGCTGAAGCGTAAGAGGTTCAAGAAGCTTTGAAACAACCTTATCGAAACCGCCGTTATTGAAAAAGTAGGCAATACCGGGAAGAATGTCCGTAAGTCTGTCAACAGGAGCAGCCATAATCTCCTCTGCAAAGGTGAGCAAATCGGACACAAGGTGGTACATCATCATATTTCTGTCATTTTTTGCATCACTATAAAAGACAGCGCTGTCCGTTACGTTTTTTACACCGAAGCTTTTAAGGGTGGGCACAATTGCAGTTTCATAGCCGTTGCCGCCTTTTACACCTACAAGTGCGTTAAGCGAAAAGCTGCCTGAGCAAAGAAGCATATAAAGCACATCGTTGAACGGTGAAAAAATTGCAGCAACACCTTTGATAAAACTTTCCTTGTTCGCTACTCCCCAATCTGCACTGAAGCTTTTTACTTCAGCCCAGCTGCTGTACTGAGAAAGAGCTTCAACTACCTGAGGATAAGCAGAAAGCTTTTCGATTACTCCTTTGACAGATACATCAATATTCATCTGTAAAAGCTCTGCTTCAGTTTCGCTGAGCATTCCGTAAACGCCCGTAAGGAGCATTGAAAGAGTTTCTGAGGTATAAAGCTCTTTTTCTACAAGCTCTTTCAAAGTGGTATTCCCGAACGCCATAACCGCATTGTAAATTACATCGTCTGTTTTTTCAATTGCAATTTCAGCCTTTTCTTTTGTAACATCTTCCGGATAATCAACAGCACCCGCAGCAGGCACCAACATAAGCACTGCAATAATCACCGCAAGAAAAACACTGAATACTTTTTTAAATGACTTTATCATTTTTACACCGTCACCTCCCTTAGACTCTGAGTTTCTGAGCTGATTTCTGAAAGCCTTTCCACAAGCCTTACAAATTCCTTGGCATCACTTTCTCCAAGCTTTTCAATAAGATTGAAAACGCTTTCAATCGCCTCTTTCTGCAAGAGCATAAATCTGGCTACGCCCTCAGAGGTCATTTCTATTATTGTACTTCTTTTATCCTCAGAATTCTGTATTCTTTTGACGAAGCCCTTGCTTTCAAGACTTTTTGCAATTGCCGTCAGCCTTGCTGCAGTGCATTCGGTATATTTTATAAGTTCACCGGGTGTGGCTTTACCGCCCATATCCATAAGTATTGCAAGCATAAGATTCTCACCCTTAAAGACGATTTTCATTTTTTCAAAAAGCTCCTGCTTGTTGATGCTGTCAAAAGCATTCATGAGACTTTTTGCAAGAATATCCTTATCCACTCCGAGACCTCCTTTTTTGTATTAATTAACAGTGTTAAATAATATATCACAGCTTTACATATTATGCAATAGTTCTTTGTATATTTTATATGAATATCCTGAATTATTATTGTCCATTCTCACAAAGTCATTGTTAAAAATGAATATATAAAACCATATTGAATTGTCGACATATGCCATTATAGTCTTCAGCTATAAATGAACCTTAAAAAAGCTTAACGGTGTTAAGTATTTTATTTTTTTAACTTCAAAAACCACCTTGACAAATATAAAGAGATGATTATAATATATGTTAGCTTACTAACAGTTCGTAAGCTAACAATTTAAATATGAGGCAGAAAGGAGCTTTAATTTGAACAGAAAACTCGGTTTTGAAATCGGCAGAACATCACGTCTTATCCGACGTGTTATGGACAACAGCTCCACCAAGGAATATATAGATAAGGTAACGGGCACTCACGGCTGGGCTCTAGGTTATTTTCATAAAAACCGACACAAGGACATTTTTCAGAAGGACTTTGAAAAAGAGTTCGATATAAGACGCTCAACCGCAAGCCGTATTCTCTCTCTTATGGAAGAAAATGGAATGATTACCCGTGAAAGTGTGCCCTACGACGCAAGGCTGAAAAAAATTATTCTTACAGAAAAAGCTCTCAGAATCCAGAAAGAAGTAATCCACGTTTTCGATTCACTTGAAAAGGAATACATAAAAGGTATTTCGGAAGACGAGCTTCAGACCTTTTACAGCGTTCTTGACAGAATAAACGATAATATAGAAAGGATTGATACGAAATGATAAAACGGCTCTCTTTATGCATAAGGGAATATAAGCTTCCTTCTGTGCTTTCTCCTCTTTTTGTATCTCTTGAGGTACTTATGGAGGTGCTTATTCCCTTTCTTATGGGTAAGCTTATTGATAACGGAATTGACAAGGCCGACACCAATTATGTAATAAAAATCGGTGCAATACTTATTGTGCTTTGTATGCTCAGTCTTTGGTTCGGTGTTCTTGCAGGGAATTACGCTTCAAAGGCTTCTGCAGGCTTTGCAAAAAATCTCAGACACGATATGTACCACAATGTGCAGAGCTTTTCTTTTTCCAACATTGATAAATTCTCCTCTTCAAGTCTTGTAACAAGACTTACAACTGATGTAACCCATCTCCAGAATGCTTATCAGATGCTCATAAGAATTGCAGTGCGTTCACCTATTATGACCATTATGTCCCTTGTAATGGCATTCAGAATAAACGCAAAGCTCGCATCGGTTTTCATCTGTGTAATTCCCTTCCTTGGCACGGGACTTTTCATTATAACTAAAAAAGCTCACCCCATATTCAAGAGAATGTTCAAAAAATACGACCGTCTTAATACAGTTGTAAGCGAAAATCTCAGAGGTATCAGGGTTGTTAAAAGCTTTGTCCGTGAAGACACGGAAGAAAAAAAGTTCAAAGATGTTTCGGGAAAAATTTATCTGGACTCTAAAAAAGCCGAAGGCTTCCTTGCTTTTAACGCTCCGATTATGCAGTTTTCGTCCTACACCTGTATGATTGTAATTGCATGGCTGGGTGCAAGAATGATTGTTTCAACGGGTGCCACAGCACTTTCTACAGGCGACCTTTATTCGGTTATAACCTATACAATGCAGATTCTTATGAATCTTATGACTTTTTCAATGCTTTATGTTATGCTCACAATGTCAAAGGCAAGTGCCGAACGTATTACAGAAGTGCTGAAAGAAGAAAGCGACCTTACAAGCCCCCAAAATGCGGTTAAAACAGTAAAGGACGGCTCAATTGAATTTTCAGATGTAAGCTTCAGCTATTCAGGCAGCAGCGAGCACCTTTGCCTTAAGGACGTAAACATAAAAATCAATCTGGGCGAAACCGTTGGCATTATCGGTGCAACGGGTTCATCAAAAACAAGCTTTGTTCAGCTTATTCCACGACTTTACGACGTAACGGAAGGTCAGCTTAAAGTCGGCGGTATTGACGTAAAGAAATATGACCTTGACACTCTCAGAAACGAGGTTGCTATGGTGCTGCAGAAAAACGTTCTTTTCTCAGGCACAATCAAGGATAATCTCCGTTGGGGAAATGAAAATGCAACCGACGAGGAAATGATTGAAGCCTGCAGGCTTTCATGTGCCGACGATTTCATAAAAGAAATGCCCGAAGGCTACGATACCTTCATTGAGCAGGGCGGCACCAACGTTTCAGGCGGTCAGAAGCAGCGAATCTGTATAGCCCGTTCACTTCTCAAAAAGCCGAAGATTCTCATTATGGACGACTCAACCTCAGCCGTTGACACAAAAACAGATGCCATGATAAGAAAGGCTATGAAGGAATATATTCCCGAAACAACAAAAATTATTATTGCTCAGCGTATTTCTTCAATTGAAGAAGCTGACAAAATTATCGTTCTTGACGACGGCAGAGTTGAAGCCTTCGGCACACATGAAGAGCTTCTTGTAAAGAGTGAAATCTACCGTGATGTTTATGAATCACAGACGAAGGGAGGAAAAGAAAATGAATAATCAGCAAAAGCCTCCTATGAGAAACGCTCCTCCTATGCGAATGCCTCCTCCGGGCAGACACGGCGGCACACCCATAAGAATGAAGGGCGAAAAAATTGACCCCAAGATTATAAAAAGAATTTTCGGTTATCTCAGCAAAAAGCACCGTTTTATGCTTCTCGGTGTTGTAATCTGTATTATTGTTGCAAGTCTTGCCAATGTTGCCTCTTCTCTTTTCCTCGGCTCTCTTATAGACGATTACATTGAACCGATGCTTCTTTCCGGCAGTACAGATTACAGCGGGCTTATTGCAATGCTCGTCAAAATGGCTCTCATTTTCCTTTGCGGTATTCTTGCAACCTTTATTCAGAACAGAATTATGATTGTGGTAGCTCAGGGTACACTGAAAAATGTAAGAGATGAAATGTTCAGCCATATGCAGACTCTGCCCATCAAGTATTTCGACACAAACAGCTTTGGTGATATGATGAGCCGATATACAAACGACGCAGACACCTTAAGACAGATGATTTCAATGTCCATTCCTCAGGCACTCACTTCTGCCGTTACAATTATCTCTACATTTACAGCCATGGTTACTTTAAGTCTGCCTCTTACTGCAGTTGTAATCGTTTCTGTTTTCTTTATGCTTATGGTTACGGGAAAAATTGCAGGAAGAAGCGGTAAGTATTTCTTCCGTCAACAGTCTTCTCTCGGTGATGTAAACGGTTATATTGAAGAAATGATGACCGGTCAGAAGGTAGTAAAGGTCTTTTGCCACGAGGAAAAATCAAAGGCTGAATTTGACAAAAAGAACAACGAGCTATTTGAAAATGCTTATTCAGCTAACAAATTTGCAAATATGTTAGGCCCCATCAACAACAACCTGGGTCATCTGCAGTATGTTATTATTGCTATCATCGGCTGTGTACTTGCAGTGCTTACAAAAACTGCTCCCCTTACGGGACTTCTTGCAGTTACAACGGGTAATGTTGCATCCTTCCTTCAGCTTTCAAAATCCTTCACTATGCCCATTCATCAGATTTCGCAGCAGCTCAATTCAGTTGTCATGGCTATGGCAGGTGCAAAGAGAATTTTTGAGCTTATTGATGCTGAAAGCGAGCAGGACAACGGCTATGTGAAGCTTGTAAATGCAAAAGAAGTCAACGGTGAAATAACTGAAGTAAAGGATCACACCGGTATGTGGGCGTGGAAACATCCCCACGAAGACGGCACTACCACCTACACAAAGCTCCTCGGCGAGGTGCGTATGTTTGACGTTGACTTCGGCTATACTGAGGAAAAAACCGTACTGAAAAATATCACTCTTTACGCAGAGCCGGGTCAGAAGGTTGCCTTTGTAGGTGCAACGGGTGCAGGTAAAACCACAATTACCAACCTTATCAACCGTTTCTACGATATCGCCGACGGTAAAATAAGATATGACGGCATAAACATCAACAAGATAAAAAAGAGCGATCTGAGAAAATCTCTCGGCATTGTTCTTCAGGACACCAATCTGTTTACGGGAACAGTTAAAGAAAACATCCGTTACGGAAATCTTGAGGCTACAGACGAGCAGATTATAGAGGCAGCAAAGCTTGCAAACGCTCATTCCTTTATTGAAAGGCTCCCTGAAGGCTATGACACTGTGCTTACAGGTAACGGCGCCAACCTTTCTCAGGGGCAAAGACAGCTGATTTCAATTGCCCGTGCTGCTGTTGCCGACCCACCCGTTATGATTCTTGACGAAGCAACCTCTTCAATCGACACAAGAACAGAAGCTCTTGTTCAAAAAGGTATGGATGCTCTTATGAAAGGCAGAACAGTTTTTGTAATTGCTCACAGGCTCTCGACAATCCGCAATTCTGATGTTATAATGGTACTTGAAAAAGGCGAAATTATAGAGCGAGGCAGTCACGAAGACCTTATTGGAAAGAAAGGCAAGTACTATCAGCTTTATACGGGTGCCTTTGAACTTCAGTAAAAACACAAAAAAGGATGACACACGAAAATGATGAAAAAACTCTTTAACAAAAAAGCGATGATTGCTTATATTGTAATTCTTGCAATCACCTTTGTTGCAGGCTGCAGTATGATTGTTGTCAGCGTTCACTATTCAAATGAAATTGCTACTCTCGAAAAAGGCGACGGCACACTTGAAAGTGCAGCTTCAAACGTAATTGCCGGTGCTCTTAGCACCCTTGTGGGCGGCGGCAAGGAAAACGCTATTACCGATGCAATTCAGAACTCAACGGGAAACAAAATTGATAAAGAGGCAATTGCAAAAATTGAAAGCAAGAAAACCGTAGTGCTTGTTCTTATGATTGTCTTCTTTGTGCTTACTGCAGTTTTTATTGCAGGCGCAATTACCGCTTATCAGTATCCCAAGTATCTTGAGTCGGATAAGTACAAGGCAAAGCTCAAGAGAATGAAAAAAGCAGCGAAATAAAGCTCAGGAGCTACCGAAAAAATCGGTAGCTCTTTAATTTTAACTGTATTTTCGGTTGACTTTATAAGCACAATTATTGTATAATAATTTGGTATGTAAATTATTTCATTTTTATTGGAGGTGGACTTTAACTTGGATAGTAGTGATACTAAACCTAACGGGCGTACTTTTAGGCACAGCTTCGGCTACCTTTTAAACTATTCGGTGCAAGTCCTTCTTCTGCCCGACAAGAAGATTCTTTAACAGCTTGGCACCGGGAAAGTCGGTGAAAAATGAATATTACCCAATTTGAAGAGCTTTACGCTCTGCTTACAGGTAACGGTCTTAAAGAGCTTAAGGAAACCCTTTCTGAAATGGCCTACCCTGATATTGCGGAATTTATTATGGAGCTTGACGACGAGCTTGATGAAGAAAAGCTTGCCGTTAAGGTTTTCCGTATTCTCCCCAAGGATATTTCCGCAGACGTATTTGCTTATCTTGACCCTGACAGTCAGATGCTTATTGTCCGTTCAATTACGGACAGTGAAATCGGTCGCCTTATGGATGACCTTTACGTGGACGACGCCGTTGACTTCCTTGAAGAGGTTCCTGCAAATATGGTAAGACGAGTTCTTGCAAATACAGACAAGGAAACAAGAGATATTATCAACCGTTTTCTCAAATATCCCGAAAACTGCGCAGGCAGTGTTATGACAATTGAAATGGTTGACCTTCATGACAGACTCACTGTCGGCGAAGCAATTAAGAGCATCAGACGTTCAGGTGTTGACAAGGAGACAATTTACACCTGCTACGTTATTGATGACAAACGTCATCTTGTGGGTACAATACCGCTGAGACGTCTTCTTCTCAACGATGAGGAAACTCTTATAACCGATATTATGGCTGACGATGAACAGCTCATTTATGTTTACACAATGGACGACCAGGAAGAGGTTGCCTCAATTGCAAAGAAATACGACCTTCTTTCAGTGCCCGTTGTGGACAACGAAGGCAGACTCGTGGGCATCATCACAATCGACGACATTATCGACATCATTGACGAAGAGGCTACGGAAGACTTTGAAAAGATGGCTAACCTTACCCCTTCAGACGATGAATACCTTAAGACGAAAATCAGTGTGCTTGCAAAAAACAGAATTCCATGGCTGATTATCCTTCTTATCTCATCAACCTTTACGGGACAGATTATTGAAGGGTTTGAAAATAAGCTTGCCGCAATTGCAGGTATGACGGCTTGTATTCCAATGCTTATGGGTACAGGCGGTAACTCGGGCAGTCAGGTTTCAACCCTTATCATCCGTGGTCTTGCCCTTGATGAAATCAGGGTGAGAGACTATTTCAAGGTGCTCTGGAAAGAAATCAGAGTATCCGTAATGGTCGGATTTGTTCTCGCAGCAGTAAATATTGTGAGAATGTTTGCCCTTCGCTACACCCTCGGAAGCGACGCATCAACAAGCGTTATTCTCGTTGTAAGCTTTTCAATCTGGTGCGTTGTAATTGTTGCAAAAATCATGGGTTGTACCCTGCCTATTGTTGCAAAGCTTTGCAGAATGGACCCTGCTATGATGACAGGTCCTCTTATGAGTACAGTTGTTGACGCAGTTTCACTCCTCATTTACTTTGCTCTTGCAAATGCACTTATTCCCAATATTTAACTCGGTTTAAGCTATAACTGATAGTATGTTGTCTTGTCAGTTTTTAAATTTATAATTATATAATAGATATGTAACCGCTTTTTCATAGGCGGTTACAAAAATGCAAGGAGGTATGCCTGTTGGCAAAAAGATTTTTTTCCTACACCAAGGGATACAGAATTTTATCAATTATCTGTCCGATAATGATTTTTATTGACGTTCAGATAAGCCTTCAGATCCCGAAAGTAATGGGTGAGGTAATCACCCTTCTTTACAGCGTTTCTACAGAGAATATTAAAGATCAGCTGCTTTCACAGCTTTTAAAAATGCTCGTTCTCTGTGCAGCAACGCTTTGTGTCGGCTACATTGCTGCACGTTGCTCATCAATCGCCAGTATGGGCTTCGGCGCCAATCTTCGCCGTGAGCTTTTTTTCAAAATTCAAAGCCTTTCCTTTGAAAACATTGATAAGCTTAAAATTTCATCCCTTATTACAAGAATGACAAACGATGTATCTTCAATTCAGAGTGTCTATTCACAGACTATTGTTGTTTTCATAAAGGGACCCTTTATGCTGGTTTCCGCACTTATTGAAGCGAGAAAAATCAGCACGGAGCTTTCCGATGTTTTCTATATTGCGCTTCCTTCAATTGTAATTGTTCTTACGATTATGGCTGTTATGGCTGTGCCTCTGTTTAAAAAGATGCTCAAGGCAACAGACCGCTTCAACGGTGTTCTGAGAGGTAACATCAACGGTATCAGAGTTGTAAAATCCTTTGTACGCGAAGAGCATGAAAAAGAAAAATTCCACGTAAGCAACACAGAGGTTATGAACCTTAACGTAAAGGCACAGAAGATTATTCTGCTCATCACGCCTGCAATTATGATTGTAATTTACGGCTGTCTTATTGCTACAAACATCAGAGGCAGTGAGCTTATTATGAACAGAACAGGAATGGAAATCGGTGAGCTCACTGCTTTCACAACCTATATTTCTGAGGTTCTCTCATCCTTTATGACCATCATTATGGTATTCATCAGTATGATTATGGCAAAGGCTTCAATTGACAGAATCAAGGAAGTCTTCAACGAAGAGCCCACAATCAACGACAATAATGCTGACAAAAGCCTTACAGTGAAAGACGGCTCAATTGAATTCAGGAATGTTACCTTCAAATACAGTGAAGATGCCGTCAAAAACGCACTCCAGGATATCAGCTTTAAAATTGAGTCCGGTGAAACTATCGGTGTAATCGGTGCAACAGGTTCGTCAAAATCTACCCTTATTCAGCTTATCCCGCGAATTTACGATGCCACAGAGGGTGAAGTGTTCATCGGCGGCGAAAATGTAAAGAATTACACCTTCAAAAACCTGAGAGAAGAAATCGCCGTAGTGCTTCAGCAGAATCTTCTTTTCTCCGGCTCAATCAAAGAAAATATCCGTTGGGGCAAGCTTGATGCCACTGACGAAGATATTGAAAATGCTGCCAAGGCTGCCGAGGCTCACAACTTTATCACTGAATTTGAAAAGGGCTATGACACTGAACTCGGTCAGGGCGGCAACAATGTTTCAGGCGGTCAGAGGCAGAGAATCTGTATTGCAAGAGCTCTCATCAGAAAGCCGAAAATCCTCATTTTTGACGATTGCACCTCTGCAGTTGATACTGCAACCGACGCTAAAATAAGAGCTGCCCTCAGAGGTGACGAATACAAAGACATCACGAAGCTTATCATCGCACAGAGAATCACCTCAATTATGGACGCAGACAGAATAATTGTTATTGACGGCGGTAAAATCGACTCTGTGGGTACTCACAGTGAGCTTCTTACAAAGAGTGAAATTTACCACGAAATATTTGTATCTCAGCAGGAAGGAGTGTTGGCACAATGAGTAAGAATACTCCCGAAGAAGTGCTCGTAAACGACGAGCTTAACGAAGAAGCAGTTTCTCCTGCAGAGAAAAAAGAAGAAAAGAAAAAAGGCTTCTTTTCAAAGAAAAATAAGGCCTCGAATAAGCCTGAAAAGGAAGAAACAGAAGAGGAAAAGGAAGAACGCCGCAAAAGAGAGGAAAAGAAGAAAAAAAGCAAGCCAAAGGATATCAAGGCAGCCTCAAAAAGGCTTATCAAGTATATCACACACTATAAAGGATTGCTTATTCTCTCTGCCATTCTTATTGTTTCAACAACAGTTGTAAGTGTTCTTGCTTCTCTTACAACCTACCCTATCTATGATGTTCTTGAAACTGTTCTTGTGGATAACAGCTTGTCCGTTCCGGAAGCAATGAAGGAAATTATTAAATGGGTAATCATTATGGCTGTTGCCTATACCTTTTCTGCAGTTTTCAATCTTGTTTATCAACGCATTATGCTCCACGTTTCTACAAGTACACTCAAAGATATGAGAAGAGAGCTTTTTAACCATCTTCAAGGGCTTCCCATTGAGTATTTTGACAAGAGAAAAACCGGCGAAATTATGAGTCATTTCACTAATGACCTCAATAAGGTAAGCTCCCTTATCAGCAGCAACTTCCCCACCCTTATTTCCTCATCGATTCAGGCGGTAATGACCATTGTTATTATGGTTATTTTCAGCTGGAAGCTTACTCTTACAATTACTGTGGCAATTATCCTTATGTTTGCTGTTGTTATGATAATAACCGCAAAATGCTCTCCCCTTTTCAAGGCTCAGCAAAAAGCAATTGCCGAGGTTAACGGCTACACCGAGGAATACATCAAGGGAATCAAGAATGTTAAGCTTTTCTGTCACGAAGAAAAGGTTAAGGACGGTTTCCACGTTCTCAATGAAAATTACAGAAAAATCGGCGTAAAGGCCAACATTATCGGCGGACTTATGAGTCCTCTTATGAGTATGATCTCAAGAGTTAATTATGCTGTTGCGGTTCTTCTCGGTGCTTTTATGGTAATCAGAGGTTCCATGACTGCCCCTGCACTTGTAACATATCTCAAATATGTAAACAGCTATGCTTCACCAATTGCTTCCCTTGCAAGCTGCTACACCTCACTTGTTGCGGCAATTGCAGGTGCTGAGCGTGTATTTGAGGTTCTCGATACACCTCACGAAACCGATGAAGGCAAGGTAACTCTTGTCCGTCTTATCAAAAACGCTCTCGGTGAAGAGGAAGAAACCGACTCAGCAGAAGGAAAGCTTTCATGGAAAATTCCCACAGAAAGCGGTCATTCCTATAAAGAGCTTAAGGGTAATGTTGAAGTTAAGGATGTAACCTTTGCTTATGTTCCCGGCACAGATGTTCTCAAAAATATCAATGTTGATGCTGAAGGCGGCACAAAGGTTGCCTTTGTAGGCTCAACGGGTGCCGGTAAAACCACAATTACCAACCTAATCAACCGTTTCTATGAAGTGGAAAACGGCGAAATCACCATTGACGGTATACCCGTGAAGGAGATTAAAAAAGACTCTCTCAGAGGAACAATGGCTATGGTTCTTCAGGACACCAAGCTTTTCAGAGGCACAATCAAAGAAAACATCCGTTACGGAAAGCTTGATGCCACAGATGAGGAAGTTATTGAAGCTGCAAAGGTTGCCAATGCCCACGCTTTCATTGAGGCTCTTCCCAACGGCTACGAAACCGAGCTTAAGGAAGGCGGCAATAACATTTCCACCGGACAGGCTCAGCTTATCAATATAGCAAGAGCTGCAATCGCAAAGGCTCCTATCCTTATTCTTGACGAAGCTACCTCATCGGTAGATACCCGTACAGAGCGACTTATCGAAAAGGGTATGGACAGAATTATGGAAGAAAGAACGGTATTTGTAATTGCTCACCGTCTTTCAACCGTAAGAAACTCCCATGATATTGTTGTTCTTGAAAACGGCGAGATTATCGAGGAAGGCAGCCACGATGAACTTATTTCTCAGGGCGGAAAATACTATCAGCTTTACACAGGAACATTTGAGATGACATAAAAAACAGGACTGTATCAACTGAATTTTTCAGATTGATGCAGTTCTTTTTTGTTTTGCGCCGTTTATTACCGGATAAATTCTTAAGATTACCTTAAGATTATCTTAAGATGTTTCAGAGAATCTTGAAAGAAATCCCGGACATTATATAATCGGATTAAGAATATGTTTTATCGGTAGTTTATTCTTCCCGAAAGGAGTTACGGCATGACAAAAATCCTTATGCGAGCACAAATGCAGCACGATATGGCGCTTTCACCGGACACTGTTCTTTTAGAAAATCTTATGGGTGGTAATAGCGGCAACTGGCTTTACCAGTACAGTTTATTCAGAACTCTAATGGTTGACAGTACAGTTAAGATTGATATATTCAATGCCAACAAACAAACTGTGGATGATTCTTTTATTAAGTCTGTAAATGAAAGCTACGACTGTTTTGTAATTCCTCTTGCAAATGCGTTTAAAAAAAGTTTTGGCAAAGAACTCAGAATTCTCACTAAAATGGTCAGTAAACTAAAAATACCGTGCATTGTAATCGGTATCGGAATTCAGATGAAGCTTGGAAAAGATTTCTGCACTGCCTATGAGGACAAGGAAGCCGCTAAAAACTTTGTAAAAACAGTTCTTGATAAATCCTCCATAATAGGTGTACGTGGTGAAGCCACCGCAGATTTCCTCAAGCATCTGGGATTCAAAGAAGAGCAGGATTTTACGGTAATCGGTTGCCCTTCAATGTATCTTTACGGTTCAGCCTTACCCAAAGTTAAGCCTTTTTCTTACAGTGATGATAGCCTTTATCTTTACCACTCAAAGGTGGAACATGAAAATGAAAAAGTAATCTCCCTTATGAGTAATGCTGTAAAGGAACACCCGAACTATCTGTACGCACCTCAGCGTCTTACCGATATGATTAAAAGCTATTTCGGAACAGATTATCGTTTCTTAGAAAATATTACTTCAGATCGCTTTTTTGATAATTCAAAAACGGTATGTTTTACAAACCCGTACCAATGGATCGACTATCTTTCAAAAAACGTTGCGTTTGCGTTCGGCACACGTTTTCACGGCAGTGTTGCTGCAATTCTTTCAGGTGTTCCCGCTTTTATTGTTGCAACAGACCAAAGGGTAGCTGAATTAGCTTCTTTCCATAACATCGCCTACACCACGATAAAAGAAACCGACAGTTTATCAACAATCAGATCACTTACCGAAAATGTTGATTTTAACCTTATACATCAAGGACACAATAACCGTTTTAATCATTTCGTAGATTTTTTAGAAAAGAACGGACTAAAAAATATTTATTCTGATAACAGAAATCAGAAAGACGCGTATTTTGACACGGTAATAAGAAACCTGTCTTTCTCAGATGATGTTCTTTCTTTTGAAGCCGTTGACAGTAACACCAGAACAATGCGAACAAAAAGAGCCGCTGAATTTTATGCAGACAAATATTCAGAAGCTCAGAAAAAGCTTAAAGAGCAGAAGGAAAAAACAAAGGAACTTCAGAAAGCGCTCGTCGAAAGCAACTCACATTCATGCTTTCTGAAAAGGCTGTTTAAGTAAAGTAATCGCACACTGTAAATCATAAATTACAGTGTGCGATGCTTTTTTATTTGCCCAGAATATTCTCAGGGTTTACTCTGTCTCCGTCTTTGATTATTTCAAGATGCAGATGACTTTGAACTGCACTTTCGCAAGGAATAATTCCGACAACTCCTACCGTGTCGCCTTCTGACACGGTTTCGTTTATTTTAACTGTTGTACCCTGATGCAGACCGCAATACCTTGCAGTAAATTCGCCGCAATCAATTTCAACTATATATCCCCAGTTTGGGTCAGAGATCACTTTTGAAACTCTGCCGTTACCGATAGCTTTAATTTCTTCGCCTTCTTTTGCTTCGTAATCGGTACCTCCGTGGCTTCGCCAGTCGCCCATAGTTTCGTCAAAAACTGGACTTATACTGAACCCTTTAAGCACATTACCGGAAGTCGGAAGCATATACTTTTCGCTTTTGACAAAGGTGGGCTCCGTAGGTGCTGCAGTGGTTATGACTCTGCTGGGCTCATTGGTGGGTCTTACTGTAGTGGGCTCGTTTTTCTTAGTTGTTATTTCCTCTTTTTCAGTAGGCTTTACCGTAGTATCTCTCGGGTCGCTTACACCGGGCTGATTCTTCTGCACTTCTGCAGTGGTACCCTCAGGCACTGCACCCTTCAGCATATTCACCGAGGAGTTATAAATCAGAGCAATTGCCGAAATAATTACACACACGCATACAGTGACAGTTATATAAAAGCCCTTGCCTGATGATATTTTTTCAAAAAAGCTTACCTTCTTTTTCATAAGTAAAAATTCACCGTCCAAAAGATTGATGTAAAAAAAGTATTGACTGAAGGCATCGGTTTATGCGCCCAAAAAATTTTTTATATTTTTTCGAACAAATGTTTGCATTTTCTGAAAAGATGTGTTATACTATAACCACAATCGAACATTTGTACCCAATTTTCATAGAAATGAGGTAAAAAATATGAAACCATTAAGTGAAAATCAGTTCAGAATTCTTGAATATCTCAAGGAGCGTTCAGGCAACGGTGTTCCTCCTTCAGTAAGAGAAATCTGTCAGGCAGTGGGACTTAAGTCAACCTCCTCTGTTCAGGCTAACCTTGATGCACTTGAAGAAAAGGGCTACATAATCCGTGACCCTATGCTGAAGCGTTCAATCAGAATTGTTGGTCAGGCTGAAAATGTGCGTCACGTTCCTCTTTTAGGTACGGTTACTGCAGGTATCCCCATTCTTGCTGTTGAACAGATTGAATCCTACATTCCCTTTACCGGCGGTCACATTTCATCCGACAGCGAAATGTTTGCTCTTAAGGTACGAGGTGAAAGTATGCTCGGTGCAGGCATTTATGACGGAGATATTCTCTTTGTTGAAAAGACTCCCTATGCCCGTAACGGCGACATTGTTGTTGCCCTTATTGAAGACGAAGCAACCGTAAAAACTTTCTATAAAGAAAACGGTCATTTCCGTCTTCAGCCCGAAAACGATGCCTTTGAGCCTATTATTGTTGATGAACTGATTATTTTAGGCAAGGCAGTTGCTATGATGAGATATTTGTAAAACCGTGCTATGATTTACCTTAAATCTTTTCATTTCCCCTCACCACAAGAGGACGAGTTTTATTTCAACATTCACAATTCCGACTTCAATCCTAAAAATTTCCGTACCTGCTACACCACCAAGTATCCCTTTGGATTTTTTACTCAAAGAGGCTTACCTGATTATGTATTGTTTCGTGATATAACGATTTTTTGTGGTGATAACGGTAGCGGAAAAACCACTCTGCTTAACATCATTGCTGAAAAGCTGAAGCTCGGCAGGAGTTCGCCCTTTAACCGAAGCGATTTTTTCAGCGATTATGTTGACCTTTGCCGTTATGAGCTGCAGGGAAATCTGCCCATAAGAAGCTCCGTCATCACAAGTGATGACGTGTTTGACCGTGTACTTGACATAAGGCGTATCAATGACGGTATTGACAGCAAGCGTGAGGATTTACTTCAGGAATGGCTTCAGAATAACAGCGGTAATGTTGACTCCACCTTTCACGGACTCCAGGACTATGAAAGATGGAAGAGAGTCGTGGACTCTCAGAATAAGAAAATCAGTCAGTCACAGTTTATCCGTTCCAATTTAATGCGTAACGTTCAGGAGCGCTCCAACGGCGAAAGTGCCCTTTCCCTTTTTGTTGATGCCATTCACGACAACGGACTTTATATTCTTGACGAGCCGGAAAACAGCCTTTCTCCCGGCAATCAGCTTCAGCTGAAATACTTTTTAGAGGACTGTGTAAGACACCACGGCTGTCAGTTCATTGTATCCACTCATTCTCCGTTTTTACTGTCACTCAAAGGTGCAAGAATATATGACATTGATTCTGTTCCCGTTAAGGAATGCAAATGGACAGAGCTGGAATGCGTGAAAGTATATAAGGA
Organism: Acutalibacteraceae bacterium; assembly: GCA_045538095.1. GTDB lineage: Bacteria > Bacillota > Clostridia > Oscillospirales > Acutalibacteraceae > UBA6857. The sequence continues at coordinate 16,620 of JAZSQU010000031.1, read as the reverse complement.
GTTTTTTGAAGAAAATTCCTATGCGTTTTAGCTTTTACAAAGGTACAAAACCCACAACTAACCCACACCCGAAAAAGCCAAATTTGGTCTTAATGTCAAATTTGCTTTTCGGGTGTTTTTCGCTCCATTTTCGGTTGACATTATAAAGTATTTTATGCTATAATTTGAAAGGAAATTTTTCTTCAGTTTTCTACCCAAAACTACATATTTTACGTTTGATGAACGGACAAAATTTTGTTCATCAACAGCTTTGTGAAACTGACGGATTTAAGTGGAGCACCACATGAATCACTTAGCTTTTTAACGTCGACCGTCTGGGCATCTTACGATTGGGTTTAAGCCTTAAGTAAGTGTGCCTTTTTTCTTTTACTCTCAGTTCTTATGGGAGTATAAACGTCAAAAAATCAACCTTTTTAAGGAGGTAGTTTAAATATGAAAAAAGTAGCAATCATTATGGGCAGTGACAGTGACCTGCCTGTAGTAAGCAAAGCAGCTGACACCCTCAAGGATTTCGGTGTACCCTATGAAGTGCATATCTTCTCAGCTCACCGTACACCCGTAGAGGCAAGAGATTTCACCGTAAACGCAAGAGATAACGGCTTCGGTGTAATTATCGCTGCTGCAGGTATGGCTGCTCACCTTGCAGGTGCAATTGCGGCTAACACCACTCTTCCCGTTATCGGTATTCCTATGAAATCGAAATATCTTGACGGTATTGATGCCCTTCTTTCAACTGTACAGATGCCCTCAGGTATCCCTGTAGCTACAGTTGCTATTGACGGAGCTGTCAATGCCGCCTTGTTGTCTATTGAAATTCTCGCTTTAAGTGACGAAGCACTCGCAAAGAAGCTTCAGGATAAGAGAAATTCAGACACTGCAAAGGTTCTCGAAAAGAACGCAGCAGTAGAAGCACAGTTTAATTCCTAATTTTTTCGGAGGTACCCTATGGGAGGATTTTTCGGAGCAACATCCAAAAGAGATGTAGTGCTTGACGTATTTTTCGGCGTTGACTACCACTCTCACCTCGGTACAAGACGCGGCGGTATGGCTGCAGTTGACGAGGAACACGGTTTTCAGCGTGACATCCACAACATTGAAAACTCACCCTTCAGAACAAAGTTCGCCGGTATCACCGACGAAATGCACGGCAACGCCTGCATAGGCTGCATCAGTGACGCTGACCCTCAGCCTATTATCATCCGTTCAAATCTGGGTGTTTATGCAATTACAACAATCGGCATTATCAATAACGCCGAGGAGCTTATTGATAAGTTTCTCACCCTGAGTGGCGGTCACTTCACCGCTATGACCAAGGGCAGAATAAACTCAACAGAGCTTGCAGCAGCTCTTATTAATCAAAAAAGCAGCTTTACCGAAGGCATCCGCTTTGCTCAGGAACAGATTGACGGCTCACTTTCACTTCTTATTCTCAAGGAAGACGGCTCAATTATTGCTGCAAGAGATAAGCTCGGCAGAACACCCGTTGTTCTCGGCAAAGATACAGACGGCAATTGCATTTCCTTTGAGTCCTTTGCTTTTGAAAAGCTCGACTATGAATACAGCCGTGAGCTTGGCCCCGGTGAGATTGTTGAAATTACGGCAGATGAAGTAAAGGTTCTTGCAGAGCCTCATAAGAAAATGAAAATCTGCTCCTTCCTCTGGACTTATTATGGTTATCCCAACTCAAGCTATGAAGGTATGAACGTTGAGGTTATGCGTACAAGAAACGGTGCAATTATTGCCCGTGAAGATAAAAAGCTCGGTCTCGCTCAGGACATCGATTATGTAAGCGGCGTTCCCGATTCAGGCACACCTCACGCAATCGGATATGCAAACGAAAGCCACATCCCCTTTGCAAGACCCTTTATAAAATACACTCCCACCTGGCCGAGAAGCTTTATGCCCACTAACCAGAATGAGAGAAACAAGGTTGCAAAGATGAAGATGATTCCTGTACATGACCTTATCCAGGGTAAAAAGCTCCTCTTTGTTGACGACAGTATCGTAAGAGGTACTCAGCTTAAGGAAACAGTTGAATTCCTTTATAGTCACGGAGCAAAAGAGGTACATATGCGTTCAGCTTGTCCTCCCATTATGTACGGCTGCAAATATCTCAACTTCTCCAGAAACACTTCGGATAATGACCTTATTGCAAGAAGAACAATTCTTGAGCTTGAAGGTGAAGAAGGCGAAAAGCACATTGAAGAATACGCTGACGCTACCACAGAAAGAGGTAAGGCAATGCTCCAGTCAATCTGCAAAAAGCTTGGCTTCGACTCTCTCGGCTATCAGAGTCTTTCCGGTCTTATTGAAGCAATCGGCCTTCCTGCAGACTGCGTTTGCACTTACTGCTGGAACGGTAAAGGCTGATAAAACAGTAAATTAATAAATTCAAACAACATAAAAATTAACTGAAAGGAAACGGGTAAATTAAAATGAAGAATTCCCAATCACAGTCCTACGCAGCTGCCGGTGTTGATATTACTGCCGGCTACAGAGCTGTTGAACTCATGAAACAGCACATCGCAAGAACAATGACAAGCGGCGTTTGCTCAGACGTCGGAGGCTTCGGCGGCCTTTTTGAGCTTGATGTAACAGGTATGGAAAAGCCTGTTCTTGTATCAGGTACAGACGGCGTTGGCACAAAGCTTAAGCTTGCTTTCCTTATGGATAAGCACGACACAGTTGGTATTGACTGCGTTGCAATGTGTGTAAACGACATCATCTGCTGCGGTGCAAAGCCCCTTTTCTTCCTTGACTATATTGCTTGCGGCAAGAACTTCCCCGAAAAAATTGCCGATATCGTTTCAGGTATCGCAGAAGGCTGCGTTCAGAGCGGTGCTGCTCTTATCGGCGGTGAAACTGCTGAAATGCCCGGCTTCTACCCTATTGATGAATATGACCTTGCAGGTTTCTCAGTTGGTGTTGTTGATAAGAAGAACATTCTCGACAACAAGACAATGAAAGAAGGCGACGTAATTATCGCTCTTCCCTCAAGCGGTGTTCACTCAAACGGTTTTTCACTCGTAAGAAAGGTTTTCGATATTGAAAACTGCGACCTTAAGACTCCCAGAGAAGAACTCCAGGGCAGAAGTCTCGGCGAAGCACTCCTTTGCCCCACAAAGATTTATGTTAAGCCTATGTGTGCTCTCTTTGAAGAGGTTAAGGTTAAGGCTGTTTCACACATCACAGGCGGCGGCTTCTATGAAAACATTCCGAGAAGTATTCCCGACGGCTTCGGTGCAGAAATTGAAAAGAGTGCCGTTAAGATTCTTCCCATTTTCGACCTTATTGCAAAAACAGGCAACATACCCGAAAGAGATATGTTCAACACCTTCAATATGGGCGTTGGTATGAGCGTTGTTGTTGCAGCTGAGGACGCTGACAAAGCCCTCGGAATTCTCAAGGCTAACGGCGAAGATGCTTATATTATCGGTAAGATTATCGAGTCAGAGGACAAGGTAACAATCATCTGAGAGGAGAATTGCCTTGAATAAAGCTAAAAAAATTGCCGTTCTTGTTTCAGGCGGCGGCACAAATCTTCAAAGCCTTATTGACTGTCAGAAAGACGGTATGTTCGGCGAAAGTAAAATAACTCTCGTTGTGGCTTCAAAGCCCGGCGTGTATGCTCTCGAAAGAGCAAAAAATGCAGGTATTGACTCTGCTGTTCTTTGCAGAAAGGATTATGCTGACATCGCCGCTTATTCTGCTGCTCTCGTTAAAACTCTTAAGGAAGCTGAAATCGACCTTGTAGTTCTTGCAGGCTTTCTTACAATTATTGACGAGCAGGTTTATGAGGCTTATCCCAACGCGATTATAAATATCCACCCCGCCCTTATCCCCTCCTTCTGCGGTAAAGGCTTTTACGGTCTTCATGTTCACGAAGCTGCTTTGGAAAAAGGCGTTAAGGTTTCAGGTGCAACGGTTCATTTTGTTACACCCGAATGTGATGCAGGCCCGATTATTCTTCAGAAGGCTGTAGAAGTAAAGCAGGATGACACACCTGAAGCCCTTCAGCAGAGAATTATGGAAGAGGCAGAGTGGAAAATTCTTCCCGAAGCAGTAAAGCTTTTCTGCGAGGATAAATTAACAGTTAAAGACAATAAAGTATACATAGGAGAGTAAGCTATGAAAGTTTCAACAATTAAAGACGAACTTAATTCTCTCGCTTATCACGGCAGAGGTATGATCATCGGCAAGAGTGCCGACGGCAAAAAGGCTGTTACTGCTTATTTCATTATGGGCAGAAGCGAAAACAGCCGTAACCGTGTTTTCGTTCTTGAAGGCGACGCAATGCGCACCAAGGCTTTTGACGAAAGCAAAATGACAGACCCCCACCTTATTATCTACTATCCCGTAAGAGTTCTCGGCAACAAGACAATCGTTACAAACGGCGACCAGACCGACACAATCTACGATCTTATGGATAAGCAGATGACTTTTGAGCAGGCTCTTCGCACAAGAGAATTTGAAGACGATGCTCCCAACTTCACACCCAGAATTTCAGGCATCATCCGTTTTGAAAAGGACGGCATGAACTTTGCAATGTCAATTCTCAAGAGCGCTGAGGGTGACGATTCCTCTTGCGAAAGATTTACTTACGCTTACTCAAATCCCATCCCCGGCAAAGCTAAGTTTATCCACACATATAACTGTGACGGCAATCCCCTTCCCTCATTTGAAGGCGAGCCCAAGACCCTCATTCTTCCCGATGTAGAAATTGATGAGCTTACAAATCTTATCTGGGAAAACCTCAACGAGGACAACAAGGTTTCACTTTTCGTAAGATACATTGACATCGAAAGCGGAGAAAGCGAAACAAGAGTTGTAAACAAGAATAAATAAGACCATAATAATAAGGAGATTAGAGTAATGAAAGAATTCGAACTCAAATACGGTTGTAACCCCAACCAGAAGCCTGCAAAAATTTATATGCACGACGGCTCAGAGCTTCCTATTGAAATTCTCAGCGGCAGACCCGGTTTCATCAACTTCCTTGACGCTTTCAACTCATGGCAGCTTGTTAAGGAAATCAAGGAGCAGACAGGCTTCGTTGCTGCTGCTTCCTTTAAGCACGTAAGCCCCACAAGTGCCGCAATCGGCAAGGTGCTTCCCGAAAAGCTTAAGAAGGCTTGCTTTGTTGACGACATTGAAGGTCTCGACGAATCTCCTCTCGCTTGTGCTTTTGCAAGAGCAAGAGGCACAGACAGAATGTGCTCCTTCGGCGACTGGATTGCTCTTTCAGACGAATGCGATGCTGTTACTGCAAAGCTTATCAAGAGAGAAGTTTCCGACGGTGTAATTGCTCCCGCGTTCAGCGACGAGGCTCTCGAAATCCTTAAGGAAAAGAGAAACGGCAACTACAACATCGTTAAAATTGACCCGAACTATGTTCCCGACGAAGCAGAGCGTAAGCAGGTTTACGGTATCACCTTTGAGCAGGGCAGAAACAACTTTGAAATCAATGAAAAGCTTCTCGAAAATATCGTAACAGAGAACAAGGCTTATCCCGACGATGCAAAGCTTGACCTTATCATTGCTCTTATCACTCTCAAATACACTCAGTCAAACTCAGTTTGCTATGCAGTTGACGGTCAGGCAATCGGTGTTGGTGCAGGTCAACAGTCAAGAATTCACTGCACTCGTCTTGCAGGCTCAAAGGCTGACACATGGTTCCTCCGTCAGCACGAAAAAGTTCTGAACCTCCCCTTCCTTCCGGGTATCAGAAGAGCAGACAGAGATAACGTAATTGACGGCTACATCAACAAAAATGAAGAGGACGTTTGTGCAGACGGCAACTGGCAGAAGTATTTCACTTCACAGCCCGAAGCTTTCACAAGAGAAGAAATGGACGCTTATCTCGCTACAATCAGTGGTGTTTCACTTGCTTCAGACGCATTCTTCCCCTTCTCAGACAACATTGAAAGAGCTAAGAAAAGCGGCGTAAGCTACATTGCTGAACCCGGCGGCTCAATCAGAGACGATGCAGTTATCGACTGCTGCAACAAGTATAATATGGTAATGTCCTTCACAGGTATGAGACTTTTCCACCACTAATTTTTCAGGAGTAATGTAATGTTAGAATATTTCAATGAACTTAAAAATTATGACAGCGAAGTTTTCGCTTCCTGCGATAAAGAGCTTAAAAGGCAGCAGAGCTTTATTGAGCTTATTGCTTCAGAGAACATTGTTTCTCCCGCTGTTCTTCTTGCTGCAGGCAGCGTTCTTACAAACAAGTACGCTGAAGGTTATCCCGGAAAGCGCTACTACGGCGGTTGCCACTGCGTTGACGAGGTTGAAGAAATTGCAAGAGAAAGAGCTAAGAAGCTCTTCGGCGCTGAACACGCAAACGTTCAGCCTCACTCAGGTGCAAACGCAAACCTTGCAGCCTTTTTCGCTATGACAAAGGTTGGTGACACCATTATGGGTATGAACCTTTCTCAGGGCGGTCACCTTTCCCACGGCTCACCCGTTAACATTTCCGGTAAATACTGGAACATTGTTCCTTACGGTGTTGATGAAGAAACAGGTCTTATCGACTATGACAAAATGAGAGAAATAGCTCTCGAATGCAAACCAAAGATGATGGTTGTAGGCGCAAGTGCTTATTCAAGAATTATTGACTTCAAGCGCTGCAGAGAAATTGCAGACGAGGTTGGCGCTTACCTTATGGTTGATATGGCACACATTGCAGGTCTGGTTGCCGCAGGTGTTCATCCCTCACCCGTTCCTTATGCTGACGTTGTTACTTCAACAACTCACAAGACCTTAAGAGGTCCAAGAGGCGGTCTTATCCTTTGCAAGGAAGAATATGCAAAGCAGATAGACAAGGCTGTTTTCCCCGGCACTCAGGGTGGTCCTCTTATGCACATTATTGCTGCTAAGGCTGTTGCCTTCGGCGAGGCTCTTACAGACGAATTCAAGGCTTATCAATCACAGATTCACAAGAATGCTCAGGTGCTTTCAAAGGCACTTCTCAGTGAAGGTGTTGACCTTGTTTCAGGCGGCACAGACAACCACCTTATGCTTCTTGACCTTCGCAAGTTTGACCTTTCAGGCAAAGAGCTTGAACACAGACTTGACGAAGTGCACATCACAGCAAACAAAAACACCATTCCCAACGACCCCAAGAGTCCCTTCGTAACAAGCGGTCTTCGTATCGGTACTGCTGCAATTACTTCAAGAGGCTTCAAGGAAGAAGAAATGGTAATGATTGCAAAATGGATAAAGGACATTATCGTGGACTTTGAAGGAAACAAGGAAAGAGTTACAGCAGAGGTAATGGCTCTTTGTGAAAAATACCCCATCTACTAATAGGAGGGACTTAATATGAAAATTATGGTTGTAGGCGGCGGTGGCCGTGAACACGCAATCATCAAAAAATTAAAGGAAAATAAAGATGTAAGCGAAATCTTTGCTCTTCCCGGCAACGGCGGTATTGCTTCGGATGCAACCTGCGTGCCTGTTAAAGCAACAGACATTGAGGGAATCGTAGAATTTGCAAAGAAAAACGCAATCGACTACGCAGTTGTAGCTCCCGACGATCCCCTCGTTCTCGGTGCAGTTGATGCACTTTCTGAAATTGGCATTCCCTGCTTCGGCCCCAATAAAAATGCTGCTATTATCGAAGGCAGTAAGGTTTTTTCAAAGAACCTTATGAAAAAATACGGTATTCCCACTGCAGAGTATGAGGTATTCACAGATGCTTCTGAGGCTCTTAAATATCTCGAAACTGCTCCCATTCCTACAGTTATCAAGGCTGACGGACTTGCTCTCGGCAAGGGCGTAATCATCGCTATGACAAGAGATGAGGCTAAAAATGCCGTTCACTCTATGATGGAGGATAGAGTCTTCGGCGAAAGCGGAAGCAACGTTGTAATTGAAGAATTCCTTACAGGCCCTGAGGTTTCCGTTCTTTCATTTACAGACGGCAAAACAGTTGTTCCTATGATTTCCTCAATGGACCACAAGAGAGCCAAGGACAACGATGAGGGTCTTAACACAGGCGGTATGGGTACAGTTGCTCCCAACCCCTACTACACTTCAGAAATTGCAGAACAGTGCATGAAGGAAATCTTCATTCCCACAATCGAGGCTATGAACGCTGAAGGCCGTACCTTCAAGGGCTGCCTTTACTTCGGTCTTATGATTACACCGAAGGGCCCCAAGGTTATTGAATATAACTGCCGTTTCGGAGACCCCGAAACTCAGGTTGTTCTTCCTCTGCTCAAAAGCGACCTTCTCACTGTTATGAAGGCTACTACAGAGGGCACTCTTGCTGAAACAGAGGTTAAGTTCTCAGATAAAAATGCCTGCTGTGTAATTATGGCATCAGACGGCTATCCTCAGAAATACGAAAGCGGTTTTGAAATCAAAATTGCTGACGAGGTAAAGCATAACGTTTATGTTGCAGGTGCAAAAATCGAAGACGGTATTCTTAAAACTGCAGGCGGCCGTGTTCTCGGCGTAACAGCAGTTGAAGATACTTTAGAAAAGGCAATTGATTCTTCTTATGCAAAAGTACAGAAGGTTTCCTTCGATAACGCATATTACAGAAAAGATATCGGCAAAAAAGCCAAGGAGGCTAAATAAAATGGTATATCGCATTTATGTTGAAAAGAAAAAGGAGCTTGCCAACGAAGCAAGAGGACTTCTCGGCGACATCAATTCACTTCTCGGCATCAAAAGTGTAAGTGACCTTCGTGTTATTAACCGCTACGATGTTGAAGACATTGACAAAGAGCTTTTTGATTCAGCTGTGAAAAACGTATTCTCAGAGCCTCAGCTTGATATTACAAGCGATTCTCTCGATGCAGAGGGTGCAATTGTATTTGCTGTTGAGCCTCTTCCCGGTCAGTATGACCAGAGAGCTGACTCAGCTGCTCAGTGTATTCAGATTATCTCTCAGGGTGAAAGACCTACAGTTAAAACTGCAAAGGTTTACGCTCTTTACGGCAATCTCAGTGAAGCAGAGCTCAATGAAATCAAAAAGTACGTTATCAACCCCGTTGAATCAAGAGAAGCTTCACTTGAAACAGTTGATACTCTCAAAACTAAGTACGACATTCCCACAGAGGTTGAAACTCTTGACGGTTTTATTGACCTTGACGAAAAGGGTCTCAACGACTTCGTTAAGAAGTACGCTCTCGCTATGGATAACGATGATATCGCTTTCTGTCAGGACTATTTCAAAAAGGAAGGCAGAAACCCCACTATCACTGAAATCCGTATGATTGATACATACTGGTCAGACCACTGCCGTCACACAACCTTCCTTACAACAATTGACAGCGTTAAGTTTGAAGACGAGCTTCTTCAGAGAGCTTACAACGATTATATTGAAACAAGAAAAGAGCTCCATAGAACAAAGCCCATCTGCCTTATGGATATCGGTACTCTTGCAGGCAAATATCTCAAGGCTAACGGTTATCTTGACAAGCTGGACGAAAGCGAAGAAATCAACGCTTGTACAGTTAAAATTGAAGTTGAAATCGACGGCAAGAAAGAGCCCTGGCTCCTTCTTTTCAAGAACGAAACTCACAACCATCCCACAGAAATTGAACCCTTTGGCGGCGCTGCTACTTGTATCGGCGGTGCAATCCGTGACCCCCTTTCAGGCAGAAGCTATGTTTACGGCGCTATGCGTGTAACAGGTGCATCTGACCCCCTCAAGAGCGTTGCCGAAACAATTCCCGGTAAGCTTCCTCAGAGAAAGATTGTTCAGACTGCTGCTGCAGGCTACTCATCATACGGCAACCAGATTGGTCTTGCAACAGGTATTGTTGACGAGCTTTATCACGAAGGCTATATGGCTAAGAGAATGGAAATCGGTGCCGTTGTTGCTGCTGCTCCCGCTGAAAATGTAAGACGTGAGTGTCCCGCAGACGGCGATGTTGTTATTCTTCTTGGCGGTGCTACAGGCCGTGACGGCTGTGGTGGTGCTACAGGCTCATCAAAATCACACACAATGGAAAGCCTTGAAACCTGCGGTGCCGAGGTTCAGAAGGGTAACGCTCCCGAAGAAAGAAAGCTTCAGAGACTTTTCAGAAACGGTGAAGCTTGCCGTATGATCAAGCGCTGCAACGACTTCGGTGCAGGCGGTGTTTCCGTTGCAATCGGTGAGCTTGCAGACGGTCTTGAAATCGACCTTAATGCAGTACCCAAAAAATACGAGGGTCTTGACGGCACAGAGCTTGCAATCAGTGAAAGCCAGGAAAGAATGGCTGTTGTAGTTGAAAGCAAGGACGTAGACCGTTTCCTTGCTCTTGCAAAGGAAGAAAACCTTAACGCAACTGTTGTTGCTAAGGTTAAGGAAGAAAAGAGACTTACAATGTTCTGGAACGGCAAGGCAATCTGCGACATCAGCCGTGAATTCCTTAACTCAAACGGTGCTGAAAAGCACATCGACATTGAAGTTGCTGCTCCCACTTGTCCTATGAAGAAGATTGAAGGCTCCTTCGAAGACAATATGAAGGCTCTTGCAGGCGACCTTAACGTATGCTCAAAGAGAGGCCTTTCAGAGCGCTTTGACTCAACAATCGGTGCAGGTACAGTTCTTATGCCCTTCGGCGGTAAGAATCAGCAGACACCTATTCAGGCTATGGTACAGCTCGTTTCCGTTGAAAAAGGTCACACCAAGGACTGCTCCGTAATGTCATGGGGCTACAACCCCTTCTATACAGAAAAGACTCCTTTCCACGGTGCTTATATGGCCGTTATCGAATCAGTTTGTAAGCTTATTGCAACCGGTGCTTCATTTGAAGACGTTTACCTCACCTTCCAGGAATACTTTGAAAGACCCGGTAAGGACGGCAAGCGTTGGGGCAAGCCTCTTGCTGCTCTTCTCGGTGCATTCAAGGCTCAGAAAGATCTTAAGGTTGCTGCAATCGGCGGTAAGGACTCAATGAGCGGTACCTTCGAAAACCTCGACGTACCTCCCACCCTTGTTTCATTTGCAATTACAACCGACAAGGTTGACAACATTGTTTCACCTGAATTCAAGAAAGCAGGCAACAAGGTTATTAAGCTCACTCCCGAATTTGACAAAGACCACCTTCCCGTAACAGAAAGCCTTCTTAAAATCTTCAATAAAGTTACAGAGCTTCAGAGAAGCGGCAAGGCTGTTGCTTCATACACACCCGGCTTTGGCGGCGTTGCTGAAGCAGTTATGAAGATGTGTCTCGGTAACGGTCTCGGCTTTAAGTATGCAGACTCAGTTAAGGTAGAGGATATCTTCAACTACAGCTACGGCAGCTTCATTCTTGAGGTTACTCCTGACGTAGAAGAAGGCGAAACAATCGGTTACATTACTGAAGATGCAGTTGTCGCTCTCGGTGACGAAAAGGTTTGCCTCGAAGGTCTTCTCAAAATTTATGAAGACAAGCTTGAAAGCGTATTCTCCTGCAATATTGACCAAAGTAAATCAAAGGTTGAAACCTTCTCATATGAAGCAAAAGAGCGCAAAGCTCCTGCAATCAAGGTGGCAAGACCCAAGGTTCTCATTCCCGTATTCCCGGGCACAAACTGCGAATTCGACTCAGCTAAGGCTATGGACGATGCAGGTGCTGAAAGCAAGATTATGGTTATCAACAACCTTTCAGCTGACGGTATTGCAAGAAGCGTTGAAGAGTTTGCAAAGGAACTTAAAACTGCTCAGATGGTATTCATTCCCGGCGGTTTCTCAGGCGGTGACGAGCCTGACGGCAGCGGTAAGTTCATCACAGCATTCTTCAGAAATGCAGCTGTTAAGGAACAGGTTACTGCTCTTCTTGAGCAGAGAGACGGTCTTATGTGCGGTATCTGTAATGGTTTCCAGGCACTTATCAAGCTCGGTCTTGTACCTTACGGCAAGATTATGGATGCAGACGAAAGTATGCCTACCCTTACTTTCAACACAATTGCACGTCACCAGTCACGCATTGTAAGAACAAGAATCGCTTCAAATATGAGCCCCTGGCTTGCTGACACAAATGTCGGCGACATCTACAATGTGCCCATTTCACACGGTGAAGGACGTTTCCTTGCAGACGAAAAGACAATCCTTGAGCTCGCAAAGAACGGTCAGATTGCTACTCAGTACGTTGATTTCAGCGGTGAAGCTACAAACGATATTCACTTCAATCCCAATGATTCAATGTACGCTATTGAAGGTATCACCTCACCTGACGGCCGTGTATTCGGTAAGATGGGTCACAGCGAAAGAATCGGCTACGGTCTTTATAAGAACGTTCCCGGCGACTATGAAATCAAGATGTTCAAGTCAGCTGTGAAGTATTTTAAATAAGATTTATGCATAAAAATGGCTACGCAACAAATTGTTGCGTAGTTTTTTTGCGTTTGCGTTAAGGTTCTTTTAAAGTAGCCATGATAAAAAGGAATTACAGAAAGGAGCTGATTATTATGTAAACGGCAAAAAGAAATCATCCGATTTATTCTGATTATATCTATTACTTTATAATATACATTTCATAAAACAGCTTTTAAGACACAGAAAGGAGTGTCCGTTATGAAGAAAATAATACCGCTTATAGGTTATTATCTCGGTTGGATTTATCCGATTGTTGTAAATGCGTACATAGTTCTTGACCGATATTTGCATATCAGAACCAAACTGATGGGACCTCTGGATTTCGGCAATGACTCAATTATTGGCTATATGTTTTACTCACTCGTTTTCGCGGCTTTCACATTTCTCATATACTTTATATACTATAAAGAGCCGCTGAAAAATTGGGGTGTGCTTGTTAATCTGCCGCTTTATTTCATTTCCGTTTATGTTGTACCATTTGTTTTTGAGGATCATTTCTTCCCCCTGACTATGGTTTCTCTGTTATTGTCTACAGGCACAATAATTTACACAACGGTTGTTTCAATTGACGCGATGAAAAGATTTGAATAAACTTAAAAGGCTACCTTTTCAGGTAGCCTTTACTTTTAATTTTAGGGCAAAATTGCTTCAAAAGAGTCCACAATAAAATCCCTGACGGGCTCCGGGTCTATTGTTACCTGAACTTCAAAAAGATTTCCCGAATTCTGAAGCTTGTAAAGTACAGCGAAAAATCCTATAACGATTAAAAGTGCAATTATAAGAATTGTAAGAAATACAATAAGTATAATTTTCTTCTTTCTTTTCATATCAGACCCTCTTGGCTTTGATAGCGGGAAGAATTTTAAAATCCTTCTCCCCTGCCTTTTTCATTTCTTCAGAAAGCTCTTTTCTGAGCATTTCACGGACATCTTTATATTGAATATTTTTCACAAGGTTGTTCCTTTGATATGGGTCATTTTCATTGTCATAGAGATAATTTTCAAAATAAACTTTCGCACTTTTTCTTGCGATTCCCGATATGGATGTAAGAGCAGAAACCGAATAAGTATATCTTTCTGTTCTGATTGCTCTTCCGCATTGGCTTTCGCTTATTTCAATGTAAACATTATCCCTTTTCCTGTTCTCAACAAGGCTATACCCTCTGAAATACTGAGGAATTTCAACTCTGCCAAGGCTCAGCACGGTTGCAGGAAGGTCCATTAAACTGACAAGTCTGCTATCAACTTTTCCGTCCTTGAAGCTTCCGCCTGAAATTACAAGAGGAATGTGAATTGCAGAATCGTGGCAGGAACGCTTGTATTCAAGGTTTCTCGTTTTGAAATGGCAACCGTGGTCACTTGTGAAAATTATTATCGTATCATCATAAAGATTTTTCTCTTTCAGCTTACTTACAAGTCTGCCCAAGTTATAATCAAGTCGGTTAATTGCCGAAAGGTAATCCGGGTATGATTTTTCATAGTCTCCCTTAAGGAATTTCAAATCCTCAGGAATTGGATAACCTTTGTGATTATCCACAGTTTCCTTATAGCCCTCATAGCAGTGTCTGTCATTCTGATGGTGTGGCTCAATATGGGAAAGGAACATAAAGAAAGGCTTATCTTCTTTATGATTGTCAATATATTCCAGGGCGAAATCCGTTATGCAGTCTGCACGGTAGCCCTTGAAGTCAATTTTGTTTCCGTCTTCGTCAAATATGTAGCCGTCATAGCCGTGTGAAGTAAATTCAAGCACGTCTGAACCTCTGAAATATTTGTAACCCCCAAGTCGCTCCTTGGGAACTGCAGTTTTCTCACAGTTGAACCTGAAGTCAGATGCAAGGTGCCACTTTCCGATATAAGCCGTGTCGTAGCCTGCATCATTGAAATATTCAGCAAGTGGCTTTATATCTCTCGGAAGAGAAATTCCGTTTTTATAGCACCCGATTTCACTTGCGTACATTCCTGACTGCAGACAGGCTCTTGCAGGTCCGCAGACGGGCTGACAGGTAAAGCAGTTATCAAATGTAACACCCTCACTTGCAAGTGAAGAAAGCTCCGGCATTATCTCAGGGCAGAAGGTGTCATACCTTTGCTGGTCAGTGAAGAAAAAGAGAATATTTTTTCTTTTCATAGCTTATGAACCGGCAGAGAAACCGCCGTCAATTACAAGAGATGTACCCGTAATATACGAAGCCATATCTGATGCAAAAAAGAGCATTGCACCTGCAACATCCTCGGGCTTTGCGAGTCTTCTCATAGGTGTGCGCATTGTCATATATGCCATCCATTTTTCGTTTGCCATTTCATTTTTAATAAGTGGTGTTTCAACAAAACCGGGGCAAACTGCATTTACGGTAATGCCGAAACGCGCCCACTCGCAAGAAAGAGATTTTGTAATCTGCATAACGCCACCTTTACTGGCACTGTAAGCAGCTGCTGACGGAATTCCGAGAATACCGCCCAGTGAGCAGGTATTGATAATTCTGCCTTCTTTCTGAGGAATCATAAATTCGTTGGCAATTTTCTGAGCAATAAAAAACTGACTTGTAAGGTTAAGGTTAATTACCTTGCCCCAATCCTCTCTTGACTCTTTAATGCTGTATGCCGAATGGGACATACCGGCGTTGTTAATGAGTATATCTATTTTTCCGGTGTTAACCTTAACAGCTTCAACAATTTTTTGGGTATCTTCCTCTTTGGTGTTATCAGCTACAACTGTTACAATAACACTGTCGGGATATTGCAAAAAAAGCTCCTTGCCTTTTTCAGAAAGAGCCTCGGCATTGTAGTCGCACATATAGACATCGGCACCGCAGGAAAGAAAAGCCTTTGCCGCCTCAAGACCTATACCGCTGGCAGCACCGGTTATAAGCACTGACTTTCCTTTAAAATCAAAATTGTAATTCATAGCTTTGCTCCTTTTTTATTCCTTCTTTATATTATAACATTCTTACAAAAAAAATCAACCCGTAACTTGAAGAACTTGTGAACTGCCCCAAATTGTACGGACAGCACAAAAAACACCCCCTATGGTGTTAAATATTAAATTTTAAGCAACATACTGACTTCGAAATTCTATCGGAGTCAGTTTTGTTTTTAGTTGAATTCTTTCGTTGTTGTAAAAGTCGATGTATTGACCTATGAGGAGGCGAGCCTCCTCATAGGTTCTCAGTTTTGTTCGGTATACACATTCGGTTTTGAGAATAGAAAAGAAATTTTCAGCCATAGCATTATCATAAGGGTTACCACGTCTTGACATTGATGGAGTTATGCCGTATGATTTAGTCAGGTTAAAATATGCTTGCGATGTATATTGAAACCCTTGGTCACTGTGGAGCTGCAACTCTGCAGTGATTTTTTCTTTTCTCTTAGCTGCTTTGATTGTTCTTAGTACAAGATTTATGTTTTGTTCTGTTCCGGTTTTGTATGCAACAATACTGTTATCATACAAATCTCTGATTACTGACAGATAAAGAGTTCCTTGCCCGGTCTTTATGTATGATATATCTGTAACCCACTTTTGATTCGGTCTTTCAGCCTTGAAATCTCTGTTCAAAAGATTAGGATAACGATGTATATGTTCTCCGTAATTGCGATATCTCTTTCTTCTGATTACTGATAAAAGGTTGTATTTCTGCATAACTCTTAATATGGTTTTCGGATCATGATGTATTCCCTGTTTTTCAAGCCATATATGCACTCTGCGATAACCATAGGTTTTACCATTCTTTATTTGACATTCTTTTATCTTTTCGGCTAACGGTAAGTCTTTCGCAGGTATATCCATTCTTTTCACAAAGTCATAGTAACCGCTTCTTGATACATCGAAGAACCGACACATTTCACTTATTGAATATTTATCTTTATGATGGTAGATAACCATAAATTTTACACTTGTTCTCACTTCCTTCCTGTGAGCGAGAGAAAATCCCGCATCAGTTCATTTTCCATTTCTAATGACTTTATTTTTGCATCTTTACGAGCGACTATATATCGAAGCTCAGCTATCCTATCTTCTTCACTCACAACATAATTTTTGGGTGGTCTGCCTTTTCTTTTCAGTGACATTCCTGCTTTTATTTTCATTTGCTTTTTATTGTAACGATTTATGAATTGCTTAATTTGTTCTTTACTAAACCCTAATTTTTCTCCTATTTGTCTATTGGTCTTTCCTTCCTCTCGCATTTTTAATATTTCTTTCTCGTGTTGCTGTATCGGTTTGTAACTTCTGGGCATAAAAATTCCTCCTATGATAATTCATTTTACCATAGGAGGGTTATTTTTTCTATTGTCCGTTTTTAACGGACTTGTTCA
>JAZSQU010000063.1:0-7202 GCA_045538095.1 Acutalibacteraceae bacterium | reverse complement strand
GAGTATGAGGATATCGAACGCCTTGCAGCTATGGGCGTTGATGCTCTTATCGGTAACTTCCCTGACAGAATGATAGAAAAGCTCAGATAATTATTTTAAGGGTGGCGGTATATCTATATCGTCACCCGTTTGAGGTGTAATAATGAGATTACTTGTAATTGACGGCAACAGTATTGTCAACCGTGCTTTTTATGCAATCCGTATTCTTTCCACAAAGGACGGTCAGTTCACCAACGGAATTTACGGCTTTATGAATATACTTATAAGACTTCGTGAGGAGTGTAATCCCGACCACGTTGCAATTGCTTTTGACCTTAAAGCACCCACCTTCCGTCACGAAATGTACAGCGAATATAAGGCAGGCAGAAAGGGTATGCCCGATGAACTGCGTTCACAGATGCCCATACTCAAAAATCTGCTTACCCTTTTGGGCTATACCGTTGTTGAAAAAGAAGGCTTTGAAGCCGATGATATTCTCGGCACACTTTCAGCCTCATGCAAAGGCGACGACAAGTACTTTATTGCAACAGGTGACCGTGACTCTCTTCAGCTTATAAGCGATAACACCAATGTACTTCTTGCTTCAACCAAGATGGGCAAGGCTACTACGGCACTGTATGATAAGGAAAAGCTTTTTGAGGAGTACGGCGTTGAACCAAAGGGTATGATTGAAATAAAGGCTCTTATGGGCGATTCATCAGACAACATTCCCGGTGTGCCCGGCATCGGACAGAAAACTGCAAGTGAGCTTATAAAAAGCTTCGGCTCAATTGATTATATCTATGACCATATCGAAGAAATCGACATCAAAAAGGGTGTCCGTGAAAAGCTCTCTACAGGTAAAGAAAGTGCTTACCTCAGCCGTACTCTCGGCACAATCTGTCTCACGGCTCCCATTGACACCAATCCCGACACCTACCTTATAAAAGAGCCCTCTGCAGCTGAGGCAATAAAGCTTCTTGTGAAGCTTGAAATGTTTGGCATTATCGAAAAGCTTGGTCTTACAAGAGAAAACATTCCCCTCACCGAAGAAGCCAAAGAGGAAAAAGAAAACATCACCCTTACCTACGAAAGAGATTTGTGTGCTCTTCTCGGTGAGTTCAAAAAGTCAGGCAAGGCTTACTTCACAACTGAATATGACGGTGCAGACATAAGCGAAATGTACTTTACTTTCCAAAATGAAGTTAAATGCGTAACGGCAGACTGTCTTGATTTTTACAGCTTCTTTGACGATTTTGTTGATGGCGAATGGGAGAAATATACTGACGACAGCAAGCCTCTTTATAAATACGCTCTCAGAAGAAAACCGGAATGTAGGGCAGAAATTTTCGATACGAGCCTTGCAGGCTACATTCTCAACCCTTCAGCCAATTCCTACGATGCTCTCAGACTTTCTGAGGAGTACGGTATAGCTGTTCCCTCAACCGATTGCGATGAAGAGATAAAAGCTAAGGTTACTTCTGCTGCGTGTCTTCCTTCTCTTACCGAAAAACTTAAAGAAATCCTCAGTGAAAACGGACAGAACGAGCTGATGTATCAGATTGAAATGCCGCTTTCCAAGGTTCTAGCAAGCATGGAAAACACGGGCTTTCTTGTGGACAGAAAGGGTATCAGCGACTTTGGCGAAAAAATGAGCAAAAAAGCTGATGAGCTGACACAGCTTATTTACTCTGAGGCAGGTGTTGAGTTCAATATCAACTCTCCGAAGCAGTTAGGCGCAGTGCTTTTTGAAACTCTCGGCATTCCCTGCAAGAAAAAGACAAAAAGCGGTTACTCAACTAACGCAGACGTTCTTGAAGAGCTTGCTGACGATTATCCCGTTGTTGCTCACGTTCTCGAATACAGAGCTATTGCCAAGCTGAAAAGCACCTACTGCGAGGGACTTTTAAAGGTTATCGACTCAGACGGCAGAATCCGTTCTACCCTTAATCAGACAGAAACAAGAACGGGCAGAATAAGCTCTACTGAGCCCAACCTACAGAATATTCCCGTACGTTCCGAAATCGGCAGAGAGATGCGCCGTTTCTTCACTTCAGAAGAGGGCTTCGTTCTTGTTGATGCCGACTACTCACAGATTGAGCTGAGAGTTTTAGCTCATATGGCAGACGACGAAACTATGATTAAAGCCTTCAACGACGGCGAAGATATCCACACAATTACTGCTTCTCAGGTTTTCGATATGCCCGTAGGTATGGTTACACCCCTTATGAGAAGCAGAGCCAAGGCAGTTAATTTTGGAATTGTTTACGGCATAGGTGCCTTCTCTCTTTCAAAGGATATCGGTGTTACCCGTAAGGAAGCCGACGAATACATCAAGGGCTACCTTTCCCATTACAGCGGTGTAAGGCGTTATCTTGAAAAAGCTGTTTCCGATGCAAGAGAAAAAGGTTACGGCGAAACTCTTTTTGGACGCAGAAGATATCTGCCTGAGCTTACGGCAACAAACAAAATGCTGCAAGGCTTCGGTGAACGTGTGGCAAAGAATATGCCCGTTCAGGGAACTGCAGCGGACATCATTAAAATTGCTATGGTAAAGGTTTACGAAAGACTGCAGAAAGAAAACCTTAAGGCTAGACTTATTATGCAGGTACACGACGAACTGATTGTTGAATGTCCTGAAGAAGAAAAAGAAAAGGTTGCAGTTATCCTCAAAGAGGAAATGGAAAGTGCAACAGAAATGAAAGTAAAGCTTCTTTCCGATGTACACACGGGTAAAACCTGGTTTGATGCGAAATAAATGCAAAATGCAAAATAACTGACGAAGCTTTAAAAGTAGGGGCGACCATTGGTCGTCCGTTCTGACCGATACAATCAAAATAAAAAAACATACACATCCCACCTCATTTGGCGGGATGTGTTTTGTCGTTTAATTGAATTTTAAACGCAATTTTGCATTTTGAATTTTGCATTTTGAATTTCTCAGGAGCTTTTCTGTCTCATATAAGTTTCCAGTATCATCACAGCAGAAACAGCATCAACAACGTTTTTGCGTTTCTGTCCTCTGACGTTGTTTTCGCTGAGTATTCTGTGGGCTGAAACAGTGGTAAGTCTTTCGTCGCAAAGCTTTACCTCTATGCCCGTTTCTTCTTTCAACCTTTCGGCAAAGAGAGTGCATTTTTCTGCCCTCTCCCCTTTTGTGCCGTCCATATTGACAGGAAGTCCCACAACAATAAGCTCAGGCCTTTTTTCTGAAACAATCTCTTTGATTTTTGCAATCACCTTTGGTTCGTAGCTTTCGTGGATAACCGTAACAGGTGAAGCAAGAATTTCCATTTTATCGCATACGGCGATACCTGTTCTGGCATCGCCGTAATCTACTGAAAGAATAATCATATTGCACCCCGTTATTCTGTCATAGCAAGGGAGTTGTCAACCTCCTGAATTGTTGTACCGAAGGTCTTTGCAGGAAGGTTCTGATGAAGCTTTCTGAATACGTATGAGAATACGGTTTTTGCAGGGTTACTTGTGCCCGTATGCATATCTGCACGGTAGTCATAACCGTACCACACTGCTGTTACATAGTGAGGTGTACCGCCACAGTACCACTTGTCGCAGTTGTCTGAGGTTGTACCTGTTTTTGCAAAGGTCTGGAAACGGCTGATGTATGAACCGTAACCTGTACCGCTTGATGAGGTAACTGCCTTTGTGAGCATTGAAAGCATTGATGAAGCGGTTTCTCTCTTGATAGATTGCTGAGGCTGATTATTTCTGTTATCGAGAACGATATTACCGTGTCTGTCCGTAACCTTGTAGTAACTGTAGGGTTCATAGTATCTGCCGCCGTTGCCGAAAGTGGCAAAGGCTGCAGCCATTTCAAGAGTTGTTACACCTGTATTTGTACCGCCAACAGCAAGTGAACTGAGGTTTGCGTCGCTCTGTGAAAGGTTGAGATGGAATTTCTCGTTACAGTATCTGAGAGCTGTATTAATTGTAAGACTCTCATGAATAATTCTTGCGGGAACTGTGTTTAGTGATCGTACAAGTGCGTTTTCAACCGTTACATACTCGCCTGAACCGTGGTCACCGTTGAAGTTACGTGGCCAGTCCTTGCCGTTGTTGTAACCCTTAAGAGCTTTTTCAAGAATGGGTGAACTGGGAGTAACAATACCCAGGTCAACTGCAGGAGCATAAGCTGAAAGAGGCTTGATTGATGAACCGGGCTGTCTTTTTGCTCTGAAGTCGGTAGCTCTGTTATAGCTTCGGTTTTCTTTCTTTGTACCGGTACCGCCTACAAGAGCCACGATTCTGCCCTGATAGTCCATAATGGTCATTGAGGACTGAGGAAGCTGACCTCTTGAGTCGTATCTTGAGCTGGGGAAGCCTGTTCTGTTTTTGTAAATATCCTGAAGGGTTTTCTGCACATCAAGGTCAACAGCCGCATAAATCTTAAGACCGCCGTAGTAGAGCTTTCTCCAGGCTTCGTTGTAGTCGTATTCGTATTTTTCCTGAAGGTCGGCAATTACCTGGTCAATTACATATTCTTCGTACCAGGAAAGAATTTCTGACTTGTCCTCGTTTGTTGCAACGGTTGACTTCTTGGGCTTTACTTTCGGAGCTTTATCGAGATACTTTTTGTATGTCTTTTCGCTTATTTTACCCTCTTCCCACATAGCCTTAAGGCAACGGTTGATTCTTATCTGGAAGTTTTCCATGCTTACATAGGGATTGTTACCGTAGGGAGCCTTTGTGATACCTGCAAGGGCGCAGCATTCAAGAAGATTAAGATCGCTTACATCTTTGCCGAAATAAGTTTCTGCCGCAGTTTTAACACCGTAGCAGCCTGCGCCCAGAGATACCGTGTTGAGGTAAGCCTCAATAATATCCTTCTTTGAGTAGTTCTTTTCAAGATTGAGTGCTCGGAGAATTTCGTTGAATTTACGGTTATAGGTTGTCTGATCATCGTCAGTTAAGTTTTTGATAAGCTGCTGAGTGATTGTTGAAGCACCCTGACCTGCAAATTCAGGTTTGATCATAACCGCAATTGTTCTCACCCAGTCAACACCGGGATGGGTATAGAACTTTCTGTCTTCAAGGCAGATAAACGCCCAGAGAAGATTCTGAGGCATTTCGTCATAGTCAACCCAGATACGGTTTTCAGTACCGTGAAGTCGGGTAAGCTCAATTACCTTATCGTTGGAATCATAGGCGTACATAATTGAAGTCTGATTCTGTGAATCCTTGTAATCCTCAAGGTCAATTGCAATATCACCGTTGATAAAGCTGTCCATATGAGAAGCCATTGTACCGCCGATAATTATTGCGCTGAGCATACCTGCAACGAATATACAGAAAAGGGTAAGGAAGGTTACATAAAGTCCCGTATGTTTTTTCTTCCTTTTCTTATTTTTTGATTTTTTGGGAGTTGTACCGTTTACACCCTCAGGTGAAAGAGGTATATTCTTTTCAGCCTTTTTTGCCATAGAAGCAGACCTCCTGAGAATTTTTATCTTCGGGTATATTATTCCATAATTACCCATTATCTTATATATTATAATAAAATAATCAAATTAAATCAACATTAAATCTCAAGTTTTTTCTTAAACTTATTTAATTTTTACCTTCTGAGAGATATATACATTTCCTTTTTCTCATTCTTTACGCCTTTTGAGTTTGCAGAAAGCTGCAAAGTCATATTGTGAGTCCATCTGTCAAGTGCACCCGAGGTTATGTAAGGCAGGAAGTAAGCCTCTGCATTAATAAGCACACTGCTGAAAAACTGGGCTCTTTTACGGTTCAGATGTATATCGTCCGTTTTCATGGAAAGTATGGTATCCATCCAGTTTCTGTAATAGTTTTCGTGATTAAAAGCGCGGATAATTGTGTTTATTGCAACAACCTTTCCGTAGGGATTTTCACATTTCAGCCAACGGTCAATCACTCCTAAAAGCTCAGGCTGACGGCTGAGAAAAATCTTCGGCTCAATATATTCTGCTGTTTCGTAATTATCTATATAGGGCAGAAAATCGTCAATCTGCTTTACGCAGGCGGCAAATCTTTTGCGCTTTGAAATAATAATTGCGTGAAGGTTGTTTTCCTCGTGGTAGGTGTGCTGAAGCTTTTTCGTAAAATCGTTGGCCTTGTTCTGTCTGCAAAGATTATTTGCATAGGTACGCAGATGTGCTTCCTTCACGCCGATGACCTTATCCTCATCCATATAGGGATATTTACGGAGAAAGGCGTATTTTGTTTTTTCGTTTTGCATATTGAAGAGAACTGACTGAATTTTTTCCGTAAGGGTTTTCTTTTGCTTGGGTCGGTTTTTTCTTACCTTCTGCCCCTTAAGTGCATTGAACTGAGAAATGTGACTGCCGATTTCAAGGCCGTTTTTCATAAAGTCAATAATAAGCCTTGCACAGCCCTCGCTGTCGCTTAAGGCGTTGTGGTGGTCAAGATTAACACCGATATGCTCACAGAGGAAATCAAGGCTGTAATGCTCTAAGTGAGGATAAAAAGCGATACCTATATCGCAGGTGCAAGCATATTCTATTTTATCTTTCCATTTTATCCCGTAATAATTAAGGCAGGCACAAAGGGTTTTAAGGTCCCCTGCTGCACCGTGAGCAACAAGAAGTCCGCTGCTCATTGTATCTTCAATTTCACGCCAGATTTCAGGAAAGGTAGGTTCATTCTCTACCATTTCGGGTGTGATACCCACAAGGTCAATTACAAAGGGGTCAAATTCAGTTTCAGGGTTTACAAGGTGGTAATAGCTGTCCACTATTTCGCCCTTTTCCACAACTGTTATTCCGATTGCACTGACACGCAGGTCCTTTTGTCCCGGCATTTCAAGGTCAAAGGCAATTATTCTGTCGGTCATAGTTTGTTCTCCAATATAAGGTAACGGTAAGCATTAAAGATAAGTATAGCAGATTTTTTGTGTTTTATCAATGCTTTGAGGAAAAGAAAAACCTGTAAACAGTCGATGTAATAACAGTAAATCAACACTCAAATAACATTCGATTAACACTAATATAATAATGAAAAAAATATAATAAAAGTCTTTTAAAAATGAGCCGGCATTATCTGCCGACTCAAAATAGTGTTATCAATAATGTACATTGCCGCATTCACAGCTCTTGTTGATTTTGAATATTCTCCAGAAGAAGCTGAGAAGTCTGTAGATAATTCTTCCGAAGCCCGATGAATGACAGTAGCAAGAGCATTCGTCTTCGCTGACCGGTTCTTTTGTAGTAGGTTCTTCG